>CALWAS010000001.1 GCA_944375905.1 uncultured Bacilli bacterium
ATGCTCCCGGCCATCCTTTCGACGGAAGCAAAGGAAAACGGGCTAGGCAGCACTGCCTAGCCCGTTCATTGGACCCTGACCTTTTTTGTTTTCCCCTTGTCAACTACTTGACTTGGGGTCCACTTCAAATGCCGTCCCTTTTTTTTCGATAACCGCTATTTTTCAGGGAACGAGATAGAGGGCCGTCCCGTCGTTTCCGACGTAGAGAGAAGATCCGTCTTTGTAGAGGATTTCAGCCCGGAGGAGGCGGGAGAGGACTTTCCGCGCTTTCTTTTCGTCGAGTCCTTCTTTCATGAGGAAGGCAATGGCTTCCTTTCTCTTGAGCCCGGAATCGAGATCGCCCTCGAAGAAGGAGGCGAGGAGGGAAAGAGCCGCCTTGTTGACGGGGTCGGCGAGGAAGCGTTCCCTTTCCTTCGGGGCGAGGCGGGTTATCTCGCTAAAAAGCGAGCACGTGCAGCAGCCGGCGTGGCGGAGGCTCTTAAGCAGATAGTCAGCCGCGTAGAGGCTATGGTCGTCGATCGAGGCTTCCCCGCTTTCGGAGACCGAGACGAGGGCCTTCGAGAACGTGCAGACCCCGAAGAGAATGAGATAAAGGAAGAAGTTGGCCTTGATTAGCCTTTTGCGGAGGGCATCGACGTCTTTGTCTTTGGCAAACTTAAGAAGGGAAGAGAGAACGAAGAGGGCATTGTCCTCGGGGTAAAGGGAGCGAAGTTCCCTGAGCTCCTTCTTCCGGCCTGCGGCGAAGTAGATCGAGCCGAGGATCAATAGGGCGCCGGAGGGAAAATCGACGGATAGGTCGAGCTCTTCCTTCGCTTCCTTCTCGGCCGTCTTGAGGTCGCCGGCCTCGAGGGCAAGCCTAGCTAAGCAACTCTGGATTATTAGGTAATCGACCTCGTCGGACGAATAGTCGTCCTCGGTGGTGTTGGCGAGCTTCTCGGGCATGGATGCGCGGTATTTGTTCCGGGCCCGGCGGTAGGCGCGCATTGCCTTGAGAGGCGTGGCGAAGTTCTTGGCCGAAAGAAGGCACAGGTCGATCGTGGGGTTATCTTCCCCCGCTTTCTTGAGTTCCCTGGCAATCTTGGCGGCTTCGCGGTCGCTTTCGGCGGCTTCGAGGGACTCGTAGAGGGAATGGATGTCGTTTTCCATCGGAAATCCTCCTTGTTTTCGCCAACTATTGTATCGAATGAATGGAAAAACGGACCTTCATTTAACTATTTTTCAAAAATCGGCAGGATCGCAAAAGAATTTTCGCTCGGACTATGATGATGCACTTATCGTAAACGCCAGATTAGTTCCGCTTACAACCAAGAAATCATAGTTATTTTGATAATTGCTAATCAAAACCGCTCCCGAACCGGATGCCGCATTAACGGTTGGGCTTCTATCGGTTACAGACAAATTCATAAAACTGATGATTGATCCAATGTGCAAGCCATTGGATGGGCTAAAGGTTTCCTTGTATTGAATTTTGTTTGATAAAAAACCTTTGTCCTGATTGACGGTAGAAGCTTCTTGGTCACTATCAGTTTTTACTGAGAACGATAGCGTTGCCGCACTAAGACGGCTAAAGCCTGTTAAATTCGCATTTACAGTAAATTCACCTCCGCTAATTTCCGAATATTTAAATAGCGTATATGACCCACTGTTGGAAGGCGTAACGGTAATCTCCCCGGTGCTATTTCTTGCAAAGTAGTCATTCATAGGCCCCTTAACATACCCAACTGTTGTTCCTGAGACATCATTTGCTATCGTTATCGAAGAACCCGGAATTACTTGGAAAGTTCCTGGATAACCGTCTTTGGGGAATCCCGCTGAAACAGTTAACCGTGGCAGTACATCGTCGATTTCAAAAGAACCATCGGAGACAAATGACACCTCGATGAGTTGAAGGTTTTCTACGGTATAAGCCCAATCGCCATCACCGCCTATAGAAGATGAAGTAAATGAGCTTTGCGGAAACGAGCTTATATCGAATTTCTTCTTTAGGCCAAAAACCTCGCCAAAAGATAAATCAATGGTCGTTTTTTGCGTCTTGGGCACGAATGCCCAATTGCTGCTTCGCCAGTTTAATTCATTCACGGAAACTTGTCGGCCAGCGCCTTCCTGAAAGCTTATTTTGGAGTCGGAGGCCGCGGTCTTGACATATCCAGCAAATGCCGAAGACGAATCAACGGATATAGTGCCGTTGTTTATTATTACGGCATCAGACATTGCTGTCCCGTCATGATATTTTGTCGGATATACATCGGTTAATTTCGTAGAAGAGTCGATGTTTTGATAACCGGCTAAATGGCCACCGTTTGTAACCTGGAGCGACCCTCCTTGCTCTATTTGCAGCTTAGATCCAGGCAAGAAATTTGCATAGCAGCTGGAAATAGAAAACGAGGATGAATTTTTGACTAAAACATCCCATTTGTATGAAAACGGAATGGAAAGGCGATTATAGGTAAAATCAACCCCCACGCCTAAAATGGCTTTCAGCGCGTCTGGAAAGAATTCTGACGCATCGCCTCCTGCAGTCGAAATGCCAACGGTAAAAGAAAAATTTCTACTAGCAAAGGTGATGTCTAAATCCATCATCACCGTGATATCCTGCATATTGGCGTTTCCGTCTAGCTCGATGCTTGTAATAGCCGCCCTTTTTTCATTCGCCCAAAAAAAGCTGCTGCTATCTTCGTCTGGATAATGCGAATTTGGCAGAGACAAATACCGGTTGTCTCCTATAGTTAAACCGCGCTTAATTAGTTTTTCGCCGTTTTGGGATTCATTGACGCTATCGTTTACCCAATAGTAAGCGGCCGGCTCATAATCGAACGTAATATGGCCACTGTTAAGCTGAAGAAGGCCGGCCGACCCGCTAGCCCCTATGATATCTAGAGTGCCAAGGGTGTGTGCCCCGCTGAAATAAATGTCATATTGCCCCTTAACTCTAGACCCCGCATAAACACGCAAAGGTACCGAAATGTTTGGCATGTCGAATGTCTCAATCGGAAACACGGCTCCACCAAATAAGGCGCCGTTCCAGCTGCTGACGGAACTTGTTCCCACACTCCCAGAAAGGGCGTCTCCACCGCCGATGAAATCGTATGTCACAAAGGGGAGAGTAACCTCTGCTCCAGAAGCGGAAGATGACCCTATCTGAACTCTAGTTAGCCCGTTATCGGCATCGTCTTCGTTCCATGGCTTGATGTAGCCGTTCACGATAAGGTCCCCATTAACAGTCAAAGCAGTGTCGCCTTCCATGGAAAGTTCAGCATACAACCCAGCAGTTTGCCCCATCGGATGCCTATTTTCCGTAACAGCGCCAAGTTGACCGCCGACAATCAACTCTGATCCAGACGCGACGGAAATAGAGCAGCCCCGCTTAAGCACGACCGAGGCTCTCTTATTAATCTTTACTTGTTCAAGGCTTTCATCCGAAAACCACGGGCTGTTCTTATCAACGTCTTCCCTAGTATATTTTTTTGCCTCATCGTCATAAGAGTTTTGATATTCCGCGGTTATTGTCCCGCCCACAATCGAAAGGGAATACGGAATGATCAGCTTCTTTCCGTTGTCTATCGTTATGTCCTCGTCGATGACGATTGGATTGGAATCGGGATTATTGGGATTGACCCGCGGAATGACGTAGATGGCCTCGTTCGCCCTCGCATCGGTCACGGCCGCGGCAATGCTCGTATAGAGAATGGCCTGCCCGTTCCTTGAAATGCAGGCTTCCGCCCGCTTGGAATCCGCGGTAAAGGCCTTGACCGTGCCGCGCGATAGGAAGTTCCACCCCGAGAGGGCGGATCCGATTCCGGCCATGAGGATGCCGAAAAGAAGAATTCCCGCCAGCGCCTTCTTGCCCCTTCTATTTAATCTCATCGAAAGAGAACCTCGTAGGTGAAGTCGGCTTGGTTAATCGAGCCGGAAAGGTCGGAAAAGGAAGCATAGTTTTGGTTCGCTTCCGGGGTAATGAGCGGGAAGTCAATCTCGAAATAGGCCGCGGATGCCGTCGGGGCTTCCGCGTCGAAGGAAAAGCCGACGTGATCGGCCGGGCCGGAGGAATCGAAGGCATAGCTCCCATCCTTTATCGGAAGGTCGCTTTCGTAGGCCGCGTTCACCAGCGATGAGCCGAAATAGCCACCGAACTTCGCTTCATAGCTGAGGGTGAAGGAAAAATGGAAGCCATTGGGAAAGGCCGCGTTGAAGGGGTCTTCTTCGCCCACGGGGAAAGAAAAGGCAATCCTCGCCGTAAGGGTCCCTGTATAGACGATGTGGTAATAGTCCCCCGCCGCATTCTGGGAGGAATTGGCTTCGAGGAAGCCCTCGGTCGAAAACTTGCTGATGTCGAGGCTCACGGCCGCGTAGTCGCTCGCGTCAAGGACGTAGCCGACCGAGACGTTGCCGCCCTCGACGCTCGCGCTCTGGTTGATCGACCAGGCGGAGTAGCCGAAGCCGATGAGGCTAATTACGGCTAATGCTAAAAGCCCCCCCCTGACGAAATCGCCCCATTCGACAAGCGAAGCTTCCTCTTCATAGCGGTGATTTTACAACATTGCAAAGAATGTTTCATCTTTGCCTTCTTTGCGTTCAAGGAAGTCCCCTTTTCGGGACTGTAAGAAAGAAGCCGGGAACTAGGAAATGGATTTCGGGTGAAAGCTCGAACTCGAAAGGCAAATAGAAACGGGCCGCATAAGCGAACTGGGGAAGAACCCAGCGACATAAATGGAAACTCGGAAACGGGTTTCGCTATTCTTGTCTCCCTCGAAGGAAGATGGATCATCAAACATGACGGCCAGACTTTCCTTTTCTAAACAGCGGCTAAAAAGTAGACCAAGGCTTTATGCAACCTTTCGGCGTAATCCATCCCCTTCTGCATTAGCCTGGTGGATTGACGTCGGAAGCTGACTTTGTCGAATAACCGCAGTCTATTCTTCGTCCGGCTGCTGCCCGTCGTGCGCAAGCCAGCGGCACTCACCGAAATCGAAGTCGGAGAAGACGGCCTTGAAGGAAGAGTCCTCGGGCGAGCAGGCGTACACGCCGAAGCGGATTTCGCCGGTCGCCTTAGTTAAGTGGGCAATCCGCATCTGCTCGAAGTTGACTCCATCCTTGGAGCATTCGATCTTGAAGTCGTCTTCGCGCCTCGAAAGGCGGTACCACATCTCCTTGACGTCGGCTTTGATATTGGTCGTCGCCCAGTCGCTATAGCCGCCGTTCGTGACGACGGAGCCGAGATGCTGGAATTCCTCGTTTTCGTATTCGATCGATCCCTTGATCCAGTTCTCGCTATCGAGATAGACGATCACCCCGCATTGATCGAAACGATGATGGGCATCCCTGAAAGAGGTTTTTACCGTGAAGGAAAAGAACTTCCGGTCGGTTGCCATCTGAAAGCACGGGGCGTTGTCGTTCCGGAAATGGTAATAGGTCCTCTGCCATAAATCGGTATGGGGGACGGTCGTTATTTCAAGGGTTCCGTCTGGACTTGCTTTCCAATTTTTAGGCTCGCGGGTCCAGGCGAATTTAACAAAATCTGGTTGCATACTTTTTTATACACGAGAATTGTATTCGATTCTAAAAAAGGGCGAATTTTCTAAACATCAGTAAATAAGCCAACTAACACCATCAAACTATCAGTATCTAATCCACTCGACTGCCAATGGTTTCTCAGGATGTGGATTTGGCAACACCCTCAAACACTCGCGGATATAGATCTCGCAACGCCGACGTTTCTGAGGATGTGGATTTGGCAACACCCTCAAACATCCGAAAGCGGGGCGTAGAAAAGCGTGTTGTTTCTGAGGATGTGGATTTGGCAACACCATCAAACGGCAACGCGATCGGCGCCGATCTTTCCGGTGTTTCTGAGGATGTGGATTTGGCAACACCCTCAAACTCTCCATGATCTCCCCCAGCTTCTTTGCCGGTTTCTGAGGATGTGGATTTGGCAACACCCTCAAACGGAAGTCCAAGGATAGGCGCGTTTTCCGCCGTTTCTGAGGATGTGGATTTGGCAACACCCTCAAACCCCTATTGCCTTATCTGTTCGCTAAATGTTGTTTCTGAGGATGTGGATTTGGCAACACCCTCAAACGGATAATCGGACACCTCGAAAATTCCGGAGGTTTCTGAGGATGTGGATTTGGCAACACCCTCAAACTCAATGTCAGCCATGAACTGACCATACGTTGTTTCTGAGGATGTGGATTTGGCAACACCCTCAAACTGCTTCTGAAAGTAATCCTTATGAAGGTCTGTTTCTGAGGATGTGGATTTGGCAACACCCTCAAACTCAGCTTGTCGAGGTTGGCGAGAAATGCCTGTTTCTGAGGATGTGGATTTGGCAACACCCTCAAACTTATTGGTCATCCCCTCCGCATCCCCTGCGGTTTCTGAGGATGTGGATTTGGCAACACCCTCAAACGATATCCTCGATCTTGTCCATTAGCTTTTTGTTTCTGAGGATGTGGATTTGGCAACACCCTCAAACTTATTTCCCTAAAGTCCACTACTTACGTATGTTTCTGAGGATGTGGATTTGGCAACACCCTCAAACCCCCGAAAACGCCGGTCATGGACAACGCTTGTTTCTGAGGATGTGGATTTGGCAACACCCTCAAACAAATGTAGAAAATGGGATTGCAGTATCTCAGTTTCTGAGGATGTGGATTTGGCAACACCCTCAAACTTATTTCCCTAAAGTCCACTACTTACGTATGTTTCTGAGGATGTGGATTTGGCAACACCCTCAAACGCTATCAGGAAGCTTGGGCCGATTACCGGTGTTTCTGAGGATGTGGATTTGGCAACACCCTCAAACCCCTGTCGAAGAGGGTGAGCTCGAAGTCCTGTTTCTGAGGATGTGGATTTGGCAACACCCTCAAACCCCCTGTGGCGCGCCCTCGGTAGCGACGAAGTTTCTGAGGATGTGGATTTGGCAACACCCTCAAACAAGAGCCTTGAGAAAGGCAAGGAAGGCTTGTTTCTGAGGATGTGGATTTGGCAACACCCTCAAACAGTGTCTTGAGATACTTCCGGGCGATACTGGTTTCTGAGGATGTGGATTTGGCAACACCCTCAAACTTATCTCCCTAAGTACTCCACTACTTACGTGTTTCTGAGGATGTGGATTTGGCAACACCCTCAAACCCACACGTAGAACGCTCCCCCGGGCTTCAGTTTCTGAGGATGTGGATTTGGCAACACCCTCAAACTTGCAGGGCAGCCAGAGGTAACCAACCTCTGTTTCTGAGGATGTGGATTTGGCAACACCCTCAAACACCTGACCGGCAACGTCTACTCCCTCTACAGTTTCTGAGGATGTGGATTTGGCAACACCCTCAAACCTTGATGGTCATTTTCCTTTTCCTTTTCCTGTTTCTGAGGATGTGGATTTGGCAACACCCTCAAACGAGGAATCGCCCGAAGAGTAATAGCTGAGGGTTTCTGAGGATGTGGATTTGGCAACACCCTCAAACGCGGTCGTTCCGAAACCTGCCGTTGCCCATGTTTCTGAGGATGTGGATTTGGCAACACCCTCAAACCTGGTACGAGGGCGGAATAAGCCCGCTTTCGTTTCTGAGGATGTGGATTTGGCAACACCCTCAAACTGTTGAGCGACGCTTGCTGCTGGTTGATCTGTTTCTGAGGATGTGGATTTGGCAACACCCTCAAACCGGACGATCGTCGTATATAGTTCCTTGAAGGTTTCTGAGGATGTGGATTTGGCAACACCCTCAAACGTCGTTGCGGCTCATTTCAGCTTGATCCTTGTTTCTGAGGATGTGGATTTGGCAACACCCTCAAACCGAATCCGAAATGACCTCGCGGGTACTTATGTTTCTGAGGATGTGGATTTGGCAACACCCTCAAACCTTGATCGTCATTTTCCTTTTCCTTTCCGGGTTTCTGAGGATGTGGATTTGGCAACACCCTCAAACTAGCGCTTTTTCCAATTCGTCGAATTTGCTGTTTCTGAGGATGTGGATTTGGCAACACCCTCAAACAACTGTTGGCCAGAAAACCGCGTTTTTCGTGTTTCTGAGGATGTGGATTTGGCAACACCCTCAAACTATTTCGATTGGCGGGTGGCAGGGAACGTCGTTTCTGAGGATGTGGATTTGGCAACACCCTCAAACCGATATCAAGGATCTCATCGCGGGAACGCGGTTTCTGAGGATGTGGATTTGGCAACACCCTCAAACATTCCACGAAGCCCTTTCCTAGGTTGAACAGTTTCTGAGGATGTGGATTTGGCAACACCCTCAAACTCCATAGGGATATGGAGAAAGGAAAACTCTGTTTCTGAGGATGTGGATTTGGCAACACCCTCAAACTGTAGACGCGCGGTATCCGGTTGCCCGGGAGTTTCTGAGGATGTGGATTTGGCAACACCCTCAAACCTCTAATTAAAGGTTCTATCGGTGTTTCAAATCCTTAGAAACTCTAACATTAATATTCGTTCAAATCTCGCAAAGATCACGATCAATTTCAATTATGTGTTCGCAAGCGGCAAGACAATCTGGCCTAAAAGCTTCTAAAAGAACAATCGAAATGTCTTTTCTTTCCATTTCGCGATGGAACGTTCCCAGTTCATCAAGTTCCAAGAAGCCATGTACCCCAAAAATAATCGCTAGTTTTTTCTGGAACAGATGGCCAACCGCGGACACGGATGATATGAGTCCTTCAAGAAAAGACGAATCATTCCCGGCAGGTTTTAACCCGACAGTCTTTAATAGCGAAGATAGAGCAAATTCCTCATCCATTTCGAGTGAAACCGAAGCATAGGCGGAAAGGCTCCTGACGTAGTCGACGATGTTTCTTCGAAGACTTTCGAATTCGACCTTTCCGCTTTCGTCGAGCAAAGATGTTATTTCCTTCACCAATGAGGCTTGCTCTTTCTTTTCATCGCGAGGCCAAAAAAGGGGATCGCTGATAAGGAAGGCGTCTTTTTTCAATGAGGCTTGATTTCCGTCGCGAAGATAGAAAAAGTCGCCTTCGTCGTGCTCAATCTGATCTTTCAACTCAGTAATGAACTTTCTTAAAAAGCAAGGATTCTTGATAATCAGGGTCGTGAATTCGCCATTTCCGGCAATCAATTTCTGTTCAATAAGCCGATGCCTTAGTTCAATCATAGGTCCACCACCCGATCAAAATTCGTTAAGACGTCGGTCTCGTAGTCTCCTAGCAAATAGCTTATGGAATTGAACTGGTTTTCCGTCAATGTCAGGAGCGATACCACTCCGTTTTTAGGCAAATTGCCCTTTATCGTTTTTTCGGTCGCCTTGGCCGACGCCTCGTTGACCGATAGCTTGCAGTAAATCGACTTTTGAAAGAGGACAAAACCCTGCTTTTTAAGAAATTTGACGAATTTGGCGTATTCTCGGCGATCCCTCGCCGTTTCGACTGGCAAGTCGAACATAAGAAGAGATCGCATGAACCTAAATACCGACTCCCCCATCTTCGAATCCTATTTCAAGCAGAGAATCAACTTTCCCGCCGTTTAATGCCGAGAAAACGGAAAGGCACCAAGGACCAACGGCATTCTGGATTAGCATCGTTCTTCCACCGCAACGGCATTCCCTGGTAAAAGACAGAAGCATATCTTTCTTAAAATCATCGGGGTTCAATTTATTTGACAATATGAAGTCATCGACAAACGGCCTAAAAGGCTCGACGAGATCGCATCCAAGATTGAATTCATTCGTCGGACCACAGTGATGAATGCCGAGCAAATTGCAATATCCGTACGAAGAAACCTCGCGGTTCACCATCCCCAGAAGCACTGAATATCCATAGTTTAGGTATGCATTGCGCGAATCTAGCTCATCGCGACGGTCAAAGCCTTCTCCGAAAATGGTATTGAAATATACCCTGGCTGCCTGTCCTTCTCTGTTGTTGGAATCGCCGGAAACCGTCTCTTCGCGGTATTTTTTAAGGATTGCGATGCGCTCTGGCGGAAATCCATGCCGTCTCATGCATGAGATCTGGTTTGATATTTTGGCCATTACGATTTCTTTCCAAACGCCTTCAATTACTCCTTTCTCCCAAGACAGCTGGCGATATAGCTTCGCCGGCGCATCAAAGCATCCGGCGTATGGGCTTATCTCTCCTTGAGGATTGTGCTTTTGATCGCAGAAAATGACCCTTACCTTATGGGCGAGGAGTTCGCTTATGAGGGAACCGGTGATGCATGCCTGCGGATTTTCAATTATCAAAACGGCTATTTCATCTAGAAGGACCCTCGTGTCTTTCTCGGCGCGGCAAACAAGATAGTTAAGCTGGGTCTCGAGTTTGCAACGCGAGGATACCTTCAGGATTCGATAGGCCATTCTTTAATCCTCTGGAACTTCAAAAAGGAGATTTTCGTAATAGCCCGTGTAGGAAGTACGTATCAATTTGGTACCTGGCTTCAGAACTTTGCTAATTCGTATCGTGCCAACTGCGGCGGAGAACTCATTTCCAAATGATTTTTGCAGATTCACTCTCACAAACTTGCAAGAAAGCAGGCTAACAATGTCATGTAAGGCTAAGCACTGATCAATTGTAGCTAGTGTCTCAAAAGCAGGTTGGCATATGCGAAGCTTGGAAAGATGGCTTCCCAATTCAGGCAGTTTCGCATAGCAATCGCGCCTTAGCACGTCGTTAAGCAGATAATTTAAGAAAGCAAGATTCCCTTTTCTTGATACGCGAGACTCCCCTTCTGAGATTTCTTCTATATGAGTCTCGTCCTCGGAGTAAATAGAAAGGTCTTTCTTTTTGCCAGCCGGCTCATTGGATCCGATGATTTTACAAATCGATTTGAAATATTCCCTATTTTCTGCATTCATCTCAAGCTCGGATCCATTAATCGCAATTATCATGTTCCCGCTTCTTCCGCTTATTGCCAAGCGGACCCGTCTTTTGCTATTTTCAACGGCCATGGAGATAATCGTTCTAATTGGAACTTTTTCTATTAAAACCTCAGGATCGACAAGCCCGTTGAACGATAAATATTTTTCTATTTCTGGCCTGAGGCTTTCAGTTTGCATTGACGATAAGACAATTTCTGGAATCCCTTCCAGAGAATAGACATGCTTCTTTCCCTTTCTTGACCTCACTAGCGAATAGAAAGGGGTCGTCATATCGCTATAGCTGCCGTATTTCTTCATCCATTCAACCGGTTCGACGCCGTCTGGCACTTTTTTAAGTGGGAAATTGGTTTCCTTGGAATCTTTTCCCTTTACGTAGCCGATTTTATTGAAGAATCCGCTCTTGCCGCTGAGGTAATTGGGACGGAACGTCACCATGGGGTCGTTCCAGCTCAGGGTCTTCCTGACGAGTTTGATCGTCGAGTTTTCCTTTTCGACCTCCACCGTCTTATCGTCCTTTTTCACATAATCGCAGGCAACCCAGATAACTTTTCTTAGGTCCCTGGATTTTTGGTCGCGGCGGAAAATCCACTTCGGCCCGGCTTTGAAGCTCGGATGCCCCTTTGCCTTTTGCTCCTCGACCCATTTTTTGTTGATTCGGCGGCCAAAGCGTTGGTTGTAAACGTCGCCGACGACGATATTGAGGTAGGCATCGTTGGCATGGTGGAAGTCGTTTAGGTCCCTCACCTTCGGAAGATGGAACATTCCTCGGAAATCGGTAACGAGGCCGGCTTTCGAATAGATGACTTCCGTTTCCGGGTAACGCAGCTTGAAAATGTCGCAGACGGCCTTCACCGCCTGGTTCGTATAGACAAGCTGACGGTTCACGAAACCAACGATTTCGTCGTCCCGCAGTTCTTCTTTCCTAAGAAGGCGCTCGCGCTTTTCCCCGGGCATGAGCTTTCTATTCCCGACCTTGATTTGGGAGAGAATGTCAATCCACTTCTTCCCTTCCGGGCTTATGAAGCCTGGGGGCAATGGATACTCCTTGTCCTTGAGGTTGTTCTTTGAACGCTTGGTCAAAACAGTGTTCAGGAAGGAGTCGTCCTTGACGTAGGCTTGGGGGATTATGTGATCGATGTCGTAGTCGGACGATAGACGCTCGAGCTTGATTTCCTCGCCAGTGTAGACATCGTGCCCAAGCTGCATGAAATAGAGATATAAGCGCTTTGAGCGAAGCTGGTCTTCGCTTTTGTCGTCAAGTTCCTTTTTGAGGGCCGCGGCTTCCGACTTGAGTAATCCAACGGCCGCCGAAAGATACTTTTCGATCGACTTCTTGCGCGATTCGGTCGTTTTCGGATCCTTGGCCTTCGAACGGGTGCATTCGACGAATACCTTGTCGAACTTCTTGATGCCAAGGATCTTCTTTAGCTCGTCGACGATATGGAACGTCTGGAAAAGCGATCTTTTCATTCCGGGCGAGACATAGGCTTCGTCGATCAATTCCCTCAAAGGATCGCTTTCTCCGCCTTCTTTGAAACGCGAAGAGTTTATGGCCTCGACCTGGGAAGAGAATGAATACTTGTCCCCTTCGTAAATTTCCATGAAGTTGTCATTCGTCCGGTAGAGGAGGTCCATGATGGAGGAAGGGATAATCTCCCCGGTTTCGCGATTCACGACGTTCTCCTTTATTCCCCTGAGCAGGAGGTCCGAGACCGGGGCATAGTCCTTGAAGGGAAGGGAACTGGCTTTTTGGGCCTGTTCGGGAGAGAGTAAAGAAGAAAGTTCTTCCATTCTCGTGGCTTTGTCTTCAAAGGCGGTCACGATGGCGATTATCTTTTCGCCTAGTTCAAAAGCCTCGCGGTTTCGGTAGAAGCCTTCCCCAAGCACCGATTCGAGGGCAATCCACGAGGAAAGCGACCCATTAAGCATGTTTTCGAGTTTTTCTTCGTCGTCGGTGTTCCTCGTCGACAAGACGACGGCTTTATCGGCATAAAGCAAGGAAAGCGACTTTTTGAGATCGCTCGGCTTCACTTTCTTCTTCTTTAGATATACGTCCTTGAGGAGGTGGCGCTTTTCCTCGAAGCTCAAAGGACGGTGGTTGAGGGAGATGTTGTTAAGCTCGTTGAGGACCTTGAAGGCTTGGAAAACCATCGACGACTTCGGAAGCGTCTCTTCGCCTTTGATGTAGGTGCAGGTATTCCTGAGATTGTCCATGAATCCCTTGGCCGTTGCCGAGCGGTTGACGACATCGAAGAAATTCCAAGGAGTTATCTTGGTATTCGGATCATTTTTGACGACCCAGTGGTTCTTGTTTTCCCTCCCTTCTTCCGGGTTGGAAATCGGCCCCACGTAATAGGGAATACGATATCGTAGGAGCGAAAGGATCTTGTAGTCCTCCTTCTTCGGGTTGGGGAAACCCTTGTCTTTTTCAAGCAGGAACGGGTAGTACTTCCCCTGCTTTTGGAGAATGATGGCCAATTCCGACTCGTTTAGCTGATAAGGAAAGACGCCGTTGTGCTTGCTATTTTGCCTCTCGAAGAGCTTGCCAGCCCCGATTCGTCCCCGGAGGTAGGCGACGGTGGGCACAAGCTCCTCTATTTCCGCTGCCTTGTCGCAAAGGGCGTTTACTGCCTTCATGAAATCATCGGGAGAGCATTTTTTCTCGCAAGTCTTCCCGTCCTTATGGCCGCTCGATCCCGTGAACGTAAGGAAGGTAACCCCAGTCGTTCCGTTCCAAAAGTCGTTATAGATGTTCTTTCCGTCCTTCTTCATCATCCCGCGGTCGCGAAGCGCTTTCGTAAGCCTCCGCAGGGCCTTAAGGTCCTGACCGTATGCTTCGTAGACGGAAAGCATGGCGTCCGTTATCGAGTTCTTTCCCTTGAGCAAATTCACTAGGAGAAGCGAATCGGCCAGTTCCTTGGCTTTCGACAAAAGCGATGTTTCCTCGTCGCTTAGCCCATATTGGAGAATCGCGTCATCGAAGTCTTCCATCTCGAAGGAAATGCCCGTCTTTGCCTTCTCCGGGTCATCGTCTTTTAGGCGAGGGAAGAAATCGGAAAGCTTGCGTTTTCCTCCGGAAATGAAAGAGACGATGGCAGCCTTGGTCCCCCTTCCCTTTCCTCCTAGAAGGATGCCGGAAACCGATTCCGTCCGGTCGCTTATCCTTTGGTCGCCTTTGAAAAGATCGATCAATTTCTCGGCGGCTCCCGGTTTTTCCCTCATCGAGAAGCTCTCGACCTCGGATTCTCCGTCCTCGTCCTCGACGGCCAAAGAGGACAGGATCTCGTCTATTTCATCGAATGCTTCCTCGATTTCCTCTTTTGCGACCCCGCCGGTCGAAATGCTTCCCTCGCGCAGGAAATTGCCGCGGTATTTAATCATGTGGGCTATCGCGAGATAGACGAGTCTGATGTCAAATTTCCGGTCTTCGCTCATCAAGGCTTTCCGGAGATGGTAAATGGTCTTGTATGACTTATAAAAGGAAAGGTCGTCGGTATAGAAGTGCTTGGCCCGAAGTTCCGGCATTTTGTCTTCGGGATGGAATTTCGAGGCATCGAGGCGCTTGAAGAAAAGAGGATCGACCTTGTCCATCTCCTCGCGGAAAAGATCCCTCAAAAGAAGGATGCGGGCCCTCCTTCTTTGATAACGCCTTCTCGCAGCCCGGGCTGCACGCCTGGTGCTTGCGTCCTGTGCCTCGTCGAAAAGACGGCTGCCCCAAAGGTGCTTTCCGCCCTTCCTGATGAGGTGGTACTCCGGATCGGTAACGGCAAAGCCTACCGAGTCGGTTCCGATGTCGAGTCCCAGATAATATTTCCTGTCTTCCATACTTCCCTTTCTTTGGCTAGAATAGCCTCGGATTTGGCAATCCTGTTCAAATAAGCAAGAATGCCAACACATTGGCCTGCGTTTGCGGGCAATGACGGCCGATAGGCCGTTTTTCATTGTTAAAATGATTGTACCCGATGATTTGTTAAGACGACACTTAAAAAGTTCAAACAGCCATTTTATTTAAGCCTAATGCAGAATGGATTCCATATTCGCCAAGTAAAAAATTTAGTTCAAAAAAGCCTCGAAGAACGATCTTATGCTGGATTCGTCATTTTCCCTTCCGCCACGACGGACGTATTTGTAGCCCTTATCGTCGGAATATTCCTCAAGAAAGCCAAAATTAACCATCGTTCTAAGAACAAAGAGAACTTCCTTTTCCGAATGTGCTTCGCCTAGCCATCCAAAGCCACGGGCTTTGCTAAGTCCAAAGCGCACCATCCTCTTTGTCTCGTCCCCCCTCATGAATTCCGATATCGCATAAGTTGATGGCGTAAGGCGATATTGAGAGCAAACCCCAATAGACTGCAGAACTCCGTTGACGATTGTTTTGATGGGCAGCCCAAGAAGACAACATGAGGAAAGGGGGATTTCGTTGCTTTCATAAGTTTCCCGGTCCCTTGATATTTTCTCCAGGGTGTCGAGCCATGGTTTCCTAACAATGAAATTGCAGCCAGACCCGTCGGCCTTGTAATTGGAACATCCAAGTATCCGCCGACCGCTATCGTGGCCTGATTTGTCTTTCACCTTCTTAACGATTAGGTAGCCGCTCAGACACACCGGGCATTTCGATATCTGCAGGTTAAACTGGTTGCCGCTTATGTCGTTCGTCACGAAGCCGCACACTTCCGGATCGTTGGAGCAGACGTAGATTTTGCGCAAGAACTTCTCCATTCCCTTCCGGGGCCTCATTTCCTGAAGGGGGTAGCCGCATTTAGGGCAGGCATAGCGCAGCTTTAGCTCGCTTTTAGGCTCGAAAGCCGGCCCGTTGATAACGACATGGGTATGCTTCTCGCGAAGCTCGAGGATAAATGACGATGGGTGATATTTCGGGGCAACGAGGTAAACCCGGTTCTTCGTCCTCGTAAGGGCAACGTAGAAAAGTCGCCTTTCCTCTCCGTATTCGATCTCCGGCTGTTCCTTTATGACGAGCTTCATTATCGGGTCGTCTTCGATCTTGCTTGGAAAGCCAAGCACGTCGTCCTTCCCGTTTATCACGATCACGTTGTCGTAGCCAAGACCTTTGGAAGAATGAGCCGTCAGAAAATCGATTTTCAGTTGGGGGAAGCGCTTCGATACGATCGTCTTTCTCGCTTCGTCGTATCCGTATAAATCGGAGAACCGGGAAAGGTTATAGGCATCGAAGCTGTAACGGCCGATCAATAGTATCGTTCCCTTGTCTCCGTAGCGAACATGGATGTCGTCAATGGCCATGTCCACCGCTTCGGCAAGTTTCCGGTAGGGGGAAGATCCGCCTTTGGCTTCGCCGTCGTCGTAGGAATATACGATGACCGGATCGTTTAGATGCTTGCTGGAGACAAGGCTTTTCTTCTTCTGAAGCGCATTTTCCATGACGAAGCCGCCGGCGATGTCGATGAGTTCCTGGGAGTTTCGATGGGTCGATGTGAGATAAAGCGTATCGCAATAGCCCATTGTCTTCTCGAAATCGACGAAAAGGCCGATGTCGCTTCCCGAAAAGCGGTAAATCGATTGCCAGTCGTCCCCCACTGCCACGATCTTGGCTTTGGAAACCTTCGACAGTTTTTCGGCAAGATTGAAACGCTGGGCCGAAATATCCTGGTATTCGTCGATGAAGACATAGTCATAGGGAAGCGTCTTTCCTTCCTCCGCGAGACGGTCAAGATAGTCGGAGGCATCGTTGATCATGTCCTCGAAATCGATGGCTTTGTCGTTTTCGAGGGCGGCTTGATAAGCCAGGTAGCACTGATGGGCAATATCCAGGAAAAGAAGCGTCCGCTCGTCATTCCGGGCACGAGCCGCGGCCTTGAAATCCATGAATTTGTCAACCGTATAGGCATCGACCTTGAAACGGTTTATGAAATTGGCGACGAGTTGGATGAGCCGGAGGAAATAGCGGTCGTCGGCCAGCTTCGATAACTCATAATAGACCTCGATATCCCTTTTAGGCTTGCCACTTATGCCCGCCTTTGCAAGTTCGTCCTTCAAATGCTCTATCAGGTCCCTACCGTCGTTATAGCGGGAAAAAGTCGTAATCAGGCAAGTCTTGTGAAGGGCGTGGAAACGGGCCTTGTCGACCATGTGGGCCTTATATTCGTGCAGCTCATCCTCATCGTAACGGCTAGACGTCCCGTCCTCGGCGATCCCGTAGTGTTCGAGATAGACCGTTCTTTCGCCATCTCGAATCGTGAAGTCCGGGCAATATGGCTTGTTGCTGCCCGGGAAGAAGAACGGATACGGCTCCTCGTATGAGTAATCGATTCCGCTCACGTAAAGGAAATTGGCTATTCTGCACTCGTCGCGCGACCTTACGCGTTCGTTCTGGATCGTCACGCGCTTCCGCTCGAGATCTTGTTTAAACGAATCGAGGGCACATTCGAGATTCCCTTTCATCGTTACTTCGGCTCCGCGAGAAAGGGCTAGCTTATAGCCATCGGCCGCAAGCCCGGGGTCGAAAGGAACTTCGAGGTACGACGCAAAGAAAAGCGCAATCTTCTTTTTTAACGAATCGTCTTTGAGATCCTCCTTCAGGTAGCGTCGAAGGACATCGACCATGTAGGATCGCTCGACGATTTTCCTTTTCTCCGACGTGCCTTCCGCCAAAAGGCTATTGCCCAGCGAGTGGAAAGTAAGGATCTTCGCGTCTATCGCCATCTTTTTGAAGCGCGCCTTCAACTCGGATGTTGCCTTCCGCGTAAAGGAAATCACGAGTATCCGTTTGGGGTCGATTCCCTTCTTATCGAGCAAATAGCGGCATTTGGCTTCGATCAATGTCGTTTTTCCCGCTCCGGCTCCGGCGACGACGAGCGTGTAATCCTCGTCTCTCAACACCGCCTTTCGCTGCCCTTCATCTAAAGATATGCGCGGATCGTCCGGCTTCATGACCTCATCAAGGTAATCTTTGTCTATTGATAAGTGACGGTTAACGAAAGCCTCGTTGTGACGATTCACGAGTTCCTTCGCGCTTTCAAAACAGCGCTGATAGCGAATCAACTCTTTCAAATTGAAGTGGCTTTTGCGGGCAAAATCCCCCAAAACGCCGTTTTCCTCCATGGTCTTCAGCTCATCATGGGTCCTTCGGCATTTATCGATGATCGGATCGTACTCGCGGCGAGAAACGAAACGGTCGAGATGAAGAAGGTATTCAATCTTCTCATAGCAGTCTTTCATCTCAATGAATTTTGGGTTGTCGTTCTTGAAAAAGGAAAATATTGCCATGCTGACTCGCTATATTGTATTTCGATAAGCCAAACAATTGGAGTTTGCTATCACAAACATGCAATTTGCTTTTTAGATAAAGGCTTCTTTGCAATGGTTTCTCAAAGAAAACGACAAAGAATTCCCGAATAGAATCTTTAAGATTTGCGTTCTGTAACCCAATGGTACCAATCGGCTTGTGTACGAGAACATCACATGGAGACACGCATCGCGCAGTCAACACTCACGATTCGACTTAAAGACAAAAAATATCAAATTCTTGCCACTTTGGCCCTAGGCACTGATTTCTTTCTTTGCAAAGCTGCCGATGTAATCTCTTAGAGCATCGTCCTCCGCATAGACATAGCAGCTTTTCTGCCCTCTCGTCAAAAGCACCTTGTAGGTATCGCGGATGATCTTGTCGGCAATTGATTTGTCGGGCATTTTCTTTAATCCCCGAAGCGACTGATCCGTCTTCGCTCTTTTGGTGTAGTCGGCCATCACCTTGCCATCGCGATAGACTAGGTCCTTGCCGATGATGACCCCGACATGATCGAATTCAAGTCCTTGGGACGTATGGATGCAGCCGATTTGGTCGAAACTATCCGGATCGATGGCCCAAGTCGAAGTCGAATTGAAATTCCATTGGGCCTTGAATGATCCGATTTCGATGTCGAAAAGCAAAGGGTTGCCCTTCGAAACCCAGTCATAGCAATATCCGGCCAGCATCCTGGCTTTGTTATCGGCGTTGAGTTTTCGAAGGTCCTCCATCATCTTGCCGGGATCGTCATAGACTCTGAAATCGAAATTAAGCCCCTCGAGATTTGGGTGGGCGGTTTCCCTGATGCCAAGAAGGGAATCTATGAAGGCAAGGTAAGCATCGCTTCCATTGCAGCGGAATTGGCTCGAAAGGGCGAAGTCGGGTCCGCTATAGAGGAGCGACCCTTCCTTATTGGCCCACTTCGCCACTTCCTCGGACGACCCAATATCCTTGAGAGTCACAATCTGGTCCTCGTCGAGGAAGAAAACATTCACGAACGAGGCATCGATTATTTCCTTTATCTGATTTTCGCCCTTGTTTTGGAATATCCCGCTTTTGGCATTGAGACGATGTGCCTCGTCGCAAATGAGGAAGTCAAACTCGTTTTTCCGGCTGCTGACAAAACTGCCGGACCCAAGGAAAAGATTCTTTAGATACCCGTTTCTGCCTTTCTCGAGCCTGAATTTTTCAAAGTAGACATTGCGGGGCGCGGCATTCTTCGTTACGTAGGCCGAAGTAAGTCCCCGGTGTATGGCCTCGCTAAGGAGGTTAACCGCCAACACCGATTTGCCGGTGCCCGGGCCGCCCTTCACGAGGATCGTCCTCTTTCGATGGTCTTTTTGCGATTCCTCGACGAGGCCGAGTATTCTTTCGAAAGCCACCTTCTGGTCATCGAGGAGGACGAACTCTTCGTTTCCCTTGAGAATCGAGACAATCGCGTCCTGAAGCGTTTTCGAAGGCTTTATCCGGCCGTGGTCGATGGCATAGATGGCTTTCCCTTGATCGCTCGTCTTGACGTATCTTGAAATGAAATCGGCGAGCTTCAGGCGGTCTTCCTTAAGGAAAAGAGGCGCCTCGAAAATCGATTCGCTATAAAGGGGCCCATCGATTTTCCGACGTCGCGAAGCCGGAAAATTATGGAGAAACGCGCAGGGCCTAAGCTGAATTTCCTTCTTTTCGAAGCTCTCGTTGAAATTCTCGATCGTCTCGGCATAGCTGCGGGCTTGATAGCAAGGATGGGCGACGTTTCTCCTGTTTCCGCCAACGAAGGTATTGACCAAATCCGGGTAAGCGGTAGGTTCCGCGTCCTCCCACTGCTTCAGTTCGACTATGACAACGTTTTCATGTCCCGACTCGTCGAAGCCGGAAACGAGGAAGTCGATCCTTTTCGCCGTCAGCGGGATTTGAAGCTCTATTGAAACCCGTATGTCGTCAGGCAGACGTGAAAGCTCGAGGACATTGTCCATTATCGGAAGGGAATTGTTCCAAGCCCGATACTCGCCGGTAGATCCTCCAGAAAGGTGAAATTCGCGAAAGACGGTTTCCAGCCGATCGGTAAGCACGCCGTATATCACGTCGCTATGGAATTGCGCCTTGGTGTTTTCGTAAACGATCATCTGCGTTTCTCTGCCTTCGAGCAATTATACGTAAAGAAAACGGCCATGGGTCTTTCAGATGGCTGATGACCGTTGAAGAAAATACCGATGTTACGAAATGAGACTGATTCCCTGCTAACCGTCAAAACGCGAACATTGCGCCTGGACAAATTGATTTTCGAAGAAGAAATGATTTTCCGAATCAATATCCTAGTTCGTAGCCGTAAATCAGATTGTCGCTATAAGAACTACCATAGATATAGGCAAATTCGCTTTCATATCCGTCTGGCTTCGAAGTTACTTCCAGGTAGATTCTTGAATCCGCTTGGCTCAAGTAGAAGCTGTGATACTCGATGGTCGCAACCGAATCGGGAACGAATATCGAGTACGGAAGGGACGAGCTTTCGCTGTCGTAAAGGAATCCTTCGCCGATGGAATCGACCGTCTTGCCGCCGATCTGCCGCGGCAGCATTATTTCCGTCTTGCTTCCATAGTAGGCCAGCAGCTTGCCATTTTGATAGACGATTCCGCTATCATCGTCCAAACCCGAGCCGACTAATGAATGGCCGTAGGTAACGTAATTCGTCGAGTAAAGGTAAATCGGCCCATCCGTCCATCCGTCCCTAAGGGCGCTTCCTTCGTAGTAGAGATGGCATGATGAATTGATGGTAAATGCGTTGTTGCCGATTTTTTCTATGCTGGACGGAAGATAGACCGACGTGTACCAAATATGATCGGTGGCGAAGTCGCGATAGATTTCGTTTACCACATTTCCGTCTATTTCGGAAGGAACGTAGAGGGCCCGCGATTTCGGCTCATCCACGGAAATGAGGATAATGCTCCCATCTGACTTAATGGCGTAATCGAAGATTAAATAACGGCCGAATGATTCAATGTCATAGCCGTAATTGACTTGGCCCGACCCATCAAACCAATTCGTGTCCCAATCGTCCGGTTTGGAAGCAGCCGCCGCGAAGACATTGCCTCGGCAGTAAATTGCATCGGCGTTCATGTCGGCCATCGAGGAAGGTATTGAAAGCATTTCGACATTCGAAGCTTTGATTCCGTTGGCCTCGATCTTCTTGATTCCATTCTCGATTCTCAACGCTTTGATTTCCGACCACGCGAAGAAAGAATACTTGCCAATGGTCGAAACGAGCCTTGTTCCAACCGAAGAAGGAATTACCGGTTCGGTTTCTCCGTTTCCAAGGAAACTAATCAATTTCAAGGACAAGCCATCGCTCAGGAAATAGGAGTTCGATTCGTCATCGTAGACGAGGTCGGATTCCGATATTCCAACGAGCGGGGCCAGAATTTCCTCGGCTTCTTCCTGAGAATAATCGGAATTAATCTGCGGTAGAGAATCGCCGGCAAAAGTCGTTTGGTAAAAAGATAGCTCCGTAGGGAAATACATTTCCATAGTTGACGGCAAGTGAATGAAAACCCGCTCGGCAAATAGAGAATAGAGTTCGGTCTTTTTTACGCCTTCCGGAACGAAGACGCTATTGTAACGGCGTCCCCCGTTCGCATAGGAATCGTCAAGCTCGATAGCCGGCGATACGCTGCCGAAGCCACGCCCAACTACCGAAACGTCCTTCCCTCCGATGCTTGCGGGAATCCGAACGTTTCCATGAACGCTTTCCGGCGCCTGGTAAACAATAAGGCCGCCGTCTTCGGAATCGGAAACGATGTAGCCGTCCGCCTTGTAACAGCCGTAGGCAACGTAATGCTCGTCATCGCCTGTAACATGGTCGAACGTATCTTTCTTGGAAGCGGCCTCAATATAAACGAAGTTATCCCCAAAAGCGTAACTGCCTATTTCCTCGACTTCATCGTCAAGGTAGTAGTAAAGCATCGTCGATGAACGTAGGCAGCTTGCGCCGAATCGCTTTACGTTTTCATAGTTTATCGATGTTATCTCATCATATTGGAAAGCGTAATCACCGATTTTCTCGATGCTAGGTGAGAGCTCTATCTCGACAATGGCCGTGTTTTGGAATGCATATGCCGGTATTTCTTCAAGCTCGCATTCATTGAAATCGACTCTCGAGAGACCTGAGCAGCCGCTGAAGACCCTTTCTTCCAAGTAAATGGTATTCTTCGATAGCGACACGGATCGAATCTCGTCATTTTCTTCAAAAGCCTCTCTATAAATCCCGATGACGGGAACTAGTCCGACATAGTTCGGGATCACGACGTCCACATCGCTTCCCCGATAACCGGATACGACCATGCCTGCCGTCCCGTTCACGCTAGTCACCACAAAATCAAGGCCGTCGCTTATGGGGTCGCGTCCATCGGCGGTCGGATCGGCCAGCACCCCGGTGTCGTTTTCCCCGATCCACCAGTTGCCGTTCTCCCCGATGTATGGCGTCTGCCCGTCTTCGGGAATGGGCAATCTGAATTCGTAGCATGAGCCATCGGAAAGTCTTACTTCATAGACGTATTCGCCGTCTTGTTCTTTAAGGAAGGAAATGGATTCTATTTTAGTGGTTGATCCATTGGTTACTTCGAACGAAAAGGTCCCGCCGTCGCTAAAGGTCACTACATATGTATCGACATCGCCGTCGCTTGAGACCTTTTTTATCGAAACGATGCCATTTCCGTCCTTGCCAGTTGCCGAGACGCCGGTGCTATTGCCGTTGATTACCCAAATGCCATCTTCATTTATCTCAATGGTGGGCGTTTTCCCGTTTTCTCCCGGGTTGCCGGTCGCCGAGACGCCGGTATCGACGCCGTCGATCCACCAGTTGCCGTTATCGCCTATCTCGATTGTCGGGGTCTTGCCGGGTTCGCCTGGTTTTCCTTGGGAGCCGTCTTTTCCCGGCTCCCCGGTGGCAGAGACGCCGGTATCGACGCCGTCGATCCACCAGTTGCCGTTATCCCCTATTTCGATTGTCGGGGTCTTGCCATCCTCTCCGGGTTTGCCGTCAGAGCCGTCTTTTCCCGGCTCGCCGGTAGCCGAATGGCCGGTATCGCTGCCGTTGACCCACCAATTGCCATTTTCGCCAATGTAAGGCTCATTGGTCGATTGCGCAGGCGAGCAAGAGGCAAGGCCTAGGGCAAAGACACTTGCTAGGAGAAAAATAACGGGTTTCTTCATTCTTAAATCCACCTTAACTTTCTTAATGATAATACCGGTGTCTTCCCTTTCAACCTCGCATTTGCGGCTTTATGGGAACAGATTGTTCCTATTCCGAACACTGAAGTTGGATTGCAAGATTAATCGCCTCGGAGTTTAAAAATCCATACGGGATCATGGAACGCGGCAAAGTTTTTCATTTGCAGTCGTCAAAACGATTTTTGCATCCATGAATATCCGTCTTGAATCTAATTAGGCGGCGGAAAATCAGCAGACTTAGATTTTCGAACATAATTCGATGTCTTCAATGATTCTCGCGATGGTTGGGCGTTTATTCTAGACGATGGCTCCAGTCGTTCCTTTATTGGAATATCAGATGCTTTTACGCGTGTTTTTTACGCAAGCTTCCCTCGTATCATCAGAATTCCCTTAGATAAGCCGAAAGCCGACGCTGAGGCTACTTGTCGTACCTGGTCGACGCTCGCTCATTGAGACGCGGAAAGGCAATATAGGTCTCGACCACCTGCTCGGGATGGCGAATCTGCTCGACGATGGCCCGCCCGGCCGAAAGCCCGAGCGAATGGACATCGATCGAGACGCTCGAAAGCTTCGGCTTCGTATATAGGGCCAATGGGTAGTCGTCGAAGGTGATGATCGATATCTCGCTAGGAACCTTCATCTTCGCGTCCTGGACCGCCCGCAGGGCCCCGAGGGCCAGGAAGTTGTTGGCCGCGACGATCGCGTCGTATTTTCTTTGGGAAAGGGCCTTCCTTACTGCCTTCTCGGCCTGGATGGCGACCGGTTCGAGCGAAAGGATGTCGCCTTCGTCCAGCCCGATTCCCTTCTTTTCGAGGACCCTTCTCACCCCGAGGAGGCGGGAGCAGGAAATGTTGTCGGCCACTTCCCCGCCGACGAAAAGGAAGCTCCGCCGGCCATGGGAAAGAAGACAATTCGCCGCGACCTCGCCGCAGACCTCGTTGTTGTTGTCGATCCAGGAAAGGGAGCACTTTTCCTTCGGTTCCCCGATGAGGAGCGTCGGAAGCGCATACTCGCGGACGATGCCCAATAGTTCGTCCGACACCTCGATTCCATGGACGACGAGCCCGTCCATTTCCTTCTGGGAAGCCATCTTTCGGAGGGGAGTGAGATCGCCGCGCTCGACCTGGAGGAAATAGACCCGGTACTTGTAGCGCATGAGGCTATGCTCGATCCCGGAGAGGATCGCGAACTTGTGCGGGTCCTCGAAAAGAGTCTCGTAGGAAGTGAGGAAAACGACCGAGGAGGTCTTCCCGGTAGCGAGGCTTTTGGCCTTCCGGTCGGGAACGAAGCGGAGCTTCTTCATCGCCCGTTCGACCTTTTCCCGCACCTCCGGGGAGACGCTAGGAAAGGAGTTGACGACCCGGGAGACGCTCGCGGTCGAGACCCCCGCTTCCTTTGCGACGTCGTTGATGGTTGCCGACATGGTTACATTCTACGGCTCGATAAGCAAATAGCCGAGAGGGGCAAGCCTCCCCCCGCCATAGCCCTTCATGAGCGCCTTTCTCCCCTCGATGGGGTCGATGGGCCGTTCCTGACTTGAGGCATTCACGTAAACGGCCAAAGAATCGCCCTCCATTTCCCGCTTGAAGGCGAATAGGCCCCCGTCTTCCTTGTGCAAGAGGACGAAGCGCCCTTTTCTGATGGACGGATGGGCTTTCCTCAAAGCCGAAAGGGAACGTAGAAGCTCCTTGAAGCACGGCTCCCCTTCCCACTCCATCGCCCGTCGGTATTCGTCTTCCCTAAGCCCGGTGAAGCCCCGCTCGTCCCCATAGAGGAGATTGATCGGTCCCGGATAGGCAAACTGGAGAAGGAAGGCGAGTTCCATCCGTTCGCGGCTGTTACCGAGGACCGTCAATAGCCGCGGCACGTCGTGGGTGGATAGAAGCGAGAGCATCCCGCCTAGATAAGGGGACGGGATCCGGTTGAAAAGATAGGCGGTCGCCTCGTAGAAGGCGTTGCTCGTCCCGCCTAGGAGGAAGGCGATGAGGGAACGCCGGAAGTCGTAATCCATCGCCCCGTCGAATCCCTCCTCGAGGAGCATCGGGCGGGGATTTTGCCAGGTTTCGGCGATCATCGCCGCCTCCGGGTTGATCTTCTTCATCTCTTCTTCGAAGAACCGCCAGAAGGCGGGCGAGCATTCGTCCGCCGTATCCATCCGGAAGCCGTCTATCCCTTCTTCACCCACCCATTTCCGGAGAACCTTGAGGAAATACGCGCGGACGGGCGGGGAATCGAGGTCGAGCTTCGGCATGTGGGCCTCGTAGCCGAAGGTGGCGTAAGAAGGCCGTTCCCCCTTTTTCGGCGGATAGGAAATAGGGAAGGAAAGCTCATAGAACCAATCGCGGCAAGAAGAGGCTTCTTGCTTTTCGAGCACGTCGAGGAAAGCGAAGAAAGAAGGACCGCAGTGGTTGAAGACGCCGTCGAGAATGACGTGCATCCCCCGCCGGTGCGCTTCCTTGACGAGGAGGCGGAAATCGTCCTCGCTCCCGAAGGAGGGGTCGATCGAAAGATAGTCCTCGGTGTCGTAGCGATGGTAGCTCGTCGCCTTGAAGATCGGGTTGAGGTAAAGGGCGTTGCAGCCGAGGGAAAGGATGTAGTCGAGGCTTTTGGCGATTGCCTTGAGGCTTCCCCCGTGATGGGCCCCGCGTAAGAGGGAAGGCTCGACCCCATCGGCGATGAAGCTATCGGGGAAGATATTGTAGAAAACGGCTTCCGAAAGCCATTTCGGCGGAACCTCGAAAGGGGAACGGAAGCGATACGGGTACTTGAAAAGGTCGTTCCTTTCCTCGGAGAGGGCGGAATGGAAACCCTCGCCATAGTAATAGACGATGCGGCCGTCCATCGAATGGATCTCGAAGGCGTAGACGATGCGGACGCAGGAAGTCATGACGTCGGCCTCGAAGTAGTCGTAGAGGGAGGTGGCGAAGCTTCTTTCCATCTTCGCCCGTTCCATCCTTACCTTGGGCGCGGGATAGGCCGTGTCCCCGTAAAGGAGGAAGACCTCCGCGAGGTCGCCGCTTCGGGCTCGGAGGCGGAAGACGAAGCGTCCCTCCTCGGGGCTGAAGGCCATCTCGCTACGCGAACGGTGGATGATCGAGCTCAAGTCCATATGCCTACTCCTTTACCCCACCCGCCGATAGCCCGCTTACCATGTGGCGCTGGGCCAGCATGAAGACGAGGAGAATCGGGGCGCTAACGACAAGCGAGGCGGCGAAGAAGACCGGCCAGCTGCCGGTCGATTCCTGGGCCTGGAGGCCATAGAGGCCGCTCGCCAAGGTGTAGAAATCGGGGTTCGAGATGAAGGTGACCGCGAAGATGTACTCGTTCCAGACGTAGATGAGGACCATGACCCCGGTCACGGCGAGGGCCGGGCGGGCCAAGGGAAGGAGGATCTTCATGATGACCCCGAAGGTCGAGCAGCCATCCATCCGGGCCGCTTCCTCGATTTCATAGGGAATGGTGTCGAAATAGCCCTTGAGGTTGTAGAGCCCGAAGATGGCCATCGTCCCGACGTAGACGAGAAGGAGACCCCCGATGCTATTCGAAAGGCCGAGTTCCCGGACGAGGGTATAGACCGAATAGAGCGAGAGGACGCTCGGGAAGGCGTTAAGGATGATGAGGAAGCGGATCGTCGCCCCTCTCATATGGAAGCGGAAGCGGGAAAAGGCATAGGCTGCCGGAATCGAGATGGCGAGGACGAGGACGACCGTCGAGACGGCGAGTAGCAACGTGTTCCCGAACCAGGTCAAGATGTCGTAGTCCTCGAAAAGGGAGATGTAGTTCTCGAGCGTCCACCGCTCGGGGAATAGCGACAAGGAGGAAGATAGAAGCGAATTGCTTTCGCCGAAGCTAATGCCGAAAGCGTAGATGATCGGCAGGAGCGTAAGGAAGGCGATGACGATGAAAAAGGCATTGAGAAAGACCGATTTCGAAACCGTTTTCGCTTTTTCGATGGCCTTTCGGCGGGCGATTTCGCCTTCCCACGTCCTAGCGGCTGCCATGCTTGGCTCCTTTCTTCCGGAAGGATGGATCGAAGAAGACGGTCGAGAGGACGACGAGGAGGAAGATGAGAGTCGCGACCGCCCCGCTATAACCGTAGTTGCCGGTGATGAAGGCCTGCTGGTAGGCATAGACGATCACCGTCTCGATATGGGCCCCGGTCCCGACCGGGGAAATCGTCATGAGGTTCACGATGTCGAACTGCTTGAAGGTCGTGAAGAGAGTGATGAGGACGGCCGGGGAGACGATCGGGACGATCGACGGAATGGCGACGAAAAGGTGCTTTTTTATCGCGTTGCAGCCATCTAGCTCCGCGCTTTCGAAGAGCTCCCGGTTAACGCTTTGGAGGGCCCCGTCGATGATCATGATCATGAACGGAAGGGCGAGCCAGAGGTTGACGACCGTGCAGGAAAGGAAGGCCATGATGTCGTTCGAGAGGAAATCGACATCGACCCCGAGAAGGGAAAAGATCTTGCTTAGATAGCCGAACTGCCCGTTGAACATCCCGTTTTTCCAAAGGAGGATGCTAACGTAGCCCGGCATCGCCCACGGGATCATGAGCAGCGCTTTGTAGAGTTTCCTCAGCCGGAGGTGCGGGGAGTTGAGAAGGACGGCGAGGACGTAGGCGATCACGAGCTGAAGGGCCATGTTCAGGGCCGTCCAGAGAATCGTTATCCCAAGGCTCCTCAGGAAGGATGCGCTTCCTAGCGAAAAGGCATCGAGGTAATTGCCGAAGCCGATGAGCGAGTAGTCGTAGTAGTTGTAGATCCCCATGTTGGTGAAGGAGAGGTAGACGGTATGGCCGATGGGGAAAACGACGACGAGGAGAATCGTCAATAGGGATAGCGAGGCGAATAGCCACGGCCTCGCTTCCCGTTCAAAACGGCGGAAGCCTTCTTTCTTCTTCATTGCATCTGGGCGATGAGGCGCAGGGCCTCTTCCTGGTACTTGTCGGCCGTTTCCCGGACGCCGGCCCCGTTCATGTTGACGTCGGTAAGGAGATATCCGAGCTCGCTCCACATGATGTCCATCTCGGGACGGGAGGGCATCGGGATCGCCGTCGCGGCCTGCTCTTCGATGGCCTTGACGATGGCATTGTCCCGGACGCCGTCCACTTCGTAGGCATCTAGGAGCGCCGGGGCGCAGCCGCTAACGAGGGCGAGCTCGCCTTGGACCTCAGGGTCGACGAAGCATTCCATGACGGCCTTGATCCTGGCCCGCCGCTCGGGGTCGCGGCACTTGATCTTGAGGGCTTGGATGCCCTGGACGCCGCTATAGGGCGAAAGGGGTTTCCCGTTTGGCAGAGTCGGCATCGGGGCAACCCCGATGTCGATTCCGGCCTCGAGGGCCGAGGGAATCATCCAGGGCCCGCCGATGACCATGTCGGCGCTCTCTTCGAGGAAGAGGGTATTTACCGTCGCGTAGTCGGCACTCGTCCGTGGCATGTAGTCGACGAATTTCCGGTGGTATTCGATCGAGTCCACCACCGCTTGGTCATTAAGCCCGGGCGTCCCGTCGTCATGGAGAATCTTTCCGCCCCAGCCGTTGATCCAGGCCGAGGCGTAATAGGGAGTCGAGTGCTGCTCGACGAAGCCATAGCGGCGGCCGTCGGTATATTCCTTCATGTAGGAATAAAGCTCCTCGCTCGTCTTTGGAAGGGAAGGCAGGGATGGGTCTTTGTCCCCGACCAAATCGCGGTTATAGAGGAAAAGCGTCGTCTCGTAATAAAGAGGAACCCCGTAGTTGACCCCTTGGTATTCCATGGCGTCGAGGGCCAGCGGCACGCTTTCTTCATAGGAGGAGGGATCGACGAGTCCGTCCAATTGCTCGAGGATGCCGATCGTCGCGAAAAGCCCGATTTTGTCGTGGGCGAAAATGTACATGTCCGGGCAGCTAGAAGGGTCATTGCCGACGAGCTTAAGCTGATCGGTCATCGAGTCGCGCTTGACGAACTCGACCTTCTCGCCCGGGAGCTTTTCCTCGATGGCCTTCCTTAGGACCTCGACGACGGCGTCGGTCTTGTCGTGCCAGATGACGAGGCTGCCCCCGTCGTCGCTACCGCAAGAGGAGAGGCCGGCAACCGCCAAGAGGCCGGCCATGGCAATGGCAACGTGCTTTTTCATGGGATTCCTCCAAAAGAAGAAGGGGGCCCGAAGGCCCCCGTCGATCGGCTAGGCTTCGTAGGAGATGGTGAGGATGTACTTCCCGTTCGCGTCTTTCTCGTCGGTGACGGTCGCGTAGACGGTGTCCTTGCTCGTGTCGATGTTCTCGGCGAGATCGGCTGTCTGGAGGCGGTCCTCTTTTTTGTCGCTATTCGGGTCGTCGATCGAGATGATGATCTGATCGCAGGTCGTCGAGACGTCGTAGGCGAACTTGCCGTCGCTTACTTTCTCGAGGGCTTCGCCCGGCCAAGCGGAGAACATCCCGACCCCGCTTGCCTTATTCCATGCCCAGAGGTAGGGCTCGGTCCAGGCCGCGGGGACGCTTACCTCGAGGCGGTAGGTATCGCTCGGTGGAAGCGGCTTTGTGTCGTAAGCCACGATGCCAGCTTCGTTCTTGCCGTCGATGAGGTATTCTCCGACATCGGCGAACCAAGCCGAATTGCCGTTGTTCTTGCGCAACGCGAAGTTAACGGAGGTCCGGCTTCCGCCGTCGGTGACGTAATAGGAGACGTAGTCGCTATTGGCAAAGCCCATGAACCGGTAGCCGTCGCTATCGAGCTCGGTCGGGATGAGAGTTGCCTTGCCTTTCCCGTCGACGCCATAGACATTGGCCGTCCGCCAGGCGTTCGGGACATGGACCCCGAAATAGGCCTCGCTAACGTAGGCCTTGGCAGCCGGGGCTCCGGCCGGGGCTTCGTATAGGGCCGTCAGGTTATATGCGTCGCGGCTCGTGCCGTCCTCGTTTTGGGCCGTGCCCTTGCTCACTCCGTCGAACCAAACGTCCTTTCCTTCGATGGTAAGGCCTTCCGACTGGATGGCATTGTCCTTGCCTTGATTCGCGGCGATGATCACCATGTCGACCCGGGTCGGGACGGCAAGCTGATACCAGCCATCGGCCGCCTCTTCCATGAGGCGTCCGGGCCAAGCCATGCCGGGGAAGGCATTGGCCCCGCCTTCGTTGGTCCAGGCCCAGAGATAGGGATCATCCCAGCCTTCGGGGGCCTTGAAGGAAATCGAGTATCCGCTCGTGTCCGGTTCCTTCTCGAGATCCTCGAAGGTCGGATAGACGGTCGGCTCGCCGTGCTGCTCAGACGAGGCAGGAAGAGAAGAAGACGATGTAGAAGTTTCTTCCGACGTCTTTTCGGAAGAGGCGCTGGATGAAGAGTTCTCGGTCGGTCCGCAGGCAGCCAAAATCAAAAGGGCCGCGGTACCGAGAACAGGAAGCAAAGACTTTTTCATTTTGGTCCTCCTAATGTTCCTGATGTCATTATCGGGAACGCTTTTCAGGTTTTCACACATAAAATTGAAAGCGGTTACAATATGGGTTTACTTCGATGGGAACTGGTTATTTTCTTTGTAACGCTTACAAGGAAAATCGACTTTCGGAAAAACGGCTGACCCTAGGATAAAGAAAAAAGGAGGGGCTTAGAAGTGGCCCATCGCCCCTTTCCCTTTACCCTTTTGGGAATTTATGAAGGCAGCCGCGATATGGGATGGCCGTCTATTAAGCGCGATTCCCCTTCTTCGCTAGGAAGACGAGCTCATCTATGGTCGTTTTTACCTCGTTGAGCTTCTTAAGCGGATAGACGCTAAATCGTCCCCTGTCGGTGACGACGGTAAGCCGTCCAGACGACCAGTTCCCATGGGTTCTTATATCGACCCCAAGGATGTCGGAATAGCTGATTTCCTTCTTACCGCGGATGGTATGGAGCAACAGGCCTTCCCCACTGTATTTAACGAGGATCCTTCCTGTCGGAAAAAGCGACTGGACGAGAAGATAGGAGATCATCAAAACGAGAACGGCGAAGAAGGCGATGTAAAGAACCTTGGAGTAGATGGGTCCCTCTCTGTCCTCGATTAGCAAAACGGCAAATACGGCGATAACCAAGACGATCATCAACGAATAGATGACGGCAAAGCCGAAGTGCCGGTAGCCCAACGGCTTGTAGCTTTCTCCCCCGCCCTTCTTCTCTTCCCCAACCTCAAGAAGGGAATCGAGGCTCTCGCCCATTTCCTTCGCGAGGAGCCTCAGCACGTCGATCGAGGGAAAGCTCTTCCCGGTCTCGTATTTGCTAATCGCCTGGCGGGTTACGAAAAGGCGGCGGGCCAGCTCTTCCTGGCTCATCTTCCTTTCTTCCCGGAACGACCTGATCTTCTCTCCGATTTCCATGCCCCTATTTTCTTTCATAAGAGCCATCTAAGTCACGCGACGCGCGGTTGCGAAGGGCAAAAGAAAGGCCTTTTGGGAGGGAAATCGTCCGCAAAAGGACCTTATTTTGCTTTTAACCATCTATTTCCTTTAGGAAAGAAACTGCTTCATCGAACCAGCCTTCGGCCCCGTCGCGGCCGAGGGAGCCGCCGTGGCGGCAGCCATGGAAAGGATGGTAAACGTGCCGCACGTGGGCCTTCGAGAGCGCCTCGTCGAGCATCCGCGAATTGATGGGGTCGACGACCGGGTCGGAAGCCTTGAGTTCGAGCATATCCTCACTTGTCTAGGAGCGAGGAGAGAAAATCCCCCTGCCCGACATAGCGGCCCAATTCGTCGTAGGTCGAGCCATTTTGGTAGGAGCCCTTGTAGCGTCCGAGCGAATCGTAGATCTTCCGTCCGGACGCGTCTTCGTCGACCCGTCCTTTGAGGCGGCCTAGATTGTCATAGAGAAAAGGCATGCGTTTTTTCCTCCTACCACTACTTTAGCAAGAGGCGGCCTTTTGTAAACGCCGCATTAGCCTTCTCATTCCGCCATGAACTCATGGCGTCCGGGCCCGATTTCCTCGGCCTCCCGTCCGGGAAGGAGGAGTTCGGCCGTGCAGTTGGCCGGTATCTCGACCTGGTAAATCGTCTTCCCTCCCTCTTTCTTCCAATAGGAGCGTACTTCCCCATAGGCGCTTAGATAGCTGGCCCTGGCCTCGCTAAGGTGTCCGCCGGGCAACGGGGCGAGGCGGAAGCGGCGTTCCCCCGCCACTTCGATCCCGGCGACCCGACGGAAGAGGAATTCGCACATCGCGCCCTTCGAATAGTGATCGAGGGAGGCAACCCCTTTGCTCGCCTTCGTCCCTTCCCAGCTTTCCCAGATCGTCGTCGATCCTTCTTTGGCCATCGCGAGCCAGCCGGGAATCTCCTCGTTTTCGAGGAGACGATAGGCCGCCTCCACGTCGATGGAGGCAAGGACATCGAGGATGAAGGGGGTCGAAAGGAAGCCCGTACCGATCCGCCAGGAATAGTTTTCCATGGCTTCGATGAGCCTTTTGCGGGCGAATTCGGCCTGCTCAGGCTTTAAAAGGCGGAACTTGAGAGGACGGACGAGCTTGGCCTGACGGTCGGTGTCGAGAGAATGCTTCGTGCTTTCGACCAGCTTCTGGTAGCCGATCCGGGCTTTGTTGGCGATGGAGCGGAAATAGCGGGCGTCGGTTGCCTTGCCGAGCTTAAGGGCAATTTCCTCCATCGTCTCGAGCACGTAAACGAGATAGGCCGTCGTCTCCTCGGGATGGGGAGCGATGAAATCCTTTATCTCGAAAGGATGTACGTCGTTAGGCTCGGCCCACTCGCCATAGGACTGGCCGTAGTTGGAAATCCATTTCCGGTATTTCCCTTCGATTCCGGTCGGGAGCGAGGTGAGGTAGCGTTTACCTAGGGTCGAGCATTTGAAGAGGGCATAACGCCGCATCGCGTCGTAGTTCTTAATGAGGATCCGCTCGTCCCCGTACATCCGGTAAAGGCGATAGGGAATGAGGACCCCGGCGTCGCTCCAGCCGGCCGACCCGTCCATCGGGGCCATGTAGAAATCGGTTCCGCCCTTGGGCGAAATCTGGCGGAAGCACCCGTTTTTCTTCTGTTCGTCGACGAGGTCGCGGACGTATTTGCGGGCAAAGGGGAGGTAATTGAAGAAATAGGAAGCCGTGACGGCGAAGATCTGGGCGTCGCCGCTCCAGCCATGGCGCTCCCTCGTCGGGCAATCGGTCGGGACGTCGCACTGGTTGTTGCGGGCCGACCACCGCGTCATCTCGACGAAGCGGTCGAGAAGGGGATTAGACGAGGCGAAGGAAGCCGTCTCCTCGAGGTCGCTATGGACGGCGATGGCCGTGAAGCCGTCGACCTTCCAATCCGCGTTTCCCTCGACGAGCATGTAACGGAAGCCGAAAATGGCGAATTTGGTTTTGTAATGGCTCTTTCCTTTCCCGAAGACGATGTCTATTTCCTGGCGGGGCGTCGCCTTCTTCTTGCTCACGCACTGGATGTTGCTTTGGGTGAACTCGCCGTCGCTGCCTAGCATCTCGCCAAAGCGGAGGATGAGCCTATCCCCGTCCTTCGCCTCCCCTTCGAAGGAAACGTAGCCAGCGATGTTCTGGCCGAAGTCGACGATCTTCTTGCCGCTCGGGGAAACGATGAGCTTGCCCTTGAAGGTCTCCTTTTCACGGACCTCGACATTGTCGGAAGGGGTCGGGAAAAGCTTTTCCCTCGCCGCCCTTGCCTTGCCCCGATAGCTCGGGACGAGGCGGAGATCGACGATTTCCCCGTCTTTGTTGTCGGCAAAGCGGATGGGCCCGTCGTTGCTCCAATCCCAGCTCGGGTCGCTTTTGACGATATGGCGCCTGCCGTCATCTTCCTCGATTTCGAGCTGGGCGATGAGCTTGGTCGCCTTTCCGTATTGATAGGTCAGCCCCCAAGCCCCGACCGATCCGCGGTAATAGCCGTCCGCGAGCTCCACCTCGATCTTGTTTTCCCCTTCGCTTAGAAGGGAAGTGACGTCGTAAGCTTGCTCTTGGATGCGCTTATCGTAATCGGTGTGCCCCGGGGCCAAGACGAATTTCCCGACCCGACGGCCGTTGATCTTGGCCTCATAGAGGCCGCAGGCGGAAATGTAGAGCCGGGCCTTTTTGACCTTGCCGCTCGAAAAGGCCTTTCGGAAGCAATCGACCGGGTAGCGCTTTTTCTTGCTCGGGAGATAGTCGCCGCTGATCCAGGAAGCTTCCCAGTCCTTTCGCTCGAGAAGCCCCATCTCGAAGGAGGACGAGGAGGCTTCTCCTTTCCTGCCGGCTTCGTCGTAGGGAACGATGCTCCACTCCACCACGTCCCTCGAGGCAAGCTCGAAGGGCAAGTCGAAATGCATGTCGGGACTTTCGACCTTCGCCTCGTAGGCGTTCTTGCCATTGACCTTGACGTTTATCTCGAAGGCCGTCTGGGAAATTCCGTCGACGAGGTTCCAGCTGAGCCGGGGCTTCCTTTCCCCAAGCCCGAGGGGCGAGGCGAGCCCCTCGACCAATAAGCGGACGGCTTTCATTTCCCTTCCCCCTTCGCGTCATATGAAGCAAGTTCTTCCTTCATCTTCCGATAGTTCTTCTCCCCCGCCTCTTCTTCCTTTTTCCAGCGGGCGGCATCGCGAAGCTTCCTTTCCTCCATCCGCCTTTCGTAAGCTTCCCTCTTCTCAGGCGGCATGGCCTCGAGTTTCCTTTCCTTCTTCGCCTTGGCCTTTTCCTCCTTGAGGGCCGCCTTTCGCTCGGCATTTTCCTCGCTTAGCTTGGCCTTGGCCCGCTTTTCCTCTTGGAGGACGAGGTGCCGGTTCAGCTCCTCATCGTCATCGAGGCCCCTCTTGAGGCATTTTTCCCGAAGCTCGGACTCGTAGGCTTCCTCGGCCTCTTTGTCGGCGCGTTCCTGCTCGAGCTCGACCCTCGTTTCCGGCTCGATCCATTCCTTTCCTTCCGCGAGGCATTCCTTTTCCATCCGGAGGCGGATGGCGGCTTGCTTATAGGGAAGCGTCTTCTCGACGTTGACCCCCATGAGCATGAGGGCATAGACGATGCCGCCGATCGTCTCGATACCGACGAAGAAGAGGACGAGGGTGGTTATGACCGACGACGGCTGGTTGTAGATGACCGAATAGGTCCCGTCGCTATTGGCGATGACCTTCTGGAGGGCGGAGGTGAGGTCCGGGGCCTCGCTTGCCGTCTCCGGGGCGAGATAGCCCGAGGCGGAGAGCCCGCCGTTGAAGATGCCGGTGCAGATGCCGGCCGCCGCGGTCGTGATGACCGAATAGGCGCTCATCGCGATCCCGTCGGAACGGAAGCCGTTCTTCCACTCGAGGTGGTCGAGGGTATCCGAGAAGAGGGCCATGAAGACATAGGCGCAGGGAAGGCCGCCGATGTTCTTCACGAACTGCCCGACGAGGAAGAGGGGCAGATTGGTCGGGAAGAGCCAGCAGATGGCCCCGCCGAGGGCATAGATGAAGAAGCCGGCGACGGTGACGTTCTTCTTGCCGAATTTCTTCGCGAGCGGCCAGACGGCGAAGATGCCGATTCCCATCGGGATGCCCCCGAGGACGGAAACCATCGTCTGGGTTATGCCGTCGTTATAGGTGCCGAGGACGTAGTTGCAATAATAGGGAAGGGCGATGTTCTTGATTTGGGAAGTGACCGTAAAGAGGAGGAAATAGGCGAGGAGGACGAGCATGTAGCGGTCGCTGAAAACGGCCTTCAATTGAAGGCGGAGCGGGATCTTCTTCTCGATCGTCCCCGCGCTTTCGGCGGTAACGCGTTCCTTCGTGAAGAAATACTCGAGGAGAATGAGGGGGAGGGAAATGGCGCTCAAGGCCGCCATCGCCCCGATCCATAGTCCCTTGGAAGTGCCAAGGCTCGGGATGATGAGCATCGGGAAGATGAGGGCCACGACGATGCCGCTCATCATGACGGAGGCGACGTTGTTGAAGACGGCGAGGACCCCGCGCTGCGAGGAGTTGCGGGTTGAGAGGGGAACCATGAGGTTGTGCGACATGTTGTACATGGTGTAGGCAACCGAGTAGTACAGGTTGTAGGAAACCACGACCCAGATGACGGTCGCCACTTCGTTCATCTCGGGGATGAGGAAGAGAACGATGCCGCTTATCGCTACGAGGGGAGCCGAAAGCAGTAGCCACGGCCTTGCCTTCCCCTGCTTCGTCCGCGTCCGGTCGATGATGGCCCCCATCACCACGTTCGTGATGGCGTCGACGATCTTCGAGAAAATCGGGAAGAGGACGAGGAAGAGCCCGCCCCAAACCATCCCGAGGCCGAGGACATCGGTGTAGTAGACATTGAGGTAGGTGCCCATGACGGCATTGAAGAGAAGGGCTCCGCAGGGACCTAGCAGGTAGCCGAGCCACATTTCCTTCTTGCCGACGTTGCGGCTGCGAAGCCGGCTGTTGAAGATGGGAAGCCCCAGTACTTCCTTTCTTTCCTTTGATTTGCTTAAGGACATGATTGACCTCCTTTAATCATCCGCTTTCCGAAGAAAATCCTTTGCCGCCTTTATGAGATGGCCATTGGCGAAGTCGACGAAGCCCTCGGCGACGTTATAGGGCATCGACTTTCCGGCCGACATCGACATCGACCGGGGGGATCCGCTTTCGAGGATCCTCGTAAGGAAGACGGCCCCCTTTTCCGCGTTGGCCTTTTCCTTTCCCTTCTCCATCTTCCTGGCCTTCTTGGCGATTTTCCTTGGGACCGAGAGGACGGCCGCGAGAAGGTAGCGCCCCGGAAGGGTAAGGGCGAAGTCGGCCAATGGAGACTCGAGGGTCAGCGGCTTTCGGCTCGGCTCGGCCGGGATCTTGAGCCCCGACATCGCCTCGAAGGCTGCACTATCAAGGGAAGAAAGCCGGCGGGCGTCGTATTCCTCGTTGATTTCCCTTTCGTAAGGAGCACACTCTTTCTCCCCGTCGATCTCGACGGAAAAGGAAGCAGCATCACGATGGGCGTCGCGCGAAAACGAGAAGCGGTACTTTCCCTTCTCGAGGACGAAGCGCCCCTTCTTCGCATCGAAGTAGGAAAGATCGTCCTTCTTCACGATGATCAGGGCGGTTTTTTCCTCGCCGGGAGCTAGCCGCAGCTTGCACCATCCCCTTAGTTCCTTCTTGGCCCGGAAGAAGGTTGGATCTTCCTTCGAGGAATAGATCTGGACGAGGTCGGAAGCTTCATGCTCCCCGATGTTTTTGACCTTGCAGGTGAAAGCGATGGCGTCACCCTTATCCTCGAAGGAAAAGCCCGACCAGTCGAAGGTCGTGTAAGTGAGCCCATAGCCGAAGGGGAAGCGGACCGCGAGGTCGGCGCTCTCGTAGTACCGGTAGCCGACATAGATGCTTTCCCGATAGATTTCGTTGACGTGCTTGCCGAAATCATTCCCAAAGGGAACGTCCGCATAGGACAGGGGCCAGGTTTCGGCCAGGTGCCCGGATGGGGACGCCTTTCCGAGGAGAAGGTCCAAAACCGCCTCTCCCCCGGCTTGCCCGGGGAGGTACATGTCGAGCACGGCCGCGCACTCGTCAAAGAAGGGAAGCTCGATGGGCGAGCCTCCGAAGAGGACGAGCACAACTTTCTTCCCGGCCTTCAATAGAGCATCGATAAGTCTCACCTGGTTCGATGGAAGGCCCATCGTCTTACGGTCGGCCCCTTCGCTTTCCGAATAGTCGTCAAGTCCCGCAAAAACGAGGGCAATTTGCCGATTTTCCCCGCAAAGTAGGGCTTCTTTAATCAAATCGCCGTCGTCGCTCTCCCCTTCCTCGCGATAGCCACGGGCAAAGGGAATGCCGATCTTTTCGTCGTCGAAGGCCTTTTTCGGGCTGACGATGCGCGTCGGGTTGATCATCGAGCTTCCCGCGCCCTGGTAACGCATGTTCTCGAACATGTCCCCGACGGCAAAGGCCGATTCGAGGCTTTCCTTAGTTAGAGGCAAAATGCCGTCGTTTTTCATAAGGACGGCCGAGGCGATGGCAATTTCCTTAGCGAGCCCATGATGGGCGTCGAAGCCAACTTCGGGGCAATTCTTGCCTTCGAGCGAGTATTCGTTGACTAGCTTTAGGACATTGGTAACGGCTTTATCGAGGCATGCTTCGTCTAGCTCGCCGTCCTCAATGGCATCCTTGATCCACTTTCGGCAGACGGAAGTGTCGCCCGGCATCTCGAGGTCGAGCCCGGCCTTGAGAGAAGGCACCCTCGAATGCATGGCTCCCCAATCGGTCATGACGAGGCCATCGAACCCCCACTCCCCGCGGAGGATGTCATTGAGCAACCATTCGTTCTCCGAGGCAAAGGTTCCGTTGATGCGGTTATAGGAGGACATCACCGAAGAGGGACGGCCTTCCTTCACCGCTATTTCGAAGCTTTTGAGATAGATTTCCCTCATGGCCCGCATATCGGCGACGCTATTGCCCATAAAGCGGTAATTTTCGCTGTTGTTCAGGGCGAAGTGCTTGAGGCAGGCGCCGATTCCCCTTTCCTCAAGGCCGCGTATTTCGCCGGCGGCCATCTTCCCGGAAAGAAGGGGATCCTCGCTGAAATACTCGAAGTTGCGGCCTCCGAGAGGATTGCGCTTGATGTTGGCTCCCGGTCCAAGGACGACGGAGACGCCATAGTGTGCGGCTTCCTCCCCTATCGCCTTTCCGATTTCCTCGCTAAGGGCCGGATCGAAGCTATTGGCAACCGTAGCCGCGGTCGGAAACGCCGTAGCCGGTTCGCTAATGGTGATCCCATTGTCCGATTCGCCCTTTTGCTTTCTTAGGCCATGAGGGCCGTCGCTCATCGAGATGGCCGGTATGGCTAGCCTTTCGACTTTGAAGGTATCCATGAAATTGGCGCCGGCGACGAGGCGAACTTTCTCGTCGAGCGTCAACTTAGGGAGAATCTCGTCAATATCTATTTTTTCCACAATGGAATTCTTGTCCTTTTTGGAAGCGCTTTCTTGCATTTTTGTTTTCTATTTCGTATAAATGTTTTGAAATGAAAGGGCTTCCATGGACGAGGCAACGCTGATTTCCTATCTAGGTTTAACCAATCGGGCTTCGGCGATACCGATTCGTTATCGCCCAAAAGGCAACCCGACGCGAAGTACCGGCCTCGATGGATTTCCGGTCGATCCCCTGGCACCGACATGCCGCGACCTTGAAGGCCTCGAGGAGCGGCTTTTCTACGGTTTCGACGGTAATGGTCAGGGATTCGCTTCCTATTGCGGCACGGATTTCCAAATCGTTGCAGGACCCATCATTACGGCGAGAAAAGAAAATGCGGAAATTGCATCAATAGCCCTTGCTGCCTCGTGCCCTAGTTCGGAAACCGAGGCTTTCCGCAAGGCCTATTCGGAAATCCCGATGTCAAGTCTTAGCAAGCTTCTCGCCCTCCTTCTTTCCGTCGCGACGGCCGTCGAGGGCCGCACCCTCGACATCGCGGAACTTTCCTTTCCCGCCGATCCCTCTTACCCCGAAGAAAAGGCAAGGGTCGAAAACGCCACCAACAACTCAATCGAGATCGAAAGGAAGATCCTCGCTTTCGTCGAACGAGGCGACATTGACGGCTTCCGCGAATGGGCACAGAGTTTCCCGACGGTCGAGGCCGGGACGTTGGCCAAGGAGCAGCTCCGACAGCTCAAGGACATCTTCATCTGCACGGCGACCGTCGTTTCCCGAGCCGCAATCGCCGGCGGGCTTTCCGCGAATGAATCGCTCTCCCTTTCCGATGCCTACATCCAAGAGGACGAAGCGGCATCGAGTGCCGACGCGATCATCAAACTCCAGTTCCGCATGGTGGGCGACTACGTCCGCCGCGTTCACCTGCTTACCAACGGAAAGGAGCTTTCGCCCCTCGGGAAAAAGGTGGCACGCTATTGCCGGGAGCATCTTTACGAGCCCCTTCGAACCGAGGAACTTGCCAAGTCGCTATTCATGTCCCGTTCCTATCTTTCGACCACTTTCAAAAAGGAAAACGGAGAGACTCTCGTCGAATACTTCCAGCGCTTCAAATGCGAGGAAGCCAAGCGGCTTCTCCGCCAAAGCGAATCCTCCTTAGCCGAAATATTGTCTTATCTCGCCTTCTCTTCCCCGTCGCATTTCGCGCGCGTCTTCAAGAAAGTCGTCGGGGTTTCCCCGATCGAATACCGTCGAAATGGCCGCGATCAGCGAACCGGATAGGTCTTCGCCTTCGTCATCTTCGAGAGAAGATCGAGGAATTCGACTTCCTCGTGGCCTAGCCCGACGAAGGAAACGAACACCGAGTTTCGATAGGACGTCCCTAGGAAGAAGCCGTACTTCCGCCGCTCGCAATAGGAAAGCGGGATTTCCTTTTCCCGGAACTCATGGCCGAGGAACGAGCCTTTGACTTTCATCTTCCCGCTTTCGTAAACGGTTATTTCCTTTACGACGGCCAATGGGAAATACGGCCTTGTGACAAGCAGGAGAAGAAAGGGGACGATAAGCCCCAAAACCGCGATGGCAGCCCCGATTAAGGGCAAGCTGATGCCGTCGATTCGGAAGAAAGTGGTGATCAGCCCTCCGACGAAGAGAAAGGCCGAGACGATGTAGGCCCAGCTGTCGCGCCCGGCCATCGGGGTCAACTCGGCCCGGTCCCGGCAAGAAGAAACAATGCGTTTGGGAAACATGGCTAAATATTATTACCCTCAGCCGTTTTCTCGAAGTGGGATAATGAGCCCATGAAACCTTTTGACGACTCCTTCTTCGACATGATGGTGTCCTCCTCTTTCGGGAACGATGCCACGCGAAAGGGCGGCTACGTCCGCAAGTGCCCGAAATGCGGCGCCCGGCTGAAACTCGACGATGACGGCGTCTGGTCCTGCCCGAAGGGCCACTACCGCCATCCCTGATTCGACGCATCCGTCCTCTATAGAGGACTGGCTTGCCTTATAATGGGCGGGATGTCATTCGTCCCCCTTTTCGTTAGAAGCGGCTTCTCTTACCTCTCTTCGTCCCTCCGGGCGGAGCTAATTCCTTCCCTCGCCAAGAAGCGGGGATCGAAGGCGGTTTGCATCGCCGACCGGAATTTGGCTGGCTACGCGCCTTTTTGCCACGCCGCGATGAAAGAGGACATAGCGCCGCTATACGGGTTCGAGGCTCCGCTTGAAAAAGGAAGCGTCGTCCTCATCGTCAAAGACGAAAGCGGCTACCGCGAATTGCTCCGCCTTTCCTATCTCGCCTCGACGCGCGAACTCCTCGAGGACGACATCGACTTCTCAAATCCCGGCCTCATCTCGATTGCCTTGCCCTCTTGTTCGGAGACGGCAATGGCAAAGTCTTCCTACATAGGCCTTCCCTATTCGCTTCCCATCGATTCGAGAAACGGGCTCCGAAAGAAATTTGCCTCCCGCCTCGTCGCCCTTCCCCTCATCTCCTATTTCGACGAGGACGACCAGATATCGCTCAAGATCCTGACGAGCGTCGAGAGGAAAGTCGCGCTCGACGAACTGAATGAAATTCCTGACAGCCACTGGCCGAGCGAAGAGGAAGTGGCCACCTACTATACGGAAGGCGAAATTGCCTTAACGGAAAAGATAGCCGCGCTTTGCAAGGGATTTTCCCTCATCGAAAAAAGGGGGCACCTGCTTTCCTTCCCGCTTCCGGAAGGGGAAAGCGCCGAAACGTACTTGAAAAAGAAGGCGACGGAAGGGCTATTGGAAAGGAAAGGCAAAATCGAGGAGGCCTACCGCAAAAGGCTCGACTACGAGCTATCCGTCATCGACCAAATGGGCTATGCCTCCTATTTCCTCATCGTCCAGGACTATGTCCGCTATGCGAAGGAACACGGCATATCGGTCGGCCCCGGACGGGGATCGGCGGCCGGTTCCCTCGTTGCCTATGCCCTAGGGATCGTCGAGCCAGATCCGATCGAGCACGGTCTCATCTTCGAGCGCTTCCTCAATCCCGAGCGGAAGACGATGCCGGATATCGACGTCGATTTCTCCGACGTGAGAAGGGACGAAGTCGTCGCCTACCTTTTCTCCCGTTACCCGGATAAGCGGGTCGGGCGGGTGCTTACCACCCAGACCATCGGGGCCAAGGAAGCCCTGAGGGATGCCGGACGCTCACTCGGCTATACCGACCGCGAGGTCTCCCTCCTTTCCTCTTCCATTGAGAACCCCTACATCAGCCTGCGGGAGAACTACCGGGCCAGCCGAGAATTCCACGACCTCGTTAAGGGCGATCCCTATTATCTAAAACTCGCCGCGATGGGCGTGAAAATCGAGGGTCTCCCCCGGCAAAAAGGCATCCACGCGGCCGGCGTCGTCATCGACGAACACCCGCTCCCTTCCGTGGCTCCCTCGCGGGAGGAAGAAGGAAACGGCCTCGTCGTCAATCTCGAGAAGGACTATCTCGAGGAACAGGGCTTCCTAAAGTTCGACATCCTCGGCCTCCGGAACCTTTCCATCCTCGACCTCATGCTCGAACTCGTCGCCGCGGACGGCGGCCACCGCCTTTCCTACGCCGACCTCGACATAAACGACAAGGACGCGATTAAGCTCATCGCCGAAGGCAAGACCATGGGGCTCTTCCAGCTCGAGTCGGAAGGCATGAGGAAGGCCGTAAGGGAAGTCGCCCCCACGAGCTTCAATGACGTCGCGGCCATCCTCGCCCTTTACCGTCCGGGCCCCATGCAGTCGATCCCGTCCTTCGCCCGGAGGAAGAAAGGGCTCGAGAGGGTAAGCTACCCCGCCAAGGAACTCGCCCCGATCCTCGATGAGACATATGGCATCATCGTCTATCAGGAACAGATCATGCTCTTGGCCGAGGCATATGCCGGCTACTCCTTTGGGGAGGCCGACGTCCTTCGCCGGGCCATCTCCAAGAAGAACCGCGAGGCCATGCTCGCCGGGCGGAGCTCCTTCATCGAGCGGAGCGTGAAAAAGGGCCATCCGGAAAGCGAGGCCAGCCGGGTCTATGACCTCATCGAGCGCTTCGCAAGCTATGGCTTCAACAAGTCCCACGCGGTGAGCTACGCCTATCTTTCGATGTACCTTGCTTACGTAAAAGCCCATTATCCAGCGCCTTTTTACGCGGGATATCTCTCTTTCCTTTCGATTGGCGACCCCAAATTCAACCTCACGCTCGGGGAGATGAGGGAAAAGGGCCTCGCCCTTTCCTCACCCTCGATCGACGGACCTTATTTCCACTTCGCCCCGAAGGACGGGAAAATCAGGATTCCCCTCTCCTACGTGAAGGGGCTTCCTTCTCCCCTCGTCAAGGGCATCGCCGAGGAAAGGAAGAAGGGGCCGTTCCTCGATTACTTCGATTTGGCGAGGCGCCTCATCGCCTACGGGCTCAAGCAAGAGCATCTCGTCGCCCTCGGCGACAGCGGGGCGCTCGACGGGCTTGGCGAATCGCGGACGACCTTGAGGGCCAATAGCTACCGGGCCCTGCAGTATGCAACCCTCTTCGTCGGGGAAAGCGGCATGGAATGCCTGCTCGACCTCCACATCGCCCCGCCTTCCCTCGATCGGAGGGAAAGCGACCCCCGGATCGACTTCGACGCCGAGGAGGACGCCCTCGGGATGATCGTCTCTTCCTCGCCGTTCCTTCCTTACGAGGAAGACATCGAGGGCTCGGGCGCCTTGCCCCTTGCCGAAGGGCTATTGAATGATCGCTCGAAGGTCTATTGCCTGCTTGAAAGCGCGAAGGCCATCGTGACGAAAAGGGGGAAGAAAATGGCCTTTCTCGCCGTCCACGACGAAACGATCCACGCCGAGGGAATATGCTTCGAGGACACCTACAATCGATGCTATCCCTTCCTCAAGAAGGGAAACGCCCTCCTTCTTACGATCGAGAAGGACCGCCGGAGCGAGGGGAAGTTCATCGTTGACGATGTTAGGCCCCTCAGGGAAAAAGGAGAATAGAGATGGCTAAGCTTGTCGTTGTCGACGGAAACTCGCTGCTCTTCCGCGGTTTCTACGCGACTTACCGGGGAAAGGATTCCCCCATCATGAGAAATAGGGACGGAGTGCCGACGAATGCCATATTCGCCTTCGCGAACATGCTTTCGAAGGTCGTGGCCGGACTTCAATCCGGCGATTACCTCTTCGTCGCCTTCGATGCCGACAGCCAGACCTTCCGCAAGGAAGAGCTTTCCTCCTACAAGGCCAACCGGGCCCCGTGCCCCGAGGAGCTCAAGCCCCAGTTCCCGATATCCCGGGAGATGCTGACATCGATGGGCGTCTTCTACTATGAGCTCCATGGCTTCGAGGCCGACGACCTCGCCGGGACGGTTGCCTCCCTCGGGGAAAAGGCCGGGCTCAAGGTCGACATCTACACTTCGGACAAGGACTACCTCCAGCTCGTCTCGCCCCTCGTGAGCGTCGAGCTAATGAAAGTCGGCCTCAGCAACATCGTCGAGGTGACGCCCGAGAACATCGTCTCCCTATTCGGCTACACCGCTCCCCAGACCGTCGACTTCAAGGGGCTAAGGGGCGATGCCTCGGATAACCTGAGCGGCATCCCCGGCATCGGGGAGAAGGGCGCGGTCAAGCTCCTAGCCAAATACGGCACCTTCGAGAACATCGTCGCCCATGCCGAGGAAATCGGGGGCAAGACCGGGAAGGCCATTCTCGAGCATCAGGAAGAAGGGCGTCTTTCCTATCGCCTGGCCAAGATCAAGCGCGACGTCGAGTTGCCCTTCGGCCTCGACGACCTTCTCTACCGGGGCTATGACGGGGAAGAGGCATCTCGCTTTGCCGCGAAGTACGATCTAAGGACCTACGTCGCCCACCTTCCTTCTTCCTGGCGGAGGCAAAAAGAGAGCGAGAAGGCCGAAATCCTCCCCAAAACCGCCCTTTCTTCCATCCTTTCGAAGGAAAAGGTCGGAATCTACGTCGATCTCGGAAGCGAGCTTTACCACGATGCCGAGATCTTCGGGATGGCTTTTTCCGACGGGGAAGGAGCCGTCTACCTTTCCAAGGAGGACATCGCGTCCGACCTCGAGGAAATGAAGGCTTTCTTTTCATCCTCGACCCGCGTCTATGCCTATAGCGTCAAGGAGCTCGCCTATGTCCTCCACCGGCTCGGCATCGACTTCCTAAATCCCTACGAAGACCTTCTCTCGGGAGCCTATCTCCTCTCCCCGGACATCGCCCAGAAGAAAGAAGCGGCCTACGCCTCTTTGTCCCTCCCCTACCATTTCGACGCTGAAAAGCGCGAGGAATCGTCTTCTTCCCTTGCTAGGGAGGCCCTCCTTTTCGATAACGCCATCGCCCGGCTAAAGGAAGAAGGGCTCTTTGCCCTCTATGAAAACGTCGAGCGTCCCCTTGCCCTCGTCCTCGAGAGGATGGAGGAGGAAGGCGTTCCCCTCAAAAAGGAAGTCCTTAAGAAGCTGGGCGATGCCTTCGCCTATAGCCGCGACAAGGCCGAGGAGAAAGTCGATCAGGCGGCCGGTGGGGAAAAGGTGAACCTCAACTCTCCAAAGCAGATCGCCGCCCTTCTCTTCGACCGGCTGGGCTTACCCAACATCAAGAAAGGATCGACTTCGGTCGACGTTCTCAAGGAACTCGCCAAAAGCTATCCGATCGCCGAGGACATCTTGGCCTACCGCAAGTACGCGAAGCTCGTCTCGACCTACGTGGAGGGGCTTCTCCCCCACCTTGCCGAGGACGGGAAGATCCACACTTATTTCAATCAGGCACTCACCGCGACCGGCCGTCTCTCCTCAAGCGAGCCGAACCTCCAGAACATCGCGAGCAAAGACGAGGAGGGAAGCCTCGTGAAGGAGGCTTTCCTCTATGAGGACGGGAGCTATTTCCTTTCGCTCGACTATTCCCAGATCGAGCTCCGGGTCCTTGCCTCGATGAGCGGGTCGAAGGCCTACATCGAGACTTTTGAGAGGGGAATCGACGTCCACGAGGAAACCGCCCGGCGGATCTTCCATGTCGAAAGCCCGACCCATCTCGAAAGAAGGAAGGCCAAGGCCGTGAACTTCGCGGTCGTCTACGGCTCCACCGCCTTCGGACTTAGCGAGCAGATCGGCTGCTCCCCGGCGGAAGCATCGGCGCTCGTAAACGATTTCTACGAACACTACCCCGAGGTCAAAAGCTACCTCGACGGGGCCGTTGAATTTGCCATAAAGCATGGCTACTGCACGACCATGTTCGGGAGGAGGCGCTATTTGCCCGACCTCCACTCGCCAAAGTTCCAGCTCAAGGAAGCGGCGCGCCGCCAGGCGATGAACGCCCCGATCCAAGGCACGGCCGCCGACATCATCAAGATGGCCATGCTCAAAGTCGATTCCCTCCTCAAAGAGGGCGGATATCGGACGAAGATGGTCCTCCAGATCCACGACGAGCTCATCTTCAAGGTGCCCGAGGACGAGAAGGAAGCCGTCTATCCCCTTCTCAAGAAGGCCATGGAAGGGGCGGCTTCGCTCAAAGTCCCACTCGTCGTGGCCGGAGGATACGGGAAAACATGGAAGGAGGCAAAGGACTAACATGCCAGAACTGCCGGAAGTAGAAACGGTTAGGAGGATGCTCGAAAACGAGGTCCTCGGGAAGAGGATCGAACACGTCGACGTCTTCCGCGACAAAAACGTCGTGACCGGGGCCGAAGAATTCAAGGAAGCGGTCAAGGGCAAGCGGATCGAAAAGATGGGAAGGGTCGGGAAATTCCTCATTTTCCACCTTTCGGGAGGACTCGCCCTCGTCTCCCATCTCCGGATGGAAGGCAAATACTACGACGGTTCCTATGAAGATCCCGTTTCAAAGCACGAGATTCTCCGCTTCCGCTTCGAAGACGGAAGCCGCCTTTCCTATCTCGACACCAGGAAGTTTGGGGTCATCTACCTCAAGAAGGAAGACGAGCTCATGAGCGCTCCCCCGCTCACCGAAGTCGGGACCGAGCCGTGGGCCACCGATCCGGAAGCCCTCCTCAAGGCCTATCGGCGGAAGAAAGGGCCTCTCAAGGAAGCTCTTCTCGACCAGGGGATCATGTGCGGGCTTGGCAATATCTATGCGGACGAAGTGCTATACGCGACGGGGCTTCATCCTTTGAAAAGGTGCCCGACCCTAACCCTTGACGACGCCAAGCGGATCGTCGAGGAGTCGTCCCGCATCCTCAAAATGGCCATCGAGAACGGTGGCTCGACGATTCGGAGCTACCACCCGAAAGAAGGCATGGATGGTAGAATGCAAAATGCCTTAAAGGCATACGGAATGGTTGGTCATCCCTGTGAGAGATGTTCCTTCCCCCTTGCCAAAATCCGCGTTGGCGGAAGGGGAACGACCTATTGCCCCCACTGCCAAAGGGACGAGGAACATCCATTCGTCGTCTCGGTAACCGGTCCCATCGCAAGCGGAAAGAGCTCGGTTGGCCGTTATCTTGAGGCAAATGGGTTTCGGCGCATCGATCTCGACGAAGTGGTTCGCGAACTCTATCAAGACCCAGCGATTCTCGAAGAGGTCGACCGGATATTGGGGCTAAGCTCGAAAGAGAACGGGCTTGACCGCAAGGCCGCTCTCGAAATCCTCGCTAACGACCAAAAAAAGAAAAGCGAACTTGAGGCCTATATCCATCCTCTAGCCTATGAAAAAGCCATCGAGGAGGCGGCTAATAGCCACGCGGATAAACTCGTCTACGAAGTCCCCTTCTACCTCGGCTCGCCCATCGAAGAGATAACTAACTGCCTCATTTACGTGGAAGCGAGCCAAGAGAACAAGGAAAAGCGGATCCTCGAAAGGGGAAAGAACCCCGAGGAAGCTTTGGCCCTAAATGGTTCCTACCCATGGCTTGAGGCAAAGGCGAAGGCCAATGTCGTCATTTCAACCAATGGTTCAATCGATGACCTCGTAGCAAAGCTTAAGGCCTACCAATACTTAGGATAAACATCGTCAATTAAAATGCCGCCAACGCGGCATTTTTTTATTTTGATATTAGAGGTGTCGAAAGAAGCAACAACGCAAAAAAGATCGAAAGATCAAATGCAGGTAAAACGGTTTTGCCATGTCGCTTCTAAGAGTCGGAAGCGATGGGCGGCACTTTCTTTCCACACGGCTGAGGGAAAAAGAAAGCGGCTTTCAGGCAATAGCCCCTTAAGCCGCTAGAAGAGCGAATGTTATCCAAATTGTTTAACAACGCTTTTTATTTATTGTTATTAATATCGTATCTTTCAGTGATAATCACGTCTTTCCCGCAATTGGCGTTTAACAACTTCATTAACCTGGTTGCCACAATGCGGCCGGTCGCCGAGTTCGAATACAGCTGTTTGATCTCTTCGCGCGAATAGGAAGAGATGAAAAACGTCGGAAGCTTTCGATTTGATCGACTCGATAATAGCGGCATCAATATCGTGTCGCGGACATAGTCGCTTTTGAACTCGTCCCCGAACGAATCGAGGAAGAGAATCTCCACGTTTTGAAGCTGACCCAGGCTTGCTTCGAAGGCAACGCGGTCCTTAATTGCCGTCCCTTTAAGCTCATCGAATCTTTTCACCGTGTCAATGAAAGCTACTTTTTTCTTAAATGAAGCCCCGGCAAGATTCTTGGCGAGGCTAAAGCTCAGGAAGCTTTTCCCGGTGCCGGCTTCCCCCGTCACGTAGACCCATGGCTTTCCGCCTTTTAAGAAGGTTCCAAGCCCCGATTCGTATAGGGAACGGGCCCGTTCGCTGATCTTCTCGTCGGCCTCCATCCAATCGTCAGGAACGTCATGGTAAATGAGATTGAGCTTCACGAGCTCCTCGTTTTGGGCGCGCACGCACGGCCCGGTGCGCAGCTTAAGCGCTCCGTCTTCGTCGCGGATGACCTCCGTTACGTAACGTGGCAATTCGGCGTTGCATTTCTTGAGTCCGGGGCAGGAAGAGCAGGCAAGGAGGCTTTCGTAGAAACGCGAAAGGATCGGGAGCTGCTCCTTGCTTTCCTCGTAGGAAACGTCAAGCTCCTGCATTTTTCGGGCAAATGGCTTGTTCGCCCACATCTCATCGAGGAGCGAGTGCCCGTTTCCGGCGACCCTCAGAGAGTCTATTTCTTTCGATAATTCCTTCATAATCAGTCAAATGTCGAGCGCATGAAGTCCTCGAAAAGCCTCTTGTTTTCCTCCTCCTCGGGGGTAAGGGGCCGTTCGGAGGGGGTTTCTTTCTCCCCTTCTTCCGTCTTGGGCTCCGCCTTCGCTGACTCGCCCTTGCCTTTCTTCCGCGTCTTTCCCTTGGTCGTTCTCGTGAGGTAATCCATCGCGTCTTCGACGCTCACGATGTTCTCGCGGACGAGCGAACCGGCTAATTTCTCGACGAGAGCCGACGGGAGGGTATTGTCGTAATTGTCGAGCACATACTGGATGAGGCCGTTCGCCACTTCGGAATTGAGTCCCATCTCGACCGTTATCTTCTCAAGGAGCCGGAGGTCTGGCTCGGCCACCCGGTTCCCGTTCTGGAGCGAAGAAAGGAAATCGCGCGGCGAAAGGGCCCGGGCTTTCTTGAAGAATTCCTCGGTGAGGAGGCTCCTTTTGCCGCTTGATGGCTCCTTTGGGGCTGGCTTGACGACGCCCGGGGTCCGGATGGCGTTCTCGAGGTCGGAGAAAAGACCCTTCCAATCCATCCTCTTATTGGGGGCCGCCGTGAAGTCATACCTGGCATCGAACATCTCGGCGATGGCTTCTTCCTTATAGCCATAGAGAGTAGCGTAGCCCTCGATTCGCTTCTTGGAGGAATCGCTCCAGCTCATCTTCCCGTAGCGCGGGTCGAAGCCGACGAGCGTCTTGAGGAAGAGATTCCAGTCGAAGCCCGTTTTGATGGCGCTCCGCCTCCGCGGGTCCTTCTTCATCGAGGAAAGGTAGCTTTCGAGGTCTTCGTCTGGCCGGAAATAGGAAGGATAGCTTTCTCCGACGTCGACATAGCCGGACGGGGCTTCGCCTCCCGGGACATAGCGTTCCTTCATTTTCGTTAGATACGATTCCGAACTCATCCTCTTGAGCGTCCCGGCCAAAATCGGGGAAGTGAAGAAGCTTCCCGGTGTCGCCGGTTCCCTGAGCATCAGGAAATAGGAAAAATGGTCCTCTTTCTTGGCTCGGTAGGTCGAAAGCAGACCGATTGCCTCAAGAGGCGAGAAGGAGGCGTCGATTTCCCCGATCGAGAGGGAAGTGAACCTCGATAGCCCCTCGAAATTCCTTTCTATGCCGCGCGATAACCGGCGGAGGGCCAGATAGAGGGCCAGGGCCTTCGCCCCGACGATCGGGAGGTAGAGGTCGATCAAAAGCGCGAAATGGGGCCGTTCCCCCTCCTGGTAGGAAAGAAGGAAGGTGTCGCTTGGGGAAAGCTGCTTCATACAAGCCTTATTTTATTATCCCGAGCGGGTGCATTGATAGAGCGGGTATCCTTTAAGAAGGATAGCGCTTCGTCTATAATTGCCGGCGAACAGATACCCAATTTGGGAAAGAGGTTAAAAATGATCAAGCGCATTGGAATCCTTACTTCCGGTGGCGATTCCCCGGGCATGAACTGCGCGATTCGCGCGGTCGTGAGGGCCGGGCTCGCTTTCGGGCTCGAGGTTTACGGCATCTACGACGGATACCGCGGCCTCGTCGAAGGAAAGATCGAGAAGATGAACCGCAAGTCGGTAAGCGATATCGTCAACCGCGGCGGCACCATCCTCAAGACGGCCCGCCTTCCCGAATTCAAGGAAGAGGAAACCCGCAAGAAGGGCGTCGAGCAACTCCGCAAGCACGGCATCGAGGCCCTCGTCGTCATCGGCGGCGACGGATCCTACATGGGCGCCAAGAAGCTCACCGAAATGGGGATCAACTGCGTCGGCCTCCCGGGCACGATCGACAACGACATCGCCTCGACCGACTACACGATCGGCTTCGATACCTGCCTCAACACCATCGTCGAAAGCGTCGACAAGATCCGCGACACGACCGAGAGCCACAGCCGCTGCTCGATCATCGAGGTCATGGGCAACCATTGCGGCGACCTCGCTCTATTCTCCGGCCTTGCCGAAGGGGTCGAGATGGTCCTTACCCCGGACCACCCGATTCCGGAAGACGAGATTTTCGAGACCCTCCGCAAGATGAGGGAAGGCGATAGCGAAAAGCGCGCCATCGTCATCGTGAGCGAGAAGCTCTTCCCCGACATCCACGAATTCGCCAAGCGCGTCCAGGAAAAGACCGGCTTCGAGACCCGGGCCACCGTCCTCGGCCATGTGCAGCGCGGCGGCGCCCCGAGCGCCTTCGACCGCGTCCTCGCGGCCCGGATGGGCGCCTATGCCGTCGATTGCCTCCTCGCCGGAAAGGGCGGGATCTGCATCGGCATCGTCAATAACCGCCTCGTCGACTACGACATCTACGAGGCCCTATCCCTTCCGCGCGACAAGCATGTCTCGATGCTCCGCGACATCGACATTCTTAAATAAGGAGAGTCTTAGCGATGGAACTCCACGTCGACAAGAAAACGAAGATCGTCTGCACGATCGGCCCGGCTTCGGACACCAAGGAGATGATCCTCAAGCTCTATCGGGCTGGCATGAACGTCATGCGGGTCAATTTCTCGCACGGAACCCACGAAGAGCAGCTTAGGAAGCTCGAGATCGCCCGCGAACTCGAGAAGGAAAAGGGCATCTTCATTCCCGTCGCCCTCGACACCAAGGGACCGGAAATCCGGACCGGGATGATGGAAAACGGGAAGGTTGACGTCCATAAGGGACAGCGGATGCGCATCACTTCCAAGAAATGCCTTGGAAACGCCGAGCGCTTCTATTGCACCTACGAAGGGCTTTACGACGACGTGAAGGTCGGCGACCTCATCCTCATCGACGACGGAAACCTCGAGATGGTCGTCGTCGGCAAGGACGAGAAAGAGCGCGAAATCATCGTCGAGGCCCAAAACGAGCATTACATCAAGGACCAGAAGGGGATGAACGCCCCATCGACCCGCCTTTCGATGCCCTTCATTTCCGAACAGGACGAGAAAGACCTCCGCTTCGGCTGCGAACACGACGTCGACGCGGTCTTCGCCTCCTTCGTCCGCCGTCCGGAAGACATCCGCGACCTCAAGGCGACCCTTGCCAAGTACGGCAATCCGTCGATCCCGGTCTTCGCCAAGATCGAGAACCCGGAAGGGGTCGAGAAGATCGAGGACATAATCCGGGCCGCCGACGGCATCATGGTCGCCCGCGGCGACCTCGGGGACGAAGTCCCGCCCGAGCAGGTCCCGCTCATCCAGCGCCGCATCATCAAGATGTGCCGGAAGCTCGGGAAGCCGGTCATCACCGCTACCCAGATGCTCGATTCGATGACCACCCACCCGCGCCCGACGCGAGCCGAGGTCAGCGACGTCGCGACTGCCATCGACGAAAGCAGCGACTGCGTCATGCTCTCGGGCGAAAGCGCCTCGGGCCTTTACCCGGTCCAGGCCGTCGAGATGCAGGCGAAGATCGCCCGGGCGATGGAAGAGGAGCTTCCTTACGAGGAACTCTCCCGCCAAGCCTTCGATACCTCCGAGCACACGATCAACGACGCCATTGCCAATTCCATCGCGAATACCGCCCTCCTCATCGGGGCCAAGCTCATCGTCAACTTCACCCAGACCGGAAATTCGACGAAGCGCATTTCCAAGTCGCGGCCCTGCTGCCCGATCGTGAGCGTCACCTGCTCTAGGAAGGCGTGCCTCGAAAGCGCCTGGCTCTGGGGCGTCTACAGCGTCCTCATCAAGACGTCGATGCCCGACTTCATCGAGGAGATGGAAGTCCTCGCCCTCAAGATCGCCCGCGACCTTGGCCTTGCGGCCGGCACCCCGATCATCATCGCCGGCGGCACCCCGACCGGCGCCGGGCGCACCAACTTCATGCGCATCGTGAACGTCAACTCGATAAAGGACCTCGACTGATGGGACTTGTATTGGCACTCGACATCGGCGGCACCAACACCAGGGCTGCCTTAGTAGACGAGAATTACGACATCAAGGGCATCGAGATTCGCCCGACCATCCGGGGAGACCGCGAAGCTTTCCTCGAAAACATCAAGAAGACGATCGAGATGCTCGGGGACGACGTTAAGGACGTCAAGGCCATTGCCGGCGGCGTCCCGGGACGGGTTCGCTACGACGGCTATGTCTATGCCCTTCCCAACGTCGGGGTTAGCGAGATCCCGATTGCCGAATACCTCGCGAAGGAGTTCGGAAAGCCTAGTTACATCATCAACGATGCCGAGGCGGCCGTCCTCGGGGAAGCGAACATCGGGAGCTGGAAGGAGCTTCCTTCCCTCTTCTTCATCACGGTGTCGACCGGGGTCGGGGCCGCGCTCGCGAGAAACGGCAAGCTGCTCTCCTCTTCCTACGAGGCCGGGCATACCCTCATCCCCTACCAAGGACGCCTCTATGAATTCGAGCGTCTATGCTCGGGCGAGGGGCTGAAGCGCCTTTCCGCCCTGAACGGGCTATCGGTCGAAAGCGCGAAGGATTTCTTCGCCCTCGTAAGCGGCAAGAATCCCTTGGCCCTCAAGGTCTACGAGGACTGGCTCGAACTCTTCGGGAAGTGGTTCAGGATGCTAAACGATTCCTTTGCCCCCTCCGCCTTCGTCCTCACCGGCGGGGTCATGAAGAGCGAGAACGTCTTCTTTGCCGATCTAAGGAAGGCGGCTGCCCCGTCGCGTCTCGAGAAGTGCGCCCTCGGGCAGGAAGCCGGGCTCCTCGGAGCCGCGGCCTACGCCTGGCAAATGGCCAAGTAAGGCCGGAAAGCGAAAAGACGGGCCCTCCGCGAGGAGGGCTTTTCTGTTGACTTTCATGGCGCCGAGGCTATTCTAAGGGCGGCTAAGAAGGAGACACGCCTCTTCGATCGATAGACGAGGGGGTACCACTCCGGAGCCGCTCCCCGAAATAAGGGAAGCGTACCCCCAGCGCGTTAAGCGGGGAAAGAGCAAGCGCATTGGCTTGAATTGAGGTGGTACCGCGCGGAAGCGTCCTCAACGGACGATTTCGCGTTTTTCTTTTTTAGGAGGATTGCCATGAAAGTCATCTACGAAGGGAAGGAAGTCGAGCTCGAAGAAGGGGCCAACGGCTTCGCCCTCATGAAGAAAGCCGACGAGGAAAACAAGAAAAAGGACATCGCCTACAAGGTCGATGACGAGGAATTCGACCTTTCCGCCCCGCTTCCGGAAGGGAAGGAAGTCTCCTTCATCCGAATCGGGAGCCCGGAGGCCTTCGAGATCCTCAACCACTCCACGAGCCACCTCATGGCGGAAGCCATCCGCCATCTCTATCCGGAAGCGAAGTTCGGCTTCGGCCCGGCCATCGAGGAAGGCTTCTATTACGACGTCGATTTCGGCGACGCCGTCATCAAGGAAGAGGACCTTCCGAAGATCGAGGCCGAGATGAAGCGCCTCGCCAAGGAAGAGAACAAGTTCGTCCGGAAGGAAGTAAGCGCCGCGGAGGCGATGGAAGTCTTCAAGGACAACCCCTACAAGCAAGAGCTCATCAAGGAGCATGCCGCGGAGGGCATTTCCCTTTACACCCAAGGCTCGTTCACCGATCTCTGCAAGGGCATCCACCTACCCTCTACTTCCTACATCAAGCACTTCAAGCTCCTTTCCCTCGCCGGCGCCTATTGGCGGGGCGATAGCAAGAACAAGCAACTCACCCGCATCTACGGGACTTCGTGGTGGACGGCCGAGGAACTCGCGAGCTACCTCGAGATCCTCGAGAAGCGCAAGAAGAACGACCACCGTCGCCTTGGAAAGGAACTCGGCCTCTTCTTCATCAGCGACTACGGCCCGGGCTTCCCTTTCTTCCTTCCGAACGGGATGAAGCTCAAGAACGCCCTCCTCGACTACTGGCATGAGGTCCACCGCCGGCACGGCTATCTCGAGATCGAGACCCCGACGATGCTCTCGCGCGAGCTTTGGGAAACCTCGGGGCACTGGGACCACTACAAAGAGAACATGTACACGACGAAGATCGACGACAAGGACTTCGCGATCAAGCCGATGAACTGCCCGGGCGCCCTCGTCACCTACAACCAGTCGCTCCATAGCTACAAGGAACTGCCGATCCGCTACGCGGAGCTCGGCCACGTCCACCGCCACGAGGCTTCCGGGGCCCTCAACGGTCTCTTCCGTGTCCGGGCCTTCACGCAGGACGATGCCCACATCTTCATCCGCGAGGATCAGATCGAAAGCGAGGTCGGTGAGATCATCTCCCTCCTCGACGAGGTCTATAAGACCTTCGGGCTCACCTACAAGATCGTCCTCTCGACCCGTCCGGAAAGCGACTACATCGGAACCGTCGAGTTCTGGGACAAGGCCGAGAAGGCCCTTGGCAAGGCCTGCATCGATGCCGGCCACCCCTACACGATCAACCCGGGCGACGGCGCCTTCTACGGGCCGAAGCTCGACTTCAAGCTTCGCGACTCGATGGGCCGCACCTGGCAGTGCGGGACCATCCAGCTCGACCTCAATCTCCCGCACCGCTTCGGCTGTTTCTACATCGATGAGCACGGGGAGAAGAAGGAGCCGGTCATGCTTCACCGCGTCGCCTTCGGCTCGGTCGAGCGTTTCATCGGTATCATCACCGAGAACTACGGCGGGGCCTTCCCGACGTGGCTTGCCCCGATCCAGCTCGACGTGATCCCGGTCAATGCGGCAGCCCATGGCGATTACGCGAAGGAAATCGCCGATTGCCTCTTTAATCGCGGCGTGAGGGTCCGCCTCCTAGACGGGGAGGACAAGCTCGGCTACCGCCTCCGGCAGTCGATCACCATGAAGGTCCCACTGGCTCTCGTCCTTGGGGAAAAGGAGAAGGAGGCCAGGACCGTCAACCTCCGGCGGCTCGGGAGCGAAAAGGGCATCGCGATGGGGCTCGACGACTTCTATTCCCTCCTCGAAAGGGAAATAAAGGAGCGGAAGGCGGCCATCTAGCCCCTTGCCTACGACGGCTGGACAGGAATTTGGCGTTTGGAAGGATCGTTGGCCTTTCCGGACGCCTTTTTCCTTTCTTTGCTTCTTTTTGGGCACGTTTCCGTTTCGCCGCCCATATACGGGCGAAGGAGGCTTGGCCCATGGCCTTTCTTCCTAGGTTGCGCCTGGAAAGAAGCCATTCGGAAAGGAGGCATCTTGGCAATGTGATTCGTCCTCCTCGTCCTGGCCCTGGCCGAAGGACTGGTGAGCGAATGAAAAAGAGGCAAGGAAGCCTTCCATCTTCAACCCGCCGCCCGGATAGCGCTCCTTAAACCCGGCGTAACCCCGGGGGCTCTCCTAGCGGGCTCGCCGGTCCCGCTCAGCAACGCCAAAAGAAAGGAAGGCGTCGCATTCCTTCCTCTGTAATTGCTTTGGGAAGGGCGCCATTCTGCTGCGCGGAAATTTCTGCACTGCTCAAGATATCGATCAACGATTCCCTTTTTCCGTCTGGGTATATTGAAAGCGGTTACAGTGTCTTCGTTGACGTCCGGCAGGCCAATCGGCGGTTTGCCTCTTGGGCGAGAAAGGGCAAGCATGGGCATAAGGAAGAGGGCAATGCCGATTCTAGCCGTTCTTGGAATCCTCCTTTCGTCGTGCTCAATGGATGAAAAAACAAGCACCTACCCGCCGTTCTTTTCCGATTTCTACTACCAGCCGACTGTTTCTTCGCCTTCGCCCCTGCCCCTATCGCTTCCCGACTCCGATGCCTATCTCGAGACGGCCCGCACCGTCGTCGCCAGCTTGATCGGCATCGAGCCGGAGATCGCATCCTTCCCCGAGGGCGAAATCAACGCCATGGGCCCTTTGCCGCTCGATGAGGGCAACTTTTCTTACAAGAAAGACATACCTCCTTTATCTTCGACGACCATTTCCTTTGGAAAGCTTGGCATCTACTCGTATTTCCGTGCCGAGATCGTAGCGAAGGGAGATGGCTTCTTTCCCCTTCGCAAAGGGAAAGGGAACCTCCTCCTCGTCGAGTATTTCGACGGAGACCGCGACTTCCTCTTCGACATGAGCGTGGGCGAGGTACCGATTCCAAGCCCCTATGGAAAGCTCCTCCTACTTTATAGCGAGGACGAAGCCCTCTTCCTCCTTGGAGACAGCGAAAGGCTCTCGCTAGGCGGCGCCCTCTTCTTCGCCGAGCGGCGGATCCTTCCCCTCCCTTACGAGATAGAGGCCGAATACGATCCGAACGAAAGGTGGCTTTTCCCGCTCTCGTTCGTCTTCCGGGACGCCGAGACGGGGGAACGGACGGAAGTAGAAGGCGACAGCGCCTTCTCGATCAGGCGGATCGAGTTCTCGCGCGTGACGAGCTCCGCGGAGGCCGACTACCCGATCATCGACCTCAATGCGATCCGGAGGGAAAACCAAAATGCGTAGCAAAAGCCTTCCGCTTTTCCTTCTCCTCGCGTTTGCCCTCCTTTCGTGCGGCGAGACGGGCGAAAGGAGGGCCAATCCCGTCTTTGCCTATGCCTATGGCGGAAGTTCCTACTCCTTGGCGCGCGACGTCTATCTCTCCCTGGCCCTCGAGAATCCATCGCTGAGCGGGAGCTTGCCCCCGGAATCCTTCCCGGAGCAAGACCCCTACCCCTTGCCCTACGAGGCCAAAACGAGGCATGTCTACAGCTATTACACCCGTTATTGCGGCGAATGGGAGAACATCATCTACGAAGATGCCTATTCTTTTTCCCTCATGCTCGACGAGTCCTCAGCTTGGGCCCCGTCGATGGGCTACCTCGAGTCGAAGGAGGTTTCGGGCGTCCTCCTTTTTGCCCATATCGACCCGAACAACGGCCTAGGGGCCGAGGCCTACGACTTCTTTCTCCTCTTCCTCTTCGACGGGGAAAGTCTATTAGCCATGGCTGGGAATCAATTCGGTTCCGGCAAGACGCGATACGGCACCTACCGGGCGTTGAGCCAAACCTTTGCCCGGGTGGCGGCCGCTCCATATGTATCTCCCTACGTGGGGGCCAATTTCACTTTCTCGAAAGATGTTTCCTCCCTTAGTGCCTATTTCTTGGCCGACTACGAAAGCGCCTCGGGGAAAGAACAAACCGCGCCCTATGGATCGTGTGTCTTCTCGGTTTCCTCCCCCACTGAGCTAAACGTCCCGCAAGAGGGGCTCGGGAAAAGCGCTTTCGACTACTGCGGCAAGGATGCCTGCCCGGCCGTGTGATCGGCAGAAAACTCCTATTGTCGCGGCCTTTCGGCAATTGAGAAATCCCATCCTTTCCCTGACGGGTCACAAGATATGGCAAACCCAAGGAGAGCCTGCTTGGAAGACCGGGCAAAGCCGGCTGGGGAGTTCATGGCCATCGCGAGGCGACCGGAGAGGGAGTTGTCCGAGGAGGGACTTACGGACTGCGTCGGGAGAAGGAGGGCGGGCTGGCAATCGATCGAACGGGGAAGGGCCGGGGATATGGAATCCTGCGGTTAAGGCAGGAAAGAGGACGCTCTCCGCCTTTTCGATCCAATAGACAAGAGGCGATTTAGCCTTTGGAAGGCAGCATCGGCGTATCGATCGCCGCTAACCGCAAGTTCCTAACGCGAAAAGAAAAGCCCCGGCGGGGCGTCTTGGATCGGCTAGTCGTCGTATTCGGGAGCGTGGAACTCGCGGTCGGCGTTCGTCTTCTCCATCCTAAGGAGCTTTTTCTTGAGTTCCGGATCCCCGCAATAGGGGCCGATGTCCTCCGCGCTTTCGATCACCCGGTGGCATGGGATGATGATGGGGATCGGGTTATGGAGGAGGGCTTCCTTCACCTTCTCGGGCTTGCTGCGGATCGACTTTGCCACTTCCTCGTAGGTCTTCGTCTCGCCATACGGGATTTCCCTAACCGCGTCGTAGACCTTGGCCGCGTCCCCCGATGGGTAGCCGATCGAAAGATCGAACTTCTTCCTCTGTCCGTAAAAATACTGATTGAGCTCGATGATCGCATCGTACTGGTGGATATTCTCGAGGTTAACCGCCCCCTCTGGATCGACCGCCCCGAAAAGAAGGCCCACCACGCCCTTCGAATCGGCAAGGACGGTGACGTCGCCGGCGGGAGTGTCGTATATCCAGTAATTAAGGGGTTGCGCTTGTTTTTCCATCCACCTAAAGATAGCCAATCCGCCCGTTTTTGGCAATGCTGCCGATGCCATCATCGAAATACGACGTTTCCCGTACTTAGCGGGATTTTAGCGTCCATCTTTACTCGGCTTTGGCAATCGGCGCATTCTTGAAATGCAACCAGCAGCCGCCATATCTTGCCAATCGGCCATGCCCCATACATACTTAAGGTGCAAGAGCTAGCCGACAACCCACCACCGCCCCGTCCACGTTCGCGTCGAACGGTTTTTGCCAAACAGCGGCATCCGAGCAGAAGTAGCATCGACCATGGTTTTGCCCGTCATCGAGCTAACAGCCATCCTCCTCAAGACAATGAGCGGGAACGCCTTTTTCGTCCCGTCGGGGGGAGCCCAGAACTATTCATTCCAGCCGTCCTTTGCCGTAAGCGAGCCGGAATTCGACATGAGCGATGTCGAAAGAACGGTCCTTGGGTACAATTCCTCGACGGATTTATACGAGGCGAACGACTATTCGTTCCAGGCCTTCAACGTCACGCCCGAAGGGTGCTATCGCGGAAGGGGAATGGCAGTCGAGATACGCGGAGGCACCCTGAGGAACGCCAACGACGAAGACTGGTTCTGCTTCGACGCAATGGGCGACTCTGCCGTCATGATAAGCCTAAGCTTCGTAGGGGGAACCTCGTCTTCGGCTGCGACCGTCGAAATATGGTCGATGGCTACGGAGCGGATCGAATACGATAGAGACGTCCATACAAAGCGTCTTAAGGTAGCCGAATTCGACTATAGCAGTCAGAGCGACGCGAAATTCAGCGGAACCCTCAAGGCCCGCCGATACCACGTCAAGGTCCAAGGCAAGGGAGCGTCTCCCTCGAACCTCGGCTACGTTCTTAAAATTTCCGCCTTTTATCAGAAACGTCCTGACTATGACATCAATTACCTCCGCTATTTCAAAAACGCCGGCGGCGTGTTCTGGGAAGCCGACTACTTTCCGTGGATGACATACGACGCAACCATAATGTCCGAGTACATGCAATGGACGGAAGGGGGCGGCCTGCAAGAGGCTCGAGAGCAAAAGGACAGTTTGCCGGAAGACCTTTTCGCCAGAAGCGAAGGCGAGCCGATCCTTACCTCCTATTACGTCATCTGGGATCCGCACCTCAAGGTTCAATTGGTCGACGCGCTGAACACAATCATCGCCGAACTGAGGAACGAATCGGCTAAATATTCCAGAGCCAATCAGATCATCACCGGCGTCCAGGAAGGGGTGTCTGGGCTCGTTAAGCTCGTCTGCTCGCTCTTTGCGGGGACAAGCCTGATTGGGGAGATAGCCATGCTCGTCCCGTCCTGGATCGCATCCGCCTTGAAAGGCATGATCGCCACGCGCATAGACAGCCTAAACAACACAATCGACTACCTTGAACATGCAAGAGACTACTTTGACGCAAGTAGGAATATGCCAAACGATTTCGAGCTTCCGGAAAACGACACCGCCCGAATTTTCTTTCCCCTTTATTTCGGCATGAACGGCGGGAAAGCGAATTACACGCGCACTACGGATGCCATTTTCCAAGGGAACCCCGATGACAGCCTCGTCTTCGAGCCGGATTGTCTCCCCCCGATCATCGACGGGGCCCTTTCCCCGGGGAACGCCTACGTTCTGGAAAGGCTTGGGCCCGACGGAAAATCGGAGATAGTCCCGGCCGAGCTCGCGCCCGATGTGCTGACCTTCCCGGAGGAAAGAATCCAGCCTCTCACGATCGGGTCGATCCAGAAGTTTTTCCTCAAGGAAAAATACGACTACCAAATATTCTCTTTCGAGGCACCGGCTAGCGATCTCTACACCTTCTACGTCAACGAGGATTGCTCCTTCAAGTTCGACGCGTTCCGGGAGCTGACTGGCGATTACGAGGTCGATTACGGGAAGCCGGGGGACTTTTATCTTACAACCGACTATCGATACATGGACGGCGCCGCTTCGAGCGACGGCATCACCCTTCAGCTGAAGAGGGGCGAGAAGGCTTCCATCAGGGTAACTCTCGAAGAAGCGCCAACGACCACATCGTTCGACCTTAGATCCTTGAGACCGGCGACCCATGCGGACAACGACCACGTTTATGAATACCGCTACACATTCGACAAGTTCGTCTTCGCCACCCACAGGTCGGAGTGTGTGTGCGGCTCCTTCGTGGACGAGGCCCACTACTTCATCCCAAGCCTCGGGGCTTGCCGATATTGCGGGCGGACTGCCCTGCCGGGGGAGATTTGAGACAATGGGCAAAAAGCTGTTCCCGAAAAGGGCCGTTTCCCTCCTCTCGCTCCTCGCCTTTCTCGTCGGAGGTTCTCTCTCGTCGTGCAAAACGATCTACATCTACACCTACGGTCCGCTTTCCTACCGCTATGGCAAGGATGTCCATCCCCTGTGGAGGATCGTCTACAACGAGATAGCGCCCGCGCTCGGGGACGGCCTCTACGAGGAAGTCGGGCCCGAGCAGCCGGAGCAGGAAGACTACAACCTCCCCTACGAAAGCGTCTACGACAGCCTGAAGGACCGGGAAACCGGCTGCGGCGTCTTCTACTATCCCGTCTTCTGGCGGGAGGCGCCCGACAAGGTCTACCTCGACGGCGGCTTCGCCTTCCCGATCCGCTTCCTCGATCCGGAAGGATGGCTCCCGAGCCAGAACTTCACGAGCGAGGCGATCGCCGTCTGCGCGGTCGTGGCCAGGACGTGCTACAACGACGGTTCCCACGATAACCAGTTCATGTTGGAGAAGGTCTTCATCGTGAGCGACGGCTCGACGTGCGTCGGCGTCTGCGCGATAATCGGCTACTTCCTGCTCGTCGAGGGATCCTACGAGGAGTTTGTCCCCCCGGAAAGGGATCCCTTCGGGGGGCGACCGCAAGAGGAATACCGCGCGCGATACTCCACTTATAACCTTGCCGGGGGCGTGGGCTTCGGCGCGAACATTTGGGACTTCACCATCGACCTGACCCTCAACGGCCTGGCGCCCGGGGAAGAGAGAAGCGGGGAATTCGTCCTCAACTACACGGGCATAGACGACGAAGGGTGGCACGACGCCGAGGCGCGCGCCCCTTTCGTCGTTGACGAGTCCCGCCTTGGGGAAGGCGCCTTCGAATACGTGAGGATCGGGATCGAGATACCGATGCCGGAAACCCTCGGGTGCTCCGATTACCCTTCGTATTGGCCCTACGCGGACAGGGTGTCGAGCGAGGAGGCGCCTTGAAAGGCGAAACGCCGGGGCCCGGCCTTGGCCTTGCCCCGAGAGAAACGGCGGAGGCCCACATCTTGCCAAAAAGGCAAGGATCAGTTCCCATGATTTTTAAACGGGACGTCCAGGCCAGGCTACGACATGCAACCGGCCATGTAGTCAGAAGGGCACGCACTCTTCGATGACCTGGGGCTTGTCTCCAAGGAGAAAGGTCGGGGACAATCCACGGGGAACTTTCCATTTCCCCCCATGCCGGAAGAGGTCCATCCCGTCGATCCGGGAGCAAAGACCCGTCTTGGCTTCCGCCGTCCCGGGACCGCATCCGTCGGAATGGATCGGTGGTTTCCTTGCTTCCACGATCCCGAAACCCCTTTCGGTCCTTGCCTGCATTTCCCCAAAGGCGACTCAGAAAGGCAAAAACGCTTGACAAGCTCATCGTCCTGCCGATAATGGGGCTGGCAAAGTAGAAAGCGTCCTCGCGAGGGACCGCCGGACTCCCATCGGGAATCGGCACGGAGCTACCTCCTGGTTAAATAGGGAAGAAACTCTATGAAGCTCGCGGGAACGCTCCCGCGTTTTGCTTGCTTAGGAGGAAAGAACAATCGCCTACTTCAATCGGAACGACCGCCGGCGCCCCGACAAGCGCCCCGACCCCATCAACGAGCGCATCCGCTATCCGGAAGTCCGCGTCATCGGACCGGACGGGCAGCAGCTCGGAGTGATGTCTTCGCGCGCGGCCAATAGCCTCGCCCTGTCCTACGAAATGGACCTCTTCTGCGTCGCGCCAAACGCCAACCCGCCGGTTTGCAAGATCCTCGACTACGGTCGCTACCGCTTCGAGCAGCAAAAGGCCGAGCGGAGCCAGCGCAAGAAGAGCAAAGGCCATGAATTGAAGCAAGTGCAGCTCACGCCGCAGATCGGCGCCCACGACCTCGAGACCAAGGCCAAGAAGGCCCATGAGTTCATCGAGGAGGGGGACAAGGTCGAATGCTGCGTCGTCTTCCGGGGGCGCCAGCTCGCCCACAAGGAAGTCGGCGAGGACGTGATGAAACGCTTCTTCGACACCCTAAGCGACATCGCCCAAGTCGAAAAGCCGCCCTATTGGGAAGGGAAATGGTACAAAGCCATCGTCGGTCCCAAGAAGAAATAGGAGGAAGTAACATGCCGAAAATGAAATCGAGCCGGACCCTCATGAAGAGGATCAAGGTCACCGGCACCGGCAAGATCAAGCACAAGCACGCCTATACCGGCCACCTTGCGCCGAACAAGACGAGAAAGCAGAAACTGCACCTGCGCCACCATGCCTTGGTGGCCGAATCGGACCTCAAGCGGATCAATCAGATGATCTACCACAAGGTTCGCTAAGTTGGAGGATTATAGACAATGGCAAGAGTCAAGGGCGGAATTACCACCAGGGCCCGGAGGAAGAAGATCCTCAAGGCGGCCGAGGGCTACTTCGGCAGCAAGCACCTGCTTTTCAAGACGGCCAAGGAACAGGTTCTCAGGGGCTACCAATACGCTTACATTTCCCGCCGTCAGCGCAAGAGCGACTTCCGCAAGCTCTGGATCAAGCGGATCAATGCCGGCTGCCACATGAATGGCATCAGCTACTCCCGCTTCATCGACGGGCTCACGAAGTCCGGCGTCATCTCGAAGGGCGGAGCCGGCCTCAACCGGAAGATGCTCTCCGAAATGGCCATCAATGACCCGAAGGCCTTCGCTTCTCTTTGCGAGACTGCGAAGAAGTCCTGCAGCAAGTAAGCTTCGACCGACAAAAGAAAGGCCCGGCTTCCGAAAGGAGCCGGGTTTTTGCTTGCTTCGCTAATCACCGAACGAAATTGCTGACGATCGGCTTCTCCTTTTCGGGATAGCCGCCTTCCTTTTCCTTTTCGTTAACGGTGGCTCGCACCAGGAAGGCGATGTGATGGGCAAGGGTCCGCATTTGCTGAAGACCCTCGAGATCTTCCTTCGCCTCGCCGGCGCCCCGTCCATGGAGGCCGTTCCAGTACTGGCCCCCGGCCACCGTCATCCCGGATATCGAGAAGAATTTGCTCAGTTCGTCGAAGGTGGCGCTGAGACCGCCCCTTCGGGCAACGGCCACCGCCGCGCCGACTTTGTAGTTCCAATCGGTTCCCGCCGAGTAGAAGAGACGCTGCAGATAGCTCACGAGAGTTCCGTTCGCCATTCCATAATAGACCGGCGAGGCGAATACCACCGCATCGGCCTCGGCAAATAGCGGAGCCGTCTCGTTCACGACGTCGTCGAAGACGCAATGCCCCGTTTCCTTGCAACGTCCGCAGGCAATGCAGCCATGGACCGCCTTGAGCCCGACTTCCACCGTCTTGACCTCGAATCCTTCCTCCAAAAGGACCTTGCCCAGTTCCTCAAGGGCAAGCGAGGTGTTCCCGCCCTTTCTCGGGGAGCCGTTTACCAATATCGCTTTCATCTTTTTTTCCTCCGCGCTAGTTATAAGCGAAAAAGAGGGGCCGTTAACTTTCCCTCTGCTATTATGATTAAAGCAAATGGATAACATCAGCCTCGATTTCCTAGCCTATTTCATCGCCTTTGCGAAGGCCGGTTCCCTTTCGAGGGCGGCCGAGGAAACCCACGTCAGCCAGTCGGCCCTCACGAAGGCCATGCAGAAACTCGAGGACGGGGTCGGGGTCCCGCTTTTCCTTCGGCACGGGAACCGCTTGGAACTGAGCGAGGCAGGTAGGGCCTTCCTCAAGGGAGCCAAGGCAACGCTTTCGACTTGCGAAGGCGCCGTCGAGATGGCCAAGCAAGCCCATCGGAAAGCGAACTCGATAAGGCTCGTCTCCGCCTTGCCAGGCGTCTACGAGAAGGAGTTGCCGCTTCTTCTTGCCTGCTTTCAGGATAAGGAGATCTCCCTGAAACTTGCCAGGGAAAAGGAAGCCGCTTCCCTTCTTGCCAAGGGGGAAGCCGACGGCGGCTTCTTCCTTCTTCCGCCTTCTCATAACTACGGATCGAAGTCCTTCGACCTGCGCCTGCAGATTGCCCTATTCGAGGGGGATCCGCTCCTCAAAGAAGGGAAAATCTCTCTCGATGACCTTGAAAAGAGAGCCTTCCTCAAACGCGAAGGAGCCGGGGAAATCGACGAAATCGCCCGCAAAAGGTTCCCGGATGCCCGTTTTTCTAATAAAGACGGCGAATTTCCCCTGCCCTATTTCCTCATCGAGGGCGAAAAGGCGAGGGACGGCTATCATGCGAAGCCGATCGACGGCAACCTAGGCTTCGTTCGCCTTTGCTTCGCCTATCCAAAAGAAAAGGAGGAATGCTTCCTCCCTTTCCTAGAACGGCTCGTTGATTAATCTTCGCCGCCGATGAGGCGCAGCTCGGCTTTCTCGATGCACTCGTCGACGAGCGATTGGTAGTCGAAGCTCTTTTCGATTTTGAGGACGTCGTCCATCTTCGGACGCGTCACCGGGTGGCGCGGGGTGAAGATCGTGCAGCAATCCTCATGGGGCCGGATCGAGATGTCATAGGTCCCGATTTTCTTCGCGATTTCGATCGTGGCCGTCTTGTCGTAGGCGGCAAGGGGGCGGATGATAGGGAAACTCGTCACGTCGTTGATCACGTTGAGCGACTGCAGGGTCTGGCTCGCGACCTGGCCGATCGACTCGCCCGTCGCGATGGCAAGGCAGCCCTGACGCCTCGCGAGGCCCACGGCGATCCTCGTCATCATCCTCCGCATGATCGTTATCGCATAGCTATCCCCGGCCGCCTCGTAGATCTTGAGCTGGAGGGCGGTGAAGGGGACGATGTGGAGGCGGATCTTGGCTTCGAAGCGATTGAGCACCTTGAGAAGATCCGTCACTTTCTCGACCGCTTCGACCGAGGTATAGGGCGGAGCGGCGAAATGGACGCATTCGAGGGCAATTCCGCGCCGGAGGAGAAGATAGGCGGCGACTGGGCTGTCGATTCCGCCCGAAAGCATCATCATGGCCTTTCCAAGGCTCCCGAGGGGATAGCCCCCGGCCCCGGCGAAGGTCTTGGCATAGATGTCGCAGCGCTTCCTCGAGACGATGGTCCTGATCCGCACGTCGGGGGAATGGACGTCGACTTTGGAGCCTTCGGCATGGGAAAGGAGGTAGCCGCCGATCGTTTTCGAGATTTCGTAGCTTTGAAGCGGGAAGGCCTTGTTCGGGCGGCTCGTCTCGACTTTGAAGCTAGTCCCGCCGCTTTCCTTATAGGCGAAGAGGGCGGTTTGTTCCATCTCGTCCATGTCGAGGCCGCACTCGTAGGCAAGGGATATCCGATTGATGCCGGAGACGTCGAGGAGAAGAGGCAACAGCTCCTCGAGTTCATCGCCGTATATGCGGATGTGGTCGTAGTCGCGCTTGAGGCTGAACGTGCGGCCCTTGAGGGCGTGGCGGATGTTCTTCGCAAGCGACTCGACGAAGTTCTCGCGGTTCTTGCCCTTCGTCGAAAGCTCGCCATAGTGGATCAATAGGGATTTTCTCATCGTTGGTTGATTAGTCCTTTCAATAGCTCGTCGCTCGCCTTTATGAAGGCGTCGATGTCCTCGAGCGTGTTATACGGCGCGAACGATACCCTCACGGCATGGGCGGCCCTTTCCTTCGAAAGCCCCATCGCGAGGACGACCGAGGAGACGTTTTCCCTCTTCGACGAGCAAGCCGAGACGCTAGAGACGTAGATTCCCTTCTCGCTAAGCCCCTCCACATAGACGGCGGCTTTCTTCTTAAGAAGGGAGAAAGAGAGGAGGAAAGGCGAGCTCTCAAACGGGGAATTGATGACGAATTCATCGGGCCGACTCAGGAGATAGGAGACGAGTTTCGACCGCAAAAGGGCCGCCTTTTCGCCGTTTTCCCGTTCCTCTTTGCGGGCGAGGGCCAAAGCGACGCTCAAGGCGTAGGCCGAGGCGACGTCGACCGTCCCCGGGCGGACCCCGCCTTCCTGCTCCCCGCCATGGAGAAGGGGAGGAAGGTCGATTGTCTTCCTGTAGACGAGGGCACCGCTTCCCTTGAGGGAACCGATCTTGTGCCCGGAGAAGGTGAAGGCGTCGAGGAGGGCAAAAGGCTCGTCAAGCTTACCGACGGCCTGGGTGAGATCGCTATGGAAAAAGCACTTGGGGAATCTTCTGATCACATCCCTAAGTCCCATGAGGTCGCTCAGGGCCCCGGTTTCGTTGTTGACGCCCATGAGGGAAACAAGAATCGTCTTATCGTTCATCGCCTTGGCGAGTTCCTCGGGCGCCACCGCCCCTTTCTCCCCGACCGGGAGGAGGACGACGTCATAGCCTTCCTCCTTCAAGGCAAGGAAGCACCTAAGCACGGAAGGATGCTCCGCGAGCGAGGTTATGAGGCGGTTGCCGCGGTTATGGAAGCGATGGGCAATCCCGGTTATGAAGATGTTGTTGGCCTCGCTTGCTCCCGAGGTGAATACGCACTTGTGGGTGGAGGAAACGGCAAAGGAGGAAAGGACCCCGTCGCGCGCCTTTCTTAAATAGCGCTCGGCATCGTAGCCGGCCCCGTGGACGCTCGACGGATTCCCGAAATGCTCAAGCGAAACTTCCTCGTATGCCCTGATGGCCTCTTCCCTCGGGCGGGAAGTGGCCGCGTTGTCGAGATAAACCATGGCCGTTACTTGCTAGCGAGCCCGCTCGTCTCGCCGACGGCGTCGGAGGCAAGCCGGGCCGCGCGCTCGAAATCGCCTTCGTAGAAGAGGGTCTCGGCTTGGCTAAGGGCATCGGCAAGGGCTTCGTTGCCGCCCCGATAGCGGTTGGCCCGGACGATCGTCGCCTCGGCTTCCTTCATGTCGGAAAGGGCCTTGGAAAGCGAAGTCTCGAGCTCGGCGAGGTCGGAGGTCAGCGAGGCATAGACCACATCGACCTTCTTGACATCGATCGGAAGGGCGTGGAGGAGAGAGGAAATCTCGCTCGCGCTCGCCCTGATCTTCGCGCAGAGGGGAAGAAAGCGCACGCCCACCGCGTCGATGTGGACGGAGGCAATATCCGCTTCGGCTTCCCGGACGGCAGTAAGCGACGTCTCGATCGAGGAATTGGCTTTTTCGACGTCGGTCTTGAAATTGCGGAGCTTGTCGGTAAAGGAAGTCATCATTGCCTTCGTCGAGTCGCATTCCTTCCTCAGCTCTTCCATCCTGGCAAGGAGTACGGAGAAGGGCTGGTGGGTGCCGGAATGGATGAGATTGTCGAGGCGCCGCTTAGTTGCCCCGGCCCGGTTGATGGCCTGGACGATGGCTTCGATTTCTGCCTTGTCCTGCTCGTCGAAAAGATAGAGCTGCTCGGCTTTTGGAATGGCGTGGTTGAGCTGGAGGAAGTCGTTGTCGAGCTTGCTCGCGGAGCGATAGACCTCCGAGCAGTTCTCCTCGAAGGCCGCCCGGGCCTTCTTTTCTTCCTCGAAGGCATCGAAATAGCTTTGAATCTGGTTCGAAAGTTCGTCGATCCTTTCCTTGAGCCCACCGAGGGAAAGGCCCCGAAGCTTGTCGGACATCTTGGAAATCTCCTCCTCGAGGCGGGCAATCGTCTGCTCGCTCACTACGTGATGGAGGGGATAGCCCTGGTCGCTCAATTCCTGATAGGCGTTCTTGAGGGAAATGAGTTTGTCGGGAAGGACGTTCGTTAACTGGAGGCACATCTCAGGAATGCTCGAAAGGCGTCCGTCGAGGGCCCTTAGGGCCGGGTTGAGCTTGTTGGTCAATATTTCCTCGGCATCGTCGTAGGAAGCACGGTCGATGAGGCTATCGGCTTCCGAAAGGAGGGAGTCGGAACGCGAGAAGAAGGCTTCGAAGGTGGGGACGAGCATCCCGACGTCGCTTTGGAAGGAATAGTATTCCTCCTTGATCTTGCGAAGGGCGGCCTTGCTTTGGGCGATGTCGGTCTGGGCCCTGTTCTCGTCCTCGAACTTGAGGGAGAGGCTCCGTGAGAAGGAGGAAACCGTGTTCTCGAAGTCGGATATCTTCCTTCTAGCCTCCGGGAGCGACTGGCGGAAGGCCCGGTAATCGTGGTCGTTTAGCGAATTCGCGAGTTGCTTGATGTAGCCGGAGCACTCGGCGTCCTTATAGTCCTTGAGGTCCTTGAATTTGTTGTTTAGCTGAATATAGCTGTCGGAATAGGAGAAATTCCGCTGGCAAATCGACTCGAGGCGGCTGATGTATTGGGATATCTTCCCGAGGAGGATCCCGTGGCTCGATTCGTAGCGTCCCGAAAGGTCGTTGAGCGATCGCCGGTAGCGCTGGCCCCTCATGAGGAAGAGGACGGCAAAAGAGACGATGAGCAGAAGCGGTATCCCGACCCCGAGGCCGATCCCGAGGGCGAGGTTTGCATCGATGAAGAGGGTAAGCATTTCCATATCCCCGATATGTTAGCATGAGCGGCGCGTCCGGGGGATATGCTATCCCCCGTCGAGATTAGGGGAAAAGCTCGGATGAGGATGGCCGCCATCGCCGAAAAAAGGCGTTTTCGTTTGACAAACGGCCTTCTACTACGTAGACTACGCCTTGCGTTGATTTAGCGGGTTCGCATCTTCCCGTCCGACGTCCGTGGAAAAAAGAGTAAGCCTTGGCTAGAGGGCCGAAATGACGGACACCCGGGGAAGAGGGCGGATCGCCTTCTTTGACGCGAAGCAAAAGGAGGACTTTTCAATGTCCAGATACACTGCTTCCAAGTGGAAGCGCAGCCGTCACCTCGGCTTCTCGATCCTCGAGACCGGCGACGAACTCAAGAAGAGGCCTTATGGGCCGGGCCAGCATGGCCAAGACAGGAAGCGGAAGCCGTCCGAGTACGGCGCCCAGCTCCTCGAGAAGCAGAAGCTCCGCCACCTCTATGGCGTGAATGAGCGCCAGTTCCGGCGTCTCTTCCTTCTCGCGCAGAAGGACAAGAGCACCGTTACCGGCCTCGCCTTCTTCCGCATCCTCGAATCGAGGCTCGACAACCTCGTCTACCGGATGGGCTTTGCCAGGACCCGCGCCGCGGCCCGTCAGCTCGTCAACCACGGCCACGTCACCGTGAACGGAAAGAAAGTCGACATCGCGAGCTACCTCTGCTCCATTGGCGACGTCATCGCCTTCAAGGGCGACAGCCCCCTCAAGGTCGTGAAGGAGTCTCTCGACGGGAAACCGACCGTCCCGGGCTACGTCACCGTCGACAGTGAGAAGATCAAGGGCACGTTCACCCGCCTTCCGGAACGCAACGAGCTTCCGAAGGACATCAACGAAGCCCAGATCATCGAGTTCTACAACCGCAAGCTCTGATTTCCCTAGCCGGAAGTCAAAAGCCCCTCGCCATGAAGTGAACCCCATATTGGACACACTTCAAAAAAGCCAAAAGACAGGAATCGTTAATGGTTCCTGTTTTTTAATCTCGTTGAGTTATAAAACGAAATCCATTCTTCTACGAGTTGGATGTAATGCT
>CALWAS010000002.1 GCA_944375905.1 uncultured Bacilli bacterium
CGAGCGTGATCCGCGGCGAGAAGAGCTCGATGCTCGCGTCGTCGTAGAGCGGGATGCCGCCGAGGTGGTGCCTGAGGGCGTAGTCCTCCATCTTGTAGAGGAGGTGCGACTGCTCGTCGACCCACTCCTCGTAGCTCATTCCTTCGGGCCTCGTGCTGAAGTCGTAGATTCCGTTAGCCGGAGTCACACCGCTCAGATCGGCAGGAAGGTTGCCTTCCCCTTCATCGGAGAGGATCCATTCCCCGTCGATCTTCACATAGCAATCGCCATTCGATTGGTCGATGTATGTGTCCCCGTCGCTGCCTTCGCTCAAATTCGGAGCCCCGTTTCCGAAAAATATGTCGCCTTGATCATGGGTGCCGGAATCGCTCCCGCCCTTGATATTCCCTTTGAAAACCCAAACGCCGTTTTCCCGGACATAGAAATTCCAAGTGTCGAGGTCGATATAAGAGTCGCCGTCCTTGCCGAGATCTTCGGCCGGATAGCCATTTCCGGTAAGAAGGGAAGTCCCGTCTTTGCCAGGCGCCCCCGGAACGCCTTCCGACCCAGGAACGCCCGAGCTTCCCTGAGAACCGGGCTCGCCCTTGATGTTTCCTTCCAAGGACCACTGCCCGTTTCCCTTTACGTAAAGATCGTAGGTGTCTAGGTCAAGATAGGTGTCGCCGTCGTTTCCGGTAGACGAAGAAGGCTCGCCATGGCCAGTCAAGAAAGAGCTGCCGTCCTTTCCGTCCTCCACGGATACGCTAGGAGGCTGAGAGCAGGAAGATCTGCCAACGGTGCAGCCAGTCAAGAAAAAGGAAGCGAGTAAGGCCGCAAAGGCCATAAACGATTTTTTCATATCAGTTCCCTTCATTCGGAATGACCTTAATACTTGTCGGAGTCAAAAGCAAAGATTCAAATGAAAAAGGAAGGCGGAATTCCGCCTTCCATTCGACCGCTTTTCCTGCTTAAGCCGGGAAGTTGTAGGTGTTGACGGTCTTTGTTCCCTCCTCGTCGATGACGGCAAGGGGGCAAACGGTCGTCGAACCATTGGTATTCCACTTGCAAAGCGCCACTTCGACGGTAACCGTCTTGTCGACGAAGGGGGCAAGCCACGAGAGCTGTTTCTCGCCGCTGCAGTAGATCGAAAGGGCATTGCCATCGGTATCCGAGAAGGTGTACGTCGGCTGGTACCCGGTCTTGACGTAGTTAACAGTCACGCCCTCGAGAATGTATGCCTCGGCGGTGTGCGTCGGATCGAAGACGTCGTAGGAGAGAAGGTCGGAAATCGTCTTGCCGCTTATGAAGGAAGACGTCGGATAGGTCCCGTCGCCGCCATAGAGATTCGCAAACACCGTCGCATCGCTCAGGCAGATTTCCGAGTCCTTGTTGCCCCAGAGGTTGCGATATCCCTGGACGATTACCTTGTCGCCGATTTCGAAGCTTCCGTCGAAGGCGTCGTAGGAGGTGAGACGGACGGCTATGATGCCGCTATCGTCAATGAGATAGAAGCCAGGCTGGTTGAGAAGCGAAGGTCCGACAGTCGCCCTGACAGTCAGGAGCTTGCTTTCGTCGACTGAAGAGGCGATGGCTTCCGAAACGGTAAGGGCCGGCATGGTCTCGAGGTTTATGACCTCGACTTCGACTTCTGTCGAGTATGCCTTTTCACTGCCATAGGCCCCGGAAACGGTAATCGTCGCCTTGCCCGGGTTCTCGGTATGGGCGTGGAGAACCCTCTTCCCGTTTTCTTCGACAATCGAGATAACGGAAGCGTTGCTCGAGGAGAAGCTGAGCGTTGCGCCGGTAAACGGAATGACGTCATTGTCGATGACCGTCGTCAATTCGGCGGACGGATCGGCATAGTAGGCATCCTGAATCTGCTTGAGGCCATAGTACTCGACAACGAACTCGGGAATGGCGGAAGCAGGGAAGCTGAAAGCCTCGTCGCTCACCTCGATCGGAAGGAAACGCCAGGTCCCGCCCGAAGCCGACATCTTCGCGTTGAGGACCGTCATGTAAAGGATGACGTTTTTGCCGTCGTAGGCGTCTAGCCAAGCAAAGTCCTTGCCGTCGGCTTGCGTGTAGGTATAGGTGCCGGTCGTTCCGTCGAGATCGTTGATGTAGTAGTTGGTGAAATCGACCGCCCCGCTGGATTCGTACTTAACGTCCTTCTTGATGTGGGCATTGACCTTGTAAAGAAGCCCGGTGCAATCGCTGCTGAAGGGGACTTCCATGAGGTCTTTGACCGTCGTCTCGCTAGAGGCCGCGTCGTAATCGAATGCGGATCCTTCGGAATGGGAAACGAGAATGGCATTGGTCAATTGATTTGCGCCTAGATATCCATTCTTCTCGGCGTAGTCCTGCTCGTCGTCGAGGATCCAGTAATCCTTGCTTGCTACGAGAGTCACTGTCTCGCCGTCTTCCACCTGCGGAGCGATTTGGGAATCGTAGACATAGGCGGTCCCGGTCGCGTCGCCGAGGATGAAGCCGATCTCATTGAGGCTGGAGTTGAACGTATGGCGAAGGACCGTGCCCTCGACCTTCAGAATCGTGCCGTCTTTGGCTTCGTGGGCTTCCTTTAGGGTCGAAAGCTCGTATTCGTCGGGGTCGATGTCGGGAACGACATGGGTGAATTCCATGATCCAACCGCTATGGATTTCAGCCGTGCCCTTATAGGTTTGCAAATTCCCGTAAAGCACGACTTCGTCGCCGGCAACGGGTTTTTCCTCCAAATCCCCATAGGAAGTCTTCCCGTCGGAGCTGTAGGTACGGAAAACCTCGATCGATCCGGTATCGTCCGAAATCGTCATTCCGCCGTTCTTCGGGTCGCTCACTTCGTCGACGGTTGCCCGGACGTAATAGCGTTCTTCGCTTGCCGAATCGGTATGTTCGGCCGCCAACGCGATGAGTTCGGCTACGGTCTTCGTCTCATAGTCGGCTTGAGACGAACTACCGCTTGATGAAGAGATCGATGAACTCGATCCGCTTTCCGAGGAGAGCGCGCTCCCACTCGAAGTCGATGAAGATTCATTGGGCGAAGAAGATGTGGTCGTGACGGGTGAACACCCGGCAAGGATGAGGCCGCCGAGCAAAATGCCCAGCAAAAACGGCTTGGTTTCCATGAAACCTCCTTTTTCTACCGGCACCTAAGTGCCAATTATTATAAAAAGCCCCAGACGGGGCATTCAACGGGATAGGGGAAAATTTCCTATCTTAGAAAGCGCTTTCTCTTTGCGGTTGGGTCAAAGCGCAGCAAGGAAGGCCCTTCGCTCAAGGGGCACGAACCGTCTTCGAGGCGAATCAGCTCATAGAAGGCCGGCTTGCCCTTTCTAACTTCGAAGGTCAGCGGCGTTTCGGCCGTGAGGAAACTGCCCTGCCCGCCGAAGGAAGGGAGGGCGAGATATTCGCCATCGATCCCGAAATCGGAAAGCGAGAGTTCCCTTCTAAGCGGGGTGAGACACTTGCTGAAGGCGGCGAAGAGATATCCTCCTGGATAAGGAGAAAGGATCTTCGCTACTCTGTTTTCCAGAATAGGGTTGGAAAAAGACGAGCTTTCCTCGAGGACGGGAATGCCGCTTGCAGCCCTATAGGGACGCCCGTTTTTCATGAAAGCCTTAATAAAGGGGATGTCCCCTTTCAGGGCTGGGCCGGAAACGACGAGCGGCGAATCGAGAAGAAGGGAAAAGGCCATGGCTTCCATGGCGTCCTTGCCAAGCGGAACGATCGAAGGGCCAACGATGGGATGTCCTTTTAAGGAGAGGGAGGAGAGAACGAAGGAACTAAGCGATTCTTCGAATCCTTCCTCGCGGGTCATGGCATTTATCCCGTCGTAAACGAGCGGAAGCGAGGCGATGGGCCTCGATTCGTTGCCGAGCGAGGAAGCGAAGGCGACCCCTTCGCCAAAGAAGCCGAGGCTTCCTCCTATCGCCCCAAGATAGCGTTCGGCCAAAACATCGTTCGTAAAGAGCCCGCCGTAATGCTTCGAAAGAAGGGAAAGCCCTTCGACCTCCAATCCCCGGATTCCCTTCGAGGCAAGGAAGGAAAAAACCGAAGAGAAGAATTCCCTCAATGGAGCGGCCTCGGGCCTTGGAAGCAGGCTTCCGCCCGGGAGCGAGATGAAACATTCTGGAAAAGACGAGCCTATTTCGCCATCCCTGGCATAAAAGAACCGCCCTCCGGCAAGGGGAACGCGAACGTGAAGGGACACGGAGCGTTCCGCTAACTCCCTGGCTAACTCGGCAAGCCCGCCGGGAAAGCGTTCCGGATCGGCCTCGAAATCGTAGGCCGCCCCGCCGCTCGTCTTAAACCATTCCCCGCGCAGCAAAACGCAATCCAGCTTGATTCCGTTCGAAATGAATTCATCGACGCGCGCAAGGATCTCGGCCTTTCCATAGCCGTCGCCGAAATACTCAAAGGGCGAATAGGCAAGGCGGTAGGAAGGAGGCCTGATCGGGAACGGCGCTTCCCTACCGATCGACTTCTCGAGGATCGAGACCGTCTCCCGGAGCGTATGGCCGCGGGCAACGGCAAAGACGTCCCCTTCTATCGCCGTTTGCCTCTCTCCAAGGCAATCGACGGCGATTTCGTTCTTCAAAAGGCGCACGTCAAGGGGGCCAGGGAGGCATTCGATCCCGGTTATGCCGCCGCCATGGCGGAAAAGTACCCTCTCGGCATCGCCTTTCGCTTCCTTTAAAGAAGGAGGGAACGAAGTCGAGAGAATCAGTCTTTCCTCATCGAATCGAAGGGTAGAGACCTCGCTCGCCTCGTCGAAAGGGAAATAGGTTATCACGACCGTCCTCTTTTGGCCCAAATACGAGGAAAAGGCCTTTGAGAAGGACGATAGCTCCCCTTCTATCCTCGCTACGATGGCCTCGCCTCTCTCCTCGAAGATCAAGAGGGCTTTGCCAAACGGCAAAAGGGAATAATCGAGGACAATCCGGTTTCCCGCTCTTTTCACTTCGCGCAGAGGAAGCGGCAGCTCGCCGCCGTGACTAAGGCTCATCGAAAGGGAAAAATCGCGTAGGAGCCCAACCCCATGTCTGTACAAAGAAGGCCGTCCATGAAGGAGGACGATGTCGAAACCATCCATAGGACAATCCTATACGCGTGTTGACGAAGATTAAAGAAAAGCCGGCAGGGCCGGCCATTTCATCAAGACTGGTGGGTGTTACAGGTTTCGAACCTGTGACCTCTTCCGTGTGAAGGAAGCGCTCTCCCACTGAGCTAAACACCCGATGCGCTAGGCGGGGATAATTATAGGCTCCCGGGAGCAATCCACAAAGGTGTTTTGCCCCGAGTAAAAGAATAGCCCCGCCGCTGCGGGGCACCATCTTTCAATTGGTGGGCCTTAATGGGCTCGAACCATCGACCTTGCGCTTATCAAGCGCACGCTCTAACCAGCTGAGCTAAAGGCCCATCGCGCCTAAGCGCCCACATAATATAAACCTCTCGCAAAGGCGAAACAAGCACATATTTGCATGCGCTCTTAGGGGTCTCAGCGAAACGAAATTCCTCTTCATGTCCATGCGGCAAGCAGAGAAACCAAAGACAAATCCGTCTATCAGGCAATCGTCGGATAGTCCAGCGAAGCGATATCCTTCCATGAAGAAACGATCTCCGCCACTTCCTTCTTCAAGGAGGCGATCGTGGCCTGATCGTCACTACGAAGAGTCTTGTCGATTAGATGGGCGATCTTCCTGGCTTCATCCTCGCTGCATCCGCGCGAAGTCGCCGCGGCAAAGCCAACGCGGATACCGCTTGTTTTCGAAGGCGGCATCGTATCGCCATGGATCATGTTCTTGTTTACGGTAATCCCGATCGACCCGAGGCGAATCTGAGCTTGCTTGCCGTCGATCCCATAGCTTTTGAGAACGTTGCACAGGAAAAGATGGTTTTCGGTACCCGAAACCTCGGCCCCGAGTTTCTCGAGTTCGTCCGAACAGGCATAGGTGTTCCTTAACACCTTTTCCATATAGGATTTGAAAGAAGGATGGAGGGCTTCGCCAAACGCGACGGCCTTGGCGGCGATCACGTGTTCGAGCGGTCCCCCCTGAGCATAGGGGAACACGGCGGAGTTCAGCTTTTTGAAAAGTTCCTCGTTGTTGGAAAGGATCAACCCGCCGCGGGGTCCCCGCAGGGTCTTGTGGGTCGTCGAAGTCACGACGTCGGCATACAGGCACGGGTTATCGCAGAGCCCCGCGGCAACGATGCCCGCGATGTGGGCCATGTCGACCATGAAAAAGGTCTTGGTTCCCTTCCTTGCATCGTGTTCGTCGATGATTCGACGCATCCTCGCAAAGTCTATTTCAAATGGATAAGCGGAATACCCAGCCAGGAAAAGGGCCGGCTCGACTTCGTCAAGCAAGACCGAAAGGCGATCGTAATCGATGCGTCCGTCCTCCCCGAGGGGATAGAAGTGGAAATCGTAGAGGTTGCCGGAAAAAGAAACGTTCGACCCATGGGTCAGGTGCCCCCCATCGTCCAAAGTCAGGGCCAAGACCTTGTCGCCGGGGTTTATCATCGCCCGGTAAGCGGCGAAATTGGCCTGGGATCCGCTATGGGGCTGAACGTTGGCGTAGGCAACGTGAAAAAGCGCCTTTGCCCGCTCGATGGCAAGGCTTTCAACCTTGTCCACCACTTCGCACCCCCCATAGTAACGGCGGCCTGGATAACCTTCCGCATACTTGTCGGTAAGGATGCTGCCTTGGGCGGCCATTACCGCGCGCGACGGATAGTTCTCGCTTGCTATGAGCTCGATTCCGGCATTCTGCCGAACCCTTTCTTCTTCGATCAAAGTCTCTATTTCTTTGTCCATGGCAAGACTTTCTCACCTAATGAAGCTCAAGTAAAGCGAAAGCCGAGCCGATGGAAGCGGAAGGACGGAAATATAAAGAAAACCCCGAAACGGCTTCGTTTCGGGGTTTTGGAATACGGTGTCCGAAGCTTAACGCTTGGAGAACTGCGGAGCGCGACGGGCGGCCTTGAGACCGTACTTCTTACGCTCTTTGCTACGGGCGTTGCGGGTAAGCATCCCGTGGACCTTGAGGGTCTTGCGATCCTCGCCGGCCTCGAGGAGGGCGCGGGCGAGCCCGAGACGGATGGCCTCGGCCTGTCCGGTGAATCCGCCGCCGGAAGCCTCGCACTTCACATCGTACTTGCCGTCGACTCCAAGGAGGACGAGCGGCTGCTTGAGGTTCTGAACGAGAGTCGCGTAGGGCATGTAGGCATTGACGTCGCGGCCGTTGACCGTGATCGTGCCCTTGCCTTCGGAGATATAGACGCGGGCGATGGAGCTCTTCCTTCTCCCGGTCCCGTAATGGACATTCTTTTCGCTCATGGGTTACTCCTTACTTCTTGAGGTCGAGGACAATCGGCTTCTGGGCCGCTTGCTCGTGCTTGTCGTCGGCATAGACGAAGAGCTTCTTGATGATCTTGCGGCCAAGGGGGCCCTTGGAGAGCATTCCCCAAACGGCACGCTCGACCATTTCGACCGGGAACTCGCGGAGCATGACTCCGGAGCTGCGGGTGCGAAGGCCGCCGTTGTAGCCGGAGACGTTGTAGTAGTTCTTCTTGTGCTCGCTGTCGCCGGTGAGCTTCACCTTGGAAGCGTTGATGACGATGACGAAGTCGCCAAGGTCCTGATTCGGGGTGTAGATCGGCTTGTTCTTGCCGGAGATGATCGTCGCGATTTGGCTAGCTAGCCGCCCAAGCGGGATGTCAGTGGCGTCGACGAGGTACCACTTGCGCTCGATTTCATGGGGCTTGGCCATGGTTGTTTGACGCTGCATTTTCTTTGTTTCCTTGCTAAGTGATTCGGTCGTGATTGACCTTTCCTAATGATGTTGAACTTTACCGGGGTTTAACTTATTAGGTCAGTGCCGGTGCTAAATATATACGCGTGGGCGCGACCTGTAAAGCAAATTCGCTTGTTCAACCATGCTTCTCTTTGAGCGGGCCGTTCAAAGTTTTCCCAAACCCGCCGGCAAAGGCGGAGAAGCACGGCCAAAGGAGCGTCGAAAAGCGTTTCCGAGCCGATTAGCAGGACCATCAAGGCTAACGTCTGACCGTCCTCGCAAAGAGGGGTCTGAAAAAGGCCCTGCCGTTTCTCATGGCGGGGTCGGACTGGATCATTTCCCTTCTTTTTCCTTGAGGAATTCCTTGTAGCCTTCGACGATTTGATTGAGTTCCCTGTAGACGGATAGATTTTCGATTTTGTCGATGGCTTCCCTCACGAAGGATTCATCCCCGCTCGGGGAAGCGGCAGCCGGAGAACTCGGTTCGATGGGAAGGCTTCCCTCAACCTGCACTTTTGAAACGAGACGTTCCTTGGCCTCGCCTATCGCTTTGACGACAATGCCGCGGTTGCTCATGAAAAAGAGGATCGACATGGGGAAGCCAAACGATGAAGACCCGACCATGATGAACCAAAGGAATCCCCGGCCATAGGTCGAAATCTTATTCATCGGGATGACTAGCTTCACGAATAGAGTCGCGAAATAGACTTCGTCCTCGAAAACGACGATCTTCTGGAACGTGAGAATGAAGGCAATGATGGCCAGGGCGAGCCCGGAGACAAAGATGGAGAGTCCGGAATAGTAGACGCCGATTAATTCATAGCTCCCGGAACCGATCAAGAGAAGGATGAGCCCGATCAGGGCCAGGATGGCGAAACCGATGGCGATGTAACGCACGAAACCGAAGGTTGTGGAAACGGCTAGGGGCCTGTTTTTGCTGTCCATATGATTCCCTTTCAAACGGACGCATTATAAGCCAATCGCAAACGGCCGGTCCCAAAATTGTTTAGAAAGCAAACCGGCAATAGAAAGCTGCAACGAGCATCGTCGAATCTCCAACCAGCCATCGCGAAAGCGACGATTGTTTTCCAATCTGGGATTCGCCCCCTTCCGCGTCTAGACGCCATGAAGTCCGTCTTTCCGGGCAAAAAGAAGATATGAAATCGATCAAGTCCTCGTCGTGTACTCTTCCATTTCCTCGCTCGACAAGCTTCCATCGCGCTTTTTAAGACGCGCGTTGATAAATTCGTGCATGAAGAGCATGAGGGCCGCCAGGAAAATGATCACGTAGGGAAGAAGGTCGTATCGTTCGCCCATCGATCGGGCGACAAGGCCAAAGAGCGGAGAGACGATTAGATTGCCGAGATAGGCAAAGGCCATCTCCATCGACATCGCCGTCTGGGAAAGGCGCTTAGAAAAGCGATACGGAGTAGAGAGGATGATGCTCGGGTATATGGGCGCGCACCCCAGTCCGACCATGACGAAACCGGTTGCCGCCACCTCATAAGGACCGACGGGGATCAGGATCAAAACGGCGCCGGCGGCGAGTATCGCCTCGCCGAGCCTGATCATCCATTTCGGCGATAGCTTCAGGGAAATGAATCCGGAGAAGAAACGCCCAACGGCGATGCCGATGTAGAAAAGCGAGGCAAGGGAAGCGGAAAGCGAGGAATCGAGTCCCTTGGCATGGGAAAAGAAGGAAGCGGCCCAGAAGCCGGAAGTCGTCTCGAGGGCACAATAGGCAAAGAAGCCGACCGCGGCAAAGTAGAAAACGGGGTTATGCAAAAGCAGGTGATGGTCGCCCTTCCTGACCGGAGCTTCGTCGGCAAGCTCTTTTTTCCCCTGCTTCTTCTCGGCGACCTTCTCCCAGAGGGGAAGCGTCAGGAAAATGAGCAAGACGATGCCGAACTGAATGTAGGAAAGGACGCGGACGCCGTTTTCCCACCCCTGGTCAGTGATCGGGTTCACGAAGCTTCCGATTATAAGCGGACCTGTCGAAGCCCCGATTCCCCACGAGCAATGGAGCCAGTTCATGTGGATGGCCCGGTAATGGAGAGCGACGAAATTGTTGAGGGCGGCGTCGATCCCCCCGGCCCCAAGACCCATGAGGAACCCGATTGGGAAAAAGGCCCAATAGGTCGAGCGGGTCACGAAGGAGAAAAGAAGAAGCGCGGCCGCGGTAAGGAAGACCGAAACCGCCACGTAATACTTGGGTTTGACCTTTTGGAGGATGAAGGAGGAGAAGAATGCCGAAAGGATCGTCGCGACGGTAACCGCCATCCCAATGTAACCGGCCAAGTCGCTTGAAAGGCCGAGATTGGCGCTTATGGCCGGAAAGCTCGAGCCGAGGACGCTGTCGGGAAGTCCAAGACTGATGAACGTTACGTATATGACGAGAAGCAAAGCGAGTGCCATCGCCTGCTAGGCTAGGCCGAAGGGAAGCCTTCTTCAATCGCCTTTCCATTGCGAGCGGCATCAAAGCGCTTGCATAGCCAAGGGTAGAGAAGGCTTTCTAGCAAATCGAGGGAAAGGTAAGCCAAAAGGAAGCCGGCGGTCACGTCGCTCGCGAAATGGGCCGCGTTGTAAACCCGCGAGACGGCAACGATGACAATGTAGGCAAAACAAGCCATCCTAAGGTAGAAGTATCCAACGTCACGCGAACGGAAGGCTCGGTAATAAAGGGAGAGGCAAAGGATGCCGGTCGCGTTCATCGTATGGCCGCTTGGAAACGAATAAAATGAATCATCCTTGGGATTTGCGATGGAAATCGCATACCATGGCATGAAAGAGTATCCTTCGTTTTCCTCGCTTATGAGAAAGCGGTAGCGCGGGCGGCCCCAAATCGGCTTCAGCACGTTCATGAGGACGATGACTACGGCTATGAAGAAGACGGCGTTGACAAGGGAAGCCGAAAAGACCTTGCCGGGGTCCTTTGCCTTGAGCGAGTAGGCAATGAGCAAAGCCAAAAGGGCATAGACGATGGCGAAAACGAAAATGAGGTAGAACGGGAGCTCGACGCCGTAGTCCTCCGGGTAATGTTGGAGCATGTAGCCGCCGTAAAGGGATAGGCCCGCGAGGCAAAGCGCGAAAAGGATGCCCAAAGCGAGCGACTGGGCTTTTGTTCTCCGCGGGCGATAGCGGAAAAGAAAGGCAGCCCCGACGGCCGTTAGGAACGTGAACGGCTGTTCTCCGTACAAGGAGCCGATGATTCCTAGCACGTCTCCATAGCGGTCGGCTACCGATTCGCTTATCGGGAGGTCATAAAAGGAAAAGACCCCCAATAGAATCAGGGCAAGCGGATAGACGATCATCCGCTCGAGATTCCGGGGGCCTATTTTCTTCATTGCGCAGGTTTAGATGTTCTCGACGTTGTGGTAGACGTTCTGGACGTCTTCGCACTCGTTGAGTTCGGCAAGCATCTTCTTGAAGTGCTCGAGGTCATCGCCCTCGAGAGTGACATACTCATTGGGGACGAAGGTGACTTCGGCGCTCTCGAAGTCGGCATAGCCGAGTTCCTTGAGAACGTCCTTGGCCTTCTCGAGATCGCTCGGGGCGGCAAGCACCTCGACATAGCCGTCATCGTAGGTGACGGAAGTGACATCGACGTCGCCGAGGATGAGGCCTTCTTCGATCTTGTCGCGGCTCGCCTCGTCGGCCTTGACGTCGATTACCGCCTTCATCTCGAAGTTGTAAAGGACGCTGCCCGGCTTCCCGCCCTTGCGGGTGACGATCGTCCGGACTTCGGTAAGGGCCCGGTTGCCGTTATCCGACATCGTGTCGACTATGATTAGGGATCCGCCGGGGCCGAAGTACTCGTAGCGGCCCTCGATGTAGGCGACGCTGTCGCCGCCCTTGGCCTTTTCAATCGCCCGGTCGATAACGTCTTTCGGGCAGCTCTTGCGGTATTTTTCAATGGCGCTCCGGAGGGCTAGGTTGCTAGCCGGATCGGGGATGCCTTTCTTCGCGGCCGCATAGATTTCCTTGCTGGCCCGCATGTAAATCGCGCTTTTCGCTTTCGCGGTCGCCGCCATCGCCGCGGCCCGCACCTCAAAATGTCTTCCCATCGTTCTACTCCTTACTTAGGAACGCCCCATTATAGCCCTCGTAGGGTTCTCTTCAATCCCGCGCGGGCGTATGGAAAGGGCTACCATGGGCCTTTTTGAGCTTGGCTATTCTTTCCTCTAGTTCTTCTTTTCTCACCACTTTGAGGCCTTTCGATTCGACGAAATGCTCAAAATAGGAAAAATCGCTCCCGGTGCTTAGGTCGCTTGGCATGTGGGCGTCGACGCCAACCGTGCACTTGGCTCCCATCTTCGAAGCGAGCTCCCAAAACGGAGGGCATGGATAGGCAAATCCCCTTTCCTTCCCGTAATCGACATACTGATGCCTCCTCGAAGGAACCATGTTCACCTCGAGGGGAATGTCGTGCTCGATGGAAGCGGCGATGATCTTCCTCGCCGCTTCCTCCATTTTCCCCGAGAAGGGCAAACGGTGCCACGACATGTAGAAATCGGGATGGGCGACATAGAGGAAATATCCGCTTTCGATCGCCTCGACAACTTGCTTCGCGTACGTCTCCACCGCTTCCTCTATCGGAAGGAAAGCGAAGAACTCGGCCTTGTCCTTCGAGAAGAGCATGTGGTGCCCGAGAATGAAGTAGTCGATTCCCATCCTGTACATTTCCTCGTAGTAAGAGCGATGGCTTTCGTCCAGCCACTCGGTCTCAAAGCCAAGGAAAATCTTGATTTTGGAAGCGAATTTCTCCTGCAAAAGACGGACGGAATTGATGTAATCGGGAACTTCGGAATAATCTCCCCTCATCCCCGGCTGCCTCAAAAACGGGAACATCGCATGATCGCTGAAACCTAGGTCAGAGAAGCCATGGGCGATTGCCTGCTCGACGTACTCGCTGTCTTTGCCATACGCGTGGCCGCATCGAGCGGTATGGGTATGGAAATTGTAATCAATCTTCGTCGTATCCGACATAAACCAAGGTAAGTCCCTCCGCCGGCGCTTTGTAGGAGATGATCCTTCTTTCGGCGCTGTCGAGCCTCGAGGAAATCTCCCCTATCTCCATTTCGCCGAAGCCGACCCTTAACGCGGCACCGACGATGAAGCGGACCATGTAGGTCATGAACCCCGTTCCCTTGAAGACGGCGCTGTAGACGCCGTCCTTCAAAAGGACGTCGATTGAGGCAATGGTCCGGTAGAATGATAGTCCGTCTTCCTTCTTTGGGGTAAAGGAAGAGAAATCGTGCTTTCCCACGAAAAGGGAAAGGGCGGAACGGAAGCGCTCGATCGAAAACTTGGATTCGTTTCGAAGGTAGGCTATGCCCCCACGGAGCACGTCGCGTTCCTTGAAGGAAAAAAGATAGGCGTAGATCTTGAACTTGGCGTTTCGCCTCGGATCAAACGATGCCGGTGCCTCCTCGATGGAAACGAGCGAAAGGTCGTAAGGAAGGCGCGAGTCGATGGCTTTCCTTTCCCGCTCAAAGTCGCTTATTTCCCGCGGGGGGCAAAAAGAGACGACCTGCCCAACGGCATTGACTCCGGCATCGGTCCTTCCCGATCCCCGAACGGAAACGGGGCTTCCGAAATACTCGGAAAGGGCTTTTTCCAGTTCTCCCTGGACGGTCCTTCCTTCCTTTTGGCGCTCGAAGCCGAGAAAGAGGCGCCCGTTATAGGAAATGACGCCCTTTATCACCATGTGGCAAGTCCGCCCCAGGCAAGGAATGGATCGAAGCCGACAATCGAGACGTACATGACGAGGGCCGCGAACGCGCCGGTCAGAAGCACCGCTATCAAGTCGCTCAGATGGAAGGAGAGCTTCCTATAACGGGTCCGCTTGCCATTCGGATCGTAACCGCGGCTTTCCATCGCGTTGGCTAGTTCGTCGCTGCGGACGAAGGATTGAACGAAAAGGGGGACGATGAGGGAAACCATCGCCTTGATCTTGCTTATGAGCGATCCCTTTTGATAGTCGACGCCACGGGAAGTCTGGGCTTTCATGATGCGGTCGACGTCGTCCATGATCGTCGGAATGAAGCGAAGGGCCAAGGAAAGCATCATCGCGAAGATATGGGTCGGGAAGCCGATCAGCTTGAACGGCGTCAAATACCATTCGAGGGCATCGGTAAGGTCGAGAGGGCGCGTCGTGGCGGTAAGGACGAGCGAGAACATGACCATCAGGATGAGTCGGAGGACGATCCTGGCCGTGTCGAGGAAGGCTTCCCAATAAACCTTCACTCCCCAAAGCTCGAAGGCAAGGTGGCTCGTTGAAGCATCGCGCGGAGTGAACATGTAGACGATGAGGAGGAAAAGGATCATGAACCACATCGAAAGAATCGATCTGAGCAAGACCTTCACCTTCATTCGGCTATAGCTATATAGGGCGATGGCGATGACGAGAATCACGCCCTCGACCAAAAAGCTCATGGCATACGTAGCCTGCCCCATGAAGATGGCGATCATGAACAAAACGAGGGCCAGGATCTTGGTTCTCGGATCCAAACGGTGGACGAAAGTGTCGTAAGGGATGTAGCGTCCCATCGAGAAGGAAGTCATTGCTTGGCCTCCTTGATGGCTTTGGCGAGGCTTTCCACGTCGCGGATGTTGGAAGGGGAAAGCTCAAGCCCGTTTTTCTTTAGAAGGTCCACGAAACGGAAAACCTTCGGTTCTTCTAGGGCATAGGAAGTCAGGTCGACCTCGAATAAGGACGAAGGATCCCCGTCCTTCACCACTTTCCCGTTCTCGAGGACGATGAGGCGGGTAGCGGCCTCCAAGACAAGGTCCATGTCGTGGGATACGAGAATGATCGTCGTTCCCTTGGCGTTTATCTTCCTGAAGAGGGCAAGCGCCTCGCGGCTGGCCTCGGGATCGAGCCCCGCGGTCGGCTCGTCGAGGACGAGGACATCCGGTTCCATGGCGAGGATTCCGGCAATGGCAACCTTCCGCTTCTCCCCGCCCGAAAGGGCGAATGGCGAGCGTTCGAAAAAGGAAGCATCGAGTCCCACTTCGAGAATCGCCTGATGGGCCTTCTCGAGGGCCTCTTCCCGGCTGGCACCGAAGTTTTTCGGTCCATAAGCAACGTCTTTTTCGACTGTGTCGAGGAAAAGCTGGTATTCGGGAAATTGGAAAACGAGGCCGACTTTCTTTCTGAGGCCCTTTAGTTTCCTGCTTCTTTTCTTCTTGTCCGCCGAATTGACGAATTCGTCGACCACGACCTCCCCAGACGTCGGGACGAGAAGGGCGTTCAAAAGCTGGGCCATCGTCGATTTGCCCGATCCCGTCCTCCCGACGAGGGCGACGAAGGAACCCGGCTCGATTACAAGGGAAATGCCGTTCAGGGCCGCGCTTTCGAAAGGCGAGCCGGCGGCATAGACAAAATGAACGCTGTCGTAGGTTATCGGCATATCCACCTCGCTAAGGATTCCTCGTCGACGATGTCGGACGGGACCTCGATTCCCTCGGCGCGGAGGGCAGAGGCCAGACGGTAGGCGAAAGGCGCATCGAGGTGGATCGAGGCAAGTTCCTCCGATCGCGCGAAAACCTCCTTCGGGGTTCCCTCCATCATCTTGCGCCCGGCGTTGAGAACGATTACCCGGTCGCTTTTCGCGGCTTCCTCGACGTCATGGGTAATCGAAAGGATCGAAAGCGAGGCATTCTTGTCCTTAAGCCGGTGGATAAGGGAAAGGATCTCGCTTTTTCCCGAAGGATCGAGCATGCTCGTAGCTTCGTCGAGGATGAGGAGGCGCGGCTCCATCGCCAGCACCCCGGCGATGGCAACCCTTTGCTTTTGGCCGCCCGAAAGGCCTTCGGGCGATTTCTTGAGGAAGTCCCGCATCCCGACTTCCTCGCTGTATTCGTCGATTATGGCCTGCATTTTCTCGCGCGGCACTTCCCGGTTCTCGAGTCCGAAGGCGATGTCTTCCTCGACGGTCGAACCAACGAATTGGTTGTCGGGGTTTTGGAATACCAGCCCGATGTCCCTTCTGGCGGCACGGACGCTCTTTTTGTCCAAAACGGTGCCGAAGACGCTTATCTCTCCCCGGTAGGAAAAGCCAAGGAGGCCGCTTACGAGCTTGGCAAGGGTGCTCTTTCCCGAGCCGTTATGGCCGATGAGGGAAACGTATTCCCCCTCTTCGATGGAAAAGGAAAGATCGTGGACGACCTCGCTATCGTCGCCCGAGTAGGAAAAGGAAAGGCCTTTGACTTCGAGGGCTTTCATTTTCCCTTCCTCTTTTTCAAGACGTGGATGTAGATCTCGTTGGCGACGACGAGGATGAGCATGATGCCGGCAAGGATCCCGACGATAAGGTAAGAGACCCAATTGTCGAGTCCAGAAGAACCGGCGGCAAACGAAAAGCCTGCCCCGATGACGATCAAGAAGACGACGAGGTAGACGACAATCCGATAAAAAACCGATTTATTAGAATTCATTTTGCGGAAATTTCAATGCTCTTCCCTTGGTAAGCCCGGACTTTGACCCCGGCCATTTCGAGAAGCTTGCGGGAAGCGAGGTAAATCGTTCCCCCGGCATACTTGTCGCTTAGGTAAACGAGCTCGCTTATGCCGGTCTGGATGATGGCTTTGGCGCATTCGTTGCACGGGAAGAGGGTCACGTAAATCGTGCATCCCTTGAGGTTATTTCCGCCCCGGGCATTGAGGATCGCGTTGAACTCGGCGTGGCAGACGTAGAGGTATTTGCTCTCGAGGCCCTCGCCATGACCCCATGGAATCCTCTCGTCGTCGATGCCGCGCGGCATGCCATTGTAGCCAATGGAAACGACTTTCTTCTCAGAGTCGACGATGCAAGCCCCGACCTGGGTCGACGGATCCTTGCTCCGCATGGCCGAAAGCTCGGCGATGCCCATGAAATACTCATCCCAGCTTAGATAGTCCTTGCGATGTTGTTCAGCCATAAAACCCAATCCCTGCCGAAGCCGTTAGAGTATACACCAAAAAGGGCCTTTCCAAAGGAAAAGCCCTTCCCCGTGGGCCAAGGCTAAGCCGTCAACTCGACGATGAGCGACTCGTAGGGCCGCAGGAATTTCTTGAAGGTAAAGCCGGCTCCCTCGTAATTGGAGAGAAGCACCTTCCCGCGCATCTCGGAAATCGAGCGCGGAAGGACTACCCGCCGGTCGCTGAGATTCACGAGGACGAAGCGGATGTTGCCGTCGTTGAGACGGTAATAGGCAAATATGTCGCTCGAGGTGTCGATGGCCTCGAAGGAACCGCGGACGAGGGCCGGATCCGACTTCCTCAAGGCAATGAGCTTCTTGTAGTAGGAGAGAATGCTATTCGGGTCTTCGCTTTCTATCTTGACGTTATACGACTTGTAATCGTCGTTGACCGGCAGCCAAGTGGCTTGGTTCGAGGAAAACCCCGCCGCCGGGGAGTTGCTCCACTGCATCGGGAGCCGGGCATGGTCGCGGTTCATGTTGTTGACATAGCGAAGGCTTCTTTTCTCCCCGAATCCCAGCTTTCTTAGAAGGCCATAGAGCCAAAAATTGACCGGATCCTTGAATTCCTTCTTCTTGAACGGACGATGAAAATCGGCCATCCCGATTTCCTCCCCCTGATAGATGAAAGGCGTGCCGCGGAGGGTTAGCAGGAGAGTGGCCAGCATTTTCGCGCCTAAATCCCGGTACCTCGGGTTCACGAATCGCGAAATCGACCGCTTCTGATCGTGGTTTTCGAAATACACTGCGTTCCAATCGACCTGTTTTTCCCATTCGACGAGCGTTTTCTTGAAACGCTTCTTCCAGTGCTTGCGGACGAAGATCGGAAGTAGCCTTTTGTCGGCACCCATCGTGTCGAACTGGAAAACCATGTCGAGTTCCCCGTCGAGAAAGCGGCGGGCATTGGCATAATCGACGTCGTAGGTCTCCCCCACCGTCATGCAATCGTACCGCGAGAAAACGTCTTCATGAAGCCGGCGCAGGATCTCGTGGTTCCCTTCCTTCATGAGGTAGTGCTCCTGCCCGATGAGCCACGGTTTCCATTTTCCGTCGTCTAAGCTCTCTTTGTAGATCTGGTTGATGACGTCGCAGCGGAATCCGTATATCCCGCGGTCGAGCCAAAAGCGCAATATGGCCTCGACCTCTTCGAGGACCTTCGGGTTGTGCCAGTTCAGGTCGGGCTGCTTCTTCGAGAAAAGATGCAGGTACCATTCGTCGAGAGAAGGAACGTACTCCCAGGCCGGGCCGCCGAAATTGGACGTCCAGTTGTTTGGGGGAACGCCCGGCTTCTTGCCCTTTCGGTAGATGTAATAGTCGTGATAGGGGGAATCCTTGTCCTTCGATGCCTTGAACCATGGATGCTCGTCGGAGGTGTGATTTACCACGAGGTCCATGATGATCTTGATTGAGCGCCGCCCGGCCTCGGCAATGAGCCGGTCCATGTCCTCCAGGGTGCCGAATTCCGGGTTGATCGAGCAATAGTCGCTTATGTCGTATCCGAAGTCGGCATTGGGGGTCGGATAGACGGGGGAAAGCCAAATGATGGAAACCCCAAGTCCCTTCAGGTAGTCGAGTTTTGAAACGATGCCCGGGATGTCGCCGATGCCGTCGCCGTTGGAATCGGCAAAAGAACGCGGATAGATTTGGTAGACGATGCCGTCTAGGTAGCGCTTTGTTTGCTTCATGGACTTAGATTAACCTGCAACGTGCAAAAGAAAAAGGCCCGCGGGCCCCAATCGAAGAAGCAAAGCCTATTTTCGGCGGTCGATGCCGTCGCTCTCTTCCAAAGCGAACTCGTAGAGCTGCCAAAACGAGGAGTCCATCTTCTCCATCGTCACGATGTAGTCGCGCGTGAAGAGATCGTCGCCCTCGTAGTACAACTCCTTAAGGTCTCTCGTGGAAGCCATGGCTAGATTGTCTTTGCGGATGGCTTTGCGTTCAAGGGGAAGCGATTGGACAAAGTTTGAAAAAAGGCCACTCGCGTGGCCTAGGATCTCTCAATCGTCTTCGAAGACGAGTTTTTTGCGACCGAGTACGTAACGATAGCCGACCCCATAGACCGAGTCGATCGATCCGGCATCGATGGCTGAGAGCTTTTTCCTGATGGAAGCAACATGGACGTCAACCGTCCGCGTCGTCCTTTCGGCTTCGAATTCTCCCCAGATGGCCCGGATGAGGTCTTCCCTCTTCGCCGCACGCGGCATGGCGCCCCAAAGCGACGAAAGGATAGCCCACTCGTGCGGAGTGAAAAGCTGAACGTTATGGCCAGAGATCATTTTGCGGCCCTTGCGATCGACGTAGACCGCGTTGCCGCGCCTTGGTTTGCTGTAGTCCATAGTTGTTGCCGTTCTTGGTAATCATTGACGATAGAAGTCGGTAAATCAAGCATTGTAAAGGTAAAATGATGACAAAGAAGCTCTTTCGCCCTTTAAAAGGGCACGTTGATTTTTGGCCAGGCCGTCGGTCAAACCACCAAAATCACAATGGCGCAAGCAAACATGAGAGCAATCAAAACTGCAAAAAATATGGCCCACTTGATATAGAAATGCCGAGAATTGCCTTTATTTCCACTCTCTTCTAAGAGGATATGCCCTTCTTCTTGAGGGGCATCATTCTTCTTTTCTTCCACTTCCGGTCTCCCTTTTGCTTCCATAGCCAACCCGAAGGGCGATAGTCCGATATACGTTGACGAAAAAATTTGATATGCACGCGGCGATTGGAAGGGCAAGCAGGAGCATGCAAAGGATAAACGAGAATCCGATTGGGCTTGGCGAGGAAGAGAGGAAAGAAAGAAACAAGTAGAAGGCAAGCGACTTTAAGAAAGTGGAAAAGATGAATTCCGATGCATAGGTCACGATGCCGATCTTCACTTCCTCGGAACCGTCCTTCCCTTTGTCTCGAAGGAAGAGGAAGGCGGAATAGCCGACGATGGATGCCGCATCCAGGCAAAGGAATAGCGGAAGGACCCAATACGTCGCTTCGCCGAACATCCTTTCGAAGCCCGGGTCGAAAAAGGTGGTCACGGCAAACGCCGCGATGCTCAAAAGGGCGATGGCTAGGTATGTCCAGCGCGAGGCAAGCACCGAAAAGCGGTCGAGCAGCCGAAGGAAGAAATAAGGAGAAAAGCCAAGCAGGGCGTAAACGATCGTGATCAGGAAATTCACTTCGACGAGGCCGGTTGGCAAAAGAAGGGCCGGGACGAGATCGGAAAGCGCGCCGATGGCCGCACCATAGAAGGGGCCGAGGAAAATCGACGCGAATATCACGATCGACGGGGTCAAGGAAAAGCGCACGAAGACTAGACCGCCCATCGGCACGAGTTTGAAAACGCCGGTCGAAACGATGGAGAGGGCAAGAAGGAGGGAAGCAAAGGCAAGCTTGCGGCCCGGGGAAAGAGATGCGTGTTTCATTTCGCCCTCCTCAGGAGGATGGCCCTCCGCATGTATGAGGCAAAGGCCAACGAACCCGTTATGACGATCCTCGCCTTTGGATAGGTTGAGCGAAGGGAGTCTACGAGGGCGAGCGGCGAAGCGGAATATCGATAGGACACTCCCTTGGCTCGGAAATCGGCTTCCCCCATTGCCCTTTTATGCGGGAAGGTGGTGAGGAATATCCGATCGACATGCGGCTCAAGTGCCTTAAGGGAAGAAACGACATCCTTGTCCTTAAAGGAGGCGTAGACCACTACCGTCTCTCCTTCGCGGGCGTGAGTGGCAAGGGAGCCGGCAAGCTCCGATATCGCTTCCGGGTTGTGTCCTCCGTCGAAAAGGAAGGGCGGAACCTCTTCCATTCGGCAGGGGAGCATTCCTTCCTTAAGGGCAAGGCGGAAGTTTCCTTCGTCGTAGGGAAAGGAACCGGCAAGCGCGTCGAGCGAGGCGAGGGCAAGGCTCGCGTCTTTAACCAAATACCGGCCATGGCTCGGCAAAAACAGACGTGCCCATTTTCCGTAATCAAAATAGATGCCGCCGTCGCCATCGGTGACGTTCCTACAACTTTGAACCTGTTTTGCGGGCGATTTTTTCTCTTTGGCTACTTTAATAATGACGGTTTCGGCTTCTTCCGGGATCTGCCCGTAGACCAAGGGGCACCTTGGCGAAATGATTCCGGCCTTATGGAAGGCTATTTCCTCAAGACTGTTTCCGAGGAACCGCGTATGCTCCTTGCTTACGGATGTAATCACTGACAAAAGGGGGCGGGAGCCCTCGATCGTCGTGGCGTCGAGCCGCCCGCCCATGCCCGTTTCCAAGACCACGATGTCGGCCTTCTCGTCGTTGAAGTAGGAGATGGCGATGGCCACCATCGCCTCGAAGGCGCTTAGAGCGAATTCCTGGAACCCGGCTTTCATTCTCTCGACGTAGCTGGCGAATCTATCCCGCGGTATTTCCCGGCCCATAAGCGAGATCATTTCCCGCTCCTCATAGAGAAAGGGCTTCGAAAAAAGGCCTGCTCGATAACCGGCGTTTAGGTAAGTTCGGTAAATGAAAGAAGAGGTCGACCCTTTTCCGTTGCTTCCGGCAATGTGAACGAAAGGGAAATGAATCGCCAGGCCGCTCCTTTTCAAATAGGCGTCCCATCGCGTCCGTTCGTAACGCTCCATCGTCAGGTCGATCGAGCGGAGGTATTCGAGGGAAGAAACGTAATCCATCATTCCTCGCTTTCGCCGCGGGAAACCCGGGCATCGCCGATTCGGCGCTTCATGTCCCGTTCTTTGATCGATTGCCGCTTGTCGTAAAGCTTCTTTCCCTTGGCAAGGGCGATTTCGAGTTTGGCCCGGCCGTGGAGAAGGAAGCATTTGGTCGGAACCGAAGTGTAGCCCCCGTCCTTGAGGGAATCGGCAAGCTTGGCTATCTCCTTTTTGTTAAGAAGGAGCTTACGGTCCCTCAGATGGTCGACGTTGAAGATATTCCCTTCCTTGTAAGGGGCGATGTGCATGTTCGCGACATAGGCCTCGCCGTCGCGAACGAAAACATACGCGTCCGAGATCGAGGCATCGCGCCGGCGGAGCGACTTTATCTCGGTGCCGGTCAGGACGAGCCCCGCGGTCATGAAGCCGCTAAGGAAGTACTCGTAATGGGCTCTTCTGTTCTCGAGGAGCACCCCGTCTTCTTTCTTCTTGGCCATCGCAAGCGTCAATTATAGTTGTTCAGTCGAGGGAGATGGTAATCGAGGCCGAATAGCCGTCCCCGCTCTTCTTTATCCCGTTGACCCGAATCGAATATCCCCATTCGCTGCCATCGTTCATGAGGGCTTTCCCGGAAGGGTCGATATTCGCGAAAAAAGGCGCAAAATCGTCCATCGAGAAATGGGCATGGTTGGCATCGGGATAGAAGAGGGCTCGGTTGTCGGCCCCGAAAAGGCGCCCGGTCGATTCGTAGTTCTCGTTTTTGAGGGTATTCTTCCCTTCCGCCTCGATTAGCGAGATGAGAGGGGCCCTCGAGGGAGCCTCGCTCCTTGAGGCGGTATTCGAAGCCGCGACGTCGAAATGGCCGTTGATGGGATTGTCGAGATGCCCCCACGCAATGTCGGCAGGATCGGAGCTTACGCCGGAATAATTGCCCTTTCCCACCATCCGGGCGTCGACGTGATAGATTCGGAGCCCCGGCATCGTATAGCCCTTCGGATACCCCGCCTGATAGCTTTTCCCGGCGTCGAAGGAGTTTAAGCCCACGGGGGCGAAAAGCTCGATCATCATGAATTCGTCGAAGGCATGGCCTTTGTAGTCGCTGCCGCGGGCGGGTATCACGATGGCTTCTCCGCTTGTCTCGAGGTCCTTTAACTCGACGGTGATTTCCTCGCCAAGCCGGAAGCACGATTCGTCCACGTACCAAGGCTCGATCCATCCAAGGGCGAACTTGCTCCAGGCGTTGTGGTCGAGCAGGCCGTAATCCATCATGTCGAGCATGCCGAGCGGCGAGCGGTATTTTTCGGGATCCGAAGACGGGACGGAGGCATCGCTCCGGTCATAGGAGTAATAGTCCTCGAGGCCGAAAAGATGGCCCGTCTCGTGAATGAAGGTATGGGGATCGAGCGATAGGTTCGCTCCTTTGTATAGAAACGTGGAACTGATCCACGAATGGGCACGGGGGGAAGGGGAGGAAAGGGAAGACGAGGAGGCATAGTAGGTGTAAGCCCAGAGCTCGGATGCGTCATCCGAAGAAAAAGACGATCCGTAATCATGGCTTTGGTAATCGGGGGCGCTATAAACGATTGCGATCGCGTCGATGTAGCCGTCTTCGTCAAGGTCGAAGGAAGAGAGGTCATGGCTCTTCGCATAGAAGGGAAGGGCCCTGGAAAGGACGAAATTCGAAAGGCGTTCCCGTCCCGCTTCCTCGAAAGATTCCTTCAAATCGAGCCCCAGTTCGTAAACGGGGGCTATTTCGAAGTCCAGTTCTTTCCTTCCATAGGAAGAGACGGAATAGAACTCGCTTACCGATGGGTAGCCGAGCGTGGCGGACGTTCCGTTGTAAACGGCTTCCAGGTCATCGATTATCGAATCGGGGAAAGGGTAGCCGTCGATTTCCACGGGGAGGACGAGCACGTTGCTTTTCCCCGTGGGCGGAAGACAGTTCTTGCCGCCGGCATCGGTCTGGTCGAAAAACGTGTAATAGGTCACCGGCGACTCTCCAAGCCGAATCGGGACCGCATTCGCGCTCAGATAGGAAAACCCATCGGTCAGGAAATCGATTTGGCAAGAGGCAAGGATGGGGAGAAGCAGGAGAAGGAATGGCCGTTTTTTCATCTAGGGCTTCATTTTATCCTTCACGCTACCGATAGGTAGATGGATATGAACATGAGGATCGTCCCGACAAGGCAGAAGAAATGGAACACGGTATGCCACCACGGGCTCTTTTTCTTCCCAAGGGCATATAGCCCGGCTCCAAGAGTGTAGGAAATGCCGCCCATGAGAAGGAGAGCCGTGCCCGGCCACCAACCGAGGGACATGACGAGCGGATAGACCGAAATGAGAACGATCCATCCCATGAGCAGGTAATCGAGGTAGCTTACGAGCGCGAATTTCTTGATGTTGCAGCTGTTGAGGACAATCCCGACGATGCCGAGGGCCATGACGATGCCCCAGATCGAGAAGCCCCACGCCGGGCTGTACTCCCGGATCGTGACAAGGCAATACGGCGTGTAAGTGCCCATGATGAGGATGAAGACCATGTCGTGGTCCATGACCCGCAAAACCCGCTTGCCGCTATTGCGGCCCATGCCGTGGTAAAGACATGAGAAGACATACATGATGAAAATCGAGAAAAGGAAAACGGAGCACGTGGCGATGCGCCATGGATCGCCGCTTTCGACGCATTTGATGAGTAAGAAGGGGCCGCCGACGATGGCGATGAGGGTACCTAGTCCGTGGGAAATGGAATTCCATAGTTCCTGAGCGAGACTGTAACCAGGTAGTTCGATGTCTTTGACTGCCATGCCCTAATCATAATCATCTAGTTTTGATATTGCTACTATTTAGTATTTAATACTAGATACTTCGATTACCCTATGTTTTTCAAAGGTCTATAATCACCCCGCTATGATTACTTTCCTACGGAAGACATTCATTAAGGACTACCAAAACATCCACGATCCCAAAGTCCGCGAAAAACACGGAATCCTTTCCTCGGTCTTCGGCATCGTGACGAACTTCATACTCGTCGCCCTGAAACTCACCGCCGCCATCGTGATGGCCATTCCGACGGGCCTATTCTCGGTCGCCATCATCGCCGATGCGGTCAACAACCTCACCGATATGGCGTCTTCGGTGGTCAACCTCGTTGGCTTCAAGGCCGCCAGCCGCCCTGCCGATGCCGACCATCCTTTCGGTCACGGGCGGATCGAATACATTGCCGGGCTCATCGTTTCGATGCTCGTCGTCCTCGTTGCCTTCGAGCTTTTCCAATCCTCGATCGAGAAGGCGATTGCCGGAACGACGCAAAGCTATGACATCCTGGCAATGGTCATTCTCGGCGTGTCGATTCTCCTTAAGCTCTTCCAAGGCTATTTCAACTATGCCATGGGGAAGACGATCGACTCTCCGTCGCTCAAGGCCACTGCCGTCGATTCGCTTGGCGATTCGCTTGCCACCACCGCCGTCCTCGTCTCGGCCGTCTTGACCTATACCATGGGTTGGGGATTCCTCGATGCCTACCTCGGCATGGCCGTCTCGGTTTTTGTATTCGTCGCGGGCATAAGGATGATCATCGATACATCGAAACCGCTCGTTGGCGAAGCCGCTAAGAAAAACTATGTCCAGGAAATAGTCTCCTATGCCCTGTCCCACCCCGGAATCAAGGGGGTCCACGATCTCCTCGTCCACAGCTACGGTCCCAATAAGTCGTTCATCTCCTTCCATGCCGAAATCGACTCCAAGACGCCGATGATGGAAGCCCATGACATGATCGACAATCTCGAGGAAGACATAAGGAAGAAATTCGGTTGCGAAGTCTCGATCCACATGGATCCGATCCTCATCGGAGACGAGGCGACGGACCAAGCAAAGGCCAAATGCATGGCGATTCTCAAGGCCCTCGACGAAAAGATCACCATTCACGATTTCCGCCTCGTTTCCGGCCCGACCCACATGAACCTGATCTTCGATATCCTCGTCCCCTTCGAGAGCGACGTGACCCTCGAAAAGGCCATCGAAGCCCTTAAGAAGGGTTTTGAGAACAACGTGCCAAAGGCCAACTTCGTCGTAAGGCTCGACCGCCCCTTCGACGAATGAAGAGCATTTCCGCCTACCGCCGTCTTTGCTTCCTCTATAATGGGAACAAGGAGAAAATCAAATGGAACAACTCAAAGCCTACCGTTGCCCGCATTGCGGCAATGTTGTCCTCGTCCTCGTCGACGGCGGCGTGAATCCCGTCTGCTGCGGCGAAAAGATGGAACTGCTCACCGCCAAGACCGGCGATGCCGGACTCGAGAAGCACTGCCCGGAAGTCATCAAGGACGGCGAAACCCTTCTCGTCAAGGTCGGCTCGATCCCGCACCCGATGCTAGAAGAGCACTTCATCAATTGGATTGCCGTTACCGATGGCAAGACCGTCTATCTCAAGCATCTAAAGCCCGGCGAGGCCCCGGAAGCCCGCTTCCCGGCCCTCGAGCACGGAACCGCCTATTCCTATTGCAACCTCCACGGCCTTTGGAAGAGCGAGTTCTAATCGGCTCGGGCATTAGCTAAAGCAGCAAAGCATGAAAGCGCTGGTCCTCTCCGGGGGCGGGAGCCTTGGTTCCTACGAAATGGGAGCCATCAAGGCCCTCCTCGAGGAGGGCGAGCGCTTTTCGCTTGTCACCGGGACGTCGATCGGGGCCCTCATCGCCTCCATGCTCGCGTCCGGGCAATTCGACAAATGCCTTTCCCTTTGGGAAAGCATCGACATCGACGACGTGATGAAGAACGGCTTTTCCCTAAGCCGCGACTTCTTCGAGGAAGCCCGTTCGGTCCAAACCGGGAAGATCCTCGCCTTCGCGAAAAGCTACATTTCGCACCGCGGCGCGGACATCCAGCCGTTCAAGGACCTCATGGATCGAACCATCGACTATGCCGCCATTTCCTCATCCGCGACCAAAATCGGCATCGTCGTGACATCGTACCCTTCGCTCAAGGAGGTCGACTTGACGCTCAACGGGCTCGACAGCGAGGACATACGGGACTACCTATTGGCCACTTCCGCATGCTTTCCCCTCTTCCCCGTCCATTCCTTCAAGGGAAGGAAATACGTCGATGGGGGCTTTACCAACAATCTGCCGATCGACCTCGCGATCAAGATGGGAGCCAGCGACATCGTCGCCATATCCCTCCCAGCCATTCCAAAGGTTCCCCAGAACGTGGAGCTAACCCGCCTTCCCTTCGTCCGACTGATCGCCCCGCGCCACGATATCGGGACCATCATGGACTTCTCGAGGAAGAGGCTTGGCGAGAACATGCTCCTTGGATACCTCGATGCCCGGAAAAGCTATAAGCGCAATCGCGGCTACGACTACTACTTCCTCATCAAGGAAGGCGACTATTCTCTCTCCGAGCGCTTTTCCTACGCCCTCTTCAAAAAAGAGCCCACCTCGATCGATGCCGTGAACCGTTCCCTTGGGCTCGAGGAAGGGAAAAGGCATGCGGCGATGGAGTACTTCGTCTCCACCCTCGAGTTGGCCGCCAAGGCGCTTAATGTCCCGCCGCTCAAGGAATACGGCATCAGGGAGATGGAATACCTGATCCACACCGGGCTCGAGGAAAGCGTTCCCCCGGGCGAGGACGGCTCTTCCTTCAAGGAAAAAAGGCTTTCTCCAAAGAGCCTCAAGAAATTCCTTTTCGCGGCTTATGGTGCCAAAAGGCACCGCAAAAAGTCCCTTTTCCATAAGGATTTGCTTAAAAACAGCCCCGAGGCAAACGCGCTCATTGCCTTGTTAGGAATAATCTTCCGCCAGAAAATAGACTAAAAAAGAAGGCCGCGAACGATGGATGGGTGATGTGTGCCCCGAATCCTGGACACAGGAGGAGGGCACACATCAGGGAAGCGGCCTTCTTTTTTCCTAACCGATTTAGGCTATGGTCGACTCGTTGCCTTCGTAGGCGACGTAAGTATCGAGGTCCGTCGGATACTGGATGTCGATGTTGTCGAGGAACTGCACATAGTAGGAAAGGCTCACGTCGAGTTCCACGCTTTGCTTTCCGCTCGTCGCGGTCGCCGGGATGTTTAGTTCCATCTCAAGGCTAAGCTCGCCTTGGACCGCGGAAGAGGAGCAGCATTGGCGGACGGAGGAGTCCTTGACCGTCATGGCCGTGCCGAGGAAGGCGACCATCATGGCCGCTTCCGTTTGCCCGGCCGCCATTAGCGCCGAGGATGCCTCGGAGATGATCTTTGAAATCGAAACGTCGCTCTCATAGCCGACCATGCCGTTGCCATAGGAATAGTAGGAAACGTCGTTTCCTATTTCCTCTCCCTTATCGAAGACGTTTACCATGGAACGGAGCTCATCCTGCGTTTGCTTGAGATTGCTCGCCGTCACGACATCGGTTTGGTAGAACTTCGGCGGAAGGTCGAGATCGCTATCAGTCGCCAAGCCGGCATCGACTAGCGAATCGAGGTCGATCTTCGAAATATCGGCATACGCCGTCCCGTCTTGGAGGAAGATTCCAGCCTCGAGAGGCGTGCTGATGCTATCGGTGCTCATAAGGCTTGAGAGGCCGCTTACGTCGAGGTTGCCGTTCGTCCTGGCGCTGAAGCCGAGGTCGTCGACCGCATCGGCATTGAGTCCTTCCGCCACGGCCGTGAGCCCAAGGTTCATGTCGAGAAGGAGATTCATCGCTTCCATCGAGGAAGTGAGGGCGGCATTCGAATCGATGTCCATCTTGAGATCGAGCGTATAGGCGTTTGTCGCTTGGTAAGCCGCTTGGGCGGCGGAACGGACGCTGTCGTAGTCGGCCTTGCTTATTTCCTCCGCGCGCGAAGGATAGGAAGGCACGCTGCCGGGAGTTCCGCCGACCGGGGGCCTGGCTGGCGTGCACGAAGTCACGATGGCGCCGGCCGCGATAAGGGCCACGCCGAGCATCAACTTGTTCTTATTCATTTTCGATAACCTCGCTTTCCAGTAACGGATATTCGTCCAAATCGGTCGGGAAGTCAAAGGAGAGGGCATCCGCGTAGCCAAGCGAGGCCCGAAGCATGAGTTGGGCGTTCTCGAAGGAAAGAAGGCGCTCGGAATTGAGATACGAGGGGACGCTTTTGAGGTCGAAGGAGAAAAGAAGGGAGCATTCGATTCCCTCTTCGTCGTAGGAGAGGACAAGCGTCGCTTCCTTGTTGACGAGGTTCTTCTCGATGGCCGAGGCGATGTCGGAAGCGAGGTTGGGGTCGCTTGCCCCGATGAAGCCGGAGAGGATGAGGATGAGGGCCTCGTTGGTAACCTTCACGGTAAGGCTCGATCCGTCGTCGGCATAAGTGCTTTCCCCGTATAGCGAGGCATCGCCAAATAGAATCGAGGGGAGGTATCCGCCAAGGAACATCGTCTTGAAGACGGCCCAGTCGTCTTCTTGGATGATCTTCGAGGAAAACTTCTCTCCAAGCACCTCGTAGGGAAGGTATTCGGCAAGGGAAGCAAACGAGGTCCCGTCGTAATAAGCGGTACCTTCCTTCAAATAAAAGGTCGGATGGAAGCTTGAATCAACGCTTCCGGAAGTGTTTCCGTCCGCGAAGGAAGCCTTGATGCACCCGCTTGCGCTCACTGCGCCCTCAAACGATGAATAGGAATAGCCGTGGATGCCATTGAATCCCCCGGTCAAGGAGAGGGAAAGCGAAGATATGTCGAGGCTGGTCGCCTTATCCCCTTCCTCGATGGAGAAATCGCCATGGAAGGAGAAAAGGAAGTCGTCGATCGAAATGGCATTGGCTTTGCCGTAGGCTGTCCGCGAGGCGGCCCGCTTCTCATTGAAAAGCTTCTTTCCATCGGAAGAGGAAGGCATGGATGAAGTCGCGGAAGAAGACTCCGAGGCCGATGAAGGCTCAGAGGAAGCGCCGGTTCCTCCGCACGAAAAGAGAAGAGGAAGGAGGGCTAATAGCGCAAGGACCTTGGCTTTCATGAACACAAACTCCGGACATATTATCGCATCTGCCGCGCGAGAAGACAAAAAGGGGAATTTAAACGGGCTTTTGCCGGCGTTTTCGCCATCGAAACGAAAAAAGGCCATCCATTGAGGGATGGCCCAATTCGGCAAGTCGACTACAGATAGTACTTGTTGAGGACCTTGAGATCCTTCTCGTCTAGTTCGTAGACGAGGGGCTTACCGGTCGGGATTTCGACCGAGACGATCTCGGCGGCCGTGAGGTGCTCGAGTTCCATGACAAGCGCCCTAAGGCTGTTGCCGTGGGCGGCAATGAGCACTTTCTTCCCCGCCTTGATGGCCGGGGCGATCGTGGAATCGAAATAGGGCTTGACGCGCTTCGCGGTGTCGACGAGGCACTCGGTAAGCGGAAGGTCCTTTTCTTCCATTTCGCCGCTCTTTACCAAGGCCTGGTACTTCGGGTCGTTGCCCGGGAAACGCGGGTCCTCCTTGGTGAGGGCGGGCGGCGGTACGTCGGCGCTCCGGCGCCAGATGTGAACCTGTTCGTCGCCCCACTTCTTGGCGGAATCGGCCTTGTTGAGTCCCTGAAGGGCCCCATAGTGCCGTTCGTTGAGCCGCCAGGAATAATGCTTTTCGATATTGCTTTCCCCGAGTTCTTCAAGGATGAGGTCCATCGTGCGGTTGGCCCGCATGAGAACCGAGCTGAAAGCGACGTCGAAGCTGTAGCCGTCCTTCTTGAGGAGGCGCCCAGCCTCGCGGGCTTCTTCCTCGCCCTTCGGCGAGAGGTCGACATCGGTCCACCCGGTGAAGAGGTTCTCGAGATTCCATTGGCTTTGCCCATGCCGGCAAAGTACGAGTTTGATCATCGTGTTCTCCTTTCGAGGTCGATTATACGCCCTTGCTCCCCTCCTTGGGGAGGCGGGCGCTTTTATAGATCCCGCCCGTGCGCTCAAGGGGGGCTTCCCCGGCAATCAGGGGCTGGATGTAAGCAAGGAAAGAGGGCGCCACTTCCTTCGGGGAGACGATCCATTCACTCGGGAAATAACGGGTCTTGCCGGCAACTTGGGCGAGGGGGACGAGGGAAAAGCTCGCTTCGTAGGGGACGTCCTTTTCCCGAACGATCGCGGCCATCTTGGCATTTTCCCCGTCGCGGAAGGAACTCACGGCGAAATGGGCCGCGCTTTCGGCCTCCCAAACATCGACGGGCGCAATGGAAAGGGGATCGGCCCTCATGGAAAGGGAAAGGACGACCGCCCTCGAAGGCAGTCCCTCCTTCTTGAGGAACTTGGACAGGTAGACGGCCGCGCCCTCGAGGATCGGGTGGGCGAAGCCGTCCCCGGCATCCGGGGCTTCCTTTTCGCCAAGGTCGATCCCTTCGCTGATGAGCACGAGGCAGGTTCCCTTTCTTTCATGGACTTCCTTGACGTCTTTCAGGAAGGAAGGGATGTCGAAATTCATCTCCGGGAGATAGATGAGATCGGGGCGGTCCTCCTCGCTCAAGGCGAAGCCGGAAGCCGCGAGCCAGCCGGTTTCCCGGCCCATGCTCTCGACGATCGTCACCTTGCCGTTCTTGTAGCTGCGCGCGTCTTCCCCGATGGCCTTGACGGCATTCACGAGGTGGCGGGCGGCCGAGGGATAGCCAGGCGTGTGGTCGGTTTCGAGCAGGTCGTTGTCGATGGTCTTGGGAACGCCGAGGACGAGAATGTCCTCGCCTTCCTTCAAAAAGAAGGCGGACAGTTCAAGAGCCGTCTCCATCGTGTCGTTCCCCCCAATCAGGAGGAGATAGCCGACATTGTGCTTGCTGAGCGTGGCGAGGGCCTTCTTTCCCTCTTCCCCTTCGAGGTCGAGGCGCCTACGGGAAGAGCCGAGGAAGGCGCCGGGCGTCTGGGAAAGGAGGTTGAGGTCTTCTTTCTCGAGTTCCTCGAGATCGACGATTTCGTCGTCGAGAAGGCCCTCGACGCCGTATCTCGAACCGAGGATTCCCTCGATGAAAGACGATTTCCTCGCCTCGATGATGGCTCCCTTGAGCGATGAATTGACGACGCTCGTCGGACCGCCGCCCTGGAGTATGAGGATCGATTTCTTCATGACTGGCACATTATAGCCTTAGGAAAGGCTCAGATGGCCTCGTAACGTGCGTAAAGGTCGATGTCGCGTTCGACCGGGGTGAGGTCGGTGAACTGGGCCGCGTTGGGGTCCTCTTCTTCGGCGCTCGTCCACCATCCGGCGAACTTGAGACCGTCGCCAGGCGGCACGACATCCGGGAGATCGATCGTCGACCCGGAGAAGGCTTCGTAGGTATAGGTGTCCTCGTCTTGGGCCGTCGCCCCGACGAAAACCCCGGAAACGCTTCCTCCCTCGAGGTGGAAGGTGACCGTGTGCTTCGATTCGTTGATGAAGTCGACCCAGACGACCCATGTGTCGCCGACCTTGATGTAGATGACCCGGTTCAGCGTATCGACGAAGAAGCTTCCCTCGGCATAGTCGCGGTAGGCGACTCCGTTCGCGTCCTTATCGAGGGAATTGGGATTGCCCTGCCCATAGTACCAATTCGCGATATTGTCGATGCTCACTTCCTGGACTTCGCCGCTCGTGTAGGTGATCTCGATCGTATAGCTTCCGCTCGTCGGGTCGAAGGTAGTCGAAATCGAGTCGATCCCGTTGCCGGTATCGCCCTTGTCGCCCTTGAGGATCTTTTGGGTATAGACGGTCCCGTCGTCCATCGTGATCGTCATGACGACGCTGCCGTCGTTGGGATCGGGCTCCCCGAAGGTGATCGACTTGATGCCGTTTCCGGTCGGGAGGACGATGGTATCCGACATCTCGCCGTCGGTATAGACGAAATAGAAGCTCTCGGTCTGCCCCGTCGTCTCGTCGTTGTTGAGCACGACGTGGTCGATGCCGTTGCCTTCGATGGCCGGGTAGGTGAAGACGAAATCGGGGCGGCCGTCGTCGTAGCTCACGGTAATCGTCACTTCTTTCTTCTCGCTATCGTAAGAGGCGCTTACGCCGCTGATCCCGGCCCCGGTTTCGCCATGGGGAAGGGTAAAGACGGTGTCGGGCACCCGCGAATCGGTGTAGGTGATGGTTACCACGGTATCCCCGACCGAGTTCACGGCATAGCTGACCTCGTCGATCGTGTATCCCGAGCTTCCGAAGAAGCCGCAGGAGGATAGGCCCAAGAGGGCCGCTCCGAGCAAAAGAGTCAATTTTCCTTTCTTCATGGTTATTTGCCTCCTCTTTCTTTCAATAAGGTTATGTCGGGCACCTCGCCGTATAGGTAGGGCACGTTCCCGGATCTCGTGTCTTCGCCAAGGACGAAGCGGAAGGGATTGGCCCCGGCCGCCAACGGGACGCACCGGGCCAAGTAGTCGGAGAATTTGGATACGAACTCGTCTTCCACCTCCGCGAGCCCCTGCCCGGTTATGCAGCTGCGGGCATAGTCGACGCTTATCTCCTCCCCGAAGGGCGAGCGTTCCATTCCGCTTAGCTCGACGCTCGATAGGTTGAGCCCGCCGCCATAGAAGGCAATGCCGCCGAGAACGAAGGAAGAGTCGCCGTCATTATAGAGTTGTCCCTTTGCCTTCGCCCCTTCCTCGACAAGGTTCTTGATCGGGAAGTAGGAATCGATCGGGAAGGAAACCTGCCCGTCGCCTCCCATCCCGAGCTCGGAAAGGAGAGCCGATATCTGCTCGTTGACGAGGCAAGAAGCATCGATCGTCTGGATGTCCTTGTAATCGTAAATCCGCGTGTCGCCGCTCAAAGTCAGGTTAACCGGCCGGGAGACGCCTCCGATTTCGGTCGGGGTCAGGACATTCAAATTCAGCTGTTGGAGCATGTTCACGATGTCGCTTACGAAAGACGGGGCCCCGCTATAGAGATAGGGACCGTTGAAGACGCTTTCGAGGGCAATCGAGAAAAGGCCCGATTTCTCGAAGTAGGTGTCCCTTACTTCCATGTCCCAGGCTTCCAGCTTCGAAGTCGAATCCAGTGCCTTCTGGATGGCCTTAAGGTCGGCAAGGGAAGTCTCGATCGGCGCCCCGCCGCTCGTGACGGCATCCTCGAGGGCGGCATCGCCAACCCCGCCCTTGGCCAAGACGTCGCCAAGGGCCCCGCCCCCGCCGGAAGGAAGGGAGACGAAGGAATACTCGCTAGGATAGGCAAGTTCGTTGGATCCGACCTTGAGAAGGAACTCCCGCGAGGTCGAGAGATAGGAGTTGTCGAGGAGGAAGTTCGGGGAAGAATAGACCCTAAGGCAAGTCCGCCCGTTCCGGAGATAGGAATCGCGGACGGTGATGTTCTCCCCGAGGACGTCCATCGTCGAGCCGACCCATTCGAGATAGTAGGTGTCGTTGAGGTTATCGACGCTCATGAGCTTGAGGTCGCTTACCTCGATGTCGTTTCCCTCGACGTACATCGAGCTGTTGTCCTGCCCGTAGGCGGTGATGACCTGGAAAGCCGGGGTGCCGATGAAGACATAGGGAAGCGGACCCTGGAAATAGTCTTCTTTCCCCGGGGTTAGGCGACCGTTTTGGGCATACTTCGCGTGGTAGGGATAGGCAAGTTCCTGCGTCGAGATGCTGAAGCCGTTTCCGATGAAGTCCTTCTGGACGTGGATGCCGCTTTTCACCGCGAGGGCCTCTTCGAGACTTCCCTCCTCGGGATAGGCCGTGTAGTAGTCGACAAGGTAGTCGTGCGGATAGGTCGTTTGGAAGGAATAAATGTCGAATGAGGTCGTTTTGCGGGCGAAATCGTAGCGTCCGAAGAGCCGCGTGTTATTTGAAAGATAACTGTCGACGTAGTTCCCGTTTCCGTCTTTTTGATAGGTCGAGGAGAGAGAAAGGAGGTTCCGTTGAAGGCAAACGATCTCGCCTTCCTCCGACAGGTTGGTCGCCTGCATGAGGTCGTCGTAGCTTTTCACGTTGACCGCGTCTTCCACGACCTCGAAGGAATAGGTGCTCTCTATGTAGGGCATCTTCTCGAGGGCGAAGGTAATCGAGGCTTGCCCAGGGGCCTTGATCGCCACTTTCCCATCCGCATAGGAAAGGTTCGAGGAACACGACTTGAAGACGGCCCGGTCGTCTTCGTAATCGCTATATATGCCGAAGGAAAGCTCGATCGAAGCCGCGACCTTGTGGGCCCCGCCATCGTAAGCGTAATCGTATTCGCCATAGCTCCGCGTCTTCTCGAAGCTATCGCCGCTCGACGGCGTCGAGGCATCGACGATCGTGATGGCCCCGCCCTCGTAGACGGTCGCCGCAAAAGAGCGGGAGACGCTTCCTTTCTCGTTGCGGCAAGTGATCGTCGTCACCCCTTCCTCAAGCCCGGTGATGAAGTAGGCTCCGCCATTTAGGGAGATGGATGCCACTTCCTCGTCCGCGCTCAGCCAGACGAGGTCGTTTCCGTCCGCAAGAGTGAAGTTCTCGTCATAGACCGGGGTGGCCTCGAGTTCGTAGGACTCTCCTTTCTTGAAGCCTTCGCTATCAAGGTAATCCCAGGAAATCGAGGAGATGTCGACCGATATGAGGTTCTTGATTGGGGTAATCGAAATGAAAGTCAGTATCGAGACGGCGAAGGGAACCAAAAGCAGGATCGGAAGGGTCTTCTTCATAGGCCAGCCCCCATTTCGAGATACATCCGCTCAAGGCGCTTCGGAACGAAGACGAGCGGAAGGAAGAAGAGGATCGAGCAAGCCACTTCGATGAGGTAGATGTAGGCCCCGTCGAGGTCGAGGAAGAACATGAGAAGGAAATGGGCCGCGCCGATAAGAAGCGGGAAGAGGATCGAGACGATTCCCGGAACGGCCCGGTAGAAGCCCCGGCCCTTCTTGTCGATGCGGTAAGACGAAAGGTCGCCGAGGAGCCCATAGGCCGAGACGGAGACGACGAGAAGCGAGCCGGAGACGAGGGCAACGAAGAAAACCGATACCGAGATCGCTCCGAAGGAAATGAGCACGACATCGGTGACGAAAAGGGATAGCAGGGCCACCCCCGTCGGGATGAAGAGCTTCACGAAGGTCATCTTCGAGGCCGAAAGGGGCGCGGTCTTGAGGAAGAGACGCCCTTTACCCTCCCGGGTGATCCCGTCCGAGGCCCCGGAGGAGACAAGGGAAGCGAAGAGAAGGATGATGACGAGGCTTATTCCCGATGGCAGCTCGCTGAAGTAGTTCATGAAGATGTCGAGGTTGCTATAGAGGAGAGAGGATAGCGAGGAGATGACGACGTAGGCGAGGAAGGGTTGCATGAATAGAAGCGAGGAGAAGGAGAAAAGGTACGATCCGTTGCGGAAAAGGAGGAGAAACTCCTTTTTCATGAGGGCCCGGGTCGACGAAAGGACCCTGAGGTCCTTCTTCCTTTCCTTTTCCTTTTGGACCTTGAAGTTCCTCTCCTTGTTGGACTCGTAAAGGAAGGAAATGAGATAAAGCCCGAGGAAGGCCATGAGGAAGACGCTTCCGAGGAGGAAGAGGATGTTGGAGATGAGATTGTCCGCGCTTATCGTGAGGTTGAAGTAATTAGCGACCGGGATGAGCCAGGGAGCCGCTGCGTGGAGCGCTTCGAGGAAGGAGGCGGAAAAATAGCTATCGAGCCGACTCCCCTGCACGATCGAGAGAAAGAGGTTCAGGACCGTCTGATAGACAAAGCAAAGGGCGAGCGTGACCCCGATGCCGAGAAGGAGCTGGATAAGGTATTTCCGCTCGAGGAAGCGGGTAACGAGGGCATAAAGCGGAAGCAAGGCCAAGGTGAGGCCAAGGGAAACGAATCCCAAGATGAAGGGATAGGTTATCGACATGACGTAGAAGGATGGATCGAGATTCCTCGCCGCCCCATAGGCGATTAGAAGGGGCGTGGCAAGGAAAAGCCCGTTTATCACGAGCCGGACATAGAGATAGACGGCCTTGCCGAGGATGATGTCGTCGTCGGAAACCGGAAGCGGCGAGATTATCTCGCGGTCGATCGTCCGATAAAGCGACTTCTTGGCCGCCGGAAGGGCCGCGAGAGAAGAGATGATGAAGTAGCAAAAGAGGAAAAGGACGAGGAAATCGGAGGTTCCGTAGGAAGAGAAATCCTCGAGCTGGTCGTCGAGGGCCATGAAGATATAGACCTCGAGGGCGACGAAGGCGGCAAGGCCGAGCGCGATGAAAAGCCATTTCATGATCTTCTCGGGAAGGGTGCCGCCCGGAAGCCACGACTTGAGCTCGTTGACGAAAATGTGGAGGCTCACCGCGCCTTCTCCCCATAGACCCGGAAGAAGACGAGCTTCAGGTCTTTCCGCTTGAGCGGTTCCCGGGCGAAGTCGATGAGGGTCGCGACCTTCCCGTCGTTCAGGATGGCGACGCGATCGCAGACGTCGGAAATGAGGTCGATGTTGTGCGAGGTCAAAAGAATCGTGTTTCCGTTCTTTGAATAGCTCTTCATCATGGAGACGAGCGTCTCGTAGGCCATGACGTCGAGCCCGACCGTCGGCTCGTCGAGAATCCAAAGCTTGGGATTATGTATGAGGGAGGCGATGAGCCCCTCCTTCTGCTTCATGCCGTGCGAATAGCTGCCGGTCGCCCTTGAGAGGGCTTCTTCCCCAAGCTCGAACTTCCCGTCGAGGAAGGCGAGGTTCTTCTCGAAGCTTTCCTGGCTCACCCCATAGGCCGAAGCGACGAACTGAAGGTACTCGTATCCGGTCATCTCCTCATACATGAGGGGCTCGGAGGGAACGTAGCCATAGAGGCTCTTCGCCTCGAGGGGATACTCGTCGATCGGAAGGCCGAAGATGTCGATTTCCCCTTCGTCGAAGTCCTTGGCCCCGATGATGCAGTCGATCGAGGTCGACTTGCCGACGCCGTTTTTGCCTAGAAGGCCGAAAATCTCGCCCCGGCGGACGCTGATGTCGATTCCTTTGAGGACCTCGTGGCCGCCATAGGATTTGTGGACGTTTTTCATCGTGACGGCGTCGCGGCTCAAATCGCCGGTCACCCGGTCGATCGCCACTTGCGTCTTCTTGCTTATCTTGGCCATCTCAACGCCCCCTTATGCTGGTCACCCAGACCGCCGGATCGATCGATCCGCCGAGAAGCGCGAGCTTGCTCGAGCAAGCCGGGCACGTGAGCTCCTTCTTTCCCGACGAAACGAGAGTCGAAGAGCCGCAGACGGGGCAATGCATGAGCGTCCGGCCGTCGAGATCGAGGACGAGACTCAACGCCTCGAATAGACGGGGGAAGACGGCCTTCGGGTTTTCCCCGTCGGCCTCGAGGATCCCCGAGAAGCGACCCGATAGGTTCTTGCGGCAGATGATGTAATGGTCGTTTAAAAGATCCAGGTTTTCGCTTCTTGGAAGGAAGGTATCGAAAAGAAGGGCTTCCCTTCTATAGACGGCCCCGCGGTAAAGGATTTCGAGCCTCAGGGTCCTTTCCTCGATCTTGCCATGGTAAAGGAAGCCGTCCTTGTTGAAGGCAAACGACGTTATGTAGTACTTCCCGTCCTTGATCTTGAAGTTGGGCTCCTGGGCGAGGCGGTAGCCGGCTTTGGTAAGCTCATTTAGAAGGCGATAGGCAAAATAGACATAAGGGGAATCGCCGCCGTCGTCCTTTTCCTTCCTAAGGTGCGTCAGGTAATAGCGGTAAAGCCGGTTGTAACGAGGGTCGTGGATGAGGATGTTGGTCGGCTCGAGCGGAAGGGCGATTTCCTTCCTTTCGCGGTCCAATGTCTTCGAAAAGGAAGAAAGAGAAAGGCGTTTTGCCTTGGAAAGGGCCTTGGTGAGTTCCTTTCCTTCGTCGTCTTCCTTTTCCTGGGAAAGATACTTGGCAATGGCCTTGCCATCCTTCCCGATCGAAGAAAGAGGGCCTTTCTCCGGGAAGATGGAAAGAGGCGATTGAAAGAGCTTCTCAAGGGAATTGCCTTCGTCTTTCACCCCCTGCTCCTCAAGGGCGGAAAGCCGGTTCCTGATGAGGGCGAAGATGAAATGGACGGCCCTGTTCTCGTAAGTTAAAAGCGAGTCGAGGTACTCGCTCGAATGGACGTACTCCGGGGCGAAGCGGCCGTTTTTCCTCATCCGCCAAAGCGAAGGATCGAGGGCCGTGGCCCGGAACTGGTCGGGGGTAAGCTCAGAGGCGAGCTCGCTGCGAATGATGACGTCCTCGCGCTCGCTTTTCCGATGCGGGGACATCGAAATGGCAAGGTAGGTGTCCAATAGCGACGAGAGCTCCTTGATCTCGCTTAGGAGGTTTCCCTCCTCGGGAATGGCGACCTTCTTTTGGGCAAAGGAAAGATAGCCGGCCTTTTTCTCGACGAGACCGGACAGCTCTTTCTCGAAGCTCCTGGCGAAAGAAGGCATTTCCTACCTCCTTAGTTGAAGCGCCTGAGGAAGTGGGCGATTCGCTCGCGGGTGAGCGGGAAGCCATTCTTCCCATAGCTATGCTCGATTTCCCCGCGGAGGGCGATGAGGGCATCCTTGACGAAGTCTTCGTAGCGTCCTTCGAGTTTGCTTGCGATCTTCTCGGCGAACATGAAATCGAGGGCTTCTTCCTTGGTTCCGCCGCAGGCGACGAACACCGGGACGAATAGTTCGATTTGGTGGTAGACACGGTTTCCGAAGGTAAGCTCGAAGTCCTCATAGGCACGGTTGAGGACATTGCGGAACTTATTCCAATCGGCCTTGGAAAGACGATAGGACTCGTCTTCCTGGGCGGCCTTGAATAGCGACGTGAGCTTCTCGTAGGAAATCGAAATCGGCTCTGGGGTCTTTTTGACTTCGAAAGGCTCGTTCCGGTCATTGAACGAAATGACGATCGAACGGTCGTAGACCTTGTCGGTGATCGTGTAGGTCGAGTCGTCCCGGTTGGCCGTTCCGATGAACCAAGTGGTTTCCGGGATCCGGAGATTGCCTTCCGCAAGATGGGCCGGCGGGTCGAAGTCATAAGGAAGGTTCATGATCTTGAGAACCCTCTTGTCGAGCGGGTATTCCATGACCGAGAGGAAGTCGGCGAAGTAATACTCGATGCGGGCGATGTTCATTTCGTCGAGGACCATGATATTGATGTCCTGGCTACGGTAAGTTGATAGGTAAAGGCGCTTGAGGAACTCGGTCTCGCTGTAGGTGCGGGAGAAATCGTTCCAGAAGCCGAGGATCGAAGTGCGGTCCCTCCAAGTGGCTTGGACCGGGACGAAGAAGGATTCCTCGCTGATGAAGGAAGAGAAGAAACGGGCAATCGAGGACTTCCCGGTTCCCGAAAGGCCTTGGAGGATGATCATCCTCGAGGCCGAGAGCCCGGCGATGAAGGCCCGGACGGCCGTCTTTTCGTAATAGAGCCCTTCCTTCCCGGCGAGGTAATCGCGGAAATCGTCGGTTAGGGTCTTGAGATCGATGGAATCGTCGTCTTTGAAGGTCTTGACCTCCACCATTTCTTCCCGTTCGTCGATTTGCGATAGCGAGGGGAAGACGCGCTCTTTCTGAAGGTGATAGAAATCGTCGCCTTCGAGCGGCCCGGTGCCGGTCCCGACCGGCCCTTGGCCGGATGCATTCAAAGAGAAGGCTTTCGAGACGTCTCCTTCGTCCTTGTCGAGGGCGGCATCGACCTTGGCCTCGAGCTCGTCGAGCTTCTTGGCCTCCTCGCTTTCCTCGGATGGCGTATCGGGCAGGCCCTTGGCCCTATAGAAGACACAGTAGATGAGAAGGACGAGGAAGAAGATCGATAGATAGAGGACGAGGGCAACGACCAAGGCCAAAAGGAGGCATTCGCCCGAGAAGGCGAGCGACTGGACGATGAGGGAAGCCCCGTCGTCGAAGGCAAGGTGGGACGCGGAGCCGATGCCGATTGCCAAGGCGTAAAGAACGATGAAAGAGGCGGCCATGATGGATAGCCACTTGGCCGAATACGGCTTTTCCTCGTAGTAGCCCGCGAGCCTGACCTCGATCACGATCGCAAGCGCGAATAGGAAAGTATAGACCGCGATCATGGAGACCATGATGTAGGTGGGGAGCCCGACCGAGGTCACGGTCACGAAGCCGAAAGCCATCGCCAACGAGGCAATCGGGTTCGATGCCATCACGATCGTGGAGTTCGGATCGAGGCATATCGCGACGAACACCGTTATGAGGCAATAGAAGAACACGAGCGACAACGCGATGCCGTCAACCCTCTTGAAGAGCGATTTCATTTACTTTCCTCCTTCGGAGCTTCCTCTTTCTTTTCTTCCGGGAGATCCCCGTTTGGAAGGACGTAGACCTTCCCGTCGTAGGTCAGCTTCTCGTCGAAGCTCAACTCGCTTTCCGGCTTGCTTTCGTCGAAGGGGATGAGGGCGAGAAGCCCGTTCGTCCTCTTCTCTATGGCCAAATCCATCTTCCGCCGGTAGAACTCGAAGATGAAGAAGCAATAGACGATGGATACGACGCAGACGACCCCGGCCCCGCTTTGAAGGAAGAGGACGAAGGCCCCGGCCGCCGGAAGGCGGAAGCCGGTGTACTTCCCGACGATCGCATCGTAGGGAAGGTAGTCTCCATAGTAAGCGTTCGTGTCGCTATCGCGGTTAGCGTCCCCGCGGGTGATGAACATCCTGCCCTCTGGGAACTCCTCGATCTCGATTACACGGTGGACGATGGTCTGCCCGTTGCTCGCATGATAGGCCACGACATCGTAGAGTTCGACATCGTCCTCATTTTGATAAGGCGCGACGGCGATGATGTCGTAAGTGTCGAACTGATTGTCGAGATTGTAGGTGAAGAGATAGTCGTTCCCCTGGTATTTCTCCGACATCGAGCCGGAGACGATGACGAGGGGGATATTGCCGGCAAAGCTCATCGAGGTCCCCATGAACCGGGAGGCGAGGCTGCCGGCAAAGACGACGACCAATAAGCCCAAGACCAAATACGAGAGTATCTTCCCCGTCCAATGGAGGACGGATTCCCAAACGGTTGACTTGCGACGGCTATCGGCCTCCTCAAGGAGAAGTTCGCCGTCCTCGGCCCCGCTTTCAACCGACTCGATGATCCCGCGGAAGTAGTTCCGGAAAAGAATCGTGAAGACGAACGAGAGGCTTACGAGAGCGACGATAGTTACGATGAGGGAGAGGATTTCGATGCTACTCATTGTTTTGTTAGTTTACATCCTCTCTTGATAGGAAGAAGCCTAGCCAAACTGGCTAGGCGATTCAGAAACATCAAATTCCTGAATAATTAGTGTCAATCGGGGTAACAGTAATCGCAAAAGTTGCGCTGTTTGCTTTATATAGTTCTGTCAGCGCCGTCTTTATGTCATCGACACCGGATACCGACTCCGGATATTCCTTTCCTTCCGCAGGCGTAGGATAGTGCGATGGATTCGTCTCTCCAAAATATGTTCCCCACGAGAAAGAAAACACTATGACAACGTGAAGCTTCCCATCTCCTCCGTCGCTGTACGTGGCAGAAATGCCTCCGTCGCTTACTTCTTGTGTGGGGTTGGATGCAATGGCGCCAGGAGCGCCAAGCGTGACGCTCCCGCTATATGAACCGCCGGAGTTGCTGAGTTGAATCGGGGAAACAATGTAGCCCTTGCTAATTGCATTAGCGAAATCGCCGGCCTCCGTATCAGTGACATCCATTTGAAGCTTAAGGCCGTCATAATTGGCCACAGTGTTAGATCCGGATACCGCATTCGTTACATCGAATTGGATGGCAAACGTCATGTCTTCGCCGCCGGTCACCCCATCTTCAGATTCCCACACAATCGGACCGGTTGAGTCACTGGGATCTGCATCGAAGCGGACAGTGTTGTTGCTATCATTGAAAGTTAATCCTTCGATGGCAAGTGTCGTGTCCTTAACTGTACCGACCTGCAGGGAAATTTGGCTGGTTGAATCGGGTTTGGGCTCCTGGGAAATCACCCAGGAACCGAAGGCGATGCCAGTAATCGCAAGCGCCCCGGCGCCAAGGAGAACAGCCGCTACTTTCTTGTTAGAATGAATCTTGCTTTTCATGGTAAGACGATCTCCTAGTAAGAGTAGACTTCGGCAGTTAAAGTCAAACCGTGCTCAAGGGAATCTTTCATCTGCTGAAGCTCGGCAGCAATTTGGCTAGCCGTGGCAACCGTCAGCTTAGATCTTGTTCCGATATCTTGGCCATCTAGTCCTTTTCCCGGTTCAGACCCGCCCTCTTTGTAGAAGTGGCTATTGTAGAATTGCGCAGCCGAAAGGTTTCCCCCATTTTCGTTTTGGAAGAACGTTCCCCATTTGAATTTAACGTTAAGGCTATCGATGGTGACCGTGTAAGCTCCGTTTTCCATAGCTGCCGACTCTGTAATTTCGGTATAAGCATCAGGAGCCTCGAGGTAAGTCCAATACCCATCCTCAGACTTAAGGCTGTCATTATGGACATTCGAAACCAGGGCCGACTGAACGCGGTTCCATTTGTTGGATCCATTGGAATTATCTTCACCGTCAGGATAAACAAAGCTAAATCTGATTCCCAGGTTTTTGTTGTCCGCTAGGAACTCGCTACCATATGTGATGGTAACCTTGCCAAGGTTCAGGCTGAGGGCGTTTTCATCTGGGCCAACGCTTCCATCTTCGCTAGTGCAGCCAACTGCATACGACTCAGCGTTTATTGCCGACGTCTCGGTTACTTTCATCGTGCTATTAGCGCTTTCGATCTTAAGTTCTACGAAATTGCCTTGCACGGTATCGACGCTGATCTTTACATCATTTTCAGTTGACGGATTGCTAACCGAAATGATGTAGGATGCAGCCCCGGTAGTTAGAAGGGCAATGGCCCCAAAGCCGAGAACGGCACCGAGGATGGTCTTGCGACGACGGGCTAGCTTGGTAAGTCTCATTTGATCTTTACCTCCTTAACAAGCTGATGCGAGGATCCGATCTTTTTTGAAGGGCGAAGAGTGGATTCTTCTTACGAGCAATCCTCTTTACGCTCTATCGGGGTCGGCCCCTCTGCTGCCGTATTTTTACCACTTGAAACTTTGCTAAACAAGAAAAAGAGACACGTCGAAAAAACTGCTATCCAATATCTGTGCAAAACCGCTATTTTTTCGAAGATATTTGATATTGAGTTTGGCAAATGCTTTGGGTGAGAACGCGAATTTTTTAGAACTTTAACAATCCAGGGACAAAATTGTGCAATTTGCCAATTTGCTCTATAAAACCACCGCAAACCATTCAAAAAGTACCAATTGAGGTATTTATCCTAAGGGCCTAATCAGCGCGCCGTTATGCCCGTCAATCGTAAAGGAAAAGCTTTCTTCCCTATGCTGTTTCGCAGCTTCTCATCGGTCTTCCGGACGCCATCCGAATTGGTAAATTATTTGGGCTTTTATCTTTTGGCATTACTAGTTCGGAGGCTTCAATGTCCGAGCCTTTACTTTTCCGCACAATAAAAATCCCATTAATGAGTGTAAAAAACCGCGGCTAACCGCTAAAATGGCATTAACTACATAAATAGAGGTGTCATGTATGGGCAATGAGGAATTCTACCTGGCCTCCAAAAGGAGAATCGAGGCCATTCTCGCTTCCAAGGGGAAGATCAAGAAGGTTCCGTCTTTGTCGCTTGCCGAGGCGGCCGCTTCGGAAAACGGGGTCAAGGGATGGGTTGCTTCGCTCTCGATCGACCTCCGGGCAGCCGCTTCCCTTTTCGGGGAAGAGGACAACGGCCAAGTGGCCCGCATCGTCCGCGCCTTCTATGGCGAAGCCTACAGGATTTGCAAGTCGAACAGCCACTGCATCCAAATCGAGATCCAAGGCGATAAATTCCACGCCTATTTCTCCACTCCCGGCCAAGCCGATCTCGTCAATGTCCTCGAGGATGCCATCTACATCAACACCTACCACCTCATGCTAAACAAGATGCTCGAGAAGGCCGACTATCCCGTCTTCGCGATTGGCATCGGCATCTCGACGAGCGAATGCCTCGTCGTCAAGGTCGACGAAGGCGATGCTCCCTATATCTACATTGGCGATGCCGTCTTCGACAGCGCCAAGCTGGCCCGCCAGGGAAGCAAGGACGGCTTCGACGAAATACTCGTCGACCGCCTTTGCTACGACAACATCAAAAACTACGCGGCCAACGAGAAACAAGGCTATTGGGAGTTCTTCAAGCGGAAGTATTCGCAGCTGCTTGGGATGTGGTGCTACCACACCTCGGTGGTCGACGCGAATTTCGAGGCTTGGATCGAGAAGAAGGTTAAATAAGAAAAAGGCCGGGAAGTTATGAAGTGCTAGCCTAAAAGTGGACAGGGCCAAAAAAGCCCTCTCCACTTTTTTACTACCCTATTAGGGAAAAGGAGGTAAACCAATGGCAAGACCAATAGCGGGCAAATTCGTGATGCGGACCCCCGAGGAGAAGGAGCGCATCGTCCTGGAGGCCGTCGAGCGCGGGGTCACGCGCACCGCGGAAGCACGCGGCGTCGATCCAAGGCTCCTCTACAGGTGGATCGCCAAATACCGCGCCGCCGGCGTCGGCGGGCTCAAGAGCCAAACCGGCAAGCGCGGGGGCGGCAACCCCCTCGCCGGGCTGCGGAACAAAAAGAACAAGACCAGGGAGGAGGAGCTCGAGCTGGAGGTCCTCAGGCTGAAGGTCGAGGTCGAGCGGCTAAAAAAAGGGTACCGAGTGAAAGGGGGTGGTCGAGGAAAGGAATACGTTACTACCAAAGGCTCGAATACGAAATCCTAGAGGGGCTGTCGGGGCGTTACCCCGTCTCGCTGCTCTGTCGCGA
>CALWAS010000003.1 GCA_944375905.1 uncultured Bacilli bacterium
AGCATTACATCCAACTCGTAGAAGAATGGATTTCGTTTTATAACTCAACGAGATTAAAAAACAGGAACCATTAACGATTCCTGTCTTTTGGCTTTTTTGAAGTGTGTCCAATATGGGGTTCACTTCACGTGAAACGGGCTTTCGCTACTCGGCTATGGGAATCAGTAGGCTTTGGCGAAATAGGCGACGACGGTCGCAGGACGGCCGCAGACCGGGCAGGTCTTGCCCTCGACTCCTTCCTTGTAGATGACGCGGGCCGTTCCGCCTTTCGTGATCTCCTTGATCTTGAGCTCGCATTCCTCTTCGCCGCAATAGGCCATCCTGGCGTATCCGCCCTTCTCGAGGGCCTTGTTGAGCTCCTCGATTCCTTCGACATCGACGATCGAAGCCTCGAGACGCTTCTTGGCCGCCTGATACATCCCCTCTTGTATTTCCTTAAGGAGAGCCGGGATTTGCGAAGGAAGGGAGGCAAGTTCCACATTCCTTTTCTCGCCAGAGAAACGGATGGCAAGGGAAGCAATTCCCTTTTCGAGGTCGCGAGGACCGATCTCGATGCGGAGAGGAACGCCCTTCATCTCGTATTCGGCGAATTTCCAGCCCGGAGTCTTCCCTGGATCGATGTCGAGCTTCGCGCGGATGCCGAGTTTCCTCAGCTCTTCATAGAGTCCCTCGCACGCGGCCTTGACCTTTTCGTCGTTGGCCCTGATCCCGACGATGACTGTCTGAACTGGGGCGACCATCGGAGGCAAGACGAGCCCGTTGTCGTCGCCATGGACCATGATCACGGCCCCGATGAGCCGCGTCGAGATGCCCCATGAGGATTGGTAAGGGGTCTCCAAGGCATTGCCGCGCCCTTGGAAGGAAATGCCCGCTGCCTTGGCAAAGCCTTGGCCTAGATAGTGGCTGGTTCCGGCTTGAAGGGCCTTCCCGTCGTGCATGAGGGCCTCGATCGAGTAAGTGGCAACCGCTCCCGCGAAAGTCTCGTGCTTGCTCTTCTTCCCCTTGAGGAAGGGAATCGCGAGGCATTCGCGGCCGATGCGGTCGTAGACCCCGAGCATCTCGAGGGCGTTGTCGTTGGCTTCCTTCTCGGTCTCGAAAAGGCAATGCCCTTCTTGCCAAAGGAATTCGCTTCCCCTAAGGAAGGGGCGAGTCGTCTTCTCCCAGCGGACGACGGAGCACCACTGGTTGAAGCGCTTGGGGAGATCGCGGTAGCTCTTGACGAGCCGCTTGTAGAGATCGGAGAAGAGAATCTCGCTCGTCGGGCGGATGACCAAGGGGTCGGCAAGCTTGTTGCCGCCGCCGACGGTCGCGACGAGGATTTCGGGGGCAAAGCCCTCGACATGGTCTTTTTCCTTGGCGAACATCGACATGGGGATGACGCTAGGCAAGTAGACATTCTCCGCGCCTTTCTCCTTGAAAAGGCGATCGGCGAAATCCCTTATTCCTTCCCAGATGGCATAGCCGTAGGGAAGGTAGTTGATGAAGCCCTTGACTGGGCTATAGTCCATGAGTTCCGCCTTCCGGCACACATCGGTGTACCACTGGGCGAAGTCGACGTCGCGCGAGGTAATCGCTTGGTTTTTGCTTTCCATGTATTCATTTCCTTTCCCGGAGGTTCTGGATCCGGTTTATGTTCTTCGGGTTCACTGGCAAAAGGTTCTGGTCGTAGGGGGCGAAGCAATCGGCGCTTATGTAGTCGATGCCGCTCCCGACGACGAGTTCGAGGGCCGTCCAATTGAGAAGGCCCATGGCCACGATCGGCCGCTTGTAGCGAAGCAGTTTCTCGACGAGAGCATGCAGCTGGCTCCTTAGCCGGCTGTCCATGTGGGTTCCGCCGCTATAGGAGAAATCGACGTAGAAGGCATCGCTTAGGGCAAGGATCCGATGATCGAGGACAAGGCTGTTCCCCGATAGGGAGAACGAGACTTGGAAGCCTTTGTCGCGGAGGCTTTGCAGGGCCAAGAGGAAGTCGTCGATCCGCCCCGGAGGGACATTCTGAACGATGTCTTCTTCCCGGAAGAGGAAGACGAGATTGGCATCCTTGGCCGTCCGGTAACGCGGAAAGAAGCTTTGGATGAGCGGGAGCTCGTCATAGCGGACGGGATAGACGAGGCGCTGGCTTTTGAGCTCGCGCTCGGAGACGAAGCGGGAAACGATCGACTTGGCGAGGTGGGCGAACAGATTCTTGTCGTCTTGGGCCCGTCGGGCGTAGTTCTTGAGTTCGTCGATGCTCGCGAACGATGTGTTGATCGGCCTGGCCAGCGCAAGATAGGCATAGACGAAGCGCCTGTTGACCGAATAGACGGGTCGATACGAGAAGTCGATTTTCTTCTCGTCGATGATGCGGTCGACCTCGTTTTTGAAGATGCCGGCTTCTTCGCTCGGGGCAATGGCTTCCCTCGAACGCGAATAGAATTCGAACCCGACTCCGTTTTCCCTAGCAAGGGAGGCGGCGTTCCTCGCTTCCGCGATTATGGCGTCGGCATCGCCCGGAAGGTCGCGGTTCGCGACGATGCCAAGGCGGCAGACGAATAGCGGCTCCCTTTTCTTCCTCGTGGCGATGAGAAGGCCGTCGATCCCCTTGCCCGAACGCAGGGCAAAGTCGATGGCCTCGCTTTTCTCGGCCATGTCGAAATTGGCAAGGAGCAACTCGCTTTCCGAGCATTGGATGAGCCGCTGCGATCCCTTGACGTAAGGGGCGACGAGGCTGCGGAAGCGGGAAACCTGCTCCCGGGTGAGCTTGGGACGCGCGTTGGCCGGCTTGTTCCCCCGGCGGACGGGGAAGAAGGAAAAGCAGAAGGTGAAGCCGACGCTCGAGCCGTTGCTTTTAAGGGCCGATGAGAAATCGTCTTCCGTCGAAAGGCGGAAGCTCTGCCCTTCCGAGGGGGCCATGCCCGAAAGCAGGTAGCTTTCGAGATGAAGGACGCCCTTCGGGACATCGACATCGGTCATTTTGAGAAACGAGGGGACGCGCTGCTTGCTCCGCTTCTTTCCGATGTAGACATCGAGCTCGAGATAATCGGGCGACGGCTTGCCGTCAAGGAGGTCATCTACCCAGGTCTCGAGGCGCTCGCGCTCGGAGGCCGGGAATGAGGAATAGAAATCGTCCGGCGGGACGGTTTTCACGTTTCGGAGATCGGAAAGGTTGAAATAGGAAACCTGCCGCTGATGGCGGTCGATGCGAAAAAGGCGAACCGTCGAAGTCTCGCGTTGAAGGATCAAGGCGTACTGCCGCTCCCTGACGAGAGAGCGGGCAAGAAGGATGCCGATTACCGCGATCGAAATGAAAAGGGCGAGCGCGACGGCGACAGCAAGCACGAAGCCGGCCACCGTATCGGGAGTGAAGACGTCGACGAAGAAAGTTCCTGCCATTTCGCCGGGATTATAGCGCTTCCAGCGTTCTCCCTCCTAGAGGGAGGGGCCAAAAGGGCAGCAAGAACGAGACCAAGGCACGGGAAGAATGGCTCGTCGAGCTCCATTTCCTTGAAAACAGGCGGCGGATGGAGTATAAAGTGGCGCACGGAGAATTACCCAAGAGGCTGAAGGGGTCAGTTTCGAAAACTGATAGTGGGTGCAAGCCCAGCCGGGGTTCAAATCCCCGATTCTCCGCCATCTAGGAAACGGCGCTCGGAAACACCGGGCGTTTTTTCTTCGTCATCGCAAAAACGCTGGCAAAAACCCTGCAAAATAAAGGAAAAGGACTCCCGAGAAGGAGAAGACTCGGGAGTCCTCTTTCAGACTAGCGAATGATGGAAAGGACGTTTCCGACACCGGTTGCCTCGCTTGGGCCCCGGTAAACTGGCAAGCGCGTTTCAAGGGCCGTCAGCTCATTGAGGTAGACGTTTTTGCTGCCGCCGCCGAAAACCCTGATTGCTTCCGGCTCGAAGGAGGCGACCTTCATAAGCTCGTCGATCGTCTGAGCATAGGCCTTGGCGAGCGAAACGTATACGGCCTTGAAATAGTCGCCAGGTTCGAGAGGCAAATCGAATCCGCTTCTGCCTAGAAGCGAGCGTATCGCTTCCTCCATCGAGGCGGGGTTCATCAAGGACGGATCGTTCGGGTCGAAGTAGCCGCGGTATTCGCTTTTCCTCGCCAGCCGAACGGCATCCTCGATCGAAAAATCGGCGAGGATTTCCGAACGCAGCCGGTTCGCGATGTACATCCCGGAAATGTTTTTGAGAAAGCGGACCTCCCCCGGGCGGGAAAGCTCGTTGGAGAAGCCGGCAAGGAAAGCCTCGCGCGTCACCGTCGGCTCGTTTTTGAGAACGCCGAGAAGGGACCAGGTTCCGGAAGAGAGGAGGATTTCGCCTTTCTTCGCGCCAGCCCCGAGGAAAGCCGCGGCCGTATCGTGGCCAAGGGCAGCCCTCACCTCAAGGTCAAAGCCGATTTCATCGGCGATTTCCTTCTTTAGGGTCCCTATCGGCGACCCCGCTCCAACCACCTCGTAGAAGAAGGATGGATCAAGGCCTAGCGAGCCAAGGATGCTCTCCTCGAATTTCGCGCCGCCCGGCGTCAATAGGCCCGAGGTGGAAGCGATGGACAGCTCGTTCTTCTTAACGCCGGTTAGTAGATAGGCAAGATAGCAAGGGAGGAAGAGCATGCCCGAAGCCTTCGCGAGCTTGCCGCTTTCCCGATCGAGGAAAAGCTGATAGCAGCTGTTGAAGGCCATCGGTTGAATTCCGGTGCGATCGAAGAGAAGGGACGGGCTTTCGAAACGCTCTAACACGCCTTCGGTTCGGCTGTCTCGATAGGAAACGACTTCCCCCACTCTCTTCCCGTCTTGGTCGAGAAGGGCATAATCGACGCCGAAGGAATCGATTCCAAGGATGCTTGGAATGCGTCCTGACTCGGCGCACTTTCGCAAGCCCTCGACAATCGAGGAAAAGAGGGAATCGACATCCCAATGGCAGTGTCCGTCGCCGTCGTCGACGAGCGGGGTCCGGAAGCGATGGACTTCGCTTAGCGATTCGACCTTCCCAGCGTCCGAAACCTCGGCCAGCAATAACCGGCCGGAAGTCGCGCCGATGTCGACGGCTGAGGCAAGCGTGCTCATTTCAAATAGCCAGGGTGAGGCGTGAGGCCGAAGTGCTTGGCAACGGCCTTGAGGCCTTCGTCATCGATGTCGTTGATGACATCGTGACCGAGTTCGCCCATCATGATGGCTGCCGCCTTTTCGACGGTCTCGATGAGGCCGAAAGCCTCGTCGATCGTCGCCCCGGAGCCATAGACGCCGTGAAGCGACCAGATAACGACCCGGTATTCCTTCATCTTCTCGGCGGTCGCGACCCCGATTTCGTTGGTCCCGCAGAGCATCCAGGGAAGGACGCCGACTCCCTCCGGGAAGACGACGATCGATTCGGTCATCGTGCGCCAAAGGGCCAAAGTCAGCTCCTTCTCGTCGAGTTTCACCAGGTGGGTAAGGGTAAGGAGATTGGTCGGGTGGGTGTGCATGACGACCCGGTTTTCCGGATTGGCCTTGAGGCGGACCGCGTGGCACATGAGGTGGGCATAGACCTCGCTAGTGAACGAGCCGTCGTCTTTGAAACCCCAATGGAGAAGGGCCGTCTTCCCGTCGTCGGAAACCGTGATGATGCCGATGTTGTGTTCCGGATCGCCCTTTGTATTGCGGAAGTAGCCCCCGGTTCTGGTTATCGCGAAGGTCTTTCCGCGGACGATTTCATCCGCGACGATCGGAAGCGGGATTTCCCTTATTATCTTGGCCGGCACGTATTCGCGCACTTCGTTTGGGGTGAGGAGCATCGAGACGTTTCCGCCGTTGCGCTCATCCCAGCCAAGGCGGTACATGTTGTCGATGATCGAGAGATATTGCCCGATCGACGGGCATTCGAGGATGCTTTCCATCGCTAGTTACCTACTTTCTCTTGCTTTGGACCTCGCGCTCATAGCGCTTGAGTTCCCTCTCCATCGCGAGGCCGGATTTGATGCCCTTGCTCTCGAGGAGGTAGTTCCATACGGCGTTGAAGGGGAAGTTGTTTTCCTCTTCCATCAAAAGGAGACGCTGGCTCTTGTCTTCGTCCAGTTCGGCTTTCTTTAGCATCTCGGTCGGCTCGAGAAGCGACTTCAGGATGGCCTTGGCCGTCGCCCGGAGGCCGATGACCCAGCCATAGACCCGCGAGATCGAGGCATCGAAGAAGTCGAGGCCGATGGCAACCTTGCCATAGTATCCGCCACGCTTGAGCTCGTTCATCATTCCCTGAAGGCCGTCGTCTTCGATGACGACATGGTCGCTGTCCCAATGAATGCCGCGCGAAACGTGAAGCATCATTCCGTTAACGAAGGGATAGATGGCGCTGATCTTGTCGGCCACGTCCTCGGTCGGGCGGAAATGCCCGGTGTCGAGGGTAATTCCAAGGTCGTTTTTGGCCGCATAGGCAATGTAGAAGTCGTGGCTTCCAACGACGAAGGCCTCGGTCGAGATGCCAAACCATTTCCCCTCGAGGACATCGCACGCGTACTTGCTTTCCTCTTCGGTGTACTTGTGCTCGAACATCCGGTCCAAGGCATCCTTCAAGAGCTCGCGGTAATGCCGGCGATCGGCCGGAATGTCCTTCGTTCCATCGGGGAACCAGAAGTTGTTGTAGCACTTGTCGTTCAGCTCGCGCCCGATGGCGACCGAAATCTTCCTTGAATCGATCCCGGCCTTGATCCAGTAGTCGCGGACTTTCTCGTCGAAGGAGCAGACGCTGTTGCCTTTGTCCATCATCGGATGGGTAAAGAACGAGGTATTGAAATCGAGTTTGTAGCCCTTCTTCTTCGCCCAGTCGATCCATTCGCGGAAATCCTCGACGTTGAGGTCGTTGCGGGGATGGCCGTGCTCGGCGTACATGGAATGGAGATTGACCCTGTGGGTCAACGGCGAAAGGGAGAAGGCCTCGTCGATGTCGCCCCTTAGCTCGTCCCCGTTGCGGGCCGCGTAAGGATAGCCGCCAGTAACCACGTTCTCGCTCGCGACCGGACCGAGGTTCTCGAATCCTTTGACGTCGTCGCCGGCCCAGCATTGGAGGGAAACCTGGATTTCCCCGAACTGCTTGAGGCACTTATCGACGTCGACGCCGTACTCGGCGTAGAACTTCCTTGCCTCCTCGAAGTCGCGCATAGTCTTTTCGTTCATTGCTTTTTTCCTCCTTTCCCCGAAGGGATATTTATTTGATTAACATTGAACGCAATCTTGTGGGTGCCGGGGCCCAGTTCCCGTCCCAGCTTGGGAGAGAAGAGGACGATGCCATAAGGCACTTCGACGGTGTATTCCCTCTTCCCGTCCTTGACTCCGGGGGACGATACCTTGATCGTCCCTTTCCGAGTCGAATAGGCTACCGAGAAGGGAATGTCTTCCCTAAGAGGCGATGGATCGAAGGTCCCATTGCCGCTTTCGATGTCGGCGATCTCGATTCCCGCCATGAAGCGGAAGAAGAGGGCATCGTAGGAAGCGAACATCGGGTGGTTGAACGAATTCATCGTCGCGAGCACCGCCTTCTCCCACCGCTCCCAGACGCTCGTGGCGCCGTTTTCGAGCATGTAGCCCCAGCCCGGATATTCCGGGTTGCGCAGGATCTTGAAGGCGAGGTCAATGTCCGAATGACGGCACAATTCGTAGAAGGCATGCCGATATCCCTGGTTTCCGCAATTCAGATGGAAGCCGTCGAGCTCGATGAGTTCCTTCATGTGGGCGTAGGCGGCGTCCTTCTCCGAATCGTCATAGAGGGACAGCGACAGGGCCATCGCCGTCTCGGTCGTCGATCCATTCCCGAAAAGCCCGTTCTTGAGATAGGCGGCCCTCAGGGCCTCCCGGGCTTTCCGCGCATGGGTCGAATAGCGAAGCGAGTCGCCTCCCTTTCCGAGCTTTCCGGCAATTTTCCCAAGGAGGGAAAGGTGCCAGAAGAGGAAGAAGGAGGATATTAGGCGAGAATCCGGTTCGGGGCTCTTGAGGCCGTCGGGCCGGACCCAATCGGCGTAATAGTGGTAATCCATCACGTAGCCGTGGCTCCGGCGGAGGAGCGCTTCGACCCATTTCTTGAGCGACGGGTATACCTCGGCCGCCTTTTCCCTTTCGCCATATAGGTCGATCAGCATGTCTGCTAGCAAAAGGAAGGAAACGGTCGTCGTGTCGGCGGGTTGACCGCCGGTGAAATAGGGTACCGTGTCGGCTATTTCGCCCTTCTTGTTGGCGCTATCGGCAATGTCGATGGCCACTTTGTAGAGGTAAGGGGCCGCATCGAAGTCGTAATTGAGATAGAAAGCTCGGCTCGATAGGTCATTCAGCCATCCGAAGCGCTCATCGCGCTGAGGGCAGTCGCTTAAGACGCTTTGCTCGTTGTTTTCTTCGGTCCTTACGGCGATTTCGTGAAGGGTCGCGAGTTTCGGCTCGCCGACTTCGACTTCCCCGACTTTCCTGAGGGAGGAATGCACATGGACGGCATAGGCCTCGATGATATTGGCCTCGCCTTCTATTTTCAGTTCCACGTAGCGAAATCCGTGGAAGGTGAAATGCGGATAAAGGGTTTCCTCGCCCGCGCCGGAGAGGTAGTAGACGTCTTCCTGGGCGGCGTTCCTCAGGTTTGTCTGATCGATGTTGAGGGATTCGTCTACCGCTTCGGCATGGCGAAGCGAGATTCTGGTTCCGGGCGTTCCCTTCACGCGGAGGACGACGTGGCCCGCTAGGTTAGCCAAGGCATCGTAAGTCGCGACGTTTCCCTCTTTTTTGAGTAGCCTCAGAGGATAGCGGCCGTGAGCTTCGATCGGAGGAAGGGGATCCGGAAGCAGCTTTCCCGACGGTCCGTAGGCGTAAATCGACCCGAACCACCCCTTGCGGTAGCCCGGCTCGACCTCGGGAAGGGAGAAGTCGCCGACGTTTCCCAAACGGTAATCGACCGTCTCGCCTCCATAGACGGAGCTTGCGAGAATCGGTGAGGTGGCAAACCACCAATCGCCGTTGCAAGTCGAGACGATTTCCTTTCTTTTGCCAGAAGCAAAGCGGATGTCGATGAGAACGTTGGCGGCCTTGCTGCCGAACCATCCGTTGGCAAGAACCAAGCCGAAGACGTCGCCGTCTCCTTTGAGGAGAGGGCGAAGGTCGTAGGCTTCGTAATAGACCCGCTTCCGATAGTCGCTTTGGGAAGGGGCCAGGAGGGCGGAAGAGACTTTCCTTCCGCTCAAGTAGACTTCGTGGTAGCCAACGGCAGCGACATAGGCCACCGCCCTCGTGCACGTCTCGCCCTCGAAGGAAGGAAGACGCTTTCTTATGGCCAAGGGGCCGTCGGAAAGAAGGGCGCAGCCGATGTAGCCTCCGCGGAAGTCGCTTTCCCGCGGGGCGACGAGGAAGGAACATCGGGCCACGTCTTTCCCGCCGTCTTTGCCATGGACGGTCAAGGTGGCTAGGTATTCTTCCTTGGGGAGAAGGGGAAGGCCCCCATAAGGGAACCTTCCCCGGTATTCGCGCTCGACATAGAGCGTCTCGCCCCTGATGCCCGGGCCCTTGAGCGAAAGCTCGAGGCTCTCGAGTCGTTCTTCGCCGCTCAAGCGATAGGCGAAGATGGGTCGGTTTTTCGCCAGAAGGCGGTTGCCTTCGACTTCAAAGCTTTCGATCTTGATCATTTGATGGGCCTTTCACAGGGGGTATTGCCGATTAGGCTTGCTTCTTTTTACGGAAGTAGATGATGAGGAAGACGACGAGGCCGATGACGACAACCCCACCGACGCATCCGCCGACAATGCCGCCGATGGCCGCCGGAGTAAGGCCGGAGGTTGGGGTTTCGCCGGTGGTCGGAGTCGATTCGGAAGCAGAGCTGCCCTTGACCGTCACGGTGATGGTGACCGACTTGGTCGTCCCGTCGTCGAGGGTGATGGTAGCCGTGATCGTGCAGGTGCCCGGCGCCTTGGCGGAAATGATGCCGGCGCTAGTTACGGTTGCGATGCTCGGATCGCTCGATTCGTAGGTGATGGTTCCGGTCGTGGCACCTTCCGGAGTGCGCTCGACGCCGGCCGTGGCATTCTGCCCGACCGTCATCTCGATGCTATCCTTGGTGGCTTTGATGCCGTCGGACGGGAGATAGGAGACGAAGGCAGTGCCATCGAAGCGGAACTGGGTCTTCGTCGTGGTGAAGCCGTCGACGACGATCTCGCCAGTCGCCTCGTTCATTCCGTCCGGATTCGAGGGATCGGCGGCTCCGATCTTCCCGCCGGTGAACTTCGGAATCGGCATTCCGGCATCGACGGTGATGATGTCGCCCTCTTGGTAATAGGGGGCCTTGTTGTAGTTCTCGGCCGTAAGGCTCGCGCCTTTGAGGAACTCGGGCTCGATCGCGGTGTTGTGTCCAAGCTGGTAGATGGTGGTTAGCTTGACCTCGGTGCCGTCGGCCCTGGTGTAGTGAATGTGCGGAGCCATGTACTTAGCGGTCCAATCGGTTCCCTTGGTATTCGAGATATTGACCTTGTTGCTGGCCGTGTTCGGGGCATCGACGAAGACCCAATAGGTGAACCAGTCGACGACGTTCGCCTTCTCGTAGACTTGATCGTAAAGGTCATAGACCCCGATCGCGATTTCGGACGTGTAGGTCTTTTCCTCGTAGGTGACGGTGACCGTGGTCTTGGTTTCGCCAGCCTTGCTATGGTCGAATTCCTTGTTGAAGGAATAGGTGAATCCGCTCGCCGGATGGACGACCGGGAAGGTGATTCCGTCCTCGCTTCCGTCGTCATAGACGAATCGGAAGCCTTGGAGAGTCGGGGCCCAATCGGCAAGGTCCTGATCGACGTAGACCTGATGCATATAGCCGTTGACGGGGACGATGCCCTTGATTTCCATCACTTCGGTGACGGTGAAATCATAGGTGTGCGTCACTTCCCCAAGTTTAGCGGTAACGGTTGCCTTGCCCGGCGCAACGCCGGTTACGTTGCCTTGGGCGTCGACGGTGAGGACATCCTTATCCGAGCTTTCGAAGACGGGGAGCCCGGCGCTCGTGTCGGGAGTGAAGGTAACGCTCGCGTGGTAGGTATCGCCCTGCATGATGACGGATCCGCCGTCCCAAGCGACGCTGAAGTCGGTGACGGCTACGCCGGCGACAAGGAAGGCCGAACCGTTATAGATGAAGTTGAGGTCTTCGTTCAGGACGGCAGTCGCGATCCACTCGCCGTCCCCGTTCACTTCCTGGCTGTTGGAATCCACGGTTCCGGTATATTTCCAGTTGTAAAGGCCGGCCTTGAACGTGACGGTGTCGCCGAGCTTGAATCCGGCGAAATCGGAGCCGGTGCCAAGGAGGAAGTGATTGGAAAGGAGCTTGACGCTCGTGAATACCTCATCGCTCCCGTTGACTAGGACGTGGGATAGGGCATTGTCGAGGGCGCGGCCCCTGAAGTTCAGGTTTTGCTGGTTGTTGTCATCGATGACAAGCTCAAACTTCATTCCCCAAGTCGTGGCAGTCCCGGTAACGCCGAAGACGTTGCTCGGATCCATGTTGAGGGCCTTGGCAACGGAATCGACCTTGACGGTGAGGGTGGTCTCGAACTCGCCGATTTTGATGGTGAGCGGGTATTCGCCGACTTCTTCGATATCGTATTCGCCGGTTATTGACGTGGCCGGATCCCAAGGAATGATTCCTTCGGTGCCGTCGGCATAGGTGGCACTTACCTTGACGGTCGAGAAATCGACGGGGACACCAACGTATGTGGAGAGGATCCCGTCGCTCGGCGTCGTTACCTTGATGCCGGTCTGGTCGGAGGCAGCGGTTACATTGACTGTTATCTCATCCTTGAGAAGCCCAGAGTAAACTGTCACCTTCGTCTGCCCGACGCCAACGCCGGTAATATTTCCGGAATTGTCAGCAGTTGCAGTCGTATCGCTACCGGATTGATAGACAATAACCGGCGTATCATCTTCCGTCGTGATATTGACGTAGGAAGAAATATTTAGGGTTTGCCCAATTTTTAAATCGAGAGCATCCTCGCTGAAGGAGAGGGAAGTAGGAGCGATGAAGGGTTCCCAGTCGCCCAAATCTCCATCGGCGAGCTTACAAATCCATTTCTGTTCCTCGAACGAGTACGTATCCCCGGTTACGGAAGAGGAGAGTTTGAAGTCGGAAGGTATCGACAGGATATTGCCGTAACGATTGATGATATTGTATGAGGTGAAAAGAAGATCGTCGTACGGGAACCAGGACTTCATCTCTTCGGCCTTCCCGTATTCGTCGTACATAGTCGGCCAGGTTCCGGAAGGCGTCACTCCGGCGCCGCTGTACCATCGCCCTGCATTGATTGCCGGATCGATTTGAAGGCCAACGACACCATATTGATCATTCCATACCTTGCGATTCACGACCTTGATTTTCGCGTCAACGTCAGCCGCGTTTGCCTGTGCAGCCGGGCTGTAGGAGACACCAACGGTCCCTAGGCCAAGCAACAAGGCTGTTCCCAACAGGAACTGCTTCTTAGCTTTCATTATCTTTTCCTTTCTTGTTAACTAAGCATTTGAGATGACGGTGAATCTTCTAGCTTTCTCCTTTTTGCCCCTCCTTTCATTAGTAGCGGTAGCCAAGCCGCCCGAGCGGCATGGAATCCCCGCTTTGGTAATAACTCATCGGGTCGTCGGGGTCGCTTACGTTGTCATAGACCTTGAAGACGAAGCTCGCCCGAACGCCCGTCAGTCCCAAATCAGATAATGGGATGGCGATTTGCATGGCATTTCCCTGAATCGCGTATTCGATCGACGAGGAAAGCGAGACCCATTCCCCGTTTTCGTAGCGCTCAAGCGAAGCCTTTCCTTCGGCTTTGCTAGCCCCGATCCGGTACTCGTAAGCGCCCATGAAGCCCTGGCCCGACGCTCCCTTCCCGAGAAGGATGACGAGGGCGTCGCCTTTCTCGCCGGAATCGATAGCCGCATTGCAATCGATCCGGAAATAGGCCTTGGAGGAATCGTTGGTTACCATCGCCGAGGCTATGTCGTTCCTTCCGGAGTCGTCGCTGTAGTGGGCCGGAACGGTGATTCCCACGAAATCGCGGTCCTCGCAATCTCCGGTCGGGTCTACATAACGATGGCTGATGCCACTCCAGGCATCGGCCGAAAAGTCGTTTACGTCGATGCTCTTGCGCTCGTGGGCGTACTCGACATATTGATTCATCTTGTAGGCCCGGGCATTCATCACGAACTGCATGTAATAGTTGTCGCCATAGCCGCCTTCCATCATCTCGAGGTCGCGGCTGTATTCGTGATTCCAGGTGTCGACGAAGTAAATTCCCTTGTCGCCGCCATAGCCGATGTTGGTTCCGTCCCACTGCTTGATGGCTTGCCACTCGTTCCAGCCGGTGACGAAGACATCGGTGACCCCGTTTTTAGGATCGAGGGCGGTATCGAACATCTTCTGGAAGGCTAGTCCTTCCTTCCAATCGCCCTCCTTTTTGTCGGTCTCGGGGTTATAGCCGCGGGCCGACTCGTCGCCTTCTAGCGAATAGCAGATGAGGTCGTGGTTATGCTGGGCAACCGGAACGGCGATATGCCCGTTGTGGACTTTCTGCGGATAGCCATATGTCATTCCGGACTGGGACATGGCCCCGCCGGGGGCCCGGCTCCAGCTCATCCACGGCTGCCCGTTTTCGTTGTACATCCCGTTGGGCCACTGGCTTTCGAGGACATCGAAGTACTCGACCATGTCCTTGGACATGACCGGGTTCTTGCCTTCGTACATCGTTTGATCGCTGGCCTTTCCGTTGTTCTCGGTTATGCCGACGATCCTCGGCTTGCCGTTCGGTGCCCACCAGCAACTTGCCCATTTCTCCTGCGTGTAATAGGCGTTGAAGAGCATCTGCACGGTCTGGCCGGAAGACGTGTTGGTATAGAACATGACCTGCGGCACCTTGATGCCTTGGGCTTGGTAGAAGAGGATCGCGTCCAAAATGGTCGGGACGACGTCCTCGTAGATGACGGCGTTGGTCGTGTCGAAGCAAAGGTAGTCGACCCCGCAGTTGGCGAATAGCTCAAGGTGCTTCCTGATGACCCACGGATCGGCCGAATTGTAGTAGCCGTAAAGAGGCTTGCCCCAGGTATGGAAGCGCCCGTTCGGGGAGAGGGGGTCGTCCTCGCTGAAGAGGGCCTTGCGCCCTTCCTCGCTCGAAAGGAGGCTATCGATGTCCCGAGGTCCGGTATTGCCGCGGAAATCGTAGTCGTGCTGGCCGAGCCAGATGTGATAGAAGAGGCCGATATGGTGTTCTCCGTCCTTGAAGGAGCCCATCGGCAGAACCTTTCTCCCAAGCTCGTCGATTCCCTCGAGCTGGAGTTGGGAAAACTCGACGTCGCTTATCTTTCGCTCATCGATTGGAAGTCCGTCGTCATAGCTGACTCCGGGCCGGTTCGGACTAGACATGCTTGTTCCTCCAGGCTCGCAAGAGGCGAGGGCAAAGACCGATAGGCAGGCGAACAGGGCCTTAGTAGGCGTATTCATAGGCAAGCCTCCCGATCGGGGCGGAATCCCCGCTAACGTAGAAGTCGTCGATGTCCAGGGGATCGAGGAGATGGTCGGTGGCCTTGAGAAGAAGGTGCGGAACCATGTTCCCGAGCCCGATGGCCGAGCGGGGAATCCGGTATTCGACGACGTTGTCTTGAGAAACGTAGGCGACGCGTTCTCCGGTCTTGACCCAGGAGCCGACTCCCTCGCTTTCCTCATAACGCGCCACCGCCATGCTTCCATCCGTTCCGTCCGGGAAGACGCGGTAGTCGAAATTCGAGGCAAACGGGGTTCTTCCCTCGACGTCCGGGGTTCCGATGAACAGGTTCATCCAGCTTTCGTCGCCAGCGCTCGGGATGACTTCCTCGGCCGTTTCGACCCGGACGTAGACGTTGTCGTTGTCATGGGTGACCTTGGTCGAGACGATGTCGTTCCGGGCCGTGAGGTCTTCGTACATTTCATAGCCGTAGGAAGAAGGCGTCGCCGCGGCGTTTTTGTAGTTGCGGAACATGGCGTCTCCCTCGAAGTCGAGGTAGGAATGCCTGACTTCCGACCATTTGGGGTCGTCCTTGCCGATTTCGATGCCCTTCGGTTCGAGGAAGTAATGCTCGCCCTCCTCGTAGGCGAATTTGCGAAGGTTGCGGGCGATTTGCAGGTAAAATCCGTCGCCATAGCCGGTTTCGCTGTCGGTCATCTCGGCATCGCGGCTATAGATCAAGTCAAAACCGTCGACCATCTGCATGTCGCCGTTGTTGGCCCGGTTCTTGATGGCCATCCATTCGTTCCACTGGGTGATGAAGACATTGTCCACTTCCCCACCCGACAGGCTCGGGTCGAAGGCCGTCATCCACTCTTCCTCGAAATTGAGGCCCTTGGCATATTCGTCGACGTTCTGGGCACCGGTCTTGTAGCCCTCGGTAACCCTGGTATACCCGCGTCCGAAATTGCTTTCCTCTTGGTTGGCTGCGTTATAGCCGGGCATCTGGGCGATGGAAACCGAGATGGTTCCGTCGTGGTTGAACTGGGGCCACTGCCAGTTCATCCACGGGAAGTTTTCCTTCCTCATCCGCTCATCGGGCCACTGGCTTCCCTTCAAGGTAAAGAATTCCTCGTAGAAGGCCAGCTTGTCGTAATCGGTGAAATCGTCTTTTCGGGTAACGAGCATCGGCTTGCCGTCAACCTTGTACCATATGTCGTCGTAAAGCCCGTCCTTGTACCAAATCGAATAGAGGGAATCAACCGTCGTCTGGCTGTGGGAATTGGTGTAGAAAGCCAGCTTCGGCACGTCGAAGCCTTGGGCCGCAAACTTGCGGAAGACCTCGATCAGGGCCTTGACGACGTCGGTATAGATGACGCTGTTGGTCGTATCGAAGACCAAATAGTCGATCCCGGCCATGGTGAAGAGCTCGCAGTGGCGGGCCAATACCCACGGATCCCGGCTGTCGTAATAGCCATAGAGGGGCCGTCCGAAGTAGTGAAACTGCCCGAGCGGGCTATCGACCGGCTGCCCATTGCCGCTATTCACGTCGAAGAGAGCCTCGGGATTTATTTCCTTGAGGATCGTCACGTCGTAAATGCCGCTTTCGTGGGAACCGTGCCATAGGGAGTAGAACATCCCGACTTCCTTTTCCGGATCGGCTTCCGAAACCGACGAAAAGGAGCGCCCGAAGGCATCGGTGGAGGCGAGGCTGTTGACAGTCCATTCCTGATCGCTCAGCACCCGTTCGTCCTCGACCCTCTCGAAGGGGTCGGGAATCTCGCTCGGGCCGCAGGAAGCAAGAAGGCAAAGGGAAAGGAGGAAGGCTCCCGGAAGAACGATTCTCTTGCGTTTGCTTGCCATGTTTTTACCCCTTGATGCCGCTAGTGAGGGCACCGTCTGTAAGCTGTTCTTGGAAGATGAGGAAGAGGAGGGCCGGGAAGAAGGTCATGAAGACGCCCCCCGCCATCCTGACGGCTGCCCATCTCGTCGAGGCGAGGCCTTCGACGGTGCTTTTGAAAATGGCATACGCGAAGGTAATCGGCGCATCGGATGAGGGCATGTAGAGGAGCGGCCCGTAGTAATCTCCCCAATAGGAGTTGAAGACCGAGATGACGATGTAGATGATGATCGACTTGCAGTTAGGAAGGATGATCGACCAATAGATGCGGAACGGGCCGCAACCGTCGATCTTGGCGGCATCGCAGATTTCGTTTGGTATTCCGAACATGTACTGGCGAATGAGGAAGATGTACATGGCCCCGCCGCCGAAGAGATTCGGTATGGTGAAGGGCAGGAGGGTGTTGAGCCAGCCGATCTTGGAATAGATGACGTAAAGCGGGATTTGCGTAACGACGCCCGGAAGGGTAACCGTCAGCATCATGGCCGCGAATACGATGTTCTTCCCTTTCCATTTGAGCTTCGCGAAGCCGTAGGCGATGAAAGTCGCCGAAAGGGGGATCGCGATGACGTTGAAGACGATGATGATCATCGTATGGAGGAGAGCCTGCGCATAGTTGTAGCCGGAGCTCGCGTCGGTGAAGAGGGTGACGAAGTTGCTCCACTGGAGGTTTCCCCAATCCGGGAAGAAATGGGGGTTTGGATCAAGGATCTCGCTCTCGGACATGAGCGACTTGAACACCATGAAGATGTAGGGGAACATGAGGACCACCGCCACGACGCACATCCCAAGGAAGAGAGCGGTCGTCTTGGAGAAATCCCACATCTTGGCCTTGCGGTCCTCCACAAAGGCTTCGCCGGTAAGACGGTTCTTTAGGTCTTTCCAGGTCACGTTCAATCACCTCCATAGAAGACCCACTTGGAGGTCGAGAAAAGAAGGAGTGTAAGAAGCGAGATAACGATGCACAGCATCCAGGAGAGGGCGCTTGCGTAGCCGATGTCGCCGATGCGCATGGCTTCCCAGTAGATCTTGACGCCGAAGAGGAAGAGCGAATCGTCGATTCCGCGCCCTTCCCGCGGAGCGAAGATGAGGGTTCCGTTGTACTGGAGCGAACCGATGATGCTCGTTACGAGGTTGAAGAAGATGATCGGCGTCGACATCGGGATCGTGATATGGGCAAAGCGCTGGAAGGCATTGGCCCCGTCGACCTTTGCCGATTCATATAGGTCCTTGGGAATGTTCTTGAAGGCGCTCAGCCACAGAATCATGCCGCCGCCGACTCCCCATAGGCCCATGAAGATGAGAGAAGGCATGGCCGTCCGCGGATCCATGAAGAAGGTTGCCTTAGGCAGTCCGATCGATTCGAGTATCTTGTTGAAGATGCCGTAGGTATTGTCGAAAAGGTCTTTCCAAAGAAGCCCGCTTACGACCGCCGGAATGACGACCGGGAGGTAGAAGAGCACCCGGAATACCCTGGTGAATTTGTGGGCGTTGTTTACCAAAAGGGCGAGGAAGTAGCTGAGAACGAGGTTGAGGGGAACGTTGACGATGGCGTAGATGAGAGTGTTCAGGGCACTGATCCCGACTTCGTCGTCTTGGAAGGCCTGGACGTAATTCCAAAGGCCGGCAGGCGAGATGTTGAACCCGTCGTAATGGAAGAAGCTCCAGTAAAGCGAGCAGAACATCGGGACGGCCGTAAAGAGGGCAAGGCCGATGATGAGGGGCGAGGCAAACACCCACCCGGCAACGGCTTCCTTTCTTTGCATCCGGCTCATCTTCGGACGCTTGAACTTCGGGGCATCCCCATCCTTTTTGGCAGGCAGGAAGCCCTTCACGCGGTCCTTGAGGCTGGACCAAAAGGGAGCCCTTTCCTTTCTGGCTTCGACGGTTGGCATAGATTTTCCTATGAAAGCAGGCGATTTTTGCTGATGAAAGGAGGCGGCGATCAGTTGCCGACGGCGTCATTGAGGTCGCTCACGCCGCGGGAGATGATCTCATCGATGCTACGACGGTTCTCGCGGGTCGAGAGAGTGTCGCCGATGACATCGGAAATGGCAAGAGTGACGTTGGCCATGGCGGAGGGAGAGCAATAGGCATAGTACTCGTCGGCCACTTTGTTCTCGTCGTAGAGGACATAGGCCTCTAGATTCCGGTCTGTATAGCCTTTCGTCCAGTTGGCTTCGGCATTGTCGGGGTCGGCTAGGTCGTTGCGGATGGACGGGAGGTTCAGCCCGCCGAGAGCCATGGCTTGCTGGCCGTCATAGCTCATGAGGAAGTTGAGGTATTCCCAGGCAAGGGCCTTCTTGTTCGAGGCCGTGCAAAGTGTGTATCCGGCAACGCCGGCGCCGATTTTCGCGTTTTCCTGGCCGTTGATGAACGGGAAGGTGACGATGTCGATGTTTCCTTTTAGCTCACGCATCTCGTCATAGTGGGAAATGGCAGCCGATTGGAAGATGAAGGGGCAAGTGCCGCTTTCGAAGCTGGAGCCGGAAGTGACGCCATTGCCGACGCAATAACGCTCATCGACGAGTTCGCGCATTCCATTTAGGGCCTGCCGCATTTCGGGAGTATCGATCGAAACGGTATTCTCCGCCGAGAAAATGTCGGCCCCGTAGCTGCGGATGAACGGATAGTAGACGGATGACCAAGAGAAGTTGAAGTCGCAGCAGAACCAATCGGCCGAGTGCCCCAGCTTGTCGGCATAGGCTCTCCATTGGGCGCAAAGGGCAATGAAATCCTCCCAGCTCCAGCCGTTCTTGATGCTGTCCATCGAAATCCCGGCTTCTTGGAGAAGCTTCTTGTTGTAGAAGCAAACGACCGTGTCGGCGCTTCGGGGGACTGCATAGTAGGTGCCGTTGTCTCCGGCCATATCGAAGAATTCGGTCTTGAAGTCTTCCTCGAAGTTGTAATCGCCGCGGGCTTCGGTCTTTTCTATGTACTGGTTAAGGGGCTCGATGACATTCAGCGAACGGAGGAAGTAGACTTCCTGGGAATTGGTCCACAGGATATCCGGCATGTCCCCCGCCATGTTGTATTGGCGGATCGTCGATTCATAAGTGGGAATCGAAACGAAGTTGATTTCGAACTTCACGTTCGGGTAAAGGAGGTTGAAAGCCTCGTTTGCCTTCTCGATCATGGTCTGCTCGTTGCTATTGCCGGAAGGAATGAGGAGAGTAAGAGTTTCATTGGTAGTCGGATCGACGCCGATCTCGACCGATTCCTGCGAATGGGAAGTGCTCGAGCTGCTCTCGGGGGCGATGACGCATCCGGTGAGGGCAAAGGCGGCCAGTAGGGCTCCGGCGAAGGCTTTCTTGCTTGTTTTCATTGTTGGTTTAACCTCCTTAATCAAGCATTTTCAATGGTGGCGAGGAGGGCTCCGGCGTAAACGCGGTGCCCATAGTCATTGGGGTGATTGATGCCGTTTCCGGTCATGTCGTAATAGTCGCGACCGCCTCCGAGGAGATAATTCCCATAGGCGTAGGTATCGAGGACCACGACCCCGCTGAAGCTTTCGGCCACGTCATTCATTTTCTTGATGTAGCTCTCGAGCTTTATCTGGTCGTAGACCCGCGGGTTGGGGCTGAGGGGCGACATGAGGATGATTTCAAGGTTGGGGAGGTTTTCTTTGAGATAGGTCACGATGTACATGATGTTGTCCATGAAACCATTAGGGGTCGCTTGCCCGCCGAGGTCGTTGATTCCATAGTGGACAAGGAGAAGGTCGGGGGCATACGTCACGACTTTGTCGAGAAGGGATTTCTGGGTTCCATCGGAGGAAGTGGTTCCGCCGACCCCCATGTTGTCGCTCGTCACGTCGAGTCCGAACTTGTTCTCCACCGCTTCGGCAAAAAGGTCGAAGAAAGGCTTTTGGTAGGGCTCGTGGTTGAAATTGACCGAGGAAGAGCATCCTTCCATGACGCTATCTCCGATGCCGGCTATCTTGAGCGATCCCGACTTCGCATCGAGTTTCGCCTTGAGGGCTGGCAGACTCGAGATCTGGCTGGCGGGAAGGGAGGTCATGTCCAAATCGTTGATGTCATAGACATAGGTCACGTACACCTGCGTCCCGTAATAAAACGGCGATTCCGTATAAATGGTCGCGCCCATCCTCATGCAATCGGTCGTTTGGTTGGAAATGGTACCCTTCACGACATATGGAGCCGGAAGGTCTTCCTCGCCCCACATCTGCCGATTGGTCCAATGGCCGATCCGACTGCCGCTCGGCGCCGTGATGGCATTGCCGTCGATCATGTAATCCGTGCCTTCGGCATATTCGGTCTTCAGCGTGTAATCGCGAACCGAGATGATCTTGCGAGGGGCAAAGCGAAGATGTCCGAGGCCGGTCCCGTCTTCCTGGGTCCTAAGCATGACAGTTTCGTTGTAGATGACGTTTCCGTAGAAAAATGGATCGCTCATGGCTGGATCGTTCACCTTGTAATCGTAAGTCAGCGAATCGATATCCTCGACATAGTTGGGAAAATCGCTCGGATCAAGCGTTTGGCCTTCCGACGAGGACGATTCGCTCGGCTGAGAACTCGATTCATTGGGAACTGGAGTGCAAGCGGCGAGGGCGATTCCGGCGAAGGCTAGGACTAGTCCTAGGCGGGGTGCCTTATCCGCTTTGCTGTGACCAAATGACATATGCTTCCTCCGTAAAGCGCTTTCATTCTTTGGCTCTAAGTTCATTTCTGCAAGGTTTTGATTGGGAATTATCGAAATATTGACAAATAATCAAATTCAAGCAAAACTTTGAGCAAGGACGGAAATCAAAAATGCTAATCGATGAACGAAAGCAAGAAATTCTTAGCATCACCGGCGAAAGGACCTACATTTCGGTCGAAGAACTCGCAAAGCTCGTCTTTGCCTCGCCGGCAACCATCAGAAGGGACCTTGCCGACCTTGCCAATGCGGGATTGATCAAGCGGGTAAGAGGAGGGGCCTCCGTTCTCGCGCCCAACACGGGCGAGGTTTCATCCCTCATCAGGCGCAAGACCAATGTCATAGAGAAGAAGCGGATGGCGCAGGCGGCCATCAACTATTTCCGGGAGGGCGAGAGCTACTTCTTCGACTCCTCCACAACCGTTGGCCAAATAATCCCCCTTTTAAAACATTTCACCGATATAACCGTCATTACAAATGGCTTCGATAACGCCATGACTTTATCGAATTTCGTAAGTTTTTCCTCATATATGGCCCCAGGGATAATATCGAGCAACGTGGGCTCCAGCGTCGGTCCGGATACCGTTGAATTCGTTTCCCGCTTCTACGTCGATGCCTTCTTCTTTTCGTGCCGCGGCTTCTCGCTCGACGCCGGGCCGAACGAAGGCACAATCGAACAGCAAAGGGTAAAGGCGGCCATGGCCTCGCGAGCAAGGAAGCTCATTTGCCTCGTCGACCACACGAAATTTGATCGCACCCTTCTATCAAGCGACTGCGGCCTCGAGGACATCGACGTCCTGATAACCGACAGGGAACCGCCCGAGGAGTATCGGGAAGCGTTCCAGCGTGCGAATATCGATGTTGTCGTTGCTGGATAAAATTCGCGCAATATTGCTCACTGAGCAAACAAACGTCAATATTGCGAAGATATCGAAATTGAATTGAAAGCCCTTACTTGCCTTTCCTTGACGATGGACTTGCAAAAAAACGATTGAAATTGCCTAATTTCCATAGGAGGTCTTTTTCGATGAGAAAAAAGATTCGCGCTTTGCCCCTTATCTTGAGCGTTTGCGGGCTTCTTGCCTCTTGCGAGCCGACGACCCATTCTTCCCTTTCTTCTTCTTCCTCGTCTTACCAGGAAAGCCTTTCCGACGAAATTACGGGAATAACCGTCAACGATTTTGTCGACACCCGTCCCGTTCAACCTTCCCTCATAGGCGAAGCCGTGAGGATATACGAACCGCGGAACGCCGAGGAACTTGCCTCTACGATGAAACTGGAGAGCGTTCCTACCATCGTCGTGTTGACGGTGGATGACAGCCTGAAAGTCGTCTATGGCGACGGCAGCAAGGGGGATGATTTCTTCACCACTTACCTGACAATCCTATATAAAGCCAAAAGCGTACCGGCAATAAGGATCGAAAGCCAGACCGCCCTCGACTTGTATCTGCGCGGGATAAGGGACAATGTCGCGATTTCCGATTGCTATATCGTCTCGTCGAAGGCCGACGTCCTCAAGAAAGCGGAAGCCGACACCTACGGAAAGAAGCACTACTTCGCCTTTGACGCTAGTTCGGCATCCCTCGAGAGCGACGAAGACCGCTTCCTCATCGAAGCCGTCTCTACCGCAGTCGCGGCCGATACCGTCATTCTCGGCGAGGAAAACGCAAATCTCGAGGAAGCCATCGAATGGTTCAACGCCCGCTTTAAGTCGACATGGGTCAAGACCGACGGAAACGAGGCGCGGGCCCTGTGCTCGGGAGCTTACGGCGTAATGACGCCCAACGCCGAAAAGCTGAATTCACTCTATGCCAAGCTGAACCGGCCAGGACGGACAAGAAAGCAATTCCTCTCCGCCCACCGGGGTTTGACGACCGAAGGAAAATACAATCAAAACTCGATTCCGGCCATTCTCGGAGCCGACGCCGTCGGGGCCACCCATGTCGAAATCGACCTCCAAATCACCCACGATAACGTAATAGTCGTCTGCCATGACGATTCGCCTGCCTATTTCAGCGATGATTGCCCTTCGACTTCCGATCGGTTCATCGATTACGACTGGGACGAGATGAAGGACTACCGCTTGACAGACAACAACGTCGCGGAAGGAAACAAAATCCCGACGCTTGAGGAAGCGCTGCTTGCCGCCAAGGGAACCGACCTCGTCTTCATGCTGGAACTCAAAATGGATTGGTGCAGCGACAAGGCCCTTGCCAAGGACCCGCTTCAGTATGTAGAGGAAATCGTCCGCAAAACCGGCATGGAAAAGCAAGTAGTCGCGATTACCTACTATTCTCCATATGCGCTTGGAGCCCGGGAGCACTCCCCTTGGATGCCGATAAACACCATCGGCAACGGCATGAAATACAATCTCGACTATGTCGGATCGGAGGATCCGCAAGGGCTTAGCCAATACCTGAGGAAATACCAATGGGGATGCGATTATTCCCTCACCGGCACGCTCATCGCCAATAGCTACAAGCTTGCCGCCCGCGGCTTTCCGATCAACAGCTACACCTACGAGGACCAAAGCCACTTCGCGAACCCGACCAACATCGCCACGACCGACGTCGCCGAGAACAGCGAAAGCGTCGTTGCCGAGCTGAATCCCGAAAGCTACATCTATTTGGAATCGGCAAACGACATCGCCTCCCTCGCCGCGGTCGAAGCCACGACCTACGGAGGAACCGAGAAGGATGTCGCGGCGAGTTTCGTCCTCCTCGATGGCGACCCTTCCAAAGACAAGTACGTCACCGGCTCTTTCTACTACCGCGACGAAACGCTTTCCCACGGGCTCTACAGCCCGGCCGTGACTATCGGCCTTTCCTCCCTCGGAGCCGAAGAGAATCATGAACCCGCCTATGAAGAAAAAGCTCCCCTTGAGATCCCCGAGGACCTAAGGGAAGCCGTTTACGGGGCTTGATGATTCGCGATCGCCGTTCAATCTTCGACTAGGGCGTAGCCGTCCGGCAAGAAGAGGGCTTCGCCCTTTTCCTTTCGCTCGAAGACAATCGAACGCGTGCCGCCTTCGATCGGGATCTCGAAGCGGCACGGGATCCCGGCCGTTTTTCCCTTTCGTCGATGGACGATCCTGCGCGCTTCGTCGACGAGGTAAATGCCGGTTAGGCACTCGAGGACGATATTCGCGGCAAAGGAAGCGAATCCGTGGGTCAAAGAGGCGTAATACGAATCGTATTCCCATAGAGTTCCGGTCCGAAGGGCCATCTTGCCGAAATAGAGGCGAGCCTCTCTCAGGACCCGCGCGAATTCGCCCTCCTCGAGAAGGGACGAAAGCCGGAGGTAATAGCCGATGAACATGTTGGCCGGGAATACTTCTTCCTCGGCAATCGAGGGGTCGCGGTTCGGCCCAAGCAGGCCGAAGACCCGTTCGAAAAGGGAAGGATCCTTCTCTTTCGAGGAAAAGCCGAAGTGGAAGGCATAGTATTGCGTTACCTCGCTAACGCGTCCCGTCAGCCGGAGAGCGCCCTTTTCGTCTCGCTTGGCATTGTCGTTCCACCACTTTCCGTCATAGCCGAGGGAGGAAACGGCCTTCCTTAGTTCCGACGCCCTTTCTTTGAGATGGCCCAAGCGTTCTGGGTAAAGCTCGACGAGAGCTTCTAGCATCGCGCAGTAGAGCATGTTGGTCGGGAAATTGACCCCACGGGTGCTTTCAAGGTCGTTCGCGTGGCTCCATTCGACGAAAACGACGCCGTCGAGATCCTCAAGGAAGCCCTCGGGGTCCTTGAACGACTCGCACCACTCAAGAAAGGGAACGATCTTGCGATAGGCGCCATCGAGATCGACGGTCCTTTCGTTCCTTTTCTTGGCCTCGAGGAGTTCAAGCACATAGAACATCGGCCAATTTGGAATGTAGCCTTGATCGCCGTAATCGCTCGGATGGCACATCGGGATCATCTTCTCCGGCTGGTCGCCCTGATTGACATAGTGGGCATAGTCGTCGAGAAACGCCCTTTCGACTGCGTTTTCGCCGGTGAAGAGATATTCGGCGCGGCCCGTGAAGTAGGTATCGCACAGCCAACCGGCCCTTTCTCTCGAGGGGCAATCCATCAAGACATCGACCGCGCATTGTCTAAACGACTCGCGGGCAGACGTCACGATGGAGGCAAGCAATGCATCCTCGATTTCGAACCCAAAGCGACCGGAATCCGGATTTTCAAGGGCAATGAGAGAGAACGAGTCGTCCGAGATGTCGACCCATCCATCCTCGCAGAGGACGCGGAAATACTTGCCGCTCACCGGAAGGAAACCGACAAGATCGTAGGTTCCGGGAGTCAACTCATAATGGATGACATTGTGGGTACCGTTTCGCTTGAAGTCGATGCCGATCGGCCCGGGCGAGTCCGACGTGTCGGCTTCGTCGAAGGCAATGTCGATGCGGCTGCTCGCATAAACCTTGAGCTTCAGTTTGGGGAATCCGGTCTTGCTTCCATCGAGCGCGAAGGTCGCGAAATCGCCTTTCGCCAACCAATGCTTCCTTTCCCCGAGCTCGTAGACGCACTGGGAAAGATAGTCGCTGGGAGCGACCTCCCACTCCTCCTTGGGATACATCCCGAGGAAAGGAGCGTGCATCGAACGGTCGTCGTAGAGGGGCAATGTTGGGTCGAGGCGGAATTTTCCGCCCTCGCAAAGGCGGCCGCGGCTTTCTTGATACGACGGATAATGGGTTCTTCTCTCGAAGAGGTCCTTTTTCCCAAAGGGAGAAAGGCGGCTTGGAACAAGAGGGATCTTTTTCTTTGGCGAGCGAAGGGCGGAATAGGCATCGTACGAAATCCGATAAGACTCGGAAAAAGCCCGTTGGTAAGAGAAACGGGCAACTTTCTCAATGCGGAACGGCGAAGCGAAAACGCGGGAAGAAACGCCGCTTTTAGCGATGATTTTTCCATTCCGGTCATAAATTCGGTAGAAGACGAATGGGCGCTCGTTTACCCTTTCGTAGCCTTTCGCGTTGCTTCCGGTCAAAAAGACCGAGAGACGCTTGGGCCCGTGCGGAAGCAAGGCCTCGTCGACATAGAACCGGGACTTCGCCCCCCGTTCCGGCCCGTAAAGAAGGAACTCTCCGTCGAGGAAGCATTGATATTCGCTCGCCCCGGCGATCTCCAAGAAGGCCGCATCGTCCGGAAGGTCCTCCACTAGAAGGAGCGAGCCGTTCATCGTCTCGCTTTTTTCCCTCAGGTAGAATCCTTCTTCCTTCCTCGAGCAAGAAGGATAGGGACGGAAATTCTCAAACGTGACGGCATCGCTTCCCTTGAGGGCGATTTCGAGCTGCTCTTCGTTCCTGATGGTCCAGGAAAGGACTTTCCCGCCCTTTTCCCGATAGGAACGGATCTTCTCATCCTGGAGGAGCGGATAAGCCACGTCCAGGAAATCGCAATTTCCGATGTCGCTTTCGCTAAGAGAGGCGAGTTCGTCGCCTCCTATGAGAAGCCCGATCGGCTCCTTTCCCTTGCCATAGGCGAAAAGCGCTTCCTTGTTGAAGGAAATGACGGCCGCGGGTCCTATGTAACGCGAGATGGCATCCCGGACTTTGGAAGCGAGCTCACGCCCGTTCCCCCCGTAGGCCTTCAGCTCGATGACAATCGGGACTCGGCCATCGACCATTGCGAGCAGTTCCTCGAGCCGGAGAAGGGGCGAGCCGTCGGGGAGGGAATATCCCTCTATTTCGGCATCCCCCATCTTTTCGATGAGCCCGGGAACCCCGGCCTGATAGACGAGGTCATGGTCGTGGTTAAGAAAAAGGGATCCGTCCTTTGAGAGATGGACGTCGGTCTCGAAGGGATATCCCCACTCGACAGCCAGCCGAAAAGACAATGGCGAATTTTGGTAGGTCAGCGGGCCGTGAAGCCCCCGATGGGCAACCCCGTGCTTCGCGAAAACGGAAAATAAGGATGAAACTTCCATGTCGATCCTCCGACGCTAAGTATAAATTAGCGCGAGTTGGGCCAATCAAGGGCGCGGAAAGTCGCAAAATGCGCAAACATCCGATCTTGGCGGCCTTGATTGACATATTAATACAGTTAATACAATAATTAGCCGTGATTTCTCCGATGGAACTGCCTGGAACCGGCCCAATCTATGAACGGCTTTGCGCTTTCTATCGGCGTTTGATCGAGCTCGGGGCCTACCAAGAAGGGAGCTTTCTTCCTTCGGCCCGTGAAGTCGCCGCGAACTTCGGAATCAATCCCAATACCGCGGCCCGGGCCCTTCGTTCGCTCGAAGATGACGGATATGTGGTGGCCATAGAGCGCAAAGGCTATATGGTCAGGAGAAAGGGCAACGCTTCCGGGCGCGAAGCGCGCCTTCGTGCCCTTTTGGCCGAAATCGTCAAGGAAGGCTATTCAATCGAAGAGATCGGGGCCGCCCTCAAGGAGGAAGGAAAATGATCGTCGAAGCGAAATCGATAAGCAAACGGCTTGGCGAAACGAGAGCCATCGATGGCCTTTCGTTCGTCCTCACCGACGGAATCGTCGGCCTCGTCGGGAAAAACGGCGCCGGGAAAAGCACTCTTCTCCGCTGTCTCGCCGGCGTCTATCAGCTTGACGCCGGGGAACTGCTTTGCGATGGTGTGCCAATCGGCCTTTCCAGGCCCGCAGAGGGCACGTTCTTCTTGCCAGACGACCCCTATTGCCCAAAGGGCCTGAGTCTCAAGGGGCTCTACCGTTTCCTTTCCTGCCATTACGCCCTCGACTATTCCGCAATCCGGGACATGGCCATGGAATTCGGCTTGCCGACAGACAAGCCGATTTCCTCTTTTTCAAAAGGCATGAAACGGCAGGCGTACCTAGCGGCTGCCCTCTCCGTCGACAGCCGCTTGCTTCTACTCGACGAGGCCTTCGACGGGCTCGATCCATTGGCTTTGGAGAAGATCAAGTCGAGGATCGTCGAACGTTTCGTCGGAAAAGACAGGCTCGTCATCATCGCAAGCCACAACATCGTTTCCCTCGAGCGGCTATCCGATACCTTCCTTTTGATCGACAAGGGCCGCCTTTCCGACAAAGGGGCAAGCGAGGAAATCGCCCACGGTCTCACGAAGATCCAGGCCGTTTTCTCGGTCCCCGTTTCCGAAAGCGACATCGAGTCCCTCGGAATCGACGTGATCGGCTTCCGTTCGCAGGGGGCCATGGCCGAATTCCTCACGCACGACGAAAGCTCCATCGATAAGCTCAAGGGCCGCTTCGCTCCGCCTTACATCGAGAAAGTTCCCCTCACGTCGACGGAGATAATCGCCCATGCCATGGCGGAAGGAGAAAAGCATGAATAGGAAATACCTTCTTTTCGAAGCGCGAAGATGGCTCGGATTCGTCATCGTCTACTTTGCCCTGTTGTCCGCCGTCGTTCTCCTTTTCGCCTCCGTCTCCTACGTATCCGTCTACGGAACGGTCCAGCCGTCGAACGTCGACGGGACGACGATAAATTCAATTGCCATTGCCTTTTCCGTCATCATGGCGATGCTTACCTTCTCCTATCGTTACGACCGGAAATCGAGCGATTATTACCTTTCGATCGGGGAGAAGCGCGATCGCCTTTTCATTGCCCGTTATCTCGTCTCGCTCGTTTATCTCATCGTCCCCTATGTTATCGTCTCGCTTCTTTTCTACCTTGTCCTCTACTGCCGCGGCGCCGTCCTCGACTACGGCCTTGGATTCCTTTCGATCCTCTTCGGCATCGTGATCATCGCCGCAAGCTATCTCGTCTCCTGCTTTCCCTTTTCGCGGGGCAAGACCTACTTCGAGGGTTTCTTCTACTTTTTCGTCATGATGGCGATCCTGCAGCTTGGCCTTCTGCCCCTTTCCTTCTTCGTCGGGGCGCTTGTCAAAAGCGATGCCTTCATGGAAGTTTGCCTTAAGGCCGTCGAGTACGCGCCGAGCCTCGCACTCGGCCCGGCCTTATTTTCCGAGCTGTTTGCCAATGACATTGCCAAGGCCGCTGTCACGGACACTCTGCTTAAGGCGCTTGGCGAATCCGATGCCTTCCTTGCCGTTTTCTCCACCTATGTCGCTACGTATGCCGTCCTTCCAATCGCCGCCACGGTTTACGTCTACCTTGCCAGGGAACCCTCGGGCGAGAAGATGGGCCGCCCGAGCAAGGGCCCGAGCTTCGAACGATACAGCTACCATTTCCTAATGGGGACGGCAGCTTTCATCCTTGGATGTTTTTGCTATTTCTTCGTATATCTTTCGATTCTCCTATTCGTCGTCTACTGCGTCGTCTACTACGCCGTCGCTTCCCTCTACGCCCGAACCTTCAAAGTATCGCTATGGGATCTTTACGGTTACGCTTTCTCGCTCGTCGCGATGGCATCGGGCATCGTCCTCGCGGCCATCGCTGCCGTCTGAAAATGTCTCCTTGATGGAGAGGAATAACGCTATAATCACCTCCGGAGGTAGCAAAAATGGCTTCATCGTCCAATAAGGTCCGGAAAGTGACTTTCGCCCAAATCATGTTCCTCGTCGCAGGGCTATTCCTACTCATCAAGTACCTGCTCGAGAACACCCCGTCCACGAGCGATTTATTCCAGTTCATCGTCTCGATCTTCGTCCTCATCGTTCTCGTCGGCTTCTACGTGCTTTTCGTCTTCGGCTTGCCGGGATTCAATAGCCCCTGGAAGGCCCTGGCTCCCTCGGTCCTGATCCTGGCCGTCTGCGGCGAGTACTCCCTCAATTTCGGAAATGCCGACGTCAATAGCATCCTCTCGGGAATCGGGTCGATGCTTTGGATCCTCATCCTCGTCTCCATCTTCGTCTTCGTTTTCCTTCCCAAGAAGTGGCTTGGGATGACCGGGGGAATCGCTTCCATCGTCTATGGGGCGTTCGTCGTCGTTTCCTACATCGTCATGACGATCATCGGCTTGGTAAACGATGGCAAGTTCGACCTGAACCAGTTCTTCAAGGCCATTCTATTGGCCGCCGGCCTCATCCTCATCGGAACCGGCCTCATCATTGGTCTCAAGCGTCGCGACTGGATAAAGTAAAAGACAGCAAAAGACCCCGGGGAACCGGGGTCTTTTTTCGTTATCGCCAGCAAAAAGCGGCTATTTCATTCTTTTTCGATCGGCTTGAAGATGGAAAGGAGATCGACGAGGGAAGCGATTTTCCTATCGGCCCGGTAATAGGAAGCGGCCCCTCCGATCCCGACGGCCAGGAAGCCGCCGGCCTTCGCCGCGTCGATGCCGGCCTCGGCGTCTTCGACCACCGCTCCTTCGCTCGGGTCGATGTCGATGAGCTTCGCGGCAAGGAGGAAGACTTCCGGATTGGGCTTGCTGTGGGTTATCTGGTTTCCATCCGCGACGGCGTCGAAGAAGGAACCAAGCCCGATCTTCTCGAGGATGAGGGGCGTGTTCTTCGAAGAAGAGCCGACGGCTAGCTTATAGCCGCGGGAACGGAGTTCCTCGAGAGCCTCTCGATCGGCTTCCTCGACGTCGCTTGGCGATAAACGCGAAAGCAATCCCCGGTAGATCTCGTTCTTTTTGGTGGCAAGGGCCAGTTTCTCTTCCTCGTCGTATTGGCGGGATGCCCTTTCGAGGATGATGTCGAGGCTTGCCATCCTCGACACCCCGCGAAGGCGGTCGTTGATCTTCTCGTCGAAGTAGATTCCCTCTTGGTCGGCAATCGCCTTCCAGGCTTCGTAATGGAAGCGGTCGGTCGAGACGATGACGCCGTCGAGGTCGAACACTATTCCTTTGATCATGATTCATTTCCTTTCGAAGGAAGCGCGATGGCGTTTCCCTTTGGCGTAGTAGTTGACGCGGATGGAAGCGATTTCCTTCGGCAGGCGCGGGAAGAAGGCGATTCTCTCCCCCTCCATCCGGGCTCCGAGGAAGCCATTGAAGAGGATGAGAAAGGATCCCGACAGGGAAGCCGGGTGGCTTCCGGCGATCTTGATGCCGCCGGCAAAGCGCTTGCCGCCTCCGACGAGGTCGATCCGCGCCGAGGAAAGATAGTGCCCATAGGCTTCTTCCTCCTTGCCGATGAGCGCGGCGAGGATCCCGAACATGACGTGGGAAAGCGAGGAACCGTGCTCGGTATAGGGCAGGTAGAATTCGTAGTTGGCTTTCAATACCTCGAAAGGAAAACGCTCGGGGTAGATAGCCAATAGGGCCACGACGTCGGCTTGCTTGTTGACCCTCGTCGGGGCGGCGTATTTGCCCCAATAGTCGTCGGGGTCTTCCAGGCGCTTGGCCAGTTCCTTGGGGAGGATGTCCTCACGCTCGTAGAAGCCGGAGAATTGCTCGATGATGCCTCTTTCGTCCGGCTTCGGAAGGTAAATACGCGAGAGAAAGTCCCGGATCTCCCTTTCGCTTATCCCCCGGGCGGAAAAGGCCCCGTCGATCGATAAGCCAGCCGCCTTCAAATCGGAAAGGACATCCTCGAAGGCAAAGGCGATCTGGTAGTTGGTGAACGCGTTGTCGTCGACGCGTTCGTGATACTCGTCGGGGCCGACGACATCGAGGAAATGGAAGAGCCCGTCTTCCTTTTCCGAGGCATAGGAACGGTAGAAACGGAAGACTTCGGCGATGACGTCCACCGCTCCTTGACCAAAGAGCGAAGAGTCGCCCGTCGAACGGTAGTAGGATGAAAAGGCCTTGACGATATCCGCGGAAATGTGAATGGCCTTGTCCGCGAAATACGTGCGAATGCCCTTCCCCGTCTTGCGGTCGGTGACGTTATATAGCGAGCAGCGCTCGACGCCGTCTTCCTGGCTTTCCCAGGCGTAGAAGGCGCCTTGATAGCCGAAGCGTTCAGCTTTCTTGAGGGCACCCGGCAACGTCTTGATCCGATAAAGGAGAAGGCTCCGGGCCTCATCGGGCTCGAGGAGAAGGAAATAGGGAAGCATGAACATCTCGCTGTCCCAGAAGGCCGCGCCTTTGTAGACTTGCCCGGAAACCCCGCGGGCGGGAATGGAGGCGATGCGCGAATAGTCGCTCAGGACCGACATCCGGTAGGCGCTGTCGTAAAGCCCCTCCAGGAATGGCGATTCGCCATCGGCTTTCGGGAAGAAGAAGCCAAAGCGGCGCTTCCGCTCGGAAACGTGATCCCAATAGCCGTCTTCGTAGGAAATAAACCTTTCCATCGGCCTTTCATCGTCCACGAGGGCCTCGGCTGCCCTTTCGAAGAAGACGATTTCCCCCCTTTTGACCTCGCCTTCCCAATCGGCAAGCGGAGTGCCTTCGGAAACGGAAGGCTTGAGTCCTTGAAGACCGGCGATTTTCAGGCTCACCTTGGCCTTTCTTCCCTCGTTGCTCGTTCCTTCCAGCGAAAGGGGCGAAGAGGAGGCCGCGAGCGAAACATAATGGGGACCGTTGATGTCGTGCGGGTCCTTTTCGATCTCAAAGCGAAGCGAAAGCCGTCCGGTTTTCTTTGCCCGGAAGCGGCTTTTGGCGAAAAGGAGCGTGTCGACGGAGGAAGAAAGGAACCTTTCCTCGAAATAGACGCCCTCCTTCCACTCGGCCCGAAGGCGAAGGACGGCCCTCCGGTAATCGAGATTCCAGCTCAGCCGCGCCTTCGAGAAAGCGATCTCCCTTCCGTCAAAGCGAACGCGGAGTCGAAGGGGATCGAACAGGTTCAAGGATTCCCTCCACTTGTCGCCGCATTGGTCGTAGACCCCGACGAGGTGAAATCCACCGTCCTCGTCCGGGAGGCTGCCTTCGTAGCCGAGATGTCCGTTTCCAAGCAGGAAGAGCTCGCGATAGGAATCGTCGTATCCCTCTCGGGACAGTTTAAATAGAGAGCGTTCCATCGATGGTCGTTTCCTTTCCGCGAACGCGGCAAACGAGGGGCTTTCCCTCGACGAGGGCGAGCCTCGTGCAGTCCTTGCCGACTTCCAGCCGGAGCCGACGGCCCCGATAGAGGAAGTTGATGGCATAGGACTCGTAACGGTCGGGCAAATAGGGATCGATTTCGAGGAGGTCGCCGTCGGTCCTCAACCCGGCAAAGCCATAGAGGACGTTTAGATAGGCCGCCGCGAGCGAAGTGAGGTGAAGCCCCTCGCCGGTGTTGTTGTTGTAGTCGTCGAGGTCGAGGCGGGTGGCAAACGAGAAATAGCCGGCCGCCTTTTCCTTCTCCCCGATGGCCGCGGCCAAAATGGAGTGGATGGAAGGCGAAAGGGAGGATTCGTGGATGCAGCGCGGCTCGTAATAGTCGAAGTTTGAGCGAAGGACGCCCTGGCTCATCTTCGAAAGGAAGAGGAAGCAGTACATGAGGACGTCCGGCTGCTTGATCATGTCGGTCCGGTAAAGGCGGTCGTAGCTCCAATGCCCGTAAAGCGGGAACTGCTCACGGGGAATCGAATCGATCGCCACGTGAGGAAGCTCGAAGAAGGAATCGTCCTGTTCGTAGAGGTCGGGATTTTCCTTCGAGACCGGCAGGTACATGCTCGCCGCGGCTTTCTTCATATCCTCGAGGTCGGACTCGCTTGCGCCCTCTTCGGCAAGGAGGGCCTTCCTCTTGCTTTCAGGAAGGGCGGACATGATCCGCAGGCAATACTCGAAGGCGAAGCGTCCCATGACGTTGGTGTAGTAGTTGTTGTTCACCATCATCTTGAATTCGTCGGGACCCATGACCCCGTAGAAGCCGAATCCCCGGCCATCCTGGGCATAGCCGCCGCGCGAAAGGAGGAAAAGGGCGACGTTCAGAATCGGGCGCGCGCCGTGCTCGAGGACGAAGTCGAAGTCGCCGGTCGTCTTCTCATAGTGGTAGAACCCATAGACGACGCCGGTCGAGGGCTGGAGCTGAAGCGACGCGTGCTGGAAGAGAGTGCACCCTTCCCTTCCGTCCAAAGTGGCGATTGGGTAGGCTGCCCCGCGGCAGTCGAGCTTCCTGGCCTTTTCCTTGGCCAAGGGAAGCGTCTTCTCGCGATAAAGGAGAAGGCTCCTAGCTGCATCCGGGTCGTTGAGAAGATAAAAGGGCAGGCAGTAGGTCTCGGTGTCCCAGAAGGCATGGCCGGAATAGGCTTCGCCCGTGAGGCCCTTGGCCCCGAGGTTGTCCTTTCCCGAAAGCCCGCGGTAAGTCGAGTGGAGCTGGAAAAGGCAGAAGGCGAGACCCTGCTCGTCGAGGGCGTTGCCCTTGATCTCGAGCCCGAGATCGTCGTAGAAAGCCGAATAGGAGGCGGCGTTCTCCTCGGCTAGTTCATCGAAATGCGTGGACCCGTAGCTTGCTTCCCCAACGGCGAATTCCCGCGGGTCGACTTTCATTTCATCGCGGCTCGTCACGACGGCAACGGCCTTGTCGAAGACAGCTTTCGAAGAGAGGACGAAGGAGATTTCATCCGCAAAACCCCCTTGGATTTCCTTTCTTTCCGCCTTGACCCCTCCATGTCCGAATAGCGAGGAAGCGATATAGGCCATCTGCTCGGTGTTCTCGGTTTCATAGCAAAGGAGGCCTTTTTCGACCTCCCGGGCCTTTTCGTGGAGATAGGCGTGGTCGCCCCAAGTGAGAAGAGGGTTCCCGGTTTTGAAGGAGAGGGAGATGCTGACTTCCTCCTTGCTTTCGAGGCTTACCCGTTGAAGGCAGAGATGGTAATGCGAAAGGGAAAGGAGGCGTTCGAAGGAGACTTTGACTTTCTTTCCGTTCCTTAGTTCCCAGACAAAGCTCCTGGTGAGCTTTCCTTCCCGGAAGGGAAGGCACCTCGTAAACGAGGAAAAGGAGGAGGTTCCTAGATCGAGCCGCTCTCCATCGGCCCATAGCTCGATGCCCAGGAAGTCGACCGTATTGACCATGAAATGGGTCCGGGTCTCGATGCCACGATAAGAAGTCGGCTCGTCTTTGAGGGCATAGGCATAGAGGCCGTTCACGTAGTTCCCGCGAAGGGTCGCCGCGCCGCTGCAGCCTTCTTCGAAATAGCCGCGAACTCCCATGTACTCGTTTGAAAGGGAGAAGAGCGACTCGCTGACCTTGCTCCTGTCCTTATGGAAACCAGTTTCCCTGATTAGATTCGGCTCGACGTCGAGATAGGCTATGCCGTGCTTTACCATGATTACCCCTTTACGGCACCGTCGGTCCCGCCGGCGGTGATTTGCTTTTCGAAAACGAGGAAGAGAACGATCTGCGGGAGGATCGATAGAAGCAGGCACATGAGCATCATGTCGTCGGTGAATCCGGCCGGGCGCGAGGTCTGGAGGGAAACGAGCTTGACCATGATGGTCTGCATGCTGTCTTGGGTGAGGAGAAGGGATGGCAGGAGATAGTCGCTCCACGAGGCCGAGACCGCGAAGATGGCGACGATCCCGACGATCGGGGCGGCGAGCGGGACGACAAGGCGGAAGAAAATGGTGAATTCGCCAGCCCCGTCGACTCTCATCGCCTCGACGAGCTCGCGCGGTATCTTGTCGAAGTAGTTCTTGAAGTTGATGAAGTAGAAGGCGTTCGCCCCGAAGGTGAGGGGAAGGATCGCATAGGGCCATAGCCCGCTCGTTAGCTTAAGGGAGGCAAGCATCGCGAATAGCGGGATGGAAGAGAGGACGGTCGGGATCATGTAGGAGCCGAGGACCATCAAGTAGACGATTTTCGAGCCGGTCGGCTTCACGATCGAGACGCCGTACGCCAATAGGCCGTTGAAAATGACGGCCGCGACGACCGAAAGGACGACGATGAGCAGCGAATTGAGGAAGTAAATGCTCAAATTGACGCTATTCCAGACCTCGGCTATCTTCCCTAGATCTAAGTTCTCGGGGAAGAAATGGAATTCGAGGGAGGTGATTTCCTCGACGCTTTTGAACGACTGGACGGCCAAAAAGAAAAGCGGAAAGAGGGAAAGGAAAAGGCAAATCAAGAGAAAGGCGACCATGAGGCCGTATACCAGCTTGAATCCGCCCTTCCTGTACTCGACGAACGAGAGGATGCCGGATTGCTTGTCCTTTAGACGCTCGAAATGGTACTTTCTCATACTCGATACCCCCGCTTCTTGAGGAAGGCGATCAAAGCGAAGTAAACCGCCGAGAGGAAGGCGATGATGAGGGCGAGGGTCACCATGCAAGCGGCTCCCATCCCCATCTCGAACCCGCCTCCGGATTTGCCAAACGACAGGTTGTAGGCCAATAGGAGAAGGGAGAGTGAGGAACCGTCCGCCCCGCCGCCGTTGGTCATGACGAGCGGCTCGTAGAAAACCTGCATGACCGAAATGACCTGAAGGACGAAGAGGACTGTCATCGATGGAATGATTCCCGGAAGGGTGATGTGGACGACCCGGCTCCAGGCTCCGGCCCCGTCGATCCGGGCCGCCTCGTAATAGGCGGTATCGATTTGGTTGAAGGCCGCTAGGTAGATCAAGGCGGTCGACCCGGCACCCCGCCACGTCATGCAGATGACGATGAGGGGTATGGCCATGTCCGGATCGTCCAGCCAAAGGATCGGTTCCTGGCCCATGGCCTCGAGGATGTTATTGAGGAAGCCGGCCGAGGAAGGATCGAAAAGGAAAGTGAAGAGAATCGAGACGGTTATCCCCGCGAGGGCGGCCGGGAAGTAGATCCCGATGCGGAAGAGCCCTTTGAAATGGATGACCTCGCTGAGAATCAGGCCCATCACGACCGGAAGGAGAAAGCCAAGCAAGAGCGACCAACCGAGATAGATGAAGGTGTTCTTGAAGGCTATTGAGAATTCCGGGAGGGAGAAGAGCTCGGCGTAATTGTCGAAGCCGGCAAAGCCGACGATGTTGGCGGCCCTCGTTACCGAGAAGGACATGACGATCGCGTAGAGAAGCGGAATCCACACGAAGAAGGAAAAGAGGATGATTCCCGGCGTCATGACCGCGTAGCCGCGGACATTCTGCTTTAACTTCCCGACGGCCTTCTGCCGATCGAGGGAAGTGGAGACGGTCTTGCTCATTTGAAGTTGCGGTTCCACTCCGCGTTGATGGTAATGAGCTGGTTCATGATCTCATCGCGGCTCCGATTCGGGTTGGTGAGCGAGGAATAGACGGCCTTGTCGAGCTGGGCATACATTTCCTGGGCGTAGTGCTCGACCTCGGGGTGACGCATGTCGTTGACCGTATCGAAGAAATCCTCGAAGTATTCCATGTTGACGTTCACGTACTTCCCGTCGAGTCCGTCGGCGAAATCGTTGTAATCGTCGTTGGTCCAAGGACGGATCGAGGGAATGATCGGCTCGTTTTTCCGAAGCGAGACCTGCTTGCCTTCCTCCATGGCCGTCTTGCACGCTTCCGACATGATCGGGGCCCGGCCCATGTACTCGAGGAAGAGCAGGGCTCCGCGAACCTGCTCGTCGCTGGCGTCGGCCGAGAAGACGAACGGGGTGCCGCCGTATAGCGTGTAGCGGCCGCCCGGACCCCCGGGCATCGGGACGAAGGCGATGTCCTGACGGTCGACCCCGGCTTGAGTCACGGCATTCTGGACGACGTCGTTGCCGACGAAGACGAGCCCGACTTGTTCGTTGATCTTGTTGTACCAATCGTTGTAGGTGATGTTGGTATCCGGGATGAGGCAGCCGTCATTCTTGAGGCTTTGGACATACTCGAGGGTGTCGACCATTTCCTCGCTCGCCAGATTGCCGCGCCAAACGCCGTTTTCCTCGACTTCCAAGGTCGCGCCAAAGCTCCATGCGAAATTGGAAAGGAGCCAGCCGCCCTGCTTGTTCGCGCTATAGATCATCGTTCCGGCCACGCTTTCCCCGGAATTCTCGTAGAGCTTCTGGCAGAAGTCGCGAAGCTCCTCGAACGTCGTCGGGTAAAGCGGATTGCCGCTCTCGTCGTGAAGGACGTATTCGTGCTTGGAATAGTCGCCGTCGATGAGCCCGTACATGTTGAGGGTCTTGAGATTGAGCAGCATGCCGAATCCATACCCGTCGCGGGGAATGCCATAAAGTTCGCCGTCTTCCCCTTCGAGGGTTCCCCGCATGAACGGATCCATGTCGTCGTAGTAGCCGACTTCCCTAACGAGTTCTGTCACCGGGCGGATGATCCCGCCGTCGATGAGCATCGGCGGCTCGGTGAAATAGGTTTGGAAAATCGTCGGGAGCGTCCCGGCAAGGGCCATCTGGGTGACGGTTTCGGAAGAGTAGGTATAGGGCTGGGCCACGATTTCGTATTCGGGATGGTCGGCCTCGAAGCGCTCTTTCCAAACCGTGAACATGTTCACGTCTTCCTTTTGCTGGGCCTGGGGCCACATGCCGACGATTACTTGGATCTTTCCTTCGTCCGAGGGACCGCATCCCGTAAGGAGCAGGCCGAGCATCGAAGCGCAGGCAATAGTGAGCGACAAATGCTTTTTCATTCTTCTAACACCTCAGGCTAAGTTTATGAAAACGCTTTCCCCGCCTGTAGGCCGCTCGTCTTCTTTATTTGTGGAAAATCCTGCCTCGTCTTAAAATGAGCCGTGTTCGAAAATAGCCGGAAGGCATTGTTCTCGTCTCTTTTCTACCCGGTTTTGACCTCGTTTATTTTCTCGTCCCTCGTCTTGGCCACCGCCTTGATAAGCGACCGAGTCGACACGATGCGCCGCTCCAACGACGCGGAAATGGCGAATCGCGGATCCTCGCTCAGAATCGACGCTTCCCTTCTCTCCAGCTCTTGCCAGTATCTCTTTCGGGAAAAGGAAACGCTCGATTACCTTTCGGGCGACTCGGGCGAGGCATCGCTCCTCAGCCAGACCCTCACTTCCTTCGTCTCGCGTTCGAGCCGTCTCATCGGGGCGAGCTTCTATCCCCTCGAAGGGCTAGGCGGGGTCGGAAGCTACCAAATAGGGGGCCTCGTGAGCAGGGAAACCCTTTTCGACCTTCCGGAGGTGAACGCCTTTTTGCTCGATGAGAGCAAAGACGAAATGCTCTTGGTTAGGAAAGAGGCGATCTCCGCCAGTTACGACTTCATGGCCTATCCGACGGAAGCCGGCTTGCTTTCGCTTTTCAAAAAAGGGAAGACCGTCGAGGGGGGAGGGCTCCTCGTCCTCGATTACGATACCGTTTCCCTTCTCGACGAAATCCTTTCCTACGACGCGGATTCGGGTAGCGACCTCCTGAACCTGAGCGTACGTCAGGGAAGCGCGGTCCTCTGCCGCCCTGGGGAGGAAAGCTCCCCGCCGAGCGGTACCACCGTCACCGCAGCGGTTAGGGACGGAGTCTATCTCGAGGCGGTTTTTTCCGATCGGGAAGCCATCGTCTCTTCCTCGCTCATCGCCATCATCGTGCTGGTGGCCTTCTCTATCCTCTCCACGGGCTATGGCCTCATCGCGAAAAGATTCACGAGGCTCGTGTTCGACCCGCTTGAGGAAATCAATCGCCGGATGTCTTCCTTTGAGGAATCGTGATTTTCACGCGCGTTCCGCGGCCGATTTTCGAGTTAATTTCGACTTTTGCTTCGCTTCCGTATTCGAGGCGGAGCCTTTCTTTCACATTGTAGATGCCATAGCCGCCGGACCCTTCTCCATCGGGCTTGTTGCCAATCCGCCCGACGTCGAAGCCGATCCCGTTGTCCTCGACGAGAAAATAGACGTTCTTTCCCTCGATGCCGGCCTTTATCTCGATATGGGCATCCTCCACTCCTTCGAAGGCGTGTTTCAAGGCGTTTTCGACGAATGGCTGGACGATCAACTTGAGGGTATAGAACGACGCGGCTTCCTTCTCGATTTCCTCGTGGTGGGTAAAGGAATCGGGGAAGGAAACGGACTGAACGTCGAGATAGTAGGAAGAAATCGCCACCTCCTCCTCGACTCTAACGTGGCTCCGTCCCTTGGAAAGCGAAAGCCGGTAAAACCGCGCAAGGGCAACGACGGCCTTTTCCACGTCCTTGTTGTTCGAAAGCTTTCCCATCCACGCGATGGCGTCCAGCGAGTTGTAGAGAAAATGCGGGTTGATCTGCTGAAGGAGGGAATCGAGTTCGAGCTTCCTTTTTTCCTCCGCGTCCCGGCTTTGCTCGGCCATGAGGGCGTAGATGCGGCCGACCATTTCGTCGTAGCTCCGCTCGAGCACGTCGATTTCGTGGTTTAGGCTCTTGGGGTAGGGGCGGGGTTCCGCCTTCCCTTCGAAAGTTTCCCCTTCCATCCTTTCGGACAGAGCCGAAAGAGGCCTCGACACCCGACGCGAACGCAAGTACGCGACGGCCCCGGAAGTAAGGAAGGCGAGGCCGAGGAGGCAGCTCACGACGACCTCGACCAAATTGATGGTCCCAAATGCCGCTTCCCGGCTGACATAGGTAATGAAGCGGGAAGACGGGGCGAAGCGGGACAAGGAGTTGGCCGGAGTCTCGACGATAAGGTACTTCGATCCGTCGATCGGCTGGTAGGCCGCCGCATCGGGAGCCCCGATCCCGCTCACGAGGAGCGAATCGGAACCGTATAGAAAGGTAAACGACTGTTCGAAGCTCGACCGGAGGAAAGGGGAAAGCGTCTCTTCCTTGAGGAGATAGAAAAGGGAAAGCCCGGAACGATGGATGCCCGTGACAAGGGCATAGCCGCCGTCGAAATAGGCGCTTCGTTCGAGGATGAGGAATGACGATGGCTCTTCCTTGAGATGCTCGATGTCGGGCGAGGAAACGACGAAGGGCTCGTTCCCGCGGAGGGAATAGAAACGGCCGTCGTCATAGATCGATACATCGTAATATAGATCTTCGTTGAGCTCGCTTTCCTCGTAGATTCGGTTGAGGAACTTTTCCTTGTCGTTCGATTCGATGAACTCCGAGCAAGTCGATTCCGGAAAGGCGGTTTGCCCATAGCCGATGACCTCATAGAGGAGATTGAAGAGGGAGTTTTCGGCCGAGGATGATTCTTCGGCAGCCATCGACGAGATGCTTGAGGCAAGGTAGGTTCCCTTGTAGATCTCGATTCCGCCGACGACGGCCCCTAGCGACAGCAAAAGGACGCCCGAGACGATGGCTAAGACGCTTGAGGATATCGTTGGCTTATTTTTCATCCGGCCCCTTAATGTAACTCACCGGGGTCCGTCCGGTAATCTTTTTGAAGACGGAAGTGAAATAGCGCGTATCGTTGTAGCCAACTTTGTCGGCCACTTCGCTCACCCGGTACTCGCCGCTCCTCAATAGTTTCTTGGCTTCGTCGATCCTCGTGGATACGAGCATGGTATTGAAGGTCGTCGCGAGTTCCTTCTTAAAAAGGTGCATCAAGTGGGAGGAGGAAACGTTGAGGGCATCGGAAACGGAGGATACGGATAGATCGTCCCCGTAATGCTCCCGGATGTAAGCCAGGGCCTTGAGGAGGACTGGCGAATATATCTTCTCGCTTTCCCGGCCGTAGAACTCGATCGAGTTGACGAAGCGCATGAGAAGCGACTCGGCGGAGGTCTTCGCGTTCTCGTAGGCTTCCGGGACCGCGTCGAGGGAGGTTATCGGCTTCGAGACCCCGACCGAAATGGTGATCTTCGACTCCTTCTCATAGGCGGAGAAGGCTTCCCTTACCGCCCTTTCGATTTCGTCCACGCCCTTTTCGGCGACGAAAAAGCAGCATCTTTGATGATAAATGCCGTCAACATAGGGGATTTTTGCGGCAGAAAGAACATGTTCGAGCGCGTTTTCGAAGCAAGTGAGCTCCACGGGTTCCTCTTTTTTCTCGTCTAGGACGGAAACGAGGAAACGTCCTTCCTGGAAGCTCGTCCCGATGAGGAATTCCATTTCGCGTTCCATCTCCTCGCTCGAAGAGTAGTCCTTCCTCACGAGCATCCGGACAAGGCGCCGCTTCATGTCCTCGCGGCTGCTTTCCAAGATGGCTTGGGTTTGGGAAATGGAACGCTTGTCCTCGATTTTCCTGACCACCGTTTCGACCGTCTTTAGCATCTCCTCGGTGGACACGGGTTTGAGCAAATAGGAGGCCACTTCGTTGTCGATGGCTTTCTTGGCATAGGAAAACTCGCCATACCCCGAGAGGATGATGAACTTCGGGTTGAGCTTGGCGGCCTTGATTTTCTCGATCATGCCAATGCCGTCTAGTTTTGGCATCTTCAGATCGGTTATCACGATGTCGGGAACCAATTCGACGGTCTTTTCGAAGCCGTCGATGCCGTTTTTGGCTTCCCCCACCACCTCGATCCCGAGCTTTTCCCAGGGAATCGTGGCCCTAAGTCCCCTTCTGACAAGAGGTTCGTCGTCGACGATGAGAAGTTTCAGCATGGAAGCCTCCTTGCATATAGCCGAAAGGCCCCGGGGACAAAGCCCGGGGCCCGAAGAAGACGATTCAGCGTTACTTGGCGATCTTCTTCTTGCGGAAGTAAAGGACGAGGAAGATGGCGACGCCGACGATGACGACACCGCCGATCGTGCCGCCGACGATTGCCCAGATCTCGCCGGTCGTTAGGCCGCCGCTTTCGCTTGGGGCAGTCGATTCGCTGCTCGTCGTCTCGGAAGAGGTGGGTTCGGAAGTGGTTGGCTCCGATGAATCCGGTTCCGAGGTCGTAGCCTCGTTCACCATGACCTGCAGGGTTTTGCTCGACGTGTTCCCAGCTTCATCGCTCGCCGTAACAGTAATGGTATAGACGCCCGCTTTGTTGGCAGCAAACGAATCATTTTCCGTTTCTATCTCCTCAGCGGTTTCGCCAGATCCGTAGGAAACGGCGATTTCGTAGGTCGGGGCATCGTCGGTATCGTCGCTCACGGTTACGGTCAGCTTCACCGTATCGCCGACCGTATAGCTTTCCTTGTCGGCAGTCAAAGCAATGGTCGGGGCGGCGTAATCGTCGGCCTTGATGGTCGTGGTGTCCGATTCGGGGCTGCCCTCGCGGATGAACTTGGCCGATAGGGTCAATCCAGTCGCGGTTCCGGCCCCGGCATGGACGTGGAGGACGCCGCCGTTGAGCAGGGCATAGGGATCGATGCCGTACTCGGAAAGACGGATCCGATAGGTATTGGCACCGGGTTCGAGATCGGTCGAGAAGGCTTTCCCGGTTAGGTCGAGGAGCTGTCCTTCGGCGTTCTCGGTGAACCAGAGGGTCCTGTTGGCGATGCCAAGGCGGACGGTGTCGAGGGCGCCGGTGAGGGTCTCGGTTCCCGTATTGGTGATCGTGAACTCGAGGATGTCGCCGACGAAGGCAACGTTTCCGGTTACGAGGCCGCCGAGGTAGTTATAGTCGCCAGACGTCATCGGATCGAGGGCAAGGGCCTCGCCTCCGTTCCAAGCCGCTTCATAGAGCTTGTGCGCCGGGGTGGAAGTCGCGGAAATGAGCAGGTCGATGGCCGGTTCTTGGCCGTCCCCGTAGTGGAAATGCATGCTCGCTCCGGAGAGGGAGGACGGATTATCGATCCCGGAAGCCGAAAGCGATATCTCAAAGGTATTCACGCCGGCCGCAAGATCGGTGCCTAGAAGCGAGCCGTCTTTGGCGCGGAGGGTCCCTTGGTCGTTCTCGGCGAACCAATAGGTCCCGACGCCGGTGATCTCGATTCTCAGGCTCGCAAGAGCGTTTTCGAGAGCCTCGCCCTTATTATCGATCGTCAAAGTTAGGGTATCGCCATAGGCGAGCGGGTCGGCCGGAAGCGTGGCCCCGTTCAAATAGGTATAGCCGTCAGCGGCATCGGCCTTGGCCGGGAGTCCTTCGAAGAGCGTGACCGGTTCCGCCGCTTCTTCCGCCGCTTTCTTGGCGAAGAAGATGGAATCGATCTCGATCGTCGAGCTTCCCCAATAGAAGGTGATGCCCTGTCCGAGGACCGCCCGATCCAAGCCGCATTCGTCGATGTCGAAGATCAAATAGACGAATCCGTTGGCATCCTTGTAGGGGTAGTTGCCGCTCTTCGGGATGGTCGGCAGCCCAAATGCGGCAAAGCCCTCTTTTGCCCAGATTGTGTTCTTCGTGTCGGGCATGAAGCGGAACGACGAGAAATCGGTTCCCGCATTTCCTTCCGCGTCGAGGCTCCGAGCCACGACAACCATGTAATCGTTGTTGACGGCATCGGGGTGACGTTCCGTCCCAAGGAAGAAGTTGCCATATCCGGCAGGGCCCGAGATGCCCGGGAGCACGAGGCTCGTTCCATTGAGGTAAGCCTTCTGAGCATCGTCGGTATAAGCCGTCGCGTAATCGATGGCGTGGTCGGTAAGCGTCGACGATCCCGACGGTCCATAAGCCGTCGGCCAGTGGCCGCCTTCGTAGGTCACGTTGAAGTCGTTGAAGTAGCTGACCGAGCTCAGGTCGAGATCGGGGTAGAGGACTTCGCTCGCCCTCACTTCGCAGTCGGACGCGAATAGGCCGTATATGGTAACCGATGTCGTCGAGGCGATGGCAATGCCTTCGAGCGGGGTCGCGATGCCGCTGTCGGCGAGGTTCACCGTGACCGTCGAGCGCGCATCGAGATTCGACGGGAGGGCGCTCCCCTCGTAGTCGACGAGGTCGGCATACGGGACGAAGGTTCCGGTGGTTCCTCCGCTTATCGGGGCGATGCTAAGCCCGGAAAGGTCTCCGAGAAGCTCAAGGCCGATGTTCGAGTAATCGATCGCCTCTCCATAGTTGAACGAATAGGAGCCGTTTTCGAGGGTAACCGACGTATCGACGAGGTTTCCCTGGGTGCCATACCAATAGGCAACATCGGTTCCCGGGCGATTCATGAAATCGTCAACGACCTGCCCGACCTTCACATCGCGGATCTTGAGGTTGCCGTGGTTCCCGGCAAGGTTGTATAGATGGAAGCCGGAAACGCCTCCGCTAACCGGGACGCTCGTCGAGCCTTGGACGAAGTTGACGCCGGCAAAAGTCATGGCGACGTTGATGTTTATGGTCGTCCACTCGTTGAGCGGAATGTTGGAGTTCTTCACGCCGTCGTCATCGACGGTTTCGTTGAGGGCAAAGCCCTTTTCCGAGGGATAGTCCGGAGTGCCGTTGGCCCCTCCGCGAACCTTGATCTTGATTTTCGAGAGGTCGACGTCTCCCGATAGGTAGACCGTGAGGGAAATGGTGCTATTGGCCTGGTCGCCGGTGGTGCCGATCTTGTAGACGGAATCGTCGCAGGTTTCCTCGCTATTGACGACGTTTTTCTCCAAATCGACGTCGAGATAGCCAAACGACTGCTGGGTCGCCCCGGTCTCCGAGAAGGTTCTACGATCGTCGTTGCCCTCGAGATCGTCGAGGTAAAGGTCGGTGTCTCCGTTGAAGAGGTAGCCTTCGTCGGCTGCCTTTGCCACCGCGGCCTCGGACGGGCTCATGAGAGCGCCGCCGACTAGGATGGCGCTCGCCAGGATGAGGAGTTTGTTCGTTTTCATATTGGCTCCTTTCTTAAGCTAAACTGCCGAAAACGTAGACTTCGCTAAGCTGGCCGCCGTAGCCGCCGGCAATGGAGTTGGAGGCGATGTCGATCCTTAGGAAGCGCATCGTCACTGGAGTATCGAGTTCAAGTAGGTAGGTGTTTCCGAGGAGCGGATCGAAAGTGATGTCGATGGCTTCTTGGAATGTCGTGAAGCTAAGGCCTTCGCGGTAGTCGGTGTCCTGCGCGCAGCCGCTGAAGGACATCCTCTGGGTCCGCTTGTCCCAGCTGAAGGAGGACGGGAGACAAAGGGTGATGGCCTTCACTTCGTAGACCTTCTGGAGGTCGATGACGATGTAGGCCGGGAAGCCATCGCTTTCGTAATAGGAGGTTCCGTTCGGGTTTCCGTCGGTGAGGCGGGCCGGGTCATAGACATCGTAATAGGGAGTCGAGTCGACGACCGGCTTCTGGTAGGAGAGCGACGGGCCGTAAACCTCGATTTCGCTAAGGCGGAAGGATCCGAGGTCGAAGAGGGCGCGGGAAGTGCGGAACACCCTTAGCTGGATGCCCTTGATGTTGGCCGCGGTAAACGAGATGTCGACGGCATTCCCGGCCTGCGGGGTAATCGAATACTCGGCGGCGCCGGAAGCGATGACGTAGTTACCGAAGGTACCGGGGCTCGAAGCCGATTCCTTCTTGTAGCGGATCTCGATGTCGTAGACGTAGGAGAAAGCGTTGGCCTCGTCGGCGAGAAGGCGGATGGTTCCGGCCTGGACCGGTTCCTCGAATTCGATGCTGATGCCGACGAATTCGTGTTCGGCCCCGGTATAGGGCTTGCTCTCGAAGGAAGTAGCGCGGTTGCCGTCGAGAAGGGAAGAGGGAGACGAACCGTCAGCCGAGAAATCGCCGCTTCCGTCATCGACCGGGGTGGCGAAGGTATTGCCGGCGCCGTGGGTCACGGAAATCGATTCGGGGACGACCTCGAGCGGGGTTCCGACGTAGGCGAGGTCGCCTTGCTGGAAGGAGAAAGTCGGGACCATGACGGCATCCTGGGAAGTCGTCTCTTCGACTTTGACGTCCACCGCCGTACCGAGATTGGTCAAGTCATAGACATAAGGGAGGGCGGCCCCGGTCGTCTCGCCGGTGCTTTCGATCTTGATGCTGCCTTCGTTTACGTCGGTTCCGAAGACGAGGTTCAGGTCTTCCTTGCTCGCGACCTTCTTCCCCTCGATTTCCATGTTGCGGAAAGTGACGTTGGAAACGGTCGCGTGGTTCCCGGCATATCCGGAAACGCGGGAAACGACGCTATCGGCAAGCTTCAGGACCTTGACGTTGTCGACCAAAACGCCGTCGATGTTGCCAAGGTCGGTCGATTCGCTCCACGAAGTCGAGTACTCGACCGAGAAATCGCAGAGGTAGTCGTCGAGGCCGTCGGCCCGGTTGTCGCCAAGCATCTCGCCGTCCTCGATGGTGATGTTCCGATAGGTGATGTTGCTGACGTCGGCCTTGTCGGCGTTATGGATCGACATGGCGGCTTTGTGGTAATTGTGGATGACGGTGATGTCGGAGAAAGTGACATTGGATATGTGGTCTCCGTGCGTCTCGAAACCGACCTCCATGCTCTGGGCGAGATCGGTCCAGACGTTAACCCGGTAGAAAGCGATGTTCTCCGTCGAGAGGTCGTCGTTGCACTTGACGACCAACGAGTCGTCCCACGTGCGGACGAAGCCGCCGTCCATCGTGACGTTGCTGCATCCCTGGATCGAGATTCCATCGCCGTTCGGGCGAGAGGAAATGATCTTGATGTTTTCGATGTTCACGTTGTCGCAGCCATAGAAGACCGTCGTCCATCCAGCCGGGTCGAGGAAGGTAATTCCCTCGACGGTGATGTTGCTCCCATAGCGGATTTCGAGGGGGCAGGTGACGTCGCTGTCGCTATTGCGGGTATACATTTCGCCGGAGATGATTCCCCGGCCCCGGATCGTGATGTCGTTCACGTGCTCGGTGCGGATGTTCCCGTAGACATAGGCCCCGCCGGCAAGATAGAGCGTCTGCCCCTCGGTCAGGGCAATGGCGCCGGCATCGTAAACGCCGGGCCCGATGTAAACGACGTTGGGATCGTCGGGAGAAGGGACGTTTTCCTCAAGCGGATTGGCGAAAAGATGGATGGCCTTGTCGGCGTCTTCTTCGTCGAGGCCGTCCCCGTCCCTATCGACCTGGATCACGTAGTTGTTCGGCTGCTCGATGGCAAAGCTAAGGGTCGAGCCCTCGACTTTTACCGGGATGTCATATCCTAGGGGCGAGACATAGGCGGCCTTGGCCTCGTAAGGAAGCTCGATGCGGACATCGACGCGGCCCTCGAAGTCGAAGATGGCCACTGCGTTCTTCTCGAAGCTGTTGCTCCAAGAGAAAGTCCGGGCATGATTGACGTTCACCTCGTAGACGAATAGGGGCGTGTCCTCGACATAGATCTCGCATAAGGATGAACTATCGAGGATCTCGGGCCCTTCGTAGGCGACTACTTTCGTCGTCGTGACCTCGCTTACGTCGGGCGGTTCGGTGCTTTGGCTGCTCTCGGAAGAGGAGCTCGTCTCGTTGGTCCCCCCGCACGATGCGAGGAAGAGGGCCAAGAGGCTCGGCAGGATAAATCGTGATGCTTTCATTAGCAAAATCTCCTAGGAACATTCTCTAAGAAAGCGCTTTCCGTTTTTACGGAGCAAAACCTGCCTTTTTACGCTAGGAAAATGCTAAAGCGGGCAATCAAAGAAAAAGAGCCGGGGAAGAAAATCCCCGGCAATACCCATTTGCTTTGTTTAAAAGCGCGTCAAACGAGGGCGACTTCGCCGCTGAGCGGATTTTCCCAGCGCGGAGCGGGATCGTGGCCGGTTATCGCCTCGCCGCTCAAGCCGATCTCAAGGCCGGAAACATGATCGCCGACATGGAGATTGCCATACTCGGAAGTGACTTCTTCGTCGACGACTTTCACGTCGCTTATCTTAACGTCCTGGACGGCCGAGACATTTCCGCGATAAGCCGCCCGGGTATCCACATAGCCGGCAATGACGATGGACCCCGGATTGCCGTTGGCTTTCCTTTTCACCAAGACGTTTTCGACTTTCACGTCATGGATGTTGCCGATTTCGGTTCCGCCGCCGGCCGGCTTGTCCGACCAGTTGCTCGAATAGAGGCACTTGAACTCGATGAGGGCGTTGTTCCCCTGGGCGTCGCCCTTCCCGGTCGAAAGGTCCTCCACCGTTATGTTTTCCCAAGTAATGCCATGGACATCGGCATAGTTGGCATTGTGGATGGAGATGACGGGCTTATGGAAGGCGTGATAGACGGTGATGCCCGAGAAGAGGATGTCCTTTATCTCCTTCCCGGCCGTCTCGTAGCCGATTTCCATGCTTTGGGCAAGGTCGGTCCAAAGATAGCAGTCGCGGAAGGATATCTCGGAGCTGGAGCCATGGGTCGAGCGGTCCGGATTCCCATACGGGTAGGAGTAGTTCTTGACGACGAGGTTGTCGTCGAAGCCGCGCACGAAGCAGTTCCGCACCTCGATGCGATTGCAGCTTTGGAGGGTTATGCCGTCTCCGTTGGCGCGCGAGGAGAAGATGTGAACGTCCTCGATGGCGGAATCGTTCGTGAAGTAGAGATTGACGGTCCAGGCCGCCGGGTCGATGAAAGAGATCCCGGAAATGAGGACATGGCTCGACTTCGTGCTGTCGAAAGGCACTATCTGCTCGGTCCTCGAGAAGAACTGCCCGGTAACCTCGCCACCGCCGATGATGGCTACGTTATTCGCCCCATTGACCCGGACCATTGCCGAAAGGACGGCTCCCGGCTCGAGGTAAAGGATGGTATTGCTATCGAGGGTGATAGTGCGGTCGCTTCCGATCCGCGGATCGCTTTCGTCGTAGAATCCCGGCTCGAAGCGGATCACTTCCATTCCTTCGTTCTCGTCGACGTAGTTTTCCCACTCGTCGAGCCTATCGATGTCGACGGCGTTGAGGAAGATGGCTTTGCTCGGATCGCCCAAAGGCTCGATCACGTAGGTGCATGGGTCATCGATCGAGAAGGAAATCGTCTTCGCCGAAACGTTGTTGAAGGGGATGATGCTATAGCGGGTCGGATAGAACTTCGTTTCGTAGTCGATTTCGTAATCCAGTTTCAGTTCGACGTCCATCTTCCCCCGGAAATAGATCGTCGCGTAGCCGCAGGTGTCGCGATTCGGCCCCGGGAAGGCGTAGCTATGGTTGTTGTCGCAATTCACCGCCCTGATGGGAACCTCATGGCCGGCAACCTTGAGGGTGGCCCCTTCGTAAAGCGGTATTTCCGCGGGAATGCTAGGTATGTGAAGAAGGGGGCCGGTTTCCTCCTGGGAAGAGGAAACGACGCTCGAGGATTGGCTAGACTCCTCGCTCGAGACGCTGGAAACGGCTTCGCTTGACGAAGTTTCGCCCGAGGCGCCTCCTTCCGTCCCGCATGAAGTCAATATCATGGCCGCGAATAGGGCAAAGAAGGCAAGTTTCATCTTATGATCTCCTCGCTTATGGGGTCGAAAAGCCGAATTGAGTCTTTTTCGCAGGAGAGCGCAACCGATTTCTCCATGGCGAGATTCGATTTGCTCATGAGACGGGCGACCACGGAATAGCCATGGAAGCCGACATGGAGGATGAATTCCTTGCCGAGGGGCTCAACGGCCTCGAGGGGGCAATGCAGCCCGCGTGCCGAGATCTCGAAGTCCTCGGGGCGAATGCCGAGTCGGAGGGAGCCCTCCGCCGCTTCGGCGGCCTTCGCGAAGCTGGACGCCTTTTCGCTTAGTTCCTCGACGCGTTTCTCTAGCCTGATGCGTTCGGCCTTGGCCTTCCTCGAGTCGCCTTGGGCGGCTTCGAGATAGACCTTTTCCTTCTTGAGGCTTTCCTCGCATTCCTCTTTCTTTCGCTCGTAGAAGGCTTTCTTCACCTTCATGAAGCCGGAAGGAAGGGGAAAAGACGTTCCGTCCTTGAAGAAAATCCCGTCCTTGGAGTAGGTCACGTCGAGGATGTTCATGGCCGGGGAGCCGATGAAGGTCGCAACGAAGAGGTTGGCCGGGTAGGCGTAGATTTCCTCGGGGGTCCCGATTTGCTGGACGTAGCCGTCCTTCATCACGACGATTCGGTCGGCCATCGTCATGGCCTCGGTCTGATCGTGGGTAACGTAAATGGCCGCCGCGCCGACCCGGCGCTGAAGGGCGACGATTTCGCTCCGCATGCTGACCCTGAGCTTGGCATCGAGGTTCGATAGCGGCTCGTCCATCAGGAAAAGGGTAGGTTTCCTTACCAGGGCCCGCCCAAGGGCGACGCGCTGCCTTTGCCCGCCCGAGAGTTCCCGCGGCTTGCGGTTCAGGTAGTCCTCGATTTCGAGAACCTTGGCGGCCGACGTAACTTTCTCCAGTATTTCCTCTTTGCTGTAGCGGCGCTTTTTGTAAACGGGCATCGGCTCCGTCAAAAGGCGCTCGCGTTCCTTTTCGGCCCGGGCCTTTTCCTTGGCTATCACGCTCTCGAGGAGGTCGAGGGAAGCAAGCTCTTTGTCCTTCCGCTCGCTCGCGGCTTGTCCATTTAACTTGGCTCGACGGCGGGCGATCCTCTCAAGGTCCTTTTCGAGTAACGATGCCTTCCTTAGCGCTTTCGCCGCGCGCTTTTCGTCGATTCTAAGGACAGGTTTGCCTTCCTCGTCGAGCACCGGTTCGGAAACTTTTCTCATCCGGAGGCCAAAGGCAAGGTTGTTGAAAACGCTCATCTCGGGGTAAAGGGCATAGGACTGGAAGACCATCGCCACGTCCCTCTCCTTCGGGGAAAGGGCATTGGCGTAGGTCCCGTTGATGTAAAGCTCGCCCGATGTAATGTCCTCGAGGCCGGCAATCATGCGAAGGGTCGTCGATTTGCCGCATCCCGAAGGGCCGACGAGGACGATGAATTCGCCTTCCTCCACATCCAACGAGAAGGAATGGACGGCTTCGACGCCAGATGGATAGACCTTCGAAACGGAGGTTAAAGAAATGGCTGGAACGTTCTTCATAATCGCCCGCATTTTATGAAAGGGCTTTCCGCGATGCCACGGCCAAAGCCTATATCATAACGAGATAGCAGGATTACCCACCATCGATTGAAACCTGGCTAAAGGACAGGCCGCGCGTCTTTCCTGACAAAACGAGAAAGAAACGATTAAAGGAATGGCTTTTTGCGGGGGTTAATTTCGCTCTGACGTTGCTTCTTCCCTACTTCAGCTTTTCCCCGCACTTTGGGCAATAGACGTCGTCTTTGTCCACGATTTCGTTGCAGCGCGGGCACCGTGCCGCCTTATTGCTCGTCGGTATCGGCGGAAGGCCGCCGTCTTGAAAAAGAGGGGAGGAGGAAAGCTTGCCCTGGGCACCGCCCTTTCGGACCTTGCGATTGTAAATCGAGGCAAGGACGATGCCGACGAAGACCATGAGCCATCCGACCACCGGAATCGAAATCGTGGCCCCGAGCGATTCGAAGACGAACATCCCGAGGAAAATTCCGCCAATGAAGAGGGCGAAGCCAATGCCAATAAGGATCGAGGAAACGATTTTTAGGATTTTCATGTCTCGAGTATAGACGCGAAAGGGAAAAAAGAAAAAGGCCCGTCATTTAAACTGGACCCCGTTAATCGGAGTCCAAAAGAAAAAGGTTAAAAGAGAAAGGCCTCCGGTTACACTGAAGCAACCGGAGGTTTCCTTATGGCAAAAGGCATCATCGACCCCAAGCTGGCCGA
>CALWAS010000004.1 GCA_944375905.1 uncultured Bacilli bacterium
GACCGCGGGCAGCATCTGCGGCCTGGCCAGGAGGAACTCCCTCCTCTCGACCGGGGTCATGCCCCCGAGGCCAGGCTGCGGGCGGTCGCGGTTGTAGTAGTCGACGTAGTCGGCGACCGCGGCCCTCGCCTCCTCGAAGCTGCCGCACCCCCGGAGCGGGATCTCGTCCTTCGCGTGTCCGAACCACGACTCCATCGGCGCGTTGTCCCAGCAGTTGCCCTTCCTCGACATAGACTGGGAGATGCCCATGGAGGCCAGGGCCATGCGGTAGGCCCTCGACGTGTAGTGGCAGCCCTGGTCGCTGTGCAGGAGCACCTGCGGCGGGAGCCCCCTCTTGTGTTTGGTGAGCCAGTTGCCGAACGCCGTGTCCAGCCGGTCCTTGCCCAGGGCCTCGACGTCGATGCCGGCCTCCCTGAAGATGTCGAGCCTCGCCTTCCCGGCGTTCAGGTACTGGGACAGGGCGTACTCGATGAACGACGGCGCGAAGACGACGGTGCGGGGCGTGCCCCTGAGGACGTTGGGGTTGGACCTCAGGGCCTCGGCCAGCTTGGGGTCGATGGCGCCTTTTGCCATAAAGAAAACCTCCGGTTGCCTTAGTGTAACCGGAGGCCATTCTTTTTGAACCCTTTTATTTTGGACTCCGAATTACGGGGTCCAGTTTAAAGCTTCCTTCCTCTTTTTTATTCGCTTCCGCGTCTTAGCGAAGGCTTTCGTAGTAGGCCTCAAGCCCTTTCTTCGCTTGCTCGTCCATCTGGAAGTTGGCCCGGAAGCCGGGAATGAGCGTGAAATGCAACTGCTTGAGACGCTCGGAGAGATGGGGAACAGCTTCTCCGCTCCAGCCATAGTCGCCAAAGGCGCTGGCCTTCTTGCCTTGGGCAACCGTCCAGTAGATGCTCCCAAGGATGTCGTAGAAAAGGCAGATGGCATCGCCGACGAGAGTCGGGGAACCAAGCAGCACGAGCCCCGATCCATAGATGTCCTTTATGATGGCCGGCTTGCTCTCGGCATAGTTCAGCGCATCGATTTCGTAGAAGGCGACCTCTTTCCCTTCTTCCTCGAATCTCTTCTTGAGGTAAAGGGCCATCTCGCGGGTATATCCATATGCCGTCGCGTAGACGATGGTCACTTTATTGCCGTCGTTATGGGGAACGAGGGGGAGGGAAAGCTTCCGGTAAAGCTCGATTTGATTGTGGATGCCTTCGTCGACGACGCAGCCGTGTCCCGGGCAAATCATGTCGATATCGAGTTTCTCGACCCGATCGCAAGCCTGGATGACATAGCTGGCAAATGGCCCCATGATGTTGTCGAAATAGTATTTGAGGGCCTTCCGATAGCCGTCTTTGTCCTTCTCTTTGCTAAGGAGAATCGCATCGGAAGCAAAGTGGGCCCCGAAGGCGTCGCAGCTCACGAGGACCTTCAGTTCCTCGATGTAGGTGAACATGACATCCGGCCAGTGGAGAAGAAGGCCCGAGACGAAGCGGAAGGTATAGCCGCCGAAGCTAAGGCTGCCGTTCGGTATCATCTGGAGCTTCTTGAAGGGGCGGCGGATGATCTTCTCGAGGTTGGAAAGGGCCGCGAACGAGGCCACGACCGTGATGTCGGGGTTCTTCTCGATGAGATGGGCGATGGCTCCGCTGTGATCCGGTTCGGTGTGGGTCACGAATATGTACTTGATGTCCTTGAAGTCGACAAGGGAAGAAAGATGGTTGAAATAGTCTTCCTCGAAGGCCCGCTTCACCCCTTCAAAGACGACGGCTCCCTCCTTTGTCTTCAACAGGTAGCTGTTATAGGAAGTCCCGTAATCGGTTCTCACCGCGACATCGAATACTTTGAGGGCATGGTCGATGACGCCGACGTAATAGAAATCTTTCTTGAGCTCAAGGCTTTGCATTGTTCTTCTTTCTCCTTATCCGGGGTGATTATAGTTTGCTTTCCGCCCCTTGTCCTCTCGGACAATAAGAAAAGGGAGACCCCAGAGGGGCCTCCCTTGCACCGTTTCGGTTACTTAATGGCGATGCGGCGGCCGTTTTGGACGGGCTGCTCGACCTTCTTCGGAACGTTGATGTGAAGGACGCCGTCGGCAAAGGTGGCCTCGATCTTGTCTTCTTCGACGTTGCCGAGGTAATAGCTGCGGCTGCTCACTCCCGAGAAGCGCTCGCGATGGACGAAGTTCTTCTTCTCGCCTTCCTTGAGGCTCCGATCGGCCTTGGCCTTGATGGTCAGATAGCCGTCGTCGAGCGTAAGGGAGATGTCTTCCTTCCTGATGCCGGGAAGATCGACGTCGAGTTCATAAGCCTGCTCGTTCTCCTTGACGTCGGTCCTCATCTCGAGGCCGCGCGCAACATGGCTGTCGCGGACCACGTCCGGGGTAAAGAAATCGAAAAGCGGATCGAAGAAGCCGCCGTCCAGTGTAGAGAGTTCATTCTTCATAAGTCTAACCTCCTAGCACTCTTCTTTTCCAAGTGCTAACTATATCCTAGTCAACAATTTGGCACTTGCAAGTAGTAAGTGCTAATTTTTTTCAAAAGCCGTTTTTTATTCGACTGCAGGCGATGAAAAAAGGCCCGTCCTCGCGAGACGGGCCTTGGAAGGCCGCATTCATTCCCCGGTAGCCAACTGACAGACGACGGCTTTGAGATAGGCGACGAGATCGCGGGGATCGAGTTCCATTTGCATCCCCCTTTTCCCGGCCGAGATGAAGATGGTCGCTTTCGAAAGGGCCGATTCGTCGAGGTAGCACGGCATCCTTTTCTTGAGCCCAACCGGCGAACAGCCGCCGTGGACGTAACCGGTTAGCGGAAGCAGCTCCTTGAGGGGGATAAGCTCGACCCATTTGCTCGAGGTGGCCTTGGCGGCCTTTTTGAGATCGAGTTCCCGGTTGACCGGTACCTCGAAGATGAAATGGTCGTTTTTCTCGTTGTGGGCGACGAGCGACTTGAAAACGGTGGACGGGTCCTCGTGAAGCTCCTCGGCTACCTTTTCCCCGTCGACGGCATTTTCGTCGTATTCGTGGAGCTTTATCGCGATCTTGGCTTGTTCTAGAAGCCTGGCCGCGTTGGTGCTCTTTTCCTTTTTGGCCATGGATAATGAAAACCGCCGTTTCCGGCGGTCCTTTCGTTCGGAAGTTAGTTCTTCTTGGCGAGGAAGAGGCCCTTCAAAGCGAGGGCAAGGGAGATGACGGCCCCAACGAGGACCACCGCTCCGGTCGCGATCGTTCCCCAAGCCATGAGGTAGGTTCCGTTCGGTACGACCTGCGGGGCAAGGGTCGGGGTGAGGAAGACGATGACGCCGCTGATGGCCGCCATGATTCCGGCAAGCAGGTGAAGGAACCCGGCGAAACGATGGCTCTTCCCGAAGGAGAAGACGATGGCAAGCAGCTGGAAGGCCGCGGCAATGATCATAAGGACGAACGAAGCGACGAACACGCCGCTCGATTCGAGGGCCGCGAAGGCATTGTTGCCGAAGACGAAGTCGTAGCCGCTCGCGGTGTCGAGGAGCTCGGCGGTCTCGACGGCCGGGGCAGCAAGCAGTCCGAATCCCGCCCCAAGGAGAATGAGGGCCAGGATTCCAAGGAGTCCGTAGATGTTATTTGTTTTCTTCATGTTCGATCCTCAAAGATGACGGCTAATATCTTACTTTCCGTCCAACTGACATGCAATAACGCGTTCGCGCGCCTATGAGCGCGCAAAGGAGATGGCGGCCGACGAACCGTCGAGGGCGATGTTCTCGACCTTAAGCGAAAAGTCGAAACCGCTCCCGTCGTTCGAGGTGTTCTTCCTCGGGAATTGGGAATAAGCTCGCTCCATGTCTAGTTTGTCGCCTTGGCGGAAAAGGAGGTCATAAGAAGCGGCAAAGTAATTGTCGGCCATCGAAATGGACATCCGTTCAGGCGTAAGAAGCGTGATCTCCCGTTGATCGGGCACATTCGGATCCAAACTGCCGTTTTGGTCGTTGCTGTTGCACCTAGCCACGATTTGGTTGGCCTCGAGGCTCTTGGGAAGGGCGTCGATGTAGTTCATGTAACCGCTGCCGTCGCTCGAGGTTATCGTCGCCAAAATGAGGCGGCTGTCGACATGGTAGACCCGAACGGCCGGCCGATTGGGTCCCTGAACGTCGTTTCCGGGATAAGGGGAAATGGAGTCCTGGCGGTTAAGTCCTTCCGGCACGTAGAACTCGATCATTAGGTATTCGTCAAAGGCCGAGCCGTTGAAGCCGTCGGAAGTGGGCACGATTATGCATTCCCCGCTCGAAACGAGAGGCGAGACGACGACTGTCTCCTCGTTTTGGACGAGATAAGGCTCGACCCAGCCTAGGAGGAACTTCGAATAGGCGCAATGGTCGATGATATTCGCGTCCATCATGTCCATTCCTCCGACCGGGGCCGTCTCGTAGGTCGTGTCGTAATAGTCGCTCAGGCCGAGGAAATGCCCGGTTTCGTGGACAAAGGTGTGGGCGTCGACCTTTTCCCTTCCGTATCCTTCGTACATGAACTCGTAGGAAGCCCAGCCGAAGGTGCATCCGACCGGCTCGTCGGAAGGAAGGCTCTCTAGGTCCCAATAGGTGAAGGCCCATTGAAGCGAGGAGGCCGTTTCCGAAGTGTCGATCGGCGCGCTGTAGACCATCCAAACGGCATCGAGATAGCCATCTTCGTCGCTATCGAAAGAAGAAAGGTCGTCGTCGCTGCTCCGTCGATATTGTTCCACCGCATCGCGCATGACATAGGCGCAGCCTTCGGCGGTCTGTCCCGGAAGCGAGCACATTCTCTCGATGTCGGAAATCGTCTTTCCCGAGGAAAACCACGGAGCAACCGTCGCCTCGAAATCGAGCTTTCCGTAGGATGACGATTCATAAAAGCTATGCACCGATTCCCAACCGGTTGACGAAGCCGAGCCGTTGAAAAGCACCTCCAAGTCGGAAAGAATGCTTTTCTTCTCGGAAGAATCGAGCTCATAGCCTTTGATCTCGATCGGGAGGACGAGGATCTTCACCTTTCCAGTCGATGGCGTCGGGTTGATTCCGGAAAGATCGCCGAATTCCTTTACGGTAATCCGATTGGCAACCGTCCCGGGATTCTCGCCCTTCGAATAGGAGGAAGACGAGGCATGGAACAGGTCATGGAAAGAAAGGTTGCATGAAGAAAGGAGGAGGCCCGAAAGAAGGGCGACTCCTCCCAGAAGCCTTTTCGGGGCCATCATTGCGCCTTGTCGCCCGCTGAGGCGTCTTCCTCGATGATGTTCCCCAGTTCGTCGACGGCGATGGGATGAGGATCGAAGTCGCTCGTGAGCGAGGCATTGGCCGCGTAGATGAAGGCGACCGTCGTCGAGATGCCGACGATGACGCCGTCCCAGAAGAGGGCATCGTTGACGTGTCCGAATGCCTCGAGGATCTGATAGGCGAAGAACCAAGCCGCTACCATCCAGCAGATGGTGAGGCCGATCACGGTCTTCATGAGCCAGCTCGCGTCGCCGTCGAGGGCTTTCTTGACGAAGAAGAGAGCCGACCAGAGGGCGAAGACGAACGCCATGATGAAGAAGATGACCGACGTGATGTCGGATTTGCTCGTCACCCGGTAGATTCCCTGGGCCAGGCAATAGCCGCCCTGGGCAATGGCAATGAGGAAGGTGAAGAGGACGTGGCTAGCGTTCCTCCGCCAGATGAGATCGCAGGAAAGGATGAGGAAGGAAGCGACGGATGCCCAGCCGAATCCTTCGATGATCGCATGCTCGGTCGCGTTCTTGGGATCGACCGCCGAGCCGTGGGTCACCGTGCAGAATATCATGTAGGCAAGGAAAACCACGAAGGCGATGAGCGAAAGGACGGCCAGGATCGACATGGAAGGCCTATACTCCTTCTTCTTGGTCTTGATCGTGAGGAAATCGCCGATCTTCGAAAAGAAAGCTGACATGCTATTTCTCTCCTTTCACGGCCTTTTTGCTGGCCTTTTTGGATTTAGATGGCCTTTTTTCTTCCTTGGCCGGGGCCTTTTCCCCCTCCTCGGCCGCTTCAACGGCAGTCGAAGTAGAAGCCGGAATATCCGAAGCGGCGTTGGAGGCGTCGAGCTCCTTGATCTCGGCTAGGTATTTCGTTACTTCGCTCGGGGAAGCGTAAACGAAATGCCCGGGGACGATTTCGACCATCGAGGGACGCTCGATTGAATAATCGTGGGCCGTGGAAGGATCGTAGACGAGACGGGTCCGGTTCTTCTCGTAGTAGGGATCCGGCTTCGGGATGGCGCTGAGAAGGGCCTTGGTGTAAGGATGGAGCGGATGTTTGAAGAGCTCGTCGCTCGAGGCAAGCTCGACAATCGAGCCGAAATACATGACCGCGATCCGGTCGCAGAAGTATTTGACGACCGAGAGGTCGTGGGCGATGAAGAGCATCGTAAGCCCCATTTCTTCCTTGACGTCGTTCAGAAGGTTGAGGATCTGGGCCCTGATCGAGACATCGAGGGCCGAAATCGGCTCGTCGCAGATGAGGAACTTCGGGTTCATCACGAGCGCCCGGGCGATGCCGATGCGCTGACGCTGACCGCCTGAGAATTCGTGCGGGTAACGCGAGGCATATTCGGGGATGAGGCCTACCTTCTCGAGCATGTCGACGCATTTGCGGTGATTTTCCGCCTTGTTGGTCTGATGCTGGATCTTGAGGCCTTCCTGAATGATGTCCTCGACGGTCATTCGAGGATCGAGGGAATCGACCGGGTCCTGGAAGATCATCTGGATGTTGTTGAGGAACTTCCGGTCTCGGTGGGCATTGTCGTAACGGATGCGGCGGATATTTCGCCGCTCGATTTCGCAATGGACCTTAAGGGCTTCCTTGAGCTCTTCGATTTTCTCTTCGTAGCGCTCTTCGATCGCCTTGACGGTCCTCTCCATTCCGTCTTCGCCGCCGGAAGCAAGCGAAGGCCCGTCCTTCTCGAGGTCCTTGACGGTATTCCGGCACTCTTCGCGAAGAGCCTTGATCTGTTCGCGGGTACGGATCCGACTCCACTTGATTTCTTTCCTATTCCACCTGTCGCCGGCGGAAATGCGGTAACCGCGGTAATAGATGGAACCGGACGTTATGTCGTAAAGGCCGATGATGGAACGTCCGGTCGTCGTCTTGCCGCATCCCGACTCGCCGACGAGTCCAAAGCACTCCCCTTCCTTGATGTCGAAGGAAATGTCGTGGACGGCTTTCGTCTTGTAGTTGCTTCCCATGTCGAAGAACTGCTTGAGGTGGATGACCTTGAGGGCGATTCCATCCTCCAGCATCTCGGGCTTGTAGGAGACGAAGAAGTGGGCCAAGCGGTTTTTCTTGGTCGCATACTCCTCCCGTAGGGCAACCGACTCTTTGTTGAGCCGATCGATTTCGTCGGCAAATTCCTTGTAGGCTTTGCCCTTGTCCTGAAGCTCGTCTTCGCGGGCCTTGAGGGCGAGGCGAACGCGCTTCGATTCGGCCTTGTTTTGCGCTATCGACTTCTTAAGCCCGGCAACTTCTTCCTTCAGGGCCTTGTAGTCGGCTTTGGCAGCCTTTTCCTCGGCGATGAGGGCCTCAAGGGTGGCTTTGTCCTTAGCGAAGTCCATTCTTGCGTTCCTCCTCTCGCTTCAGCGAATTCTCGATACGGGTCGAGACGATCTTCGGCCGCTTGGCCACCGGGGCCCTCTCATCGAGGAGCCAAGTAGCGGCATAGTGGGTCGAAGAGAGCTTGTACATCGGCGGCTCTTCCTTGAAGTCGATGCCCATGGCATAGCGGCTCCGGAGGGCGAAAGCGTCTCCCTTCGGCGGGAAGAGCATGTTCGGCGGGGTGCCCGGGATGGCTTCCAGCCTCTCTTTGCTGTCCACGTCCGGGATCGAGGAAAGAAGGGCCCAGGTATAAGGGTGGGCCGGGCGGAAGAAGATATCTTCCACCGTTCCGTACTCGACAATCTTCCCGGCATACATGACAGCGACGCGGTCGGCCATGTTGGCCACGACGCCGAGGTCGTGGGTAATGAAGATGACCGACATGTTCCGGGCTTTCTTGAGCCGATTGATGAGTTCGAGGATCTGGGCTTGGATGGTGACGTCGAGGGCCGTCGTCGGCTCGTCGCAGATGAGGACGTCCGGATCGGCCGTGAGGGCGATGGCGATGACGATGCGCTGCCTCATGCCGCCCGAGAACTCGAACGGGTATTGATTGAAGCGGCGTTCCGCGTCGCGGATGCCGACTTCCTTCATGATGGTAAGGGCGCGCTTCTTGGCTTCCTTGCGGGAGACGCGAAGCTTGCTCACGTAGCGGCGATGGGCCGCTATGAAATTGCCATAGGCCTCGGTAAAGCCGCCGACGAAGAGGGATGCGAAGGCCTTTTTCAAAAGCGACAGTCCTTCGTCGGCATATTCGAGGAAGCACTTCTTTTTGTAGGCACGGGCGGCCTTCCGGCCCTCTTTCTTCTTCTCGGCAAGTTTCTTGCGGTGCTCTTCGAGAAGCGGAAGAACCCGTTCTTTCTCCTTTTGGAAAGCAGCCTTGTTTTCGGCTTTTTCCTCTTTGGTGACGTTTTTGCGGCCGTTTTTGTATTTCATCTCGCTTTTGGCAATCGAAATGAGCCGCTGGTCGTTCTTATAGGCGATGAGCGAGTCGTTGATGATGTCCTTGTAGATTTTCTTGACCCGGTCGCCGTTGATGATCATGACCTCGGTGATTTGCTTCCCGACTTTCATGATCGGGTTGAGAGAAGAAAGGGGATCTTGGAAGACCATGCCGATCTTCGTGCCGCGGATGAGGTGGAATTCCTCTTCCGAGATTTTGGTAAGATCCTCGCCTTCGTAGATGATCGAACCGCTGTCGATATGGGCCGAGGGGGCAAGGATGCCCATGATCGTCTTCGAGGTGACCGATTTGCCAGAGCCGGACTCGCCGACGATGCAAAGCGTCTCGCCCTTGTAGAGGTCGAAGCTCACGCCGCGGACAGCCCTGACCATCCCTTCGTCGGTCTTGAAGGAAACGGAAAGGTTCCGGACCGAAAGGACCGGGGCCTTCCCGGACGGGACTTCCCCCACTTCCTTCGGATAATCGATGGTTCCAAGGGCCTTGATGTCTTTTTCCATTATTCGTTGCCTCCCTTGAGCGACGGGTTGAACGCGTCCCTAAGGCCGTTGCCGAATAGGTTGAAGCAGATCATGACGATCGCCATGACGACGGAACCCGAGATGATGAGGTATGGGTAGTTGTAGATGTAGGCTTGGGCGTTCGAGAGAGTGACGCCGAAGCTCGTCGTCCCTTGGAAGGAGAGGACGTTCGGAAGGAGGTAGGAAATGGTCGCTTCCGAGAAGATGACGCCCGGAATCATGAGAGCCGCGCCGGTGATGATCGTTCCGATTCCGTTCGGGAGGATGTGGCGGAAGATGAGCCTGGCATCGCTTGCCCCGAGGGTTCTGGCGGCCAAAACGTATTCCCGTCCCTTGAATCGGTAGAACTGGGCACGGGTCGTCGATGACGTCCCGATCCATCCGGTAAGGCACAGAGCCAACAAGAATGTCCAGAAATTGGATCCGAGCAAGAGGACGATGAGCGTCATGAGGACGATCCATGGCATGCCGCCGAGAATTTCGGTAAGGCGCTCCATGAAGAGGTCGACGTAGCCGCCGAAGTAGCCGGAAATCGAGCCCCAGACAACGCCGATGAAGATGTTGATGACCGAGGCGAGGACGCCGAGTTCAAGCGAGGTCAATAGACCCGAGAAGAGAAGCTTGAAGAAGTCGCGCCCCTGGTTGTCGGTCCCAAGGAAGAACGACACCGGCTCGCAAGAGGCGATGAATCCGCGGTAATAGAAATCGCGGTATCGGGAACGAACCCCGATGAAGGAACGGGATTCGGTGATGCTCCCGGTTCCCTCGAAACGAGAATAGAGCTCGCCCGTGATCGAGCGGATCGGGCAGTAGATCTCGCCGAGTTCGGTAAGCTCGAAGCCGAGTTCGGCCTTGGCATCGGTGATCGGATGAACGTTCTGCGACGGCACGAGGTTGGCCGTTGGGTGGAAAGTATCGGCAATCCAGCCGCGCTTGACGAACTCCTGAAGGTCGTCATAGGAGAATTCGTATCCGCTCTCGTCGCCGTAGATGCCTTTGTAATAGTCATAGCGGAAAGAGCCGGTAAGGATGACCGTTTCCTTGATATAGGCCGTGCCGTTGCTAAACGACCAGCGGTATTGAGAGGAAATGGACGAAGTGCGGACTACGTTGTTGAGAATGAAGCTAGCCGGCGATTCGAAGCCGAGAAGATAAGTCGTTTGGGTCGTGAAATCGTCGCTGAAGACAACGTTCGAAGCTTCTTGCCCGTCGACTTTTATGGAGAGCGAGGATAGCCAGAGGTCGCCGCCGGTCATCGAATAGACCAGCCGGTATACGGCCGTTGACGAAGAATCCTCGGGGCACGCATAGGTAGCCTCGTATAGGCCGGTGGTCGCGTTCCTAACCGGGGTAAGATCGATTTCGCTTACGTCTTCCCCGTCTTCTTTGCGAAGGTAGAGCGTGTAGTTGTTCCCGATCATCGAATCCTCGATGTCGGCGCCATAGGAAACCGTCAGGACGCTTCCAGGGAGGAGATTCGGGATTTCCGGGCTCGAGAACGTCGATTCGTCCTCGAGCATCGTCGGGGTAAGAGCGACATAGCCGCCCGAGCAATTGGTAAGGGTGGTTTCGCTATAAGTATCGGAAACGACCGACTCCTTGGTCGTTATTCCGTCCTTGCCGCCGGTGATGGCGTCTTCGTAATAGACGGCGGCGCCGTTGCCGGTTGCCGGAAGGCCGGTCTTGGGGTCGATGACGACGTTTTCCACATAGCCGGTTCCATCGAGGAAGCCGTTCGTGTCCTCAAACCATTTGGGCGGAAGGAAACGCATTTCGTCGTTGCTGCGGCTCGTGTCGTTGCGGTCGAAGACCGGAACGAAGATCGACATGAGGACGAGCACGCCGAGAATGGAGGCAGCGACTACCGAGCTCTTCGACTTGCAGAAGCGCTTGAAGGCATCCTTGAAGTAGGTGGTCGGCTTCGTCTCGAACTTGGTGTCGTGGATGGACTTGTCGAGCTGGACGAACTTGAAATCGTCCTCCTTGGCAAAACGAGGTCCCTTTTCTTCCGATGTTTCCGCGGCCGGGTTTTCGAGTTTCTTTTCTTTCTTTTTCATGGTTGTTACCTCGCGCCCATCCTGATGCGGGGATCGACCACGCCGTAGCTAAGGTCGACGAGAAGAGTGGCGAAAAGACCGATTACCGTGTACATGGCCATGTCGACCATGACGACGGAATAGTCGCGTGAGTTGAGGGCGTTGACGAATAGCTGACCGGTGCCCGGGATCGAGTAAAGCTGCTCGAGGACCATCGAACCGGAAAGGATCGAAATGAACTGGGCAATGATCATCGGGACGATCGGAACCATCGAGTTCCTGAGGGCATGGTTGGTAATCGAGCGAGCCTTGGTCAAGCCCTTCGTGCGAGCCAGCAAGAGGAACTCGCTGTTCATGACCTCGCATAGCTCGGCCCTCGTGTAGCGGGCAAAGCCGGCGATCGAGCCAAAGGAAAGGGCGCTGACCGGAATGATGAGTCCTTTGAAGTAAAGCGTCGGGTCGTTGGCGACGGCCATCGATGAAGGCCAGGTTTGCGGGAGCCAGCGATTGTAATAGGTGAGCCAAAGCAGCATGAAGGAGATGAGGACGAAGCTCGGAACCGAGATGAAGATCATGATCAAGGTCGAGATGATCGTATCGGTCGGCTTGTTTTTCTTTAAGGCCGCCCAGATGCCGATCGCGATGCCGAGCGGCGTCGAAATGACGATCGAGATGACGTTCAGCTCAATGGTGACCGGAAGACGCTCAAGGATGATTTCCATGGCGTCGCGGTTGACCGAAATGGCGGTCGAAGTGCCCCAGTCCCAACGGGTGAAGACATTTCCGAGCCAAGTGATGTACCGTTCCATGACCGGTACGGCCTGATAGTAATAAGTCGTTCCGCCGGAATCGACGACTTGGAAATCGACTACGGCGCCGGCATTTACCTCAATGGCCGTAAGACGCCGGAAATATCCGAGATCGACCTGCTGGTCGAAGAAGGAGATCTGCACCGCCGCTCCGCCCTCCGGAGGGGCGATCGGGAGCAGCTGGATGAGAATGTAGGAGATCGAGAGGATGATGAATGCCGTGAGGATTATCAGCCCGACTCTCTTAAGTACGTACTTCCACATGCTTGTGTCCTCGGATGTTCTTGCTTGCCATTCGTAATTCTCTCACGCTTGGCAAGGAAGAACATCTCTTAAATTCAATAGTTTGAAAGGGTGGGGAGAGAGAACTCACCCCACCCTAGCGCCCAACTTAGAGTAGTTATCAGGCAATGCCGGCAACTTCCGGCGTGACGTAGCAGTTGGTGATCTGCAGCGTCCTCACGACGCCCGAGGGGAACGTCGCCTCGACGCCGAGCCAGATGCAGATGTTGGAGTAGGAGGAGCCTAGGGAATCCCTAAGTCCGT
>CALWAS010000005.1 GCA_944375905.1 uncultured Bacilli bacterium
AGACTACGAATCTGAGGGTCACGAGTTCGAATCTTGTCCGGCGCGCCATCGGGATGTAGCGCAGCTTGGTTACCGCGTCTGCTTTGGGAGCAGAAGATCGCGGGTTCGAATCCCGCCATCCCGACCATGCTGCGTAAAGAGCCGGCCTCTGGCCGGCCTTTCTTTTCCCCGGGGTTCAATTAGAATAGCCACGGACATTTGGAGGTCAAAAATGGCAAGCATCGTCGTCTACTTCTCGCACACGGGCGAAAACTATTCCGCCGGAGGAATCAAGGACATAAAAACAGGACACGTCGAGACCCTCGCGAAGATGATCGCGGGCGAGCTCAACGCTCCGCTTTTCCGCCTCGTTCCCCTCGAGCCGTATCCCCATAACTACCAGGAAACGGTTCGCCGGTCCAAAGAGGAATACGATAGCGGTGCCCGCCCCTCCTTCGACGAGGCCAACATGCCGGATTTCGCCCAGTATAGCGACATCTATCTCGGCTATCCGAACTGGTTTGGAAGCTTCCCGCGCGTCATCGCGACTTTCCTCGACAAGGTGAATCTCGACGGGAAGGCCGTCCATCCCTTCGTCACGAGCGGGGGAAGCGGCATTTCCTTCTCGGACCGCGAGATAAAGTCGTTTGCCCCCTTCTGCGACCTTTGTAGGGGGCTGGCCGTCAATGGCGACCAAGTCGAAAGCGCCCTCCCGCTCGTCAAGAAGTGGCTAGGCAAGTAAGCAAGGACGATTGGCCAAGCGGCGGGGAAACCCGCCTTTTCTTTTTCCGAGCACATTTAGTGAACCGTGGCTAACTACATAGTAGCATTCCCTTCGGAAGGAGGTTCACCACCATGAATCTTAGAAAAGTATCCATCATCGGCGACGGGGCGGTCGGTAGCTCCATCGCCTTTGCCCTGGCCCTTGGCCATGCGGTCAACGAAATCGTCATCGTCGACCTCAACCGCGACAAGGCAGAAGGCGATGCCCTCGACATGGGGGATGGGATGTCCCTCGTCTCGGTCCCGAAGGAAATAAGGGCCGGAGGGTATGAAGACATCGCCGGCAGCCACGTCGTCATCGTGGCGGCAGGGGCAGCCCAGAAACCCGGGGAGACCCGGCTCGATCTCCTCAAGAAGAACGCGTCCATCGTTTCTTCCGTCGCGAAGGACATGAAGCCTTTCCTCGACGAGGGGACGATCGTCCTCGTCGTGAGCAACCCAGTCGACGTCCTCACCTATGTCGTCTTCAAAGAGCTCGACATCGACCCGCGGCGGGTCTTCGGCTCGGGAACGGTGCTTGACACTTCTCGGCTCAAGGTCGCCCTCGGGGAAGAGCTCGACATCGATCCGCGGAGCATCCATTCCTTCGTCGTCGGGGAGCACGGAGATAGCGAAGTCGCCCTCTTCTCGTCCTCTTTCGTCGGGGGAAAGCCCCTCGAGGAGGCCATTTCCCTCAAGGGCAAAAGCCGCGACGACCTCGATTCCATCGCCCTCAAAGTCAAGAACGCGGCCTATGAAATCATCGCCCGGAAAGGGGCGACCCATTATGCGGTGGCCATTGCCGTCGCCCGGATCGTTTCCTCGATCCTCAACGACGAAAACACCGTCCTCACCGTTTCTTCCTACGTCGAAAGCGCCTACGAGGGGAAACTCAAGGACGTCTACATTTCCTTTCCTTCCGTCGTGAACGGCGCCGGGATCAAGGAAACGTTCTTCCCGTCTTTGTCCCTCGAAGAGGAAGAGGCGGTCGTTTCCTCGGGAAGGACCTTACTTGCCTCCATCGACGGACTTGGGATCCGCTAAAGGGCACTCGGATGGTGACATGGGCTCCTCGCCGCGCGGCGGGAGCCTTTTCCTTAGGAACCACACATTGACCGGGAAGGAGAAAAAAAGCGAGATGAGCTCGACGGCCGGGATGGCGTAGAAAAGGGAAAGCGGGGGCAGGAAGGCCGGGAAGAGGAAAAGGAGGGCAACCGGCAGGACGACGCTTCTCAATATGGCAAGGATCGAGGCGACCGCGTTGTGGCCGCTCGACATGAAGAAATAGAGAAGGTAGACGTTGAGGACCATGAAGAAGAAGGCGCCGGAATAGGGAATCACATAGGTGTCCGCGGCCGCGACGAGGGTTGGGTCGGGATCGAGGACGAAAAGGGCAACGAGCCCTTCCGGGGCCAAGACGGAAACGAGGACGGCGACGAGCCCGAGAAGCGAGGAGACGCCAAGGCCGAGGAACAGGTAGTTTATGACCTTTCCCCGTTCGCCTTTCCCCATGGCGTTCCCGATTAGCGGCTGGACGGCATGGGCGAGCCCGTAGGAAAAGGAAAGGACGACGAAGGAAATCTGGCCGATCACCCCGTAGACGGCCAGGGCCTCGTTGCCTTCGAAATAGGAGACGATCTGGCGGTTCATCAAAAGGGCCATCACGCCGCTCGAGGCATCGATGACGAAGGAGGGGAAGCCGCCTCTTAACACATCGAGGGCCTTTTTGAAGGGGAAATCGACTTTGACGAGCCTTAGTTTCTTGGGAAAGAAGAGAAGGCGGATGGCCAAGATGAGGAAGGCAAGGCATTCGCTTCCGGCCGTCGCGATCCCGGCTCCGTAGATCCCGAGGTCGAAGACGAAGACCAATAGGTAATCGAAGAGGATGTTGGCAAGCCCCCCGGTGACGACGGCCGCGGAAGCGAGTAGCGGCGAGCGGTCGTTTCGGACGAACGAGGTTAGGCATTGGGCGAAGATGACGAAAGGAAGTACCCACTTGATGGGCCTTACGTAAAGCCGGGCCAGCGGGAGCGTTTCCTCGTCAGCCCCGAAGAAGGTCAATAACTGGGCATCGAAAACGACGAGGAGAACCCATAGAAGCAACGAAACGGCAAGGCACGAGGCGACCGCGGCGGTGTAGTACTGGCTGGCTTTTTCCTTATCGCCTTCCCCAAGGCATTTGGCGACGAAGATTCCGCCCCCGATGCCGAAAAGGAGGCCGACGGAGAGGGCAATGGTCCAGATCGGAACGATGGTGGCGACGGCCGCCATGCCCCTTTCGCCCTCGTAACGGCCGACCATGATGGCGTCGACGACCGAGTAAAGGGAAAGGACGAGGGCCGACCCGAATCCCATGAGAACATGGCGTGCGAAAAGGGACAAGCTGCTGGCTTTCATTTTGAGGCTAGCACCCCCTTTCGACTCGGCTAAGCTCATTAATGATAGCAAAAAGGGCCTATTTCGTCAAAAAAACGGTTTTCTTCCTGTCTTTCGCGGGTCCGTTGAAGTAGAGTGATTGCATGTTCGTCCTGCAGTCTAGGTGGAAGCTCGAAAATGATCGCGCCGTTTATTACGGACTCCGTAACAAAGACCATCTTTTCGAAAATGAAGTGAGGCTGAGCAAAAAGCAAAGGGCCATCCTGCTTTCTCTTCCCCGCGAGCTTGAAAAGGGCGAAAAGGACGTTTTGGGTAGGCGCCTCCTCGGCCTCGTTGCCGTCGAGGAAAAAGACTACCGCCCCGTTCCCAAAAGCCTTTCCGAGGCCCGCTTTTGCGTTTCGTGCGCCGCAAACGACTTCATGATTCCCGGCCTGGAGTTCGATGAGGACGGGCGCTGCCCCATTTGCCAATGCCAAGAAGAGACGAAGGCGCTTCGCTCGCTCGTCCCTATCATGAACGATTTCCCCCATGCCAAGGACTCGCGCTTCGACGTGGCGGTGTTCTATACCGGCGGAAAGGATTCGACTTACCTCCTTTATTACCTAAGCAAGGTAAAGGGACTCAGGGTATTGGCCCTCACTTGGGAAATCCCCTTCATGTCGCGAAGCGCCTTCCTTTCGATCGAGGGGGCGAAGCGCTCGTTTCCCAAAGTCGAGTTCCTTGCCCGCCGAATCTCCGACGAGGACCTCAGGAGGGTCTACCGCAAGCTTTACGAACTCTCTGAAAACACGTGTGCCTGCCCGTCGCTGGCCTACGTTCTCTTCTACCCGGAACTGGTGAGCCTCCGGGTTCCCTATTTCGTGGCTGGCAACGAGCCGGCCCAGATCCTCGGACTCTATTTCAACCACATGGCTCCGAAGATGGCCTATCGTTTCGCCTCGAATAGGGGGATGAACATCCTTATCAACATCGGGCGCGTCCTTTCCTTCCATCCTCCCTTCCGCCCAGGCCAGTTCCAGAGCCTCATGACCATGAAACAGCTCGCCTATGGCGATAATCCCCTCAAGAATCTCGCGGGATATCGAAACGATCTCGTCTCCAACGTGGTGGAAGCCATCCATGAGGTTCCTGCTCTCGTCGCGCCTTTGAAAAGGGCCATTCGCTCGTCGTCGTGGAGCGGCCATATCCCGTCTTTCGTCCAGGTTGACTTCGACGCCATCAGCGGCGGGCATTACGACTGGCGCGAAGTGATGGGGCTTCTCGAGAAAGAAGCCGGCTATGTCGTGCCTTCGAGCGCGGGAAAGGGACTCCATACTTCCTGCAAGATCGAGCGATGCAAGGAATACAGCCAGTTCATTCGCTTCTATGAGATGCGTTCGAGGATGATACCGTTCTCCGCCCTCGAGATGGCCATCGCTTCCTCGGGCCGCAACCTCAGCCGGGAGGACGCGATAAGGGAAATCGAGGAAGAACTTGGCTTTTCCCTCGAAGAAGTGGAAGAATGTGCCATCATGAAGGAATACATCGGAAAATGAACGCCGTCGTCTATCTCTCCTATACCGGAAACTCGCGGAAGGCGGCAGCTTACCTCGCCCGTAGGCTCGCTTGGCCCTGCCTTGACCTCCATGAGCTAAAGGAAACGCGATTCGAGCATCTCCTATTCGTCGCCCCGGTGCACGCCGAACGGCTGGCGGATGAGGCTCTTTCCTTCCTTAAGGAAGCGGATGTCGAGGAGATGATCCTTGTCGCGACCTATGGGCGGATGAACCACGGGAATGCCATTCTCGACGCCCAAAGGAAATTCCGTCTCCCGCTCGTCGGGGCCGCCTATTTCCCGACGCGTCATAGCTATGTCAAAGCCGATTTCTACGAGGCTCCGTATGGCCGCCTCGACGACCTCGGAAATGCCTTTGGGAAAGGTCGCTACATCATCGTGCCCGAAAGCAAAGACACCTTCGGAAGAGGCCTATTTCCTAAGCTTAGGGCCCGTTTTGCGGTGCATATTTCCGTTTCCGATGGTTGCACCCATTGCCGAGCATGCGAGAAGGCTTGCCCTTTTGAGGCCATTGTCGACGGAAAAATTAGCCATCGCTGCATCAGGTGCCTCGCCTGTGTGAAGGCTTGCCCGAGCGGGGCCATCGACTTCCGCCTTTCGAGGGCGCTAGCCAATTATCTTTCGAAGCCGAAAAGCGAAGAGGTGCTCGTATACGTCGGAAGCGACGAGTAAGGAGGGAGCATGAAGAAGGAAACGCTTGAACGGATCAGGAGGTTTTCCGACGACCGCGATTGGCATAAATTCCATAGCCCGGCCAATCTGGCCAAATCGATTTCCATCGAGGCGGGGGAACTGCTCGAATGCTTCCAATGGGACGAGGAGCATTACGATCTCGAAGCCGTCAAGGACGAGGTGGCCGACGTCTGCGTCTACTGCATCGACCTCATGGACCGGCTTGGCCTCGATATCGACGAGACCATCAACCGGAAGATGGCGAAAAACGAGGCGAAGTATCCGGTCGAGAAAGCCAAAGGCAAAAGCGACAAGTACGACAAGCTCTAAGCGAGGGTGCTAAAGTAGATGGGCTGCCACGGTAGCGCAACTGGATAGAGCGTCAGACTTCGAATCTGAAGGCTGCGGGTTCGAGCCCTGCCCGGGGCGCCATTTCTGAAAAACACGATAAAAGCCTCTCGTCGCATAGGTTTAAACTATGTCGTGAGAGGCGCTTTTATTCGTTAATCCAAATGCCGAAGCCACATGTGGACCATGTGCATCTGATTTTATCTCTATAGGTTTCGATGAATTTCATGTTTTTGTGTCATTTTTGGTCAAGAAAACTATTTTTTATTATGAGATACGAGGAAAGCGACAGAATCGAACTTAAAAGACAGATGGTTGATGATCTTGACAAAGAGATTGTCGCTTTTCTCAATGCTCATGGCGGCACCATCTACATTGGCGTCGATGACGATGGGAAGGTTGTCGGCGTTCCTCAAACATTGAAAGACGAATACGATGAAAAGGTTTCGGCAATTTTGTCCAATAACATCAAGCCTAATCCCAGAAACAAAACCGAGTTCTCCTTTAACGATGAAAATGTTCTTGCCATCGATATCAAAGAAGGCGATTCAAAACCCTACTATCTGACGAACAAAGGTCCTAAGCCTAGCGGTACCTATATAAGAGTCGGAAGAAGCAAGAGACCTGCGACTGATAATGAGATATTGATGATGATTCGCGATGGCAGTGGATGGCTCTGGGAAAGCCAAACTTCCAAGGAACAAGACCTAACTTTTGATGAGATTTCCAAAATAGCCAAGAGGAAAGGCCTCGATTTCGGCGTCCATAAATTCAGGAACCTGAAGATCATAAATAGGAACGGTGAATTTACCAACCTTGGTTTGCTTGTAAGCGATCAAAACCCAATCGAAGTCAAATTCGCAGTTTACGATAAGAATTTGGATTTCAAGGTGAAGGAGGAATTTCACGGATCAATTGTGGCTATCGCCGATGATGTGCTGAAATACGCGGAGCTTTTCAATGCCACATCCGCAAAAATAATCCCTGGCCAGATATCGAGAGTAGAAACCAAATCCTATCCGGGTGCAAGCTTAAGGGAGGCGATCCTCAATGCCTTATGCCATGCGGAGTATTTCGCCCTGTCGAATATCAAAATTGAATTTTTTCCAGATAAAGCGAAGGTCACGAATCCTGGTAACATCTACAACGACGGGACGATAGAGGACATCAAAAATGGTATCCAGTCGTTTAGGAACCCAAGCCTGGTCATCCTTTTGAATAAGTTGGGATACATCGAAAACTATGGCACTGGGATACAAAGGATCCTAGAGGCTTATCAAGGCGCGGAACATCAACCGGAGTTCTATGTCAGCAAGAGTTATTTCATGGTTACTTTGCATAGTTTGAACCCAATAGGTATTAGTGACACCCAAAATGACACCCAAAATGACACCCAAAATGACACCCAAAATGACACCCAAAAAATTAAGATCGTTGATTTGATCAAAGACGCAATTAGAAAGAATCCTTCCATAACGCGTGAAGAATTGGCCGAAAAGCTTTCAAAGTCCAAGGCCACGATTGCCCGTGCTATTAAGAAGAGCGAGGAAATAAAATTCGTCGGTTCATCGAAAACGGGGCATTGGGAAATAATTGACAAAAAAGAAGACTGAGCCTCTTTCACCGAGCGTCGCAGGCATTTTCCAAGCATGGGAAGCCAAACGGCCTCGGCAGGGCGTCCGGCCGGGCTTTTTCTTGCTTTATGCTCCTGCGGGACCAGAAGGCGGCATCTCTTCCGCTTCCAAGCTAACGGAGATGCCCGCCTTCTTCCGTCCCCTTCGCCATGAAGGAAACGGCCGAAGGCCCGCTTTCTCCCTTTCCCTTTCTTAAATAAAGCTGGATTTGGTAGAAGAGGACGAAGTTCTGGAGGATGATGCCGTTTCCCATGGGGATGTTGGCCACCTCGGCGATTTTCTCGAGGCGGTGGGCCAAGGTGTTTCGGTGGATGCTCATGCGCTTGGCCGTCTTTTGGGCGTTGCAGTTGTAGAGGACATAGTAGCAGAGCGTCTCCAGGTATCCGGCTCCGTGTCGATCGTCGTAGGCCTTGAGGCGCTCGTAGTAGACGTTGCGAAGGGAAATGAGCCTTTCCTTGTCGATGAGGGACGTGAGGTAGAAGGGGAGGAAAGCGGCGAAGTAGAAGGCGGTGTCCTTGGCGCTCAGCATGAGGGCGATGTCGACCGCCCTCAATGCTTCTTCGTAATGTCTCCTTAGCTCGAGCGGGGAATCAAATTCGTCGCTGATGCCGATCTCGTCATCGCGGCCTATTCGCTCCGCTGATTCCTCATCGACCCAGGGGCCGCCTCCCTGAACTGTACCCCAAATCCTGGACATCCAGGAGGAGGGGTATTTTTCATGAAGTACACGTTAGAATTCAAGCTCGAGTGCATCGAGAGGTACAAGCGATCGAATTCATACGTCTATCCGCCGGGCG
>CALWAS010000006.1 GCA_944375905.1 uncultured Bacilli bacterium
CAAGGGATGCGGGAGCTTCGAGGAGGCGAGGGCCGCGATCGCCGACTACGTCGACTACTACAACTCCGACCGCCCGCAGGCCGGCCTCGGGGGCATGACCCCGGTCGAGAGGAGGGAGTTCCTCCTCACGAGGCCGCCGATGCTCCCGGCCATCCTTTCGACGGAGGCAAAGGAAAACGGGCTAGGCAGCACTGCCTAGCCCGTTCATTGGACCCTGACCTTTTTTGTTTTCCCCTTGTCAACTACTTGACTTGGGGTCCACTTCAATTGGCTCCGCTTTTTTATTTCGGCGATACTTCAAGCGAGGTAAAAACATGGATTTCGAAAAGATAAACATCTTCGGGAAAGGAAACTCGAACGACGAGTATGCCGAATATTTTGACGGACATAGCTATTTGAATCCGCTTGTTGGAAAGGATAGCCCTCTGTATTTGGCCAACGTCACTTTCGAGCCCGGGTGCCGAAATCACTGGCATGTCCATAGATCCGAAGAAGGCGGCGGACAGATTCTTCTTTGCACCGCGGGGCATGGAGTCTATCAAGAGTGGGGAAAGGAGCCTATCGAGCTTGCGCCAGGCGATGTCATCGTTATCAAGCCAGGAGTCAAGCATTGGCACGGCGCAACCCCCGGATCTTGGTTCAGCCACGTTTCAATTGAGGTCCCGGGAAAGGCAACCTCTACCCAATGGCTTGAGCCCGTCGATGCGGATTTCTACGCAAAGCTTGGCTAAAAGGAGAAAAAATCATGAAAAAGCAAACGGCCGGTCGAGACATTCTCGGAAAGCTCGCTCCTACATTCGCCCATCTCAATGACGATGTATTGTTCGGAGAGGTTTGGAGCAGGGAGGCAGAACTTAGCGCTCGAGATCGCAGCCTCGTCACGATTTCCGCGCTTTTTGCCCAAGGCGCCTTTCCTCAGCTGAGGAGCCATCTTCAAATCGGAAAGGAACACGGCATCAAGAAAGAAGAGGTCGTCGAAGTTTTTACCCAATTGGCTTTTTATTGCGGCTGGCCAAAGGCCTGGACGGCCCTTCCGATGGTCGAGGAGATTTACGAAGGCAAAGAATAATCCTTTCCAGGGGTGAATTCCTCCTCGCACGAGCGCAGGAATGCCTCGGATGGTTCCGACAAGGGGAGGCCCTTTCGATAAACCAAGTCGAGTTGACTATGGATTGGCGGATCCAACGGAACGAAGGCAAAGGGGGTTCCGTCTCCCGAAGCGACTATCCCGTCGAGCCCAAAGGCTACGCCAACGCCCTCTTTGACCAGCAGCGACGCATTGTACATGAGATTGTATGTTGCAACGGCGTCGAACTTCGTTTTCCTTCCGAGCCAGTTTTCGATTATGGCCGTATATCCGGCGTGGCGGCTGTGTATGATCTTTTCCCCCCGGAGATCGTCCGGACGCACTTTCTCTAGGAAAGACAGACGGCTTCCTCTCAAGCAAAGAACCCCCCCATCGGTCGTAACTTGGAAGGCGGAGGCAGTTGAATTCACCTATCGGAGCTGGTTCAACTAGGATCCCGAAGTCGCAAAGGCCCCGGTGAAGCGATTCAACAACTTCCCTCGTATCGCAGCTTTTTATGTCTATTTTTATAAGAGGATGCTCTTTTTGAAGGCGGGCAACAGCTCTAGCCACGGAAGTTATCGACGATGATTCGCCAGCGGCAATCCTGATCGTTCCGGCAATGCGCTTCCCCTTTCCGAAGAAACGTATTTCCTCATCTGCAAGCTCATAAAGGTCACATATTTGCTCGGCTCTTTTGCGGAGGAGCTCTCCTGCGGGCGTGAGTTGCATTCCGCGCGAACGAATGAAAAGCTCCTGCCCCAGTTCTTCCTCGAGCGCCTTAATCTGGCGGGTAAGATTTGGCTGGGTTGTATGAACGGTTTCCGCTGCCTTCGAAAGGTTTTCGGCGTCCGCCACGGCAAGGAAATAACGAAGGGTTCTGAATTCCATTGTATGTCTCCCGTTTATCCGTCCCCATTTAGTATAAGCATTTTATCAATAGAGCCCTTTTTTGGATAATTTCATCGAGGAAATCAAATGGAAGCGATTTTGAGAATCGAGGAAAAGACATGGAGGATCCGCTTAGCCGACAATGAAACGGCGCGTGAGTTTCTTTCGAGACTCCCCTTCCAGGCCGAGTTCGACGTCATGGAGCACGAGCGCTATTGCTATTTCGAAGAGCCGTTTCCACGCAATCCGCATAGGCCGGAACGCATTGAAATCGGGGACGTGATGCTTTTCATGGATAATTGCCTCGTCGTTTTCTACGGCTCTTTCGACACGCCGTATTCATATACTCGCATTGGCTGGATCGAAAACCCCGATGGGCTTAAGCAAGCGCTTTTGAAAGACGGGCGCATTTCTTTCCTGCGCGAAGGGAGATAAACGAAATGAATAGAGCAAAGTGCACGATTCACATGTACACGACCCTCGATGGAAAAATCGAGACGGACATCGCTGCCTATCCGGACGGCCCCCAGTGCTATGAAGCGGGGGAAATGTATGACGACATCACCTTTTCGAAGTTTCGTAGCTGGGGCTGCGGCAGAAGCACCTACGACGATGGGACGCGGCCCGACCTTTCGCCTTATGCCAAACTGAGCCCAAAGGGCGAACGGCCCCTCCCCTCCGAGGAAAAGCATCTCTTCTTTGCATTTGACAGAATGGGCAAGTTGAATTGGAAAGGCCCCTATAACGATTATGCCGGGCATAAGAGCCGAATCGTGGAAGTCCTCAGTTCGTGCGTCGATCCTCGTTATCTCACTCATCTTGAAAGACTCGGAATTCCGTACCTATTCGCCGGGGAGGATGGCATCGACCCACGCCTGTTTCTCGAAAGGCTATTTGCGTATGGCATCGATTCTTTTTGCCTTTGCGGAGGGCCGGAGATAAATGCCGCCTTTCTAAGGGCCGGCGTTGTAGATGAGATATCGCTAGTGGTTGCCCCGGGAATCCAAGGCGGGAGGAGGGAACTTAGTTTCGTCGGAAGCGACAATCTCGAAGGCTTCCCGCTTTATTTCGTCCCGAAGCGGGCCGAAATTGGCAAAAGGGGAGCGCTTTACCTGCTTTATGGGCGGAAGTGGATGGATATAAACGACGACGAATGAGTAAAATGCTCATGTAAATGTACAAAGAAAAGATTCATCGCCTATATTCGCCGCGCCTGAACAAACTCGTCAGGATAAGGGTTTATTTGCCCCCTAGTTACGACGGAAAAAGAAAATATCCAGTCCTTTACATGCACGATGGGCAAAACGCCGTTAGGCCTGCCCGCTGGAGCCACGAAAGCTGGAAAGTCACCGAGACGCTCGAAAAGATGCGCTTGCCCCTCATCGTCGTGGGGGTCGATAGCGACGCCGACCGTTCGGCAACCCTTTCCCCGTGGAAAAGCGAAATCGAAGACAAGGAGATGGAATTCGACGTTCCGCATGGGAAAGACTATGCCGACTTCCTTTCCGAATACGTAAAGCCTTTTGTCGATTTCACTTACAAAACCCGCCCGGATTATAGGAATACTTATCTGGCTGGAAGCTCGCTGGGCGGATTGGCGGCTGCGTATTTGAGCGCTTTGCACCCTGGCATTTATTCCTGCGTCGGCGTCTTCTCGCTCGCCACGTGGTTCGTCGACCGTGCGTTTTACTCTTTCCTCGAATGCCATCTTGACCTGAAAGCCTCATACTTTTTGGCTGTCGGCGGTAAAGAGAGCTATGGGGAACTAATGACCGGATCGTATTTGAAATACGGGTCCTTCTTGAAGAAAAAGAAAGTCGACCTAACCATGAAGGTCTATCCGAACGACTATCATAGCGAAGAGTGCTGGGCATCCCAGTTCCGGGATTTCGTGCGTCTTATCAAAGCAAGGAGGAAGCTATCATGAAAGACGAAGTGCTTTCCCTCATCGGCAACACGCCGTTGGTCCGCTTGGCCAAGCTCGAGGAGGCGTTTTCGCTTCCTTTTTGCCTCTATGGAAAACTCGAGAAGAACAATCCGTCCGGAAGCATAAAGGATAGGGCGGCCTTGGAGATGGTCGAGCAGGCCGAAGCCGCCGGGCGCTTGAAAAAAGGCGACCTCCTTGTTGAGCCGACGAGCGGAAACATGGGAATCTCCCTTGCGCTCATCGGCCTTAGGAAAGGGTATAGAGTGCGCATATACATGCCGGATAGCGCCTCTTTGGAACGCCGTCTCCTCATGGAAGCCTATGGAGCGGAAGTCGTCCTCGTCGATGGAAAGGGCGGCATGGCGCTATGCGAAAAGAAGGCCGAGGAAGCGATAAGGGAAGAAGGAGCGGTGATGCTCGCCCAGTTCGACAACAAGGCCAATAGCCTGGCCCATTACAAGACCACCGGTCCCGAGATCGATAAGGCCCTTTCTGGCCATGTCGACGCCTTGTTCGCCGGCTTCGGAACCGGAGGGACCATCTCGGGCATCGCCAGATATTTCCGCGAAAGAGGGATTGCCGCCCGGATTTACGGCATCGAGCCGCTTGAAAGTCCCCTTCTTAGCAAGGGCGAAGCCCATCCCCATAAAATCGAAGGCATCGGTGCCAACTTCGTCCCGAGGGTGCTCGAACGTGAATTAATCGACGAAATAGTCGACATATCGGGTGACGAGAGCTATCGCTACACCAGGATCCTTGCCAATGTCGAGGGACTTCTGGTCGGCATCTCGTCGGGAGCGGCCCTTGCCGCGGCAATCAAAAAGAAGGGGGAGCTGCCGAGGGGCGGGAACGTCGTTGTCATCTTCCCCGACGGGGCGGATCGCTATCTAAGCAAGAAAGGCCTATACAATGGATAAGAACATCGAATTAGCTTTTGAGATCAACGAGGAATCTGGAGGAAACGACGGCAAGTCCAAAGTCGGACGCGATGGCATCATCGACTTTTTCCGTTACGTAAGGGAGATCCTTTTCTTCGACGTTTATTCTCGGGGCGAGAAGGAAAGCCGTCTCCCGTATCTTGTCGGAGAGGCAAAGCGGTGCTTTATAGCGTTCGCGAAGGAAGAAGGGTGCGCCCCTTGCCTTTTCGATCGCTTCTTCGCTGCCCTTCCGGAGATAAAAAGGACCTTGCTTACCGACGCCGAGGCAATCTACGAAGGCGATCCGGCTTGCTCTTCCAAAGAAGAAGCGATCCTTACCTACCCCGGATTCTTCGCGATCTTGACTTACCGCATCGCCCATGTGCTAAGAAAACTTGGCTTGGCTTTCGTTGCGCGCGTCCTGAGCGAATACGCCCATTCGAGGACCGGAATCGACATAAATCCCGGGGCCGAGATAGGCGAGAGCTTCTTCATTGACCACGGGACGGGAATCGTCGTTGGTGAAACCGCGGTGATCGGAAAACGCGTCAAGCTCTACCAGGGAGTTACCCTTGGCGCCCTTTCGCTAAGGGAAGGCCGCAAGCTTTCCGGAAAAAAGCGCCATCCGACGGTTGAAGATGACGTCACGATCTACTCGGGCGCTTCCATTTTCGGAGGCGACACGATCATCGGCCGTGGATCGACTGTCGGGTCGAATGCCTACATAACTGATTCGATACCGCCTTATTCGCGGGCCATCGTAAAGCCTTACGACCTGATCATCGAAAAAAAGAATTGACATTAGTCAATTCTGTAAGCGCTTTCTTGCTCGGGTACCCAATAAGGGATTGCCCGAGTTTTATTAATGGGTGTTAACTAAATGCGGAGAATGAAAAATGGATCGTGAATTGATTGAAAGAGCCCTTTCCGACCTTGCCGGCTCGAGGAAAGTGGCCTCGGTCGCCGCTTTGCTAGTCAAGACTTACAAAGGCGGCTTTCGGGTTCTCGACATGCTCGCCGGCAGCGCCGATCCGCTAACGCCGAGCCAACTTGCTCTTTCTTGCGGTGTATCCACGGCCCGAATGACTGTTGTGATAAATAACCTTTGTCTCAAGGGCTATGTCAGGAAGCACAGGCGCCGAAGCGACCGCCGGAGCCTTGCCGTCAGCCTTACCACCCGTGGAAAGGAAGCCCTATCCGAAAGAAGGAAAGCCCTTGAAAGGGCCATTGACGATCTCACATCCGGCCTAAGCGAAAACGAGCTCGAAGCTTTGGTTGGCCTTGTTAGCAAGCTCGTGGGGAGGGAATAGGACATGCTTAAGAAAAATAGCGAAACGGAACTATCCGCCGCGTCTTCTGCCCACGACGGCAGCATGCTTAAACTAGTCGACATCAAGAAGGATTACAAAGTTGGCGGCGACGTTGGCTTTGTCCACGCCCTGAAAGGTCTCTCCATCGAGTTCAGGAGCAACGAATTCGTTGCCATACTCGGCCCTTCCGGATGCGGCAAGACGACTCTTCTCAACATCATCGGCGGCCTTGACCACTATACCTCTGGCGATCTTTTCATCGACGGAATATCGACCAAGGATTTTAAAGACGGCGATTGGGACAATTACCGCAACCACCGGATTGGATTCGTTTTCCAAAGCTACAATCTCATTCCGCATCAGACCGTTCTCCAGAATGTCGAGTTGGCTTTGACGATTGGCGGGATGGGACGCGAAGAAAGGATCGCGAAAGCCAAGGCGGCTCTCGACGAGGTTGGGCTCAAAGGCGAATATGACAAGAAGCCGAATCAGCTTTCGGGCGGCCAATGCCAAAGAGTAGCCATCGCCCGCGCCATCGTAAGCGATCCGGAAATCCTGCTTGCGGACGAGCCGACCGGGGCCCTCGATACCGAGACTTCCATCCAGATCATGGACATCATCAAGGAGATCTCCAAAGACCGCCTCGTCATCATGGTTACCCATAATCCGGAACTCGCTGCGAAGTACTCAACGCGTACCGTAAGACTTCTCGACGGCCTCATCGTGAGCGACTCCAATCCATTTGGGAAGGAGGAAAAAGCCGAGAAGCGGGCAAAGGCACTTTCGAACAAGAAAGCCAAGCTCTCTTTTTTGAGTGCGTTCCGGCTTTCGGCCCAAAACCTGAGGAGCAAAGCCAAGCGGACGTCTCTTGTGGCTGTTGCGGCTTCGATTGGCATCATCGGCGTGAGCTCCGTTTTGGCAATCTCGAGCGGTGTCCAGAACTACATCCACGACATGGAAGCCGACATGCTTTCCGGCAATCCTCTCACGATTCAGTCCGAAGGCATCGACTTGACCGGTCTAATGAACATCGCGAACAATCTCACCCAAGTCGGAGCGGTCGTCGAAGGGACCGAAAACGGCTACGTGAACGTAAACGAAACGATATCGGCCCTCGTCGATAGCGAAACGCACGAAGTCAACGAGTTCATGTTCAAGAACGAGATAACCCCAGAGTATCTCGACTACATCGAAGCGCTCGACCCGGAGTTATACCGGGCTATCGTCTTCGATTATGGAATCGACGTTTCGCCAGCCATCTACGTTTCCTCCGGACTATCCGGTAATTCGCTAGACGGAGTTCCCTATTCGGATGAAGGAGAGGTCGCTTCCCTTTCTTTGATAAGAACCATTTACCAGGGAATCCTCGGAAAAACGGACCTAAGCGAGTATTCGAGTTACGTCGATGCCCTTCCGCGCCCCTTCTCTCTAATGCCAGATAGCGACGATCTCATTCTTTCCCAATATGACATCGTAAGCGACGAGGAAACGAGCCACTTGCCGAAGGCTGCCAATGAAATCGCCATCGTCATCGGAAACGATTCGCTTAGCGATCTCACCTTGGCCGAGACGGGCTACCTAACCCAAGACGAGTTCATGAACAATGTCTATCAGGCCATCGGAAGCGATCGTTACGACCCGAGTCTAGAAAAGAACCGCATTTCCTATGACGAATTGATGGGAAAGACCTTCTACTGGTATCCGAATGACGACATGTATTCAAACGGACTTGTCGCCGGAAGCGCTTCGTCTTGGCACTTCGACCCAGTCAAGAACGTGAATGACGAAAGCGAAGGAAAGCCGGTTGAATTGCGCGTAACCGCCATCCTTCAGAAGAAGGACGGAGTCAACTATGGCTGCCTTTCGAGCGGCTTCTACTATACCGAGGCGTTTGCCGAGGCATTCCGGGAGTCGTCGAAAGTTTCTCAAATTGTCGAATACCTCAAGGAGAACGGACTCGAGGGATTCGGCCTTCAGATGTACAGCCAGCCGCCGATCGACTATCGTTATGCCTTCACTTTCGAGGGAACGACTTATGCTGGCAAGGACGGAAGCGGTGAGACTGGATATCTTTCCGGCCCGTCCCAGTCTTCCCTTTTTGCCGGGGCCATGGGAATGGTCGGCGGCGCCTCGAGCTATGCCCTCGCCCAATTCTCGCTAGCCAATTTAGGAGGAAGCGAGATTCCTTCCACGATTTCCGTTTATCCGACGGACCTAAACGAGATGGATGCGATAAGGCATTATCTCTCGGCTTGGAACGAGGATGGGGACATCGTCGTGAACGGAGTGACCTTAACCGCGGACGATCGCCCGGAAATTCGTTACACGGACACCCTCTCGGTCGTCCTTACCATGGTCAATTCCCTAATCGAGATCATAACGACGGCCCTCGTCATCTTCACTGGGCTTTCGCTCGTCGTTTCGACGGTCATGATTGCCGTCATAACCTATGTGTCGGTTATCGAGCGTGTCAAGGAGATCGGCGTTATCCGCTCCCTTGGCGGCCGGAAGAAAGACGTCAGCCGCCTCTTCAATGCCGAGACGCTCATCATCGGCTTCTTTGCCGGGGCCTTCGGCATTCTCGTTACTTACGTTCTCGAGATAATCTGCAACGTCATCGTCGGGTCGCTCAGCGGCATTTACACGATTGCTGCCCTCCCGTGGTACACGGCCGTCATCATGATCGCCGTTTCGATGCTCCTTACCTTGGTATCCGGTCTCGTTCCGGCTTCGCTCGCCGCGAAGAAAGATCCGGTCGAGGCGCTTAGAAGCGAATAAACCGATTCTTCAAAGAAAATGGCGCTGGGCCTCGTCCAGCGCCTTTTTTCGGACGAAATGCCGCTCACGGTTGTCTATATAAGCGGAAGGGCAGAATGGGAATCAAAATCGATAACGAGCTGGCGTCCCGTTTCCTAAAGGGCGATCGGGGAGCGGTGGGGGAAGTTTACCTGCTTACCTATCGTTTTCTCTATTTCGTTTCCGCATCCATCCTCTCAAACGAAGAAGACGCCTTCGACGTCGTCCACGAGCTCTTCCTAAAATGCCTATCCGGCTTCTCTCTTTCCAAAAAGGAAAGCCTCGTGGCCTATCTTTCGAAAACCGCGAGAAACCTCTCTTTGAACCTCCTTAGGAAGAGGAAGATGGAAGTAGAAGCCGATCCGTTCCTCGATATTCCTTGGAACGAGGAACCGACCCCCTATCTAAACGCCGTTTTGCCGGGATTGAGTCGCAAGGAGGCAATCGTCCTGGCCCTTCACCTCTATTTCGGCTACTCGTTCCGGGAGATCTCCGATTTTTCTTCCCTTCCCCGTTCTTCCCTGAACGACATTTACCGTTCGGCCTTGGCGAAGGCCCGAGCGAGATTGGAGAAAGAACATGAAAATGCAAATCAAAAAGGAAATTGAGGAAAAAATCGCCGGCAATACGCCTGTCGATTCAATGTTTTCGTCCCTTGCTCCGGCGAAAAGGCCGGGGAAAAAGCATCTTCCGCTTTACCTAGGATTGGGAACTGGGGCCCTTTCCGTCGCCATTGTCGTTTCGCTTGCCGCATCCCTTTTGCCTTCCCCCCGTCTTCCCTTCCATAGCGATGCCCAATTGACCTTTCCCGTTCGGCGGGAGCGGGATGGCGAGGTCTCGTTTAGAAGCGCGGAAATCTACTTGAGCTTCGTGAATGAATTCGCGCCGGCGGTGTTCTCTTCCCTTCCCGGGGAAAATTCCGTCGCCCTGTCCTTCCCCGACCTTTTCCTTTCCCTTGCCCTAGTTGCCTTCGTCTCGGACGAGAGCTATTACGAGCCGTTCCTTTCCTATGTAGGCGCATCGTCCCTCGAGGAACTCTCGACCGCCGCCTATGAGATTTCCGGTGCCCTTGCCAGCCTTGCCGGGGACGAAGACGACCCCTATGGAGGCTTCGTCGTCTCAAGTCTTTTCGTCGATCCCGACGTCTATTCATTGAAGGGAGAAGAAGAGCTTTCATCTCTTTACCGGGATTTGGAACGCGATTACCTGGCCAGCGTCTTTTTGACTCGGCCATCGAGCGAGCTTCTCAATTCCTACGTTGAATCGATTGCCCCGCCCGGCCTTTCCCTTCCCCCAAAGGCAAAAATCCGCGAGGATGTCGATGTGCTCGCCTCTTCGCTTTTCCTCGCCTACTATCGCTTTTCTCCAGGCGAGGCGGGGAGATACAAGAACTTCTACGATGGCGGGTACCGCTTTTCCTACCATCAAAGCGCCGCTCTTTCCTATGAAGTTCCCTATGTCCCGTTTCATAACTCGAACGGCCCTATTCTCGTTTCGAAGGAAGAAGCGGCCTCATGTTTCGAAGGGGCCAGCATCAATGTTGGGGGCGACGTGGCCATTTCCTTTTTCTTGCCGGAGGCCGGAATCATGCCGGACGAGATCATCGCGGACGTAGTGAAGGGAAACTATGAAAAGCGGGCGAGCGGCCACTACATGGAGCCCGGCAGCGACTATGAATGGGGCTACGACCTCCGCGCTTACTTTCCCTACTTCAAAACCCAAAGCAATGTCGATCTAATGCCGGCTTTGGGAAAAGAGCTGCCTAGTTTCCTTCAAAAAGGCTTAATCGGCCGATTGCTTGATGAGCATTCGGCTTCCTCCCGCATCGTGGAGAGCCGCCAGCTTTCAAACGTGAGCTTTGATTACAACGGGCTCGCGATCGCATCGCTTACCTATCATGGGGGCGCTACCGAGTCGGCCCCTAGCCCGTATAGGAAGGAAATCTATTTCGACCGTCCGTTCGCATACATTTCGAATCAGACGCTTAACGTTGGCGGCGAATGGCTCTCCCTTCCCATTTTGTGCGGTTATGTCGTCGAGACAAATTACCTCTAGTCGCTAGGCGAGCGAACGAAGGAACTGCGACGCTGCGAAACCGCGTCGATGAAAAGAGATTCTTTCACGCGCCATTGCCGTTTTGAGGACAACCATCCTCCGATTGAGAAGCTAAATCGATCAATCAAGAGACATTTACTAGTTTAGTGATACAGGACCATGGCTTCCGAGAGCCATTTTGGCACCCGGTCTATGTAAATTTTTCGCTATCCATCCATCACAATCGTCGCTTATGGGAATAAATGCAATTCGTTTTCGTCTTCGGCCGGCTTCTAGCCAAAGCCGCCGTTGCCTCCCGTTTCTTTTCATCATTAGATTTTGAATGTCATATATGTTACCGAGCGACTGCAAATTTTAGTGTCACCTTTGAGACTAAATATAGAAAATATCGGATGAATTATCGTTTGGCTTGCAAATCTTTTGTTGTGTTTCACCTATAAACAACCTATCGTTAAGAAAGAAAGAGAAAAGCAAAACAAATGTTCAATTCTTCGCGTAACGCCAGAGTTCGTCGTTCGCTCGATCGCACGGCTGCCGCCTTTTTGACCCTCCTTCATGACGAGCCGTATGTGAAAATCACCGTTTCCGAGCTTTCGAGCCTGGCTGGAATAACGCGGAAAACCTATTATCGAAACTTCCTTTCGATGGACGACGTTGTCGACTATGTCGTATACAAAGCCATTCGCGACGGCCTTCGCACTTCCTCGTGCACGTCGCTCCCGGAGTACTTGAACCGCTTTTTCTCCTTCTGCTACGAAAATCGCGAAACCTTCACCCTCCTATATGAGCGGGGCCTCTTCGGCAATCTCTCGGCCGGGCTCGGCCGCTACCTATCGCGCAGCGCCTTCATTGACAAGAATCTATCGAATTCGGGGTTGACCCAACCGGAAGTCGAGCTTTTCTGGAACGCTCTTTTCGGCGGCGAGGTGAGTCTTCTGCATTATTGGATGGGAGAGAACTGGCGCCTTGCGCCGGCCGAAATGGCCTCAACCCTTGAAAAGGGCTTCAAGAACATTCTCAAGGCAAAGATTTGGTAACTCATCGTTGAATGGAAGGGCAGCCCCGGCTGCCCTTTTGCTTTTTCGCGATGCTAGAATTCTGCTCGATGGAAATCTCTTCTCTTGTGACGAGCCTAAGAAACACGATGTCCTCGCATCCAAGGACGGCCTTCTTGACCGGAGCCGGCATCTCGACGGCATCGGGAATCCCCGATTTTCGAGGCAAGGAAGGAATCGCCTACGCCAGCCGGCATTACGGCATGCGTTACGAGTCTCTCATTTCCCACTCTACTTTGATGAGCAAGCCCGAGGTCTTTTACGATTTCTACTGGTCCCGGATGGTCTATCCAAACGCAAAGCCGAACGCCGCTCATCTAGCGATTGCCGCCTATCGAGGAGAGAATGCCGTGCTTACCCAAAACATCGACGGCCTCCATCAAAAGGCCGGGAGCAAGAATGTGATTGAGCTTCACGGCACGACGGCGAAGTATTCCTGCCTTTCCTGCGGGCGCTCTTACTCGCTTTCGGAAATACGTCATGATGGAGTTCCGCATTGCCCGAGTTGCGGCGGGGTACTCCGCCCCGACGTCGTCCTTTATGAGGAGCCTCTCGACTATTCCGCTCTCGAAGCGGCCCGGGACATCATTTCCTCGGCCGAGGTTCTCATCGTCGTCGGAACCAGTCTCAATGTTTATCCGGCCGCCGGGCTAATCTATGAGTTCCGAGGCCGGACCAAGGCCATCGTCAATCTGGAGGCGACGCCGCTCGATTCCTATTTCGATTTGGCCATCCATGGTCCGGCCGAGGAAATCCTTCCGGAGGTTCTAGGATGAAATATCATTTTATCCGCCATTTGGTTACCATCACCAAGCACCGGAATCAGGTTATCCGAAACGGCTGGCATTGCGGGATTTTCTGGCATTGCCTGAGACACGATCTAACTAAGTACGGCCCGACTGAATTCATAACGAGCGCCAAGTACTATGCCGGAAGCCATTCGCCGGTAGACGAGGAGCGGAGGAGCAATTTTTATTTTTCGAAGGTTTGCCAGCACCACACGAAAAGGAACAAGCATCACTGGGAGTACTGGACTGATTTCTATTTTGGCAGGGTCATCGCCAAGCAAATGCCTTATGTTTATGCGGTTGAATATGTCTGTGACATGCTTTCGGCATCCAAGACATACGATCCCAGGCACTTCTCTGGCGAAACGACCCTGAATTACTTTTTGGCGCGGAAAGAACGCTACTACATGTCTCCGGCCACTAAGGAATTCGTGGAATGGTGCCTAACCCGTTATAGAGACCTTGGCTTCGCCGGACTCAAGAAAAAAGACACGAAGAGGAAATACGAGGAGGTATCCGGAAAGTACCCACCGGTGGCCATTTTCGAAAATTCGTGCGCTAGCGGCGAATTGCCCCCTCTCAAGCAAGGGTCTATAATCGCCCGGTCAAAGGAAAAATAGATGAAGAACAAAACGGTGATCCTTGGCTGCGGCCGACTCGGGGCCTCTCTCGCCTCCTATGCCGCGAACAAAGGACTCAATGTAATTGTCGTCGATTCCTCGAAGGATAGCTTCGATCGCCTCGAAGAGCCCTTCAGCGGCTTTACGGTCACTGGCGACGCGACCGATACCAACTTGCTTGAGAAGGAAGCCTACATCCAGACGGCCCAGGAGGTCATCGTCACGACCGGGAACGACAACGTGAACCTCTATCTCGCCCACCTTTGCTCGCTCGTCTACAAAGTGCCTCGCATCATCGTCCGCTTCGACGACCCGAAATACGAAATCCTCATAAAGGACCTCGAAGGGGTGAGCGCCGTTTATCCATTCCAGCTTTCATACGAGAGCATCGTCAAGCTCGGGGAGGCAGAGGAATGAGAATAGCCATTGCCAACGGGACTTTCCAAGCGGCCTACCTCTTCGACATCTTCAAGAAAGCCGGTCACCGCGTCATCCTCATCAACTCGTCCAGGGACGATGCCAATTACCTCTTGCGGACCAAACACGCGAAGGTGTTCGTCGGGAATCCGTGGAGTCGGCACGTCCTTGAGGACGCCGGGGTTGCGAGCGCCGACCTGTTCATTTCGCTCTGCGACGAGGATACCGACAATTTCGCTTCTTGCCTCGTTGCCAAGAAAGTCTTCGGCGTTAGGCGGGTCATTTCCCTCGTGAAAAACCCGCAAAGCGTCGAAATCTTCCGCAAACTCGGCATCGATAGTGCCATTTCTTCTACGTATCTCGTCGGTCAGTCGATCATGAACGAGTCCTCCGTCGAATCGATCATCAAGACCCTTAGCCTCGAAAACGACAAGATCGTTCTCCTCGAGGCGACGATCCTTCCGCGTCAAAAGATCGCCCACAAGAAGATCATGGACATCTCATTCCCGAAGTTCGCGGCCATCGCGGCCATCTATCGGAACTATTCGGTCATCATCCCGAACGGACAGGTCGAGCTTTATCCGAAAGACAAGCTGCTCATCGTCTGCGGGAAGGAAGACGAGGAAAAAGTGCTTGCCTATGTCCGCGACGAGGCCTGAGTTATGAAAGAGGGAGCCAGTTTATCCCCGGCGAAGGGATATCGTCTCATCTTCGGCTACCTTGGCCTTTTCATGATGTTCATCGGAGCCGTGACGATCGTTCCGCTCCTCGTTTCCTTTTTCTATTGGGAAGAATGGGATTGCTGGTTTGACTTCGTAGTGCCTGGCGTCGGTTTCATGATAGCGGGGGCCCTGTTGTTCTTCCTTCTAATCTACAAGCGCCCCAAGGAACGCTTCGCGAAGTACGAAGACGCCCTTCTTCTGCTTTTGATTTGGATTGCGGCAGTCGTTGCCGGCGCAATCCCGTTCATTTCCGTTTCGCTAAGGGGCGAGCTAAGCGAGCCGATGACTTTCTCGGAAGCCATGTTCGAGTCGATTTCCGGATATTCGGCGACTGGATACACCGTTTACCCGCTTGCTGATTTCAATGGTGAGGCGGGTGCGTATTGCCCCCATGTCTTCATGTTCCACCGGGCCTTCATGCAATTCATCGGAGGCGTCGGCCTCGTCCTCATCGTCGCCTCGGTGCTAAGCGATCGCTACAACCTAAAGCTTTATTTCGCCGAGGGGCACAACGACAAATTGCTGCCGAATCTCGCCAAATCCGCCAAGTTGATCTTCGCCATCTATACCGGTTACATCGTCGCAGGCGCCTTCGGGCTCTGGTTCTCGGGAATGGACTTCTTCGATGCCGTTTGCCATTCGATCGGGGCCGTCGCAACCGGCGGCTATTCATCGCGTGCCGACGGGGTGTATTGGTACCAAACCTCGGAATTCACCGGGAACGGGCTGTTCCCCGGAAACGTCATCGGGATCGAGATCATCATGGAAATCCTCATGGTCCTCGGGGCGACCAATTTCGTGCTTCACACCTTCCTTTTCCGCGGCAAGATCAAAGAATTCCTGAAAGACATCGAAATAAAGGTCGGCTTCTTCGCCATCGTCTTCTTTGTTCTCCTTTCGACCGTTTCGACCTGCTACCTGTACGCGCCGGGGGCCACCAACGCGACCATCGTCGAGACGCTTGAAAACGGTCAGACGGTCATCGTGAACGCCGCTCAGACCGGGACCGACTTCTGGACTTCGCTTCGCTTCAATGCCTTCAACATCATCTCCTCGATAACGACCTCTGGCTTTACCAACTTCGTTTCCATCAAGCAGCTTGGCGAGGTTGCCATCTTCTCCGGCATCGTCGTCATGATCATCGGCGCCGGGGCGGGAAGCACCGGCGGTGCCATCAAGCAGTATCGAATCGGAATCATCGGCAAGGACTTCATCCACTCGATCCGCTATCGCTTTTCTTCTTCGCGCCAGCTTTCGCCAAAGACCGTTTATCGGCTCGGGGTCAAGCGCGAAATCGAGAAGGAAGATAGCGACGAAGCCCACAATTTCGCCGTCCTCTATCTCGTTACGGTTCTCATCGGTACGCTTTCGTTGCTTTTGCTACCGGGAATCGATTTCACCGAGGGTCTTTACGAGGTCGCTTCCGGCCTTTCCGGAACTGGTCAGACGATCATCGATTTCTTCGAGTACCAAGCTTCGCATGAAGCTTATTGCTACGAGATTCTCCTATGGGTAATCAACGTCGCCATGTTCCTAGGGCGTCTTGAGATAATACCGCTCTTCTCTTCGATCAAGCGCGTATTCGTGGTGCCTTTCGAGAATCGCAAGAGAAAGCTCCCTCCGACTCTTGCCTAGCCATTGCTTTATCTCGGGAGAAAGGTATAATTCCGCTTGCGTCCGTGCCGGACGGGCTTACATACCTTCGTCGATTCTTCCTTCCTCTATCCGGCAGGGAAAGAAGAAGGGCGACGTTGGGGGTTTGGTTCAATGGCAGAACAGAGGTCTCCAAAACCTTTGATGAGAGTTCGATTCTTTCAACCCCCGCCATTATCGAAAATTCGACATTCTGAGTCCATCGGAATGTCTTTTTCTTTTTTAGTCCGAATTCATCGGCTTTTTCTTTTATTGCAATAATTCGACATTGTCGATTTTTCCCATCAGGATATCTCGATATTTACTTTTTTGGTCCATGGGCGCTTAAACGAGAGGTACATTTAGTCCAAGAAGCGCTAAAAGAGTGCTAAAGGCCAATAAAGCGCGCACGGTCATTCCATAGAGACCTTCGAGTCAAGGCAAAAGCCACATCGACGCAACGGCAAGGTTCCGACGGCCGGTAAAGTTATGGAAGCAAACAACTTACAAACATGTCAACCCAAAGCATTCGCCCCTAATCAATGGACAAAGTTCCAGAACCGGTGCTTTCCGATTTTCTAAAATTCTCCGGTCAATATGGCGCCCTAGTAAGAAACGAAAATGCGAATATCTGTCTTTGTGGATTAAAAGTAACTAAAAAAGCAGGATGATGTGTTCCCATTTGGCAACATTAGTCCATAATACGACGGGCTAGAGGAACCCATGTAATGAAAAAATCATTATTGTTAATCTCCATTCCGGCCATTTTGGCGCTTGTCGCCTGCTCCCCGGAAACTTCTAATGTTTCTTCGTCATCCAAAGAAGAATCATCGTCGTCAATTGAGAGTTCGCTCTCTTCTTCATCCAAGGAAGAATCTTCTTCGTCGGCAGGAAGCTCTTCCTCGAGTTCCGCGATTCTCTCTTCAGAACAGTCGTCGCAACCGTCTTCCGAGGAAGCGGTCAAACAATACAAGATCGTAATTGTCGCCGGCGAAGGATCGAACGTTTCGATCGAAGGCGGCAAAACCTCGTTCCTCCCGGGCGATGAGGTCACCGTTGCCGTGAGCGTCGACGTTGACCATCTCCTTGAGGACGTCTTGCTCGATGGCCGAAGCCAGCTTCTCGACGGAGAAGGAAAGCTCCATCTCGTCATCCCAAACCGCGATGTCGAGATCGAGACGAAGACGAAAGCCAGGGGTGACATTGCCGTGACGAACGTTTCGGCCGTTGACGAGGACGCTCTCCCGACGGACGTCGCCTCCTTGAAGACGATGCTCGAGAAAGCCGAAGAGGCCGAGGGAAAATACCTTGCGAGCGCCGAGGTCGAGGCTTTGCTTGGCGATACCTATAGCCAAGCCCTCACGACCGTCTATTCGAATGACGTCGTCGTCGAGGACATCAACACGGCCGAATCCCATAGCAGCCACACCGATCATTCACGCGTCGAAAAAGGCATCGACGGGTCTTATTACTATGAACTCGGTTCTTCGAATGCCATCGGAGAGCAAAGGACTAATATCGCCGTCACCCCGATCGGCAGCGGGGAAGACGAAATGTCCGCTGATGCCGCCGAGAAGAACGTGACCGTCCCCGGCGTCGCCGCGTCGATCGTCGAGGCCTATTTCGAAGGCGATTACAACTACGACATAATAAGCGACGAGAAGGGCGACAACCGGTTCAACCTCGTCGGTGCCATGGCTTCTTCCGTCTCTCAGGACAAGAAGTCGGTCACCGTCTCCTTCGAGGCGACCAACAACAGCTACCTCGGCTACAAGACGATGTCTTTCAGCGTTACTTTCGACGGCGATTATTTCCTAAGCGGAGCCGATATTGAAATCGCCATCTACTCGGCCTCCGACTATTCGAGCGAAACCGGGCTCGATCCCGAAGCCGTTCCGGAATCGAATGAATACATCCGTCTCGAGTCCGTCAGGGGCTACCGCGACGAATTCGAGGACAAGGCCGTTCTTTCCGATTATGCCATGAGTGACTACGACGTCGAGATCTCCTACAAGCAAGATGAGGAAAGCGGGAGCCACCCGATGGAAGAAAATACCGTCGAAGCCTCTTCGGTGCTCAGCTTCGTCTATCTTTCCAAAGACGCCAACTCCTACCTCATCTATCCCTCTTTCGTCGGAGCCAAGGAAGAAGGAATGGTCGATCCGGAAACCGGCCGCGTCCTCAAGGAAGGAGAGATGACCCTCCTTTTCGACAACGGCCTTGGCGAAATCAAGGAAATCAAGGTGACGGCCGTCCAGCCCAAGCCTCTTAAGGTTTCCATTTCGGCCGATTCGACTTCCGGCTACGTGAACGAGCCCCTTTCCTTTACGGCCGCGGTCCTTCCGGAAGCCGCCAATCAGGACATCGACGTCGAAATCGATAGCGACAACTCGACTGGCGAGGGCACGATTGCCGCAAATGGGGACGGAACCTATTCCCTTACGGCCACGAAGGCCGGTACGATTCGCATCGTGGCTGCCTCGAAGCTTGACGGGTCCAAAACTGCCTATCTCGATTTCACCTTCATCGAAAAGCCGAATTACGATGCCGTCTATGAAACCATGACCACCATGACGATGGCTGGGGAAAGCGGAAGCGACACACTCAAGATGAACTTCAATGTCGACGGGACGGGCGAATATTCGTATGAATTCTTCGGAACTTCGTTGGCTTCCGGCACTTTCAAATGGTCTATCGAAAAAGAAACTTTGGCCGTCACGATAAGCGACATGACCGGTTCTGGCAAAATTGAATCGTATGTTGTTACCGGAAACGATCAAGCTGAAGTCGCTTTCAACTGCTTTTCTGACGTGACCTTCTTCACTCTCTCCCCCATAGCCCGGGAAGAGCTCTAAAAATTAATTGAAAGGATATCAATATGAAGAAAAACCTACTGCCCTTCGCGTTGGTTCCGGCAATGCTCCTTGCCGCCTGCGCGCCTACGACCGACATTACGAGCAGCGGATCGACTGGCTCCGATAGCAGCGAATCGGCTTCTCAATCCAGTTCGTCGTCCATCTCTTCGGAGGAACAGCTGACCGCCGCCGTGGTCTTCAACACTCTCCTCGAAGCCGCCAAGGGAAACTACACCATCAATTATTCCTACTCCGGAAAGGACTATAGCGACGTCTATACCTCCTCTTATGTCTATTTCGGGACGAGCGAAAGCGGTGCCATCGCCCTTCCTTCCTACCTAGACGAGACCAAGACCCTTCTTTACCAATACGCGGTGGAGAATGGAACCGTCGAAATCGGCGGCGCCCTCTATAGCATCGATGACAACGGAGCCCATATACCGTCAACTTCGATTGTCGATGCTTACGACTATCTTTCCCTCATGGTCGATAAGAGCTATGCAATTACCGCTTTGGCCTTCAAAGAGCAAGATGGCGGGGTCTATTCCGAGAACATGTATGTCTGCGCCATTCTCGGAGCCGCCCTCGGCTACGCCCAGGCTGCCCAATATGCTGTTTTCGACCGCGTCGATTTCTCCATTGACGGCGGCAACCTCGTTTGCACCCTGAGCCTTTCCGAGGGGTACGAAAACGAAATTCCGGAAGATGAATTGACCTTCTCGATTTCCTCGATCGGCACATCGAAGGTTGAGGTTCTTGATCAGTACATAAGCGGCGTTTCCCTCCCCAAGGAGACGATTACTGCCGACATGCTATCCCCGATTTCCGGTAGCGAGGTCCACGTAAGGACGACTATAAGCCGCGTTGAGGGCAATGCGAGCAGCGTGGCCGCGACGATGGATTACTCCTTCGACGACGATCATATGCATACCGTCCTTACTTCGGCTTCGGGCGCGGTTGACGAGCAGCTCCTTGTCAAAGCCAAGGAAGACGGCGAGAGCATCGTCGCCGGCGACGCGACCATCGAGCGGCTGAATGGCGAAAACGACGTCATTTTCCTCCCGACCCAACGGCAATGGTCGACTTACGATTTCCCCTCCGAATTCATCGACGACATCATGAAGGCGACCCGGAAGACCGAGGAGGGAACCTATCACTACTATGGTTACGAGGGCGAGGACTTCGTCAGCTCGCTCATGCGCGTTTTCATCACCGATGGCTCGATGGACATCTCATCGATGGATTTCCATCTCAAGGACGGAAAGCTCAGCGAAATCGACGTGACCTTCCTCGATTCGCCGAATGCGGCTGGAACGGCCTATTTCCACTATGAGGCCAAGATCGAGGTCCTTCCTTTCGAAGCCATCGAGGAAATCAAGCCCTACGAACCGATTTCCGGGGTGACCGAGAAGATTCAGGCTTCCTTCGACTACCTCAAGCAAGAAGGCGCCTCTTACGAAACCGACGGCTATCTCGTCTCCGACAAGGAAGCGAACCCGGATGGCTACGATGGCCAGAAAGTCATCGTCACCCCCGAGGCAGTCCTTATAGAAGACCGCAATTTCTTCCAGCAGACCGTCTACGGCTATAAGAAGGACGGTGACAAGGTAATTCCGTTCGAAGTCACCGAAAACGGCGACGGAACGAAGAATGTCCGCGCCATCGGGGAAGCGGTGGAAGGATCCGTCTACGACTATGTTCCGTTTACGGCTTCTGCCAATGTCTTCGACATCAACGACGATGGGCAATACGTGCTTCGCCCGAACATCGTCTACATCAACAAAGCCATCTTCTGCGGAGCCTATGGGCGCCTCATCGACCCGAACACCCTCACGATGGATGTCGATGCCGAAGGGAGAATCACGACCATCGAATACATGGCCGAGATGACCTATGGCAACGACCTTGAACGCGTCGACATCAAGAACTACGGCACGGCTGCGCTTCCTAGCGACATCGCTTCGCAAGTCGAGAATCTCGAGCCGTTCGTAACGCCTACGAGCTGGGAAGACGAGAACCCCGACATCGCGTCGAAGCTCACCAGCATTCTTGGCTCCGATGCGGCCAGCGTGCCTTACGTTTACGTCCCGAGCATGCACGGGAAGCTCGAGGCCCTAATCGGAGGCGAGATGCAAGACCGGGTCAATATTTGCTCGAAGGACATCTACGACTTCGGTTCGACCGATTTCGTCGATGCTTATCGCGAGGCCGTCATTGTGGCTGGCTACGTATTGACCATTCCGGCAGTCGGTTCCCAAGGCGATGTCTATGTCAAGGGCAACGTCGCCATCGAAATCGGCAGCCAGGACCTCAGCGGCATCTTCGTTTACTGTTACACGGCAGCCTGATCCGCCCCTAAGGCCAATCCGGCCCCGGCTAGCAAGCCGGGGCTTTTCGTTTCTTAGAAAAAAAGCCTCGACTAGCGAGGCATGTCGGTTTCCGGATATCTTTCCTTAGACCTTTCTCCAGCCGAGGGAGGCTCCATCGTAGACCTTGCCTTCCTCGATCGTCTGGTCGCTCGTCTGCTCAAGGCAGGTATTCCACGAAAACTCGGTTTCGTCGTCTTTGAACGTCGCCAAGAGGAAGTTGCGGTCGCCTTCTTCGTAGGCAAAGGAAAAGGAATTGCCGACGAACTCTCCTTCGACGAAGCGCTCCTTGCCATCGCCCCAGACCCAGGCCCTTAGCTCGCGGCCTTCGATGTACTCGGAAGGAATGTCGTCGACCCTTATTCTCATCTTCGTTTTCTCCGCGAAACGGTAATGCATTTCCTTTTTCGACGTCCCGTTGCCGTTTGTCGCTTCCACGACGAGACTCGTTTCGGACGGAAGGCCGTTTCCAATTGAGACGACGGCGGTACCATCGAAGGAAACCGGAGTTCCACCATCGATCGAATAGGAGGAGGCATCGGCATTTCTAACGTCGATGGTTACTTCGATCGGCTGGTCATAGATAGGCGAATCGCTTGGCGAGACGGAAATGGTAGGCAGGGCGGTGGAGGCCCCGCTCCCCTCGGCATAGACGACGGCAATCCCGCTTTGATCCATTTCCCCGGTGAGGGTGCCATTCAAAGCGGCAAAGGAAGAGCCGGTCACCTCGTCGACGTAATTGCCGTTCGGAAGGTCGGTCGCAATCGAAAACGATCCCCCGTCCTTCTTGAAGATGGCAAGCCCCTTGGTACCGCCGTTTTCCCTCTCGTTGACCATTATGTCGCCATCGACGGAAAACGAGTTGGACGAATCGCCCATGGCAAGGCGAAAGCCATTTATGGCCGCAACCGGTTTTTCCTTATAGGCTCCGGTTCCCGATTCGCCCATCTTCCCGTTGTCTTTCGGCCTCGCGAAGTAAAGGGTCGATACGTCGCCTCTTGATGTTGCCATGGCATAGGCTAGGTCGACGTCAGATTGCTTTGCGTCTCTGGTCCCCCAGCCTTCATTCGCGAACGTATCGTGCGATTCTCCCCACAAAACCGCCTCGTCTTTGTCAATTTCATAGCCGAAGATGTCATCTTTGGCGACGTTCTCGAGATCGTTTCCGGTCACGGCATTGAGTAGATTCCAGCTGGCGACCGTGTCGGTGATGTTCATGTTTTCGAGATACCAGGCAACGTCGCGCCCGTCGCCTGGGGTATTGAGAATCTCGCCATAGACGAAAAGGTCCTTTCCCTTTACCTCGGCATATTCCTTCGCGCTGCCGATGACATTGTCCCAATAGTCCGAGGCACATTCCCCATCGTGCGAGGTTTCGATATGCTTTGCCGCATCGAAGCGGAAACCGTCGACGCCGCAGTCAATGTATTCTTCGAGTAGGTCGATTACCGCATTCTGGACGGTTTTCGATTCGGTCTGAAGGTCAGGATAGCCCCCGAGATAGCCTTTAACAAGGCGCTTCACATCATGGTCGTCGACGCTTCCCACGCCTTTGTGCAGCAGGTTGGCGTCGTATATTTCCGGCTCATAGTGCCTCACTGCCCCATTGAAGCTCTCGCTCCCGCCGCCGGCTAGGTGATTGGAAACGACATCGACGATGAGTTTGATTCCCAGTTCATCGGCTTTGTTCGATAGTTCGATTAAATCATCCTTGCTCCCAAGACTATGGTCCCTCTCGGCAATCGAGAAGCCGAGGGGCTGATAAAGTTTCCACCATTCGTTTTGCCAGTTCCCGTTTGGGCAATAGTCCTTCTGAGGCTGCATCGGAGAGGTTTGGACGGCGGTGAAGCCCTGCTCTTTTATCGTCTCGAGGTTGCGGCTGATTTCATCGAGCGACCAGTTCCAGCAATGGAGGATGGTCTCGTTATGAAAATGGGTGGGCTCGGCGGTGACACCGCCTGAGGGGAGCGAGGAAGAAGCGGAATCTTCCGAAAGCTCCGGCATGGACGAGGAAAGGGACTCCGAATCGGCCTCGCTTGGCTTTGAAGAACTCGACTCCCGATTCGAAGGAGAGCAAGCCGCTATCGAGAGCAGGCATAACGAGGAAATGGAGATTGCTATCTTTTTCATGGGAACATTCTCGACACTTGCCCGGCACTAGGAAAGGGACAATTGCCATATTCGCGAAAAAAGGCCCCTTACGGGGCCGGATGTCCCTTTTTAGAGGTCGAGTATCTTATCGATGACCGCTTGGACGGCTGGCGAGGAGTTTTCGTAGGCATCGATGAGGTCGATGTGCTTTTGCGATACCTCGCGGTAAGAACGCCTTTCCATGCCGATGAGATAGTAGACGGAGACGTCGAGCCGATCGGCGATCTTCTCAAGCTCGACGATCGAGGGGAACGGCCGCCCGGAGAGCATCCTCGAAACGTTGTACTGCTTCGTGGCCAAGGCATCGGCCAATTCGGCTTGGGTAATCCCTTTTTCCTTCATCATCGACCGGATTCGCTCGACGATGGCGATTTCTTTTTCGTTCATAGGAACATGGTAGCAAAAAAATGCCGAAGTTGCATTTAATTGAACTTAGAATTGCTTATTTGCCGAAATAGTGACGGTGTTCCCTTTCGGCTTCGGCAAACGCCTTCTTGAACCAAGAATAGAATCCCTTCTCGAAGCGGCTCGAATATTCCCCCTTGAGCGAAGGATCGGCTTCGATCTTCGCGAGGGGATAAGGCCCGTTAACCTTCCATTTTTCGAGCATCCCTATGCCGATGGCGTCTTTCGGACAAAGGAAGGAGCAGCGCATACACATGATGCAGCGGTGGGAAAAGGCGATTTTCCCGTTTTCGAGGCGGATGTTTTTCGTTGGGCAGAGATTGACGCAGCGGAGGCAGCGAACGCATTTGCCTTCATCGACCTTGTAGAAGAAGGAATTCAGCTTGGCCCCGGCCCGCTGAATCTTGAGAACGCTCCCGACAAAGGCCCGCAAAAGGGAGTAGGGCCTCCTTCTTACGGTGCCGCGTTCGAGTTCGGCCATCATGATGTCCATGAGCAGGGAATCGTAGTTCAATAGTTCCTTAACGAAATCGTCGGGATAACGGAAATGGATGTTGTAAGGATAGAGGTAGTGATAGGCGCCGAGAAAGGGACGCCCGCTTTTAGCGATGAGGCGAAGAAGCCGGTAATCGGAACTGTCGTTGAGGGAAAGCGGCTCCCCGCTTTGCTTGCAGATTAGATACGAGCCTCCCCGAGAGAGATCAAGCGAGGAGACATAGCGCTCGAAAATGACTGGCATGTTGAAGGCGTAGACCGGATAGGACAAGACGATTAGCGAATATTGGGAAAGATCGACTCTTTTCGATGACGAGACAACTTCGAAAAGGTCGAACGAATAGCCTTTCTCCTCGAAGCGGGCCTTGATTTTGCCGGCAAGGTAGGCTGTGTTTCCAGTTCCGGTCGAATAAATCACGATGCCTTTGTTCATCTTCCGTTAATCTCCGTGATTCTTCTTAATAGCAGCGCGTTGTCCTTTTCGTTCCCGATGCTCTTTTCGTATGGATAGATTTTCGGGTATCCCCATGCATGGAGGAAACCGCGGGGGCCTACCCATTTTCCGGGCTCTATTTCTCGCGAGAGGGCCAAGGCGACGGATAGGGAAGCCTTCTCCGGATCCATGAAGACGATTCGCATGAGGGGAGGAACCAACGCGTAGAACCATTTGGGATAGGCTTTGTTGCGCGGGGAGAAAAGGTCGCTCGTCGTGACACCGGGGTGGGCAAATGAGAGCGGGAGCCCTTCTTCCTCCATTGCAAGCAGGGCTCTCATCGCGAGCCTCTTGCTAAGGGTGTAGCGGCGGTTCTTGCCCTTCGCTGAAGCAAGATAGGAAACGAAGGATTCCTTGCTTATCAGGCTTTCCGGGCGCAAGCCGTCTTTACAAGAGGCGACAAGCGACGATACCTGAATGACGGAAGAAAGGGGAAACTTCTCGTGGAAAAGCTTTATCAAATTGACCGGGGCGAGGAGATTGACGCGGAACGTCTTTTCTATTCCGTCGATGAATTCTTCTTTTTGATGGTAAATCCCGCCGATGTTCACTAAGGCAAACGGGGCCTCGTCCATCGCTTCTACTGCCTTCTTTCCCGAGGAAAGATCGAGATAGTCGAAATGGATGAGGACGACGGAAGCGCCGAATTCCGCCTCGAGGCTCTTTTTGAGACGAATTCCCCTTTCCTCGCTTCTCGCCAAAAGGATAAGGCGACATCCAAGATGGGAAAGCAGACGGGCAAGTCCCCTTCCGATGCCGCCGGTGGCACCGGTCATGGCAATTGTCTTTCCCTCAAGCTGGCGGCAATTCCGGTCGACATAGTCGAAGTAGTGCTTTTCCCTGCTTTTCACGTGGCCATCGTAGCCATTTCCGCTTCCTTCAGGTATCGAATTCCTGCTGAGCGGTCAGTAGAGAGGAACAATCCCCTTTCTTCTTCCCGAATTAAGAGTATCCTACGCTTCGCATGGAAGCCTCCGGCTTGCCCATTATCAGGGTATTCAAACGCAACAAGAACCTCATCCTCCTAGCCGTTCCGGTATTCCTGGAGCTGATGCTCTCCGTAGCCATGGGCTACGTGAACCAGTTCTTGCTTTCCGGGATCCCCCTAGCAAGCAACGCGGTAAGCCAATCCAATCAGATAACAAACATTTTCGTCGTATCTTTCTCCGTCCTCTCCAATTCATCCCTCATTTTGCTTAGCCAGCTCCTTGGGAAGAAAAACGAGGAGGAAGCGGTGGGACGCATCTATTCTCTTTCCCTCATCATAAATCTCGTTCTCGGCGTCATCGTGGCTGGCATCTGCATCGGAATCGCCTTCTTCGTTTTCCCGTTGATGGGAGTCGACGAGGCCGTCATCCCTTATGCAATCCGTTATCAGATCGTGTCGGCCCCGAGCTTGATCTTCCAAGCCCTCACCAATGTCTTTTCTTCCTTTTTGCGGGCCAATAAGAAGATGGCTTTCCCGACCGCGGTGGCCTTCCTGACCAACATCGTCAACGCCGGCATTGCCGCCCTCTTCATCTGGGGGATACCCGGAAACGAGATGGACCGCTTGGTTGGCGTGGCCCTTGCTACCGACATCAGCCGCTTCCTTGGCCTTGCGGCTTCCGTCCTCTTCTTCGTTTTCGGGGCAAAAGGACGGCTTTCCTTCCGCCTTCTCCATCCTTTCCCCGGCAAAACTCTATCGAAACTTCTGAAAATCGGACTTCCTACCGCGGGGGAAACCCTTTCCTACAACTTCTCTCAGCTCGTTTTGTCGATCATCGTGAATTTCTCGGTTTCGGTCCTCGAGCAGAACCTGAGAACCTATATCATGACCTTCACCTCGCTCATCTATCTTTTCGCTTCCGGAACCGGAATCGCCATGCAGGTGGTCGAAGGCAACCTTCTTGGCCAAGGCAACAAGGACGATGCCGACCTTCTTGTTCGGGATGTCGGCACGATGGCGAGGACGGTATCCTTTTTGATGGCCGTCATCTTTACCGGCTTGGCCTATCCGGTGTTCTATGCCCTCATGGGCCCGGCCGTCGCCAACCCCGAAGTCAATGACATTGGGGCAAGCATCGAGACCGTTGCCCTCATGGCCGTCTACTGCATGCTCATCGACATCGTCCTCGACCAAGGACGGGCGACCAATCTCGTCTACGTCAAGGCCCTCGAGACGGGCGGCGACATCTCCTTCCCAGTTCTTTGCTCGATTTTCACGTCGTGGCTTTTCACGGTCGGGGCCAGCGCCCTTCTTTGCATTGTTTGCGGCCTTGGCATATACGGGGCCTTCATCGGGGCGATGCTCGACGAATGCGTTCGGGCGATTCTCTTTTACGTTAGGTGGCGGCGGGGTGGCTGGAGAAAACGCAGCTTGACCCAAGGCCTTGAATGAAACTGTTTCATTTGTTCTTTTGTCTTATAAAATGAGGAACCTGTATGAGAAAGTCCCTGTTCGCTTTGTCTTTGCTAGTTGCTTTCGCTGCCTCTTCTTGCCATCTCCTCCGCCCCCTCGTGCAGTCTAGCTTTTCTTCTTCTAGCCAGTCTTCCGCGGCGTATTCGATTTCCTATCCATCGAAAGTCGACCTAGGCGCCCCGGTCACCATCGAATTCGATGCTTTGGGCCAAATGAGCGAGGAAAGCGTTTCGGTTGCCTTCGCCGATTCGAGCCGCGTCAAGCCATTCGAAGACGCCGCCGACCATTATTCCTTTTATGCAATCGCGGAGGGGACGCTAGACTTCGTCGTCCTTTTCAACGAGGAGCGAATCGAAGGCTCCATCGAGGTCGTCGACTCCGATAGCGGCCTTTATCTTACGGTCCGCAAGACGAATATCGTCGCTGGCGATCCCATCATGATGGAACTTATCGACGCGAGCGGCAATGAGATACCAATCGAGGATTCCTCGCTCGTCCTACTAAGCGGGCCTTCCGAGCCCCATCTCGATCTTTATGGCCGCTATACGGTCGACGTGGCCGGGACCTATTCGTTCGTCCTTTGCCACGACGAGAAGCCATCCAATCCGGTTACGGTAGTGGCTAGCGAAAAGGAAGGAGTCGTCCTCCTCGATTTCGAGGCCGTCCTCGAGTCGGGCGAGACGACGACGGGCTGTTCGCTTTTCGTCGGGGAGAGCGTTTCCTTCTCCCTTTCCTATCACGATGGAGGAGAGCCATACGAAGGGGAATGGTCTGTCGTCCCCGACTTCAACGACGGGGATTATTTCCACAGCGTCGATGGGCGTTCCTTCGTTGCCGAAAACGTCGGGGGCCCGGTCAAATTTTCCCCGGAAATCAGGATCGATCCCGGCTATGAAGGGCCGGAAATCATCGCAAATCCTTCTTATTTTCTCTTTTCCGTCCATGACTCGGGCCCGTCTGAGCCTTATTCGATAAGCGTTTCCTCTCCGCGTCTAGACGGACAGGACATCTTCGGTGCCGCCCCCGGGACGGAAGCCGACCTCGATCTATTGGTCACCCCCGACGTCCCTTCCCCAATCGGGGAGCCGGGCGTTCTCTCGCTAGGGGAAAACAGTGCCGGGCTTTCCTATTCGCTTAGGAAAGAGGAAGGCGGAAACGGGTATTACGTCATTCTCGCCGCCGAAGAGCCGGGGTCCTACGAGTTTGTCGTCCATTGGGGAAACGCCTTAAGCGACTTCTACTATCTCCATACCTACGATCCGAACGAGGGGTTTTTCTCGATAAGCGCGGATAAGAGCGAGCTTCACATGGGCGAGAACGCGGAGCTTTCCTATTCGATCGACGGATTCGTCGACGGCTACATGGTGAGCTTTGAAATCGAGAGCGGACCGGTCGGCGGAAACGTGGACGGCAACCTATTCACGCCAGGGGGAGAAGGTACCTACTTCCTCGTTGGCCGAATCGGATCCTCGGATGTCGTATCGCTTCCCATCAAGATCGATGTCTTGGGCGAAGTCGATCCCTACGAAGGGATGAGCGAAGACGAGTTCTACGCCTCTTATGAGCCGGCCGCAAGCGCCTACGATGCCGAGATGCGGACTCTCCATAATTTCATGTCCGGGAGCCTTGAGGTTCCCGACGATGTCCCGGTGAGGAGCCTGGATGCGCCGAAATCCGGATCCTCGTTCGTCAAGAACGTTGCCGTCGATTTCGTCGAGGGCGGGGCGGGATACCGGGTCCATGACGCGAACGGGGAAGTCGCCTTCACCGTCTACGAAGGCGGGGCCTACATAACGCTAGAGGAAGTGGCGGCCTATATCCAAGCCTTCGGCGACGTGCCGGCCAATTACTACGAGGATCGTTATGACTACCCAAGTCCCTCCTCCTCTCCGTGGGGAGAGTATCTCCGCCTGAACAACAGCTATTTTTCCGGTGACACCGACCGCTATCCCTACGAGCCCCTTCTTCCCGACATTTCGGGGGAGGGAGGGTCCACCGACTATTACGAGGTTGACATCGGAACAACCGGGACGGTGACGGGGCCGAGCTACCCGGTCTATATCTACAATGACGGAAGCAAGATTACCCGGGGCGGGGCAAGGATCGTCTATGCCCGCGAGAAGGGCGGATTGCCGATTGAGGCCGAGGACCGTCATCTCTTCTATACCTACAACCATTACAACGACTTCCAGGAATACCTCAATTACGAAAACGGTTGGGGCGAGCGCTTTGGAAACGTGACCGCCGGCGGGGAAATCGGCGAGGTGGCACCCGGAGGGCCGACCCCCTATGTCGACGTTGTCCTCGCTGAGCTTTTCTAAGGAGCGCAAGACGGCCCGGTGCTAACATAGGGACGGAGGAAAATCGCATGAGAAAAGACTTCGGCGTGAAAACCTACATCTATCCCCAACCGGTCCTCATCATCGGGACCTACGACGAAAAGGGAAATCCGGACGCGATGAACGCGGCCTGGGGCGGAATCGCCGATAGCGACAAGGTAGCGATTTCCCTTTCCCTCGACCACAAGACGGTCTTCAACTTCAAGAAGACGGGCGCCTTCACCCTTTCTCCGGGAACGAGGAAGGAAATGGTCGCCTGCGACTATGTCGGGATCGAAAGCGGCAACCGGGTTACCGACAAGGTGGCGAAGGCCGGCTGGCACGCGAGGAAGAGCGACAAGGTGAATGCCCCGATTTTCGAGGAACTTCCGTTGACCCTTGAATGCAAGGTCGATGGCTTCGACGAGGAGACTGGCATCCTCGTCGGGAAAATCGTTAACGTGAGCGTCGACGAAAGCATCCTCACGGACGGCAGGGTCGACTCCAGGAAGCTGGAGCCGATTTCCTTCGATCCGGCCAACAACGCCTATCTTCTCGTCGCCGAGAAGGTCGGGAGCGCCTTCAAAGACGGCTTAAAGCTCAAGTAGATCAGCGAAGGGAAACGACCTTGCCGCCGTCTAAAGCGAGGGCAGACAGGTCGATTTGCCTCGGAGCTTCAATGGGAGACAAGCGGACGTAATAATGTCCGCTTTTCAGTTCGTAGGCCGCCTGATAGACGGTTTTCTCGACCTTGCCGTCCTTTCCATAGGCTATTCCCGGCACGAAGGCGACGGCATCGAGGATGGAGAAGAACGAGGAGAGGGCTTCTTCTTCCGACGACGGTTCGGGAAGGTTTGCGCTAAGGAAGGCCGCCTTGGCAAAGCGGGAGGAAGAAGAATAGTCGCCCGGAAGGCCGATGGCCCCCATCCCGACCGATGTGGGGGCCAATCCCTCGATCGTGGACCCAGGGTAGGAAGTTTGGAGATTCAGGTAGCGGCGGAGGTTTTCGACTTGATATGGGAAGGGCGGGTTGTTCGTGAGCACGCCGAAGGGATCGTCATAGACATTGATTCCTTGGGAGGTCGGCTCGAAGACCAATGCCCCCGTCGGATCGGCCAATAGATAATGGAGCTCGGCAATCGGCATCCCCTCCTCGGGAGCCCGATCGAGAAGGGAAAGCTCATCAAGGAAAGCCCGGGCTTCCGCTATCGAGGCGCAATTTCCGAGCAGGAAGTAGAAAAGCTCGTGGGGCGCGAGGTTAAGCTTGCCCTCGACCTTCGGGAAGCGCTTGGCGTTGCCGGGGAAATTGAGCCCGGCGAGGGCAAGCCCCTTTTCGTTCATCGCGTCGAAGAAGAGGGGCAATCCCTTAGGGGAAAGGATCCCGCTTCCGATCATGGCGTACTTGCTTTCCCTTTCCCCTTCCTCGAAGAAGGAAAAGCGGTGACCTCTTTCAACGAGGATCGTGAACGATCCATAGTCGATGTCGAGGTCGAGATTGCGGCCGAAAAAGGGATGGCCGCCTTTAATTAGAAGCCCGGTGCACATGCCCTAAATATATCCCAAGGACCAAGGATGGCAAAACTTGCCGTCGTCCTTTTCCGCTCATTGCGAGTATCTTAAGAGGCATGGATGGGAAAAGGATCGGCTGCCGTTTGTTCCGCTTTGGTAGGGAAGACGATCCTCTTGTCGTCGTGAACGGATTCGAGGAAAAACCGGACGGGATCCTAAGCGCCCTTTCCGCTATCGAGGTACGGCCGTTTTCCCTTCTTTATGTCCATGGCTTCTCCTGGGAAGACGACCTCACGCCCTACGAGGCGCCTTCTCCCTTCGCCAAGTCAAAGTCCTACCGGGGAAGGGGAAAGGAATACCTTTCCTTCCTCGAGGACTCATTAATCCCCGAGACAATGAAGGAAAACGGGCTTGCCCCTTCCTTCATCGGAATAGCCGGCTATTCATTGGCCGGGCTTTTTGCCCTCTTCGCCGGGATCGAGGGGCGTTCATTTGCTAGATGCGCCTCTTGCTCGGGCTCGCTTTGGTACCCCGGCTTCGACGACTTCCTCAAGAAATCCAACCCCGGAATCCTTTCCTACGCCTATCTTTCGCTAGGCGACCGGGAAGACAATTCCCGCAACCCCGTTCTGGCGATGGTCAGGGAAAAAACGGCGGAAGCCGAGGCCATTCTCTTGGAAAAGGGAATCGAGGTTGATTTCCTGCTTAACAAAGGGAACCATTTTCAGGAAAACGACCTTCGCCTGGCGCGGGGAATCAAATCGATCGTCGAAAAATGAAAAAGGCGAAACGAAACGTCGAATAGCGGTGTCTATATGGGCGAAGGGCAAAATGGATCCGGAAATCGAAAAGCTAGCTAAGGCCCTTCGAAGGGGCGAGCGCACGAAAGGCGACAGGCTCTTTTCCTCGTTCGAGAGGAAATACGAGCGGCTCGTCAAAGCCGTTCTTGCCCGTTACCTCGTCTCGCCCCACGACATCGACGAACTCAGTCAGGAAACATTCCTTGATTTCTACCGGAACATCGATGGAATCGAGAGTTCCGCCAAAGGCTACCTCGCCCGGAGCGCGGCCAACAAGGCCCTGAACCTCTTGCGCAAGCGCGGAAGGGAAGAGGAACTCATAGACGATTCGTCCGTTGTTTCGGATGCCCTATCGCCGGCGGCCTTCGCCTTCGAAGGCGAGATCGAGGCAATCGTCGGGCGTCCCGACAAGGACCTTATCGTCCTCCATCTCCTCGGCGGCTATTCGTTCGAGGAACTCGGGGTGAAGTCCGGCGAAAGCGCCTCGAGGCTTAAAACCCGATATTACCGGGCCCTTAGGAAGCTAAGGAAGGAGTATGCGAAGTGAAGAAGATCGAGAATCAATTCCTCGACGCCTACCTCAAGAAGGCGGGCATCGAGCCGGATCCCCAAGAGAAGACGACATATCGGAGGCGAAGGCTATTCGTTTCCCTCGGCGCGTTTGCCGCGTCCGCCTGCGTCCTGGCCGTGGCCTTGTCCATTTCCCTCGCCTTCATTCCCGAGCCTCCGAGACAAACGGAGACCGGAAGCGCGCCAGGAGAGGAAATAAGCGTTCCTTACGCCAACGTCGATGTTCTCGCGGACCGCGCAAAGACACAGGTCGAGTACGAGAGCAACCTTTCCTTCGTGAGCGACGGCCTCAAGATCAAATCGCTCGACGAGAAGGGAAAATCGAAGCTCATCGATCCCGACGAAGTCGATTCATCTTCCTTCAAGGAAGGGGTGCCTGGCCGTTATTCGATCCGCCTTAATAGCGAGGAAGCCGGATCGACGAGCTATGAGGTCAAGGTGGTGGAAGAAGAAGTGGTCTCGATCAGGGTCAACTTCCTCCGCGAATGCTATTACGTCGGGGAAACACCGCTAGCTAGCGACTTCTCCCTCGTGAAAGTTAGGAGCGATACCTCGAGCTATACGGGGAAGGAAAGCGAGGTCGGCCTCGACCTTTCCGCCTATGACCCTTCCAAAGCCGGAATGCAGACGATCAAGGTCTTCCTTAAGGGAAACCCCGACTTTTACGAGGATGTCGCGGTGGAAACCAAGCCCCTCGAAGAAATCGACCTGAGCGGCACCTATGCCTACATCGACGACTCGATGCCTTTCGGCTCTCCCTTCGTCCGGGCCTTTACGATAAATGGTAACGAGATCGAGGAAGAATACAGCGAGATCGTCTATAGCGGACCCTTCGACTATGTCTTCCGCGACGACATGAGCGTCGAGCTCGATGGCTATGGTACCAACCAGAAGTTCATCTATTACCCGTCGGAAAGGTCGTTTACCGTCACCGGCGTCGCCGGCGATCCTCCGATGACCTGCGTCGAAATGGGACCGAAAACGGCTTATCTCAGCGTGAAAAGCGACATATTCACCTCCTCGGATCTCTTCTGCGCGGAGCTCGGCTACCTCAACGAAGAGACATTCAATTACCTTTCCTACCTCGGGGAGGGCGGGGTCTACCTGGATCCGCTACTCGAAACCAGCGTGAGCCTCGATACCTATTTCCCGGTCGATCAGACGATTTACCTCGGCCGTCCCGACTCGAAGCCGGAGGGCTATGCCTCGCTCCTCGAAGGCCGCTATTACCTTGAAAGCAATGGCTATCCCTACGAAGTATCGATGCGCTTCAAGGATGGAAAGCTTTATTTCGACGGCTACGAAGGAAAAAATACCCCCTATGTCGTGACTTACGAAAGCGGCATCGTCAAGGTGCGTTACGAAGGCGGCTACTTCCTCTATGACGTCGAGAAAGGAACTTACGAGAAATACTCGATCGACGGCTACTTCTACGGAAATCTCGCTAAAGTAGACCCGGAAAGGCAAGTCGTCGTCGCCGTTCCGTATGCACAGCGAACCAAGGAATACGTAATCGACAGGGGCAGCTCCTTCCCTTCCTACAAGATATCGCCGGACGGACAGGAGATCGTCTTCTTCCATGTCGATGGCTACGACGGCGCGCCGCTTTTCGAAGACTCCTCCTTTGATAGCGGCTACCAATCGACGCTCAATATCCAATACGATTGGTTCGGGCACTATGGCGACTACAAGGATTATTGGTTCCTCGCGACGGCCGCGAACTTCTCGCGCGGCGCCCCGAACGACGGGCTCTACATGGGAATCTATGAAGACTATGAGCTCGTCGACGTCGGGCCGGTAAGGATAAGCGGCTACGACGAGGTCAACGACTGCCTTCTGACTTCCGCCGCCTTCGAGAAAGCCGGGGAGAAGGAACTGATCTTCGTTCCGGGCAACGAGCCTTTCGTATCGATGGATGGCGAATTGAGGAAGGAAAACAAAGCCCCCTTCGCGGGCCTCCCCTTCGTCGGTAGCTACGTTTCGGGGGAAAGCCGCCTCGATCTAAGGGAAAGCGGCAGCTTCCTCCTATATCTCTACAACCCGGAGACCGATTACCATTACCAGTCGAGCGTCGGGCTCTCGATCGTCGAGATGGACGAGGCGATGGAAAACGTCACTTTCTCCTATAACTACTATCCCGACCCGAACGATTGGCGCTTCGAGACGAGGGAATGCTCGCTTCGCTTCGAAGACGGCCGCTACATCCTCGATTACGACGGGCGGACCTGGACGCGGGAAAATCTCGCCCCGGTTGCCTGATTGCCCAGCTGAAGAAGGAGGGAAAGCCCCTCCTTTTTTGCTAGTCCGGCCTTTCTTGCCTTATCCTAGGTTCGGAAAGAGAGGGAATCTCCATGAAGGAAACGATGCTTCGCCCCGGCCACCTGCTAGACAAGGACGGGAATCTCATCGAGGAAGGCTATTGCGACTTGCCCTACATGACCTACGACCGGGACCGGTGCGCCCACGGACCCCTCCGGCTGAAGGAGTGGGACTATTATTACGTCGGCGACAAGCAGCGGGGACTTGCCCTTACGATTGCCGACAACGGCTACATGTCGCTCTCTTCGGTCTCCTTCTTCGACTTCAAGGAACGCTTCTACCACGAGAAGGCCAAGATGGGCGCCTTCCCGCTTGGGAGGCTGGGCCTTCCCCCCTCCCCGGAAAAAGGCGATGCCTCATTTAAAAGGAAGGGCTTCGCGCTAAGCTTCCTAAACGGCGGGAAGGAAAGGAAAATCGCCTTCAGGATCGATAATTTCCTCAACCGCCAGAGCCTCGAGGGCGAACTCGTCCTCCGCGAGACGAACCCCTATTGGATGTGCATTGCCACCCCTTTCGAGAAGAAGGGGTGCTTCTACTGGAACTGCAAGAAAAACTGCTTCAAGGCCGCCGGGAGCTTCCGCCTTGGGGTAAAGGAATACCGCTTCGACGAGAATGCGACGGGCGTCCTCGACTACGGGCGCGGGGTCTGGACTTATCGCAATACATGGTATTGGGCCTCGATGAGCGATTACCTCGAAGACGGAAGAAGCGTCGGGCTGAATCTCGGCTATGGCTTCGGGAAGAGGGAAAAGGCGACCGAGAACGTCCTCTTCCTCGACGGAAAGGCCTATCGCCTCGGAGAGCTCTCCTTCGAGATACCGCGCGACAATCGGGGGAAGGACGCCTTCCTCTCAAATTGGAAGATCGTTTCCAAAGACGGAAGGACATCCCTCCTCTTCCATCCGCTTCTTTACCGCCATAACGATGCCAGCGCCCTCATCATCAGAAGCAACCAGAACCAGGTTTTCGGCACTTTCTCGGGCACGATCGACATCGGATGGGAGAAAGTCGAGCTCAAGGACGCCTTCGGTTTCGCCGAAAAGGTAATCAACCGTTGGTAAACAGATTTTGAAAGGCGTTTTGCTGGCGATTTTGCCATCCGAAGCTATACTTCCACCATGAACGAAATCTCTTACTCGGCCATCATTCTCATCGTCCCCTTCCTGGGGACTTTCCTTGGCGCGGGCGTGGTTTTCTTCCTCAAGAAGGAAATGCCGCCCATCGTCAACAAGATCCTGCTCGGTTTCGCTTCCGGGGTGATGGTGGCCGCGAGCATCTGGAGTTTGCTAGTTCCCTCGCTCGAGGATAGCGCGGAGATGGGAACGTGGTCGTTTGTTCCAGCCCTCGTCGGACTACTTCTCGGCTTCCTTTTCCTCCTTCTCATCGATACGCTCACCCCGCACCTCCATTTGCATGAAGACAAGCCGGAAGGACTTCCTTCCAAGGCATCGCGGACCTCGATGATGCTTACGGCCGTGACGATCCATAACGTCCCGGAAGGGATGGCGGTGGGCGTCGTCCTTGCCGCGGCCCTCTCCTCGATCGGAGGAGGCGTATCCCTCGAGGCAGCCATGCTCCCGGCCCTTACTTTGGCCATCGGGATGGCCATCCAGAACTTCCCGGAAGGGGCCATCGTTTCCCTCCCGCTCCTCGCCGAGGGAAACGGGAAAATGAAGAGCTTCCTCCTCGGTGCCCTCTCGGGAGCCGTCGAGCCGATCGCGGGCCTCATTGCCGTCGGCCTTCTCTCGATCGTCGTCCCGGCCCTCCCTTACCTCCTTTCCTTCGCCGCGGGGGCCATGCTATACGTCGTCATCGAGGAACTCATCCCGGAGGCGATGGAAGGAAAACACACGAACGTCGCGACTGTCGGCTTCGCCCTCGGCTTTGCCCTGATGATGGTACTCGACGTCGCCCTCGGCTAAGAAAGCCTTTACCGGGCTATTCCATCGCTTCCCAGTTGATATAGACTAACCGGCGAAATGAACGAGATCTCTTATTCGGCCATCATCTTGTTGGTTCCCCTCCTCGGTACGAGCCTTGGGGCAGCGATGGTCTTCTTTCTCAAAAAGGACATGCCTACTTGGCTGAGGAAGGTACTCCTCGGCTTCGCTTCCGGCGTCATGGTCGCCGCGAGCATCTGGTCGCTTCTCGATCCCTCGATTGAGCAATCGTCCGATCTCGGGTCCCTCGCTTTCCTTCCGGCCGCGATCGGCCTAGCCATCGGCTTCGGCTTCCTTTTGCTCATCGACACGCTTACCCCTCATCTCCATCCCCATCGGAAAGAAGCGGAGGGGCTTCCCTCGAAAGCATCGCGCACCTCGATGATGCTCGCCGCGGTCACCATCCACAACGTACCGGAAGGGATGACGACCGGGGTCGTCCTCGCGGCTGCCCTTTCTTCATTTGCCGCCGGGACCGGCCTTCACGAGGCAATGCTACCGGCCCTTACCCTTGCCATCGGGATGGCCATCCAGAATTTCCCGGAAGGGGCCATCGTCTCGATGCCGCTCAAGGCCGAGGGAAACGGGAAGATGAAGAGCTTCCTCCTCGGGGCCTTCTCGGGAGCCGTCGAGCCCGTCGCCGGGCTAATCGCGGTCGGCTTTCTCTTCCTTGTCGTCCCGGCCCTCCCTTACCTCCTTTCCTTCGCCGCGGGGGCCATGCTCTACGTCGTCATCGAAGAACTCATCCCGGAGGCGATGGAAGGAAAGCACACGAACGTCGCGACGATCGGCTTTGCCGTCGGCTTCATACTGATGATGATTCTCGACGTTGCCCTCGGTTAATTGGAAACGGCGAAAAAAAGAAGCGGGGCGGATTCAATCCGTCCCGCTTTCGCTTTCACTTGCCTTCCCAATGGAAGTCGTAGGAGAGATCGAAGCCTTCGTCTTTTCCGCCATCGAGGATAAATGACGAATCCTCCCTCTTCTCGGATGAGGAGGCGCTAATTTCACCGGCGTCGCGTTCATAGACGCATAAGGTCATGGTTAGGCCCTTTACTTCCCTTTCTACTTCGCCTTTGTAGCGAAAGCCGCTTTTTTCGAGAACTCGGCGCGAGGCCGCGTTTTCGACGAGGCATTCGGCCTTGAAATGAAGGAAGCCCTCGTCCTCGAGGAAGGGGAGGACCATCGAGAGGACTTCGCTCATGATGCCTTGGCCCCATTGCTTGCGGGCGAGGCAATAGCCGATCGTGGCCGTCTTGCTCCCTTTGTCTTCCTTCACGACCTCGACGGCCCCGATGACCCCGACGGTCGGGAGCTCGATCGCCCAATGGTAGTAATCGGGGTTTTCGTAGCGCGGGACGATCGAAAGAAGGTATTCCATCGTGGTTCCGCTATCGGGATGGGGATCCCAGCTAACCCATTTGGCGACTTCGGGGTCGCTTGCGTAGTGCTCGTAGACATCCATGAAGTCCATCGTCTCGAAGGCCCGGAGGTAGACCCGGCGGCCCCGCATTGGCATTGAACCGTTCATTTCCTAGCTCCTTTCCCTTATTCTAAGGGATGAAGAAAGCACTTGCTTTGGAAAACGGAGGGCAAAAAGCGATCGGAATCGTTAAATCGGTAATTTTTTATGGAAACGCTTTCACCTGCCTTTGGCCCTTCTCAAAGGGGTAGGGCTCCTCTATCCTTATGTCGGTAAACATTTACCGGAAGATAGGAAAGGAGGACACAATGAAGGCGTTCAGCAAAAACCAACTGCAACGCTATCCCGTCTATCTCAAGTTCTTCAAGACCCTCATCGAGGAGGGCAAGAAGGACGTTTCCTCGCCTTACATCGCCAAAGCCCTTGGCTATAGCGAGGAACAGATCAGGAAAGACCTTCAGGCGGTATCGAGCGAACCGGGCGTCCCAAAGAAAGGAAGGGACCTCTACCGGCTCGTCGAGACTCTCGAGCAATTCCTCGGCTACCGCGATTCGACGACGGCCGTCCTGATCGGAGCGGGGCATCTAGGAAGGGCGCTCCTCAACTACCCGAATTTCGAGGAAATGGGGCTAAGCATCGTCGCGGCCTTCGACGTTGACGACAAAGTCATCGGCGAGAAGATCGGCGGGAAGGACGTCTTCCCCCTCGACCGGCTTCCGAACCTCCTCCCTCGGCTGAATGCCCACATCGCGATTGTCTGCGTCCCGGGCTCGGCGGCCCAGGAAGTGGCCGACCTCGCGGTGGAAAGCGGGGCCCGGGCCCTATGGAACTTCGCCCCCGTCCACCTCTCCGTTCCCGATGACGTCGTCGTCGAAAACGTCAACTTGGCCAGCTCGCTTGCCGTGCTGAGCCACCGTCTAAACATCGAACTTTCAAAGGAGTGAATATCTGAACATGGAAGAAAACAAGACCGCCCTCGACGCGAAAGCCGCGGCCGAGGCCGAAGTCGACGGACTCGTCAAGAAAGCCCTCAAGGCCCTCGACGAATTCGCTAGCTACGACCAGGAGAAGATCGACTACATCGTCGCCAAGATGTCGGTTGCCGGTCTCGATCACCACGGCAGCCTGGCCAGGATGGCCATCGAGGAAACCCACCGCGGCGTCTTCGAGGACAAGGCGACCAAGAACCTCTACGCTTGCGAATACGTCGTCAACAACATGCGCCACCTAAAGACGGTTGGCATCATTTCCTCGAACCCGGTCACCGGCATCACCGAAATCGCCGAGCCGGTCGGCGTCGTCTGCGGCATCACCCCGGTCACCAACCCGACCTCGACGGTCATCTTCAAGTGCCTCATCTGCATGAAGACCCGCAACCCGATCATCTTCTCCTTCCACCCCGGAGCCCACGAGTCCTCGAAGGCCGCGGCCATCGTCATGCGCGATGCCGCCATCGCGGCCGGCGCCCCGGAAAACTGCATCCAGTGGATCGAGACGAAGTCGATGGACGCGACGAGCGCCCTCATGCAGCACCCGGGCGTCGCGACGATCCTCGCGACCGGCGGCGAAGGCATGGTCAAGGCCGCCTATAGCTGCGGGAAGCCCGCCCTCGGCGTCGGGGCCGGAAACGTTCCGTGCTACATCAACGAATCCTGCGACAAGGAGCAGACCGTCAACGACGTCGTCCTCTCCAAGTCCTTCGACAATGGCATGATCTGCGCTTCCGAAAGCGCCGTCTTCATCGACGAATCCATCTACGAAGAGATGAAGAAGCTATTCAAGCGCTACCGCGTCTATTTCGCGACCCCGGAAGAAACCCGCCTCCTAGAGAAGTACATGTTCGGCGTGGAGCGGGGGAGCAAGGACGTCGCCCTCGCCAAACTCAATAGCAAGGTTGCCGGCATGTCGGCCATCAATATCGCAAAGAACGCCGGCTTCGAGGTTCCGGAAGGCACTTCGATCATCGGCGTCGAGCTCAAGGAAGTCGGCGAGAAAGAACCGCTTTCCCGCGAAAAGCTCAGCCCGGTCCTCGGCTTCTACAAAGTCAAGAACGCCGACGAGGGCTTCAAGCTCTCCGAGAAGATGCTCGAGTTCCATGGGCTTGGGCACTCGGCCGCCATCCACTGCAAGAGCCAGGAAATGGCCGACCGCTTCGGCGATTACGTCAAGGCCATCCGCGTCATTTGGAATTCGCCTTCGACTTTCGGCGGCATCGGCAACGTCTACAACTCGTTCCTGCCTTCGCTTACCCTCGGCTGCGGCAGCTATGGCCACAACTCCGTCGCCGGCAATGTCTCGGCCGTCAATCTACTCAACATCAAGCAGCTCGGCAAAAGGAGGAACACCATGCAGTGGTTCAAAGTTCCGCAGAAGATCTATTTCGAACGCAATTCGATCCAATACCTCCGTTCGTGCAAGGACGTCGGCAAAGTCTTCATCGTCACCGACCGCTCGATGGTCGAGCTCGGCTTCCTCAACAAGATCATCGATGAGCTAAACATGCGCCGGAACCCGGTCACCTACCAGCTCTTCTCCGAAGTCGAGCCCGATCCCGACATCACGACCGTCCGCAAGGGCGTCTCGATCATGAACGAGTTCAAGCCCGATACAATCATCGCCCTCGGCGGCGGCTCCGCGATGGATGCCGCGAAGGGCATGTGGATCTTCTACGAGCACCCCGAAGTCAACTTCGACGACCTCAAGCAGAAGTTCATGGACATCCGCAAGCGCGCCTTCAAGTATCCGGAACTCGGCCGCAAGTCGAAGCTCATCTGCATCCCGACCACCTCGGGCACCGGCTCGGAAGTCACTCCGTTCGCCGTCATCTCCGACAAGGCCAATCTCAAGAAGTACCCGCTGACCGACTACTCCCTTACCCCGACGATCGCCATCGTCGACCCGGAGTTCACGACCAACCTCCCGGCCCGCTCGACCGCCGATACCGGCATGGACGTCCTCACCCACGCCATCGAGAGCTACACCTCGGTAATGGCGAGCGACTACACCGACGGCCTCGCCCTCAATGCGATCAAGCTCGTCTTCACCTATCTCCCGCGCGCCGTGAAGGACGGGAAGAACGACCTTGTCGCCCGCGAGAAGATGCATAACGCCGCGACGATCGCCGGCATGGCCTTTGCCAACGCCTTCCTCGGCATCACCCACTCGATGGCCCACAAGATCGGCGCCGAATACCACACCGTCCACGGCCGGACCTGCGCGATCCTCCTGCCGCACGTCATCCGCTACAACGGGACCGTGCCGACCAAGCTCGCCGTCTGGCCGAAGTACGAAGAGTACCAGTGCGACCGCAAGTACCTTGAGATCTGCACGATGCTAGGCCTCAAGGCCAAGACGCCGGAAGAAGCGACCGAAGTGCTTGCCAACGCGGTCATGAACCTCGGCAAGGAAATCGGCATCGACATGAACTTCCAGTCGCTCGTCCCCGACGAGAAACTCTGGGAGTCCCACCTCGAGGAAATCGCCTACCTCGCCTACGAAGACCAATGCACGCCTTGCAACCCGCGCGAGCCTCTCGTCACCGAGATGATGGACATCATGCGGAAGGCCTATAAGGGAAACTGAAGATGGTTACCCTATCCATTTGCGTCGGGAGCTCTTGTCACCTCAAGGGCTCCTATGACGTGATCGAGGCGATGCGGAAGCTCATCAAGGAGAAAGGCACCGTCGACGACATCGATCTCAAGGCGGCTTTCTGCCTTGGCAAATGCGCCTTCGACGGCGTCTCCATCAAGGTCAACGACAAAATCATCACCGGCGTCACGCCCGACAAGGTGAAGGACGTCTACGAGGCCGAAATCGCGCCGCTCATCGGAAAATGAGCGCCCCGGCCCTCGTCTCCCGGCTGAACGATTGCCGGAGCTGCTATAAGTGCATCCGGGCCTGCCCAACCAAGTCGATTTCCTTTTCGGAAGGGCACGCCCAGATCATCCAGGACGAATGCGTCTATTGCGGAAGGTGCTACATCTCCTGCCCGCAGGACTGCAAGATCGTCCGGGACGATCTCCTTTTGGCCCGCCGCCTCGTAAGGGAGGGGGAGACCTATGTCTCCCTCGCCCCTTCCTTTCAGGCTGCCTTTCCCTGCACCTCCCTCGAAGTCATTTCAGATGGGTTAAGGAAACTCGGCTTCGCCGGGGTCGAGGAGACGGCGATCGGCGCGACGATCGTCAAGAAGGAGTACGAGCGCCTCGTTAAGGAGAAAGCCGAGCCGATAATCATCTCGACTTGCTGCCATTCGGTCAATCTCCTCGTCGAGAAGCATTTCCCGGCCGCGAAGAAGTACCTCGCGCCGGTCCTTTCGCCGATGCTTGCCCATGGGCTCGACCTCAAAAAGCGCCATCCCGGGGCCAAGGTCGTCTTCGTCGGGCCCTGCATTTCAAAGAAAGACGAGGTCGACCGCTATCCTGGCTATGTCGACTGCGTATTGACTTACAAAGAACTGAAGCAGTGGTTCAAGGACGAGAAAGTCGAGCTTTCGATCGACGGCGGCGTAAAGAAGCTAGCCGAATCGAGGGCCCGCCTTTTCCCGATCGAGGGCGGAATTCTCAAGACGATGGACAAACCGGAGGCCGATGGCTACCGTTACCTCCCGATTTCGGGAATGGAACGCTGCATCGCGGCCCTCGAGGACATCCTGGAAGGCCGGGTCAAGGACCGCGTCTTCATCGAGATGAGCGCCTGCCCCGGGAGCTGCATCGCCGGGCCGATGGTCGCCAAGACCGAACGGGCCCTCATCAGCGACTATTTGGCCGTCGAGAACTCGGCCGGCAAGGACGATTTTAGGGCCGATTCGATCGCCCGGGATGAACTAGGCAAGCGCTTTGCGACCCTCGAGGTGAAGCAAGCCGACCCGAGCGAGGAAGAGATCCGCGAGGTGCTCCTCAAGATCGGCAAGAAGACGCGCGCGGACGAACTCAACTGCTCGTCGTGCGGCTATCCGACTTGCCGCGACAAGGCGATTGCCGTCATCCGGGGCAAGGCCAACCTCGAGATGTGCCTTCCTTACCTCATGAACAAGGCAGAGAGCTTCTCGAACACGATCGTCGAGCAATCCGAAAACGCGATCGTCGTCCTTTCGCCATCCCTTTCGATCGTCCTTGCCAACCCCCGCATGGCCGCCCTTCTCGGAGCGAAAGACGGGAAGGAACTCGTCGGGAAGGATGTTTCCTCCTTCCTCGATGCCGAGCCCTATGCCCTCGCCCTCGGCGGGAAGGACACTTACCGCAAGAAGGTTTACCTTGCCGAATACGGGCGCTACATGGAGATGTCGGTGACCTACGACAGCAAGTACTCGATTCTCATCGGCGTTTACCACGACGTGACCGAAAACGAGCAAAAACGCAAAAAGGAAGAGGAGATTGCGGAGAAAGCGGCCTCGATTACCACTTCCGTCATCGAAAAGAACATGCGGGCCGTCCAAGAAATCGCTTCCCTCCTTGGCGAATCGACGGCCGCGACGAAAGTCGCGCTCAGCGAGCTTAAGGAAGCGCTCAAGAACGAGGAAGAGTGATGGGCAAGGACGCGACCCTCGTCGAATACGGGAGCCTTTCCCTCAACAAGAAGGGGGAAGAGCTTTGCGGCGACCATGTCGTCGCGACCGGGAATAGCGATTCCTCTTCCCGGACTTTCGTCTTGGCGGACGGCCTCGGTTCCGGCGTCCAGGCCAACATCCTTTCGACGCTCACCTCCACGATGCTCTCGGAAATGATCGAGGGCGGGCTTTCGATCGAGGAGAGCGTCGAGGCGGTGGTCAAGACCCTTCCGGTTTCCAAAAGCCGGGGGAACGTCGCCTACTCGACCTTCTCGATTTGCAAATTGGCCCGGGACGACATCCTCTATGTCTATAACTACGACAATCCCTTCCCGGTCTACCTCCGACACGGCAAGGAACTCTCCATTCCCGTCCAGGAAACGGTGGTGGAAGGGAAAAGGATTGCCTTCTACCAGATAAAGATGGAGGCCGGGGATGCCCTCGTCTTCATGTCGGACGGCGTCCTTTACGCCGGAGTCGGCGAGACGATGAACTTCGGCTGGGGACGCGACGAGATCGTCCATTACCTGGAAGCGCTTTACGACGACTCGATTTCGGCCAAAAACATCGCTACCCTCCTCGTCGACCACTGCTCGACCCTTTATAATCACCGGCCGGGGGACGATACGACGACCCTCGTCATCAAGAAGAGGGAAAGGGAAGCGGTCAACGTCCTCGTAGGCCCGCCAACCAATCCCGACGACGACGAGAAGACGATGCGTCTCTTCTTCGCCCGCGGAGGCAAGCACGTGGTGTGCGGCGGCACCTCGACGAAGGTCGTGGCGCGCTACCTCGAGAAGCCGATCCTGACCGACATCGACTACCTCGACCCGGAGATTCCCCCGATCAGCCACGTCGAGGGCGTCGATCTCGTCACCGAGGGGGTCATCACCCTCAACAAGGTGGTGGAGATCGCCAAGGATTACCTCGGAGGCAATTCCCTCTATTTCGAGTGGAGCTTCCGCCAGGACGGGGCCTCCCTCCTCGCGAAGACCCTCTTCGAGGAGGCGACCGACATATCCTTCTTTGTCGGCTGCGCGGTCAACCCGGCCCACCAGGACCCGCGTTACAATATCGACATCTCGACGAAGATGGGCCTCGTCGAAGAACTGACCAAAGCCCTGCGGACGATGGGCAAAAGAGTCCGCGTTGCCTATTTCTAAGGAGAAAGCCATGCCAAAGTTCGACACGCAAGTTCAGGAGCTCAAGTACCGGATCCTAAAAGAGGTGGCCTCGAGCTACGACAAGGGGACGCTCGATGAGGACATCGACAAGATCCCCTACATCATCACTCCGCATGGGGCCAAGCCGACTTTCCGTTGCTGCGTTTACCACGAGCGGGAAATCGTGAAGGAGCGGGTGAAGCTAGCGATGGGCGGCGACAAGGACAACCCGAACATCGTCGAGGTCATACCGAGCGCCTGCGACCAATGCCCCTTCGGCGGCATCACGGTCACCGACGCCTGCCGGGGATGCCTTGCCCACCGTTGCGCCCAGGCCTGCCGGCTCAACTGCATCACCTTCGAGAACCTCAGGGCGAAGATCAACAAGGACAAGTGCGTCAATTGCGGCCTTTGCGCGAAAGCCTGCCCCTTCGGTGCCATTTCGAACCTCAAGCGGCCCTGCGAGGCCTCTTGCAAGGTCGGGGCAATCTCCCACCGGTCGGAAGGCTCGACCGCCCATATCGACGAGGAAAAGTGCACCCGGTGCGGGGCTTGTTCCTATTCCTGCCCCTTCGGCGCCATCATGGACAAGAGCTACATCCTCGAGTGCATCGACATGATGAAGGCGAACGAAAAAGGCGAAATCAATGCCTACATGATCGTCGCCCCGTCCATTTCGAGCCAGTTCCACTACGCGAAGCTTCCCCAGGTCGTTACCGGAATCAAGAAACTCGGCTTCCATAGCGTCGTCGAGGCAGCCCTCGGGGCCGACATGGTTTCCTATTACGAGAGCAAGGAACTGAGCGAGAAGGGAAAGCTCACTTCTTCCTGCTGCCCGGCCTTCGTCCGCTACGTCGAGACCTCGTTCCCGACTTTGAAGCAGTACGTTTCCCACAATCTCTCCCCGATGGCGATGATCGCCCGCTACATCAAGGAAAACGACCCGAAGGCCAAGACCTGCTTCGTCGGGCCCTGCATCGCCAAGAAAATGGAGATGTTCCGCGAGGATAGCGCGCCTTACGTCGATTGCGTCATCACCTTCGAGGAACTCCAGGCTCTCATCGACATGCGGGGAATCGACCTCGCTTCCCTTGAGGAAAGCCCCCTCGACAACGCTTCCTACTACGGGCGGATCTTCGCCCGGTGCGGCGGACTTTCCGAAGCCGTCCAGGAAGCCCTCAAGGAAAGGAACGATCCTTTCGTCGTGAAGGGCGTTTCCTGCTCGGGGCTCGAAGAGTGCAAGCGGGCCCTCATGATGATGAAGAACGGGCGGAGCGATGCCAACTTCATCGAAGGCATGGCTTGCGTCGGCGGATGCATCGGCGGACCATGCTGCCTTACCCACGAGGTGAGGGATGCCGCGGATGTCGACAAATACGGCCGCGAAAGCAAGGAAAAAACGATTACCGATGCCGTTCGCGGAATCATGGCAATCGATTGATTACCACTGCAAATCCGGCTTTTGTTTGAGGAATCCCGCTTAAATGGCGGGATTTCTTTTTGGTCGCTTTTCCTTCTTGCCGCCTATATGGAGGTAGGAGGCCATTAGCATGAACGGAATAAAAGTGGGAAGGATATCGAGGAAGATCGAGGCGGCCCTATCGATCGACCTCGGATCCGACATCTTCCTTTACGTGAGCGACGAGATGCTCCGGAGGATGGCCAAGAAGCGGCCGGAGAGGTATCTCCTCGATATCGAGGAGCTTTCCAAGATGGTGTCGAAACCGGACTATGTCCAATATGAGACGGGAAAGAAAAGGGAAATATCCTTCGTGAGGGAATACTGGACGAAGGAATCGCTCTTCAAGAAGGGGATTGCGGTCTTCTCTTTCGCCGAGCGGTGGGAGTTGACCTATTTTGCCGGTCTTACCTTCGCAAAGGAAAAGGAGATGGCCGAGAAAGGAAGGGTTGTTAAAATCGAATGACTTCGATATCGTTAGCCGCGTGAAAACAATCGACCTTTCGTTCGCCGATACCCTTTACCCAAGGAAAGACGGGCCTTTTTCGCTAAGGAAGGTTGCTAGGGGCCTCATTCTCAAGGATGGAAGGCTGTTCATCCACCTTCTCTCGAGGGACGATATCTTCGGGAAGGCTTCCTATCCCGAAACCCCCGGCGGGGGCGTACAGGCCGAAGAGAGCTACGAGGAAGCCTTGGCTCGCGAGATGGAAGAGGAAATCGGCTATCGAATCGAGGGAACGACCTATTTGGGGAAGGTGGTAGACGAGTACGCCCTGATAGGAAGGACGAACGAAAACCATTTCTTCTTGGCCCGTGCCGTCGGGGAAAAAGGAAGGACCGTCGTCGCTTCGAAGGGCGATTCCCTCATTGAGGAAACCGTGCTTCTGAGCGTCGAGGAAGCCATCGAACTATACGAGAAAAACCCGTCGAGCCCGATTTTCGAGCTCGTCAAAAGGCGCGAGCTTCCCTTTCTTCGCCTTCTTAAGGAAAACCCGGGCCTTCTGCTTTAGCCCTAGCGGGCAATCTTTTCCCGGTAAGAAGCGACAAGGGCATCTAGAAAAGGCCGGTCGACCGATTGGCTCATGTAGACGATGCTCACTTCCCTCGACATGTTGAGATTCTCGATTGGGTGAAGGGAGAGCATTTCCTTGTCGCCATAGGAGTGACAGGCACTTTTGGGAAGGACGGATATGGCCTCCCCTTTGCTTACGAGTTCCTTGATCGTCATGATGTTGTCGATTTCGAGGACGACATTGAACTCGTCGATGGAACGCCCGATGGCGGAAAGGGCGGCTTGGAATAGCGTCCGCGTCTCGCTTTGCTTGCTTCTTAGGATCAGCCGTTCCTTCCTCAGTTCGTCGATGGTGATGACCGATTTTGCCGCCAGGGGATTCCGCTTGGACATTACCGCGACGAGCGAATCGGTGTCGAGGAGGATGGAAGAATACTTTCGGCTAGGCACCGGCCCGTCCACGATGGCTAGGTCGATCTCGAAACTCGACAGCTTCTCATAAAGATTTCTTATGTCATCGCTTTTAATCTTTATCTTGGTTCCCGGATGGTCGGCGGCATAAGAAGCCAGCACTTCGGCTATGAGGTTGGCTTCGGCCGTGTGCGTAATGCCGACGATGTAGCTGCTGCGCCCTTTGGCCTGATCTTTGAGCTTGGAGGCTAGCTCGCGGTAAAGGGAAACGATCCTTTTGGCATAGGAAAGGAGAATCTCCCCTTCGGGAGTAGGTTTCAGCTGTCCTCCGGCCCGATGGAAAATCGTTATGCCGTTTTCCTTTTCGAGTTGCCTGATATGCTGGCTTACGGCAGGCTGGGTCAATGACAACGCCTCGGCGGCGGCGGTGTAGCCGTTTCGCTTTTCCACTTCGATGAGCGTTAGCAACTTTGGATCGACCATAATTCCTCCAATATAACGAAACCTTATGAACATATCTTAAACAATTAGGTTTCATTATTTTTTTCTTCTCTATGATAGGGCCCGTCGGAAGTCAATGGAAGGAGAAAGCCATGAACCTCAAACTCTACTCGTTCTATCAAGGGCTCGGCGGAGCCAGCGTCCTCATCGCCCTCGCCATCATGTTCTTGGCCGGCTTTGTCCTCAGCCGCGTTTCGAAGCTGTTCAAACTTCCCAACGTTACTGGCTACATCATCTCCGGCATTCTGATCGGTCCCTTCGTCCTTGATCTCATCCCGCCGGAAATAATCGACGGCATGTCTTTCCTAAGCGATCTTGCCCTTGGCTTCATTGCCTTCGGGGTCGGCAAGTTTTTCAAAAAGGACGTAATCAGGAAATCCGGTCCCCGGGTCATCGTCATCACGATCCTCGAGGCCATCATGGCGGGAATCCTCGTAACGGTCGCCGTCGGGGCTTTCTTCCCGGACCTTGGATGGGGCTTTGCCCTTCTCCTCGGGGCCATCGCGACGGCTACGGCCCCGGCCTCGACCCTCATGACGATCAACCAATACGAGGCCAAAGGCGAATTCGTCGACGTCCTCTTGCAGGTCGTTGCCCTTGACGACGTCGTTTGCTTGCTCTGCTTCTCCATCGTTTCGGCGGTCGTCGAAGGGACGATGAGCGGTTCCGTGGATGCGATGAGCATCCTCATGCCAATCGTCTATAACGTTCTCTTCCTCGTCGTTGGCTTCCTTGCCGGGCTTTTCCTCTCGTTCCTAGTGAAGGGCCGCTCGCCGAATTCAAGGCTCATCATCGCGGTGGCCTTCATCGCTGCAATCTCTGGCTGCGCGATTCTTCTAGACATCTCGCCCCTTCTTTCCTGCATGGTGTTCGGAGCCACCTATGTCAACGTCACCAAGGACGAGAAGCTCTTCAAGTACGTTGATCACTTCACTCCGCCGGTCATGCTTCTCTTCTTCGTCCTGAGCGGGCTATCGATGGACTTCTCTTCCTTCCTCACTATCGGCCTTGTCGGAGTTGTCTACTTCCTCGTGCGCCTTGTTGGCAAATACCTTGGGGCCTATGTCGGCTGCCGCATCATGAAAACCGGCAAGAAGACCCGGGATTACCTCGGGATGGCCCTCGCTCCTCAGGCCGGTGTCGCCATCGGGCTTGCCTTCCTCGGGCAGAGGATGCTCCCGTCTTCGGTCGGGGATACATTCCTCTCAATCATTCTCTGCTCCTCCGTTCTTTATGAGATGGCTGGGCCGGCCCTCGCCAAGTTCTCGCTAGTAAAAAGCGGATCCATCGATCGCGAGAAACTCATCACGAACCGCAAGAAGAACCTCGTCGACGAAATTGAGAAGAATCACATCAGCCTTTCATCGATTGAGAACGGGACGCCAGATGTTGGGCCAATGCCCGATCCATACGTGGCGAAGGATTGGCGCAAGGGGAGGTATGGAACCGGCTCCTATCAGCTCGCGCGCTCCAATCTCAATAACGATAGGGAGAAATGAAAATAGGCCTTCCCGTCAAAGTGAAGTGAGACCCAAATGTTGGACTTGCTTCTAACATCCTAGTTGAACAAAGGGCTGCTGTCTATAAGCCGATGGAGGCAGCCCTTTTGTTTTCTCCGTTATCCTTTCGTTGTTGTAGTATTCGATGTATTCCCTCATAGCTTTCTCCAATTCGTCCAGCGACCTGAATTCGTATTCATGCCCATAGAACATCTCGTTTTTCATGACCCCGAAGAAGTTCTCCATGGGCGAATTGTCCAGGCAATTCCCTTTTCTGGACATCGATTGCCTGATGCCGCGCTTTTTGAGCTCCTCGCGGTAGAACCTCATTTGGTATTGCCATCCCTGATCGCTGTGGAGGATCAGCCCCTCCAGGTTCCGGTG
>CALWAS010000007.1 GCA_944375905.1 uncultured Bacilli bacterium
GCCCGGCGGATAGACGTATGAATTCGATTGCTTGTACCTCTCGATGCACTCGAGCTTGAATTCTAACGTGTACTTCATGAAAAATACCCCTCCTCCTGGATGTCCAGGATTTGGGGTACAGTTCACGGGGGGTTCCTCTTTTTCAGCCAATGCAATCCCTAATCGGCTTTTCCGCCTTCGAGATAGTGTTCGAGGGCGAGGGCAATCTGATTCGGGCACGAATCGACATGGGTTCGGCTGCCTGGGCATTTGATGCCTTTTAGAAGGGCGATCACGTCTTCGATCTTCCTCCCTTCCATCAGGCGGGAAACGCCTTGGGTGTTGCCGGCGCAGCCGCCGATGACAAGGACTTTCTTGACGATTCCGTCATCGACGGTGATTCGGAATTCTCGGCTGCAGACGTTCTTTGGGTGGTAAACGAAGGTTTCTTCCATCGTCTAGTTACTTGACGATCGTGCCGTAGACGGTGCCGCCGGCATTGGCCGCGTTCGACTCGTCGGTGTCGATATGCATGGCCAGCGAGAACTTCTCGCTCACCCTGATAACGGTGTCGCCGAAGATCGTCTCCCGTCCAGTCCCGGAAATGAGCACTTTCACGATGTCGCCGTTCTTGACGCCGAATTCCTCGGCATCCTTCGGAGTCATGTGAATGTGGCGCTTGGCGACGATCAGCCCTTCCTTCAACTCAAGACGGCGGCCGTTGACCGGGTTGACGATCGCGACCGGGGCGCTTCCGGCCGTGTCCCCCGATTCGCGGATCGGGGCCTTGATGCCAAGCGTCCTCGAATCGGTGAGGGAAATCTCGACTTGGTCGGCCTTGCGGAACGGACCGAGGATGGAGACGTTCTTGATCGTCCTTTCCTTATTGGTCTTCGGATTGACGGGGCCAACGAGATCGAGGCGGGTCGTCGAGACGTATTGCCCCGGCTGGGAGAGGGGAGCCCGAACTTCGAGGCTTCCCATGTTCGTTCCCATTAGATAGTCGAACGATTCCTGCGTGAGATGGATGTGACGGGCACTCGTTTCGACGATGAATTTCTTTTCCATAGTTTGGCTAATTGCTTCCTCCGGAGGTGATTATAGGGCGAAGAAAGCGCTTTTTATATGCTTTCGCTTAAGCGAAAAGAGTTGAGGGGCCGAGAGGAAGAAACTAGACTTCAGCTTGAAGGGAGGGAAATTGCCATGGAAGAAGACAAAAGGGAAGACGCGCCGGAAGGGCACGAGAAAGACGAGACGATCGAAGACCTCATCGATGAAAAATTCGACCCGGAAGTCTTTTCGGAGGCGGTCAAGTCCCACGACCGGGCCAAGCTCAAAAAGACATTCGAGCTGGTTCCGGACGCCGATATCGCCGAAGCTTGCGAGAGTTTGACCCCGGCCGAGTTGCTTTCGCTATTCAGGGACGTTCCCTCGTCCCTTTCGGCCCCGCTTTTCGACGAATTGAGCCAAGACAAAAAAGAGGAACTCGTAAATTCCCTCAAGGACAAGGAACTCGTCGCGATCGTTTCCGAGCAGGAGCCGGACGACCTTGCCGACACCATCGGGGACATGCCGGCCAATCTCGCCAAGAAGATCCTGGATGCGGCCCCGAAAGAGCTAAGGAAGGACATCAACCGCCTCCTCAAGTTCAAAGAAGGCACCGCCGGGGCAATCATGACTACCTCCTACCTTGAGGTAAAAGACTCGCTCTCGGTCAAGGAAACCATCGACTACGTCCGCTCCCGCGGCAAGGAAGCCGAGACGATTTACACGATCTTCGTCCGCGACGCCAAAAACAAGTTCGTCGGAACCGTCGACCTCGACGATTTGATCTTCGCGAAAGAAGGGGCCATGCTTTCGGAACTCATAAACCGCGACGCCCCATACTGCCATGCCTCCACCGACCAGGAGGAAGTCGCCAACATGTTCCGCCGCTATGACGTAAACGCCATGGCCGTCCTCAACGACGACGATTGCCTCACGGGAATCGTCACCTTCGACGACGCGATGGACGTCATTACCGAAGAAGCGACGGAAGACATCGCGAACATGAATGCCGTTTCCACCCTCGACGATGCCTATCTCGAAACCCATCCGTTAAAGATGGCCAAGAAATGCGTTCCGTGGATCGTGATCCTGCTCATCCTCGGAACCTTCTCGTCGATGGTCTTGTCGACGTTCCAGGCCGCCCTCTCGGTCGTTCCGGTCCTCGCGGCCTTCATCCCGGTTCTCATGGATACCGGCGGAAACGCCGGCGGGCAGACGATTGCCTTGATGATCAGGGGTCTTGCCCTCAAGGAATTCCAGCCCAAGCAATTCCTGAAGATAATACTCCTCGAGTTAAGGAGCGCCGTCATCATCGCCCTTTCGATAAGCGTCTTCGCTTTCTTCTGGTTCACGATGGAGCAATACACCGGCATCGTCCACAATACGGAAGCCGACATCGCCATCGGCAATCCGGAAGGATGGGCAACGATCTGGAATGGACAATGCTGGTCATGGGCATTCTTCGTCGAGGTAGCGAAGGTTTCCGGCGTCGTCTCCGGAACGCTCTTCATAACGACGATCGTAAGCAAGCTCATTGCCGTCGCCCTTCCGCTTGGGACAGCCGCGCTTAAGAAGGATCCAGCCATCGTGAGCCAACCGCTGCTTACGACCATCGTAGACGTCACCAGCCTTCTCATTTTCTTCGGTATAGCCCAGCTGGTAATAAGTTCCTTGCTGGCATAAACAAAAAAATCGCCTGCAAAACCGGGCGATTTTTTTGCTGTTTGCTTTTTAGACGTTATAGACCCACCACGACTCTTTTATCATCTCGGGGATCCCGAAAAGGTCGCCTCCGTTCCATCCGTCGAAGCTATCGAAGAGAAGGCAGACCCCAACGAACGAGGAAACGACAATCGCGGCAAGAGCCGCGCTCGAAAGGGCTTTTCTCCCATTTTCCGTCTTGGCTTGTTCCATGAGCATGAGGTACGAGGCGATGCTGCCAAGGGTCGCTATGTGGTAGAGCTCGGCTAGATAACGCGCGCAAATTCCGGCCTTCGAATAGGTCGTGAAAGCCCACGCGAAGGCAACCGGCAGGAAGAGTCCAACGAAAAAGCGGATCACCGGATTGGTCGTCTTCCTTCCGATGAACGGGCCGGCGAACATGAAATAGAAGAACGGCAGGAACACGAGGCCGAGGTATCCCGAGAAATAGAATCCCTCGTCGAAGGAATAGCGGACGACCGAACAGGAAAGGAACGGGAATTCTTCGTAGTAGACCGGGTATTGAAGGAAGAAATGGAGGAAACTCGGGTAAATCTTGCTAAGCGAATAGGTGAGCCCCCGCTGATCGTAGTTCATCTGGTAGGACTGGCCGAATTCAAGGATGCTGTCGAAGCGAATGTAATTGTAGTAGCAGAGCCCGATTGCCCCGACGATGACGATCGCGGCCATCGGGACGAAATCAACGATCCTTTTCGCTAGCTTCCTTTCTTTGCTTAGCAAGATGCCGAAGAAGAAAGGAAGGGCCAAAACGACGTAGAAAATCAAGTTCGGGCGCGACGCCATAGTCATGACGAGGCTTAAGCCGCTCATGGCAAGATAGACGCTGGGCCTTTCTTTGTGCCGATAAGCCATTATCGCAAAGGCAAGGAAGATGTCGGCAAAGGCTTGCCCGTATATTATCGGCGTGTGGTAGATGCCTTCGTGGTAATAGCCTTCCTTGAAGGTCATCATGTTGAAGAGGACGGAAGTGAATAGCCCGCCAAGGAAAAGGAACCCGAGCGAAGGGTAATGGACCTTCTTGGAAATGAGACGTCCGATTTCAAGAACGAGGAGGGCGAATCCGGCGATGGCGTAGATCATTCCAACGGCTTGGAGGGTGATGAGGCTAGGTATGTAGCGGCAGCCGGACAGCCAATAGACCGGGAACATGGTGATGATGACCGGAAGGAATCCGTAATAGGAGTAGTAATGCCCGTCGTAATAGGCGTGGTCCCATCTCGTCTCGAGCCCTAGTTCTCGCCATACATTCGGATCCCATGGATTCGAAGCCGTCAAAAGGCCCGGATCGACCGAAACATCAAGATAGGGCTGGCCTTTCACGAAGGCGTCGAATAGACGAACGTAGATGTTCGTGTCGGCCATCGAATCGAGGGCTTCCTGCGAAAGCGGATATGGTATGTAATAGCGCGACGGGTCGATTGACGTGAATGCGAAAAAGCCGACGAGGGCAACGACGACAAAGCCGCCTATGGCGATATAGGGAATCTTCCCCGCTTCTCTTTTGTCTTCCTGGTAACGTCTGGCAAGCCGGGAAATGTAGGCGATGGCGACGCCCATCATGAGTACCGAGCCCATCCTGATGTAAGAGAAGTCGAAGGCGAGCGGAACGTTGACGGAAATGTCCTTGACTACGAGATACTCGGGATCGCTTATGCGGTTGCCGTCGAAACCAGATATCGAGAGGCGGACGTAATCGCACTCCGCGTACTCCGATGGAACGGCGAAGACGAAGGAATTGTCGCTCCAAGTCGAGGCCGTGTACGTTTTGCTTCCGGCAAAGCTTTCGCCATCGTAGGAAAAGGAAAGCGACACTTGAACGCTAGCCCCGGGAAAGGGATGGTCGATCGATAGATAAACGTCGCTAATGCCTTCGGAATCGACTTTGAAGATCAATGGGGCGTCCTTCGATACTCGCATCTCGCTTCCTTCCACGAGGGATATCTGCCCCGTCGATAACGAAGCCGAAGGATAGGGCGATCTTTGATATGCCAGCGAGTTGAATGCCGTGCATTCGATTACGGCAAAAAGAAGGAGAATGCCGCCAAGAAGGGGATGGCCGCCAGTTTTCTTTTCCGAAAAAAGACTGCCGAAATCGATAAAAGACGAGGCTATCGACACGAAGAGGAACGCCCCCATGCTTGGCAAAAAGGAAAGGCGAGGGAATAGAAGGGCCATCATCACGGCCAAGGCGAGCGAGAAGAGAAACGAAAACGACAAAGAGGGAAGGTATCTTTCGAGCAGCCTACTAAAATCGAACGTCTTCTTCCTGAGCTTGGCAACAATGAAGCAGATGACCCCGCCGAGCAGATATGCCGCTTGGGGAACGAAAAACCAGGCAAGGAAAACCATGGGCCTATTCAAGTTCTTTTTCCATCTCTTTACAAGAAAAAGGGGAAACTAGGGACGTTTTCTATCAAAATGTGTCGCTTCGTGTGCTACCTTATTGCGCATGGCTTCCATCGCATTACTTATCCCTTGCTACAACGAAGCCTTGACGATCGCCAAGGTGATATCCGACGGACGGAAAGCGCTGCCGGATGCCCGAATCGTTGTCTTTGACAACAATTCAACCGACGAGACGGCCCAAATCGCCCTAAAGGCCGGAGCCGAAGTCATTCCGGAACCGCATCAGGGCAAGGGCAATGTCGTCAAAGCAATGCTCGAGAAAATAGATGCCGATTGCTACATTATGGTCGACGGCGACGATACGTACGACTTGACGAAAGCGCCGGACATGGCCCGCCTCGTCGTAAAAGACGGTTACGACATGGTCGTGGGCGACCGCCTTTCCGGCGACTACTACAAAGAGAACAAGCGGCGCTTCCACGGCGCCGGAAACGATTTGGTCTCTGTATTGGTCCGTTCGTTCTTCGGCAAGGGAATAACCGACGTGATGACCGGCTTCCGGGCTTTTTCGAGAAAGCTTGCAAAAAGCTTCCATCCGAGGAAACCGGGATTCCAGATCGAAACCGAGATGTCGATCTTCGTCCTTGAGAAGAAAATGAAGGTAACTTCGATGACGATCGGCTATCGCGACCGTCCAGCCGGAAGTTTTTCGAAACTTTCAACCTTCAAAGACGGAGCGAAGATCCTCTCTCTCATTTTCGCCTCTTTCTTCGCAGCCCGTCCCCTCTACGCCTTCTCGATGGCGTTCTTGCCATTGCTTCTTGCCGGGGCCGCCGTTCTAATAAGCGGCTTCGCCCTTGAATCGCTGCCGCTTCTCATAGCCGGAGTCGCGATGGGGTCGCTTTATTTTCTCGTTCTCCTCATTGCCATCGTGCTTCAGTTGAAAAGAGATTGAGAGCCTCCGCGGAAGCCCCGTGCTTCCAATGAAGGTGGCTTTTGAACCATCTACGAGAGAAAGACGCCGGCGATAGGGCAGGCAGCGTTCTCTTTCGCCCTCTTAATAAGGAAAACGTTGCACGCCAAAACTCAGTTGACTATAATCACGCTTGCCGCTGCGGGAATGGCGGAAATGGTAGACGCGTACGTTTGAGGGGCGTATGGGGCAACCCATGCCAGTTCGATTCTGGTTTCCCGCACCAAAGTGAAGAAGTCCCTGGTTCGCCAGGGTTTTCTTTTTGCCGTTAATCTCCACTGCTTGCTCCCAATGTGCGATAATCCGCCCCGTGGCTTTATTAACCGTCAGCGATCTTCGCTTCTCATATGCCGCCAACGAGCTCTACGACGACGTTTCCTTCCAACTCAACGAGGGGGAGCACGCCGTTCTCGTCGGCCATAACGGATCCGGCAAATCGACGCTTCTTAAGCTGCTGACCGGAAAGCTGCTTCCCGACAAAGGGAAGATCGAGTGGACCGGCGGGGTGTCTTTTTCCTACCTTGACCAGGAGCTCAAGGAAAACGCGAACCAAAAGGTGATCGATTATCTCTACGGCGTTTTCTCGCCGCTCTTCGAAAAGGAGAAGGAGATGGAACGCCTTTACGAGGAAGCGGCAACCGGAAATGAAAAGGCCTTGAACCGGGCCTCGAGGATCGGCGAGGAACTCCTCGACGAGGGCTTCTACTCCCTCCAAGGGAAAATCGGGGATCTCGTCGACGGGCTCGCCTTCCCGAAGGACAAGCTCGAAAGCCCGCTTTCGCTTTTGTCGTCGGGCCAGAGAGAAAAGGCCTTCCTGGCCAAGATGCTCCTCGAGGAGAAAGACGTTCTCCTCCTAGACGAGCCGACGAACTATCTCGATGCCAACCAAGTCAAATGGCTCATAGGAAAGCTGAACGATTATCCAAAGGCCTTCCTCTGCGTCTCCCACGACCAGGCTTTCCTTAGGGAAATCGCAAGAATCGTGTTCGTCTTGGAAAACCGCCGCATCGATCGTTATCGCGGTACCTACGAGCACTACGAAAAGCAAAGGGCCCTCGATCTCGAGCAATACGAGAAAAACTACGCCGCTCAGCAGCGCTACATAAAAAAGGAAGAGGAATTCATCAAGACGCACATCGTCCGGGCAACCTCGGCCATGGCTGCCAAAAGCCACCGAGCCCGCCTTTCGCATCTAGTGAGGATGGCCCCGCCGCAAAGCGATGTCGTGGAAAGCCATTTCTCCTTTCCCTTTTCCCACGATGTCGGCGAGAAGCCGCTCATCGTCGATTCCCTCGAGATAGGCTACGATGGGATAAGCCTTCTCGAGCCGATCAGCTTCGTGCTCAAGAAGGGTGAGAAAATCGCCATTCTAGGTCAAAACGGCGTCGGCAAAACGACCTTCGTAAAAACGATACTAGGACTGATCCCGGCAATCGCCGGATCCTACAAGTGGCTAGAAGGAACAACACCCTCGTACTTCGATAGCGACATCGACAGGGAACTAGAACTTACTCCTTTCGAGCTTCTCCATGAGGCATTCCCAAATCTGGACAACACGCGAATCCGCTCTGCCCTTGGGGAAGCCGGCGTTCAAAAAGAAAAGGCCCTGAGGCCTTTGAGTGAGCTCTCGGGCGGCGAAAGGACAAAATCGCGCCTTGCCCTCATGAGCCTAAGGAAAACCAATTTCCTCATTTTCGACGAGCCCACGAACCACCTCGACCAAAAGGCCAAGGATGCCCTTTACGCGGCCATAGCCCGTTTCCCGGGCGCCGTCATACTCGTGAGCCACGAAAAGGACTTCTACGACGGACTGGTAGACTACGAACTCTACTTCTAGGCGATGCGTTCCTTTTTCCCAAAGCCAAAGAGAAAGGAGAGCCAACGGTAAATGAGGAATTTTTTCCAATACATGTATCCAGCGACGTCCGCGTTGTAGACATTGACGATCCTCCTGTAGGAAACGTCGACGTCCTTCAAAGTCGCAAGGAGGGTCCCGAGTTCCTCGCTCTGCTTGATGTAGGGCTCGTTCTCTGCCAAAAGGGTCAATCTTTTTTCGAGGTTCCCGAGCGTCTCATTAACGGCCATCACGTCTTTTTCCCGTACGATTTCGGTCTTGAGCCAGCGTACTCGGGAGCAGCTTTCGCGGTCTAGCTCCTCAATGGGAAGACGGGCTTGCTCGAATAACTGGAAAACCGACAGGAGAATGTCCTTTTTCTCGGCGAAGAGGACGCCGAGGGCGACGAGCTTCTTCGAAAGTCTTCCCCTGAAATAGAAAAGGTTCCCGATGACGTATACGGCCCCAAAGGCATAAGCCAGGAAGATAACCGCCGCGGCAATTATGAACGGGAGCAGTTGGCCAATCGACAAAAGGACTACCATCGGAGCCCCATTATAGAGAGGAAAGAACGCGATTTCCCGATATTTTCGCCGATTTTTCATTCAAAAAGGGCCGCAAAACCCGAACAAAAAATAAAAAACACGTGCAAAAAGGCCGTTATTTGACCTATTTTTAACCCTCATCTATAATATTTTGCACATGAAAAAGCCCATCGCGGCCATCCTTTACGACTTCGACTCGACGCTGGCCAAAAGCGACATGCAAAACTTCGGCTTCATACCGGCCCTCGGACTGTCTCCGGCCGAATTTTGGTCGGCCACGACCCGCTTTGCCGAGGAAAGCGGGGTCGAACGCACGCTTTCCTATCTTTACATGATGGTCAAGATGACCAAGGAACGGGGAATAAAAATGACCCGCGAGTGGCTTCGCGACATGGGAAGGAAAATCGAGTTCTTCCCGGGCGTCCACACCTGGTTCAAACGAATCAACGACTTCGGCAAAGAGCACGGCGTAAGCGTCGAGCACTATCTGATTTCCTCTGGCAACATGGAAATCCTCGAAGGATGCGACATTGCCAAGGAATTCAAGAAAATCTATGCCTGCGAGTTCCTCTTCGACCCGGTCAGCAAGGAACCGGTCTGGCCGAAGCTCGCGATCAACTTCACGCAGAAAACGCAGTACTTCTTCCGGATTTCAAAAGGGGTCTACGACGCGAACGACGATGCCGGGGTCAATGAGAAAAGGCCCGACCGTCGGATTCCCTATACCAACATCATCTACATCGGCGACGGGATGACGGACATACCGGCCATGATCATCGCCAAGAACAATGGCGGGAAATCCATTGCCGTCTATCCGCAGGGCAAGCGCGAAAAGGTCGAGCAACTATATCAGGACGGCCGGGTAAATTACGTCTGCCAGGCGGATTACAGCCAAGGCCGCGAATTGGAGAAGGTCCTCCACCTCATCGTCCAAGGAATAGCGATAAACGAATCGCTCGGAAACCGGGAAGCCCATTGACGAAGCTGAGGCCTTAAGGCCTCTTTCTTTTTGCTCTACAATACACGGGACATGGAAAAAGCCGTTGCCGTATTGCTTCTAGGCGGGTCGTCGACCCGCTACCAAAGGGAAAAGGCCTTCGAGACCGTGGATGGCGAAGAGCTTTTCATCAAAGCCTCTCGCCCATTCGAGAAAAGCGGAGTCGTCGAACGACTGGTCTACGTCGTGAGGAAAGACCTCATCGGAAAAGTCAGGGAGGCCATAGGAAGACGGGGAATCTCGCTTCCCTGCGATTTGGTCCAGGGGGGCGATAGCCGCGAGGAGAGCGCCAAAGCGGGAATAACCCTTCTGTGGCCGGGAACCCCGGCCCTCGTGCACGATGCCTGCCGCCCCTTTCTAAGCGCCGAGCTAGTCAAGAGGGTCTATGACTCCATCGAGGAAGGCGCTTGCACCATCCCCGGAATCAACCCGCGCGAAGCCGTCTATTCATTAAAGGACGGCTGCTACATAGCCAAGAAGGACGTCGTCCTCGTCGAGACGCCGGAAGGCTTTTACCCGGACGATTTCCTGAAGGCCTACAAGGCGGTCGGCCCCGACTATCCCGACGAAGGATCGCTATTCCTCGCAGCCGGGCTAAAGGTCAAGACCGTCGAGGGGGAACCGGGCAACGGAAAGGTTACGTTTCCAGGAGACTTATGAACAAAGAAATCAAATCGGGCGACATCCTTATAGGAACCGTCGTCAGGGTCTATCCATCGTATGCAATCATGCTTTTCGACGGCGGGAGAACGGGCTTGCTCCATATATCGGAGCTCTCCGATCGCTTCGTCCGCTCGTTCACCGGATATGTCCAAACGGGTAATATATACAAGGTCCGCGTCGTCGAAGTAGACGAGGGCAAGGGCGAGATGAAAGTCTCAATCAAGAAACTCGGCAAGGAAGAACGCCACCGCCCCATTCCCCATAGCGACATTGACCCGGACGACATTTCCTTCGAGGGGCTAAGCTGCCGCCTCGAAAAATGGAAAAAGGAGGAACTAGATGATGAGCGATAAGATCATCAGCCTCGATCTAAGCCACACTGGACTTGCAATCGAGAAGGAAAAGCACCAGGAAAAAATCGATCAAATCGACGGGATGATCAAGAACAAGACCGGCAGGGGAAGCGATTTCCTCGGCTGGCTCGACTATCCCCTGACTTATGACAAGAAGGAGCATGAGCTCCTGAAGAAGACCGCGGCTTACATATCCGAAAACTACGATACCCTCGTCGTGGCCGGCATTGGCGGCAGCTACCTTGGCGCCAGGGCGGCAATCGATGCCATCAACGGCCTCTTCCCGAAGAAGGTAGAAATCGTCTTCCTCGGCCAGACCCTCGATCCGGACTATGTCCACGATGCCCTCGCCCACCTAAAGGGGAGGAAATTCGCGGTCAACGTCATCTCCAAGAGCGGGACGACGACGGAGACCAGCGTCGCCTTCCGTCTCCTTCGCGAAATGTGCGAGGAGAAATACGGCAAGGAAGGCGCACGGAAGGCCATCGTCGCGACGACCGATGCCCACAATGGCGCCCTTCTCAAGCTAAGCGAAGAAGAAGGATACGTTCGCTTCGTCCTCCCTGGCGACATCGGCGGCCGCTACTCGGTCCAGACGCCGGTCGGCCTCTTCCCGATCGCGGTTGCCGGAATCGACCCCACCGCCATCCTCGAAGGAAGCGCGAAGGCCCGCGAGGATCTTGCCGATCCGTCTCTTGAGAAGAACGACGCCTATCTCTACGCGTTGGCCCGTCACCTTCTCTACAAGAAAGGCAACTTCGCCGAGCTCTTCGTCACTTACAAGCCCCAGCTCGTCCAACTTGGCGAATGGTGGAAACAGCTCTATGGCGAAAGCGAAGGCAAGGAAGGAAAGAGCCTCTTCCCGATGTCTTGTACCTTCACGACCGATCTCCATTCCCTCGGACAGTTCATCCAAGAGGGAAGCAAAACCTTCTTCGAGACGATCATCGACATCAAGACCCCGCATAACGACGTCGAAATACCTTTCGACAAGGACAATCTCGACGGCCTCAACTTCCTCGCTGGCAAGAAGATGAGCTTCGTCCAGTCGAAGGCCTATGAGGGAACCCTCGCCGCCCATAGCGAAAAGGCGGATCGCGACAACATCGTTCTCCACATGGACAAGCTCGGCGCTTACGAGCTTGGCTACCTCTTCTACTTCTTCGAACGGGCTTGCGCCATGAGCGCCTACCTCAACGAGGTCAACCCCTTCGACCAGCCCGGAGTCGAGGTCTACAAGAAGAACATGTTCCATCTTCTCGGCAAGCCGGGATATTGATCGCGTTAAAAGGAAAAAGAGGAAAGCGCCGCCATGGCGCTTTCTTTTTATCGCTCTCCAGGTCCTCCCCATTCGCCCGGCAGGCGGCCCGAAGCAAGACGGATGGACGGATTTTCGGAAAAGGGGCGCAGCAACGCCCTTTCGGCGGTTGACCCCTCTTAAAACGGGTGCTATATTAACCCGGCACGTCGAAAGGCGGATGCTTAGCTCAGCGGGAGAGCATCGCCCTTACAAGGCGGGGGTCAGGGGTTCGAATCCCTTAGCATCCACCACCTTGTCGAAGTGCATACCAACAGCGTGGGTGAATAGCGAAGTGGCCAAACGCGGCTGACTGTAAATCAGCTCCTTCGGGTTCGGTGGTTCAAATCCATCTTCACCCACCATCCTTTGTTGGGGTGTAGCCAAGTGGTAAGGCAAGAGACTTTGACTCTCTCACGCACTGGTCCGATCCCAGTCACCCCAGCCACTAGCTGTCCCGTTAGCTCAGCGGTAGAGCACTTGACTTTTAATCAAGGGGTCGAGAGTTCGAAACTCTCACGGGACACCATCGATTAAGTCAAGAGTTCCGAACGTCGGCCTCTTGTTGGAATAGGTAGACAAACGGGACTTAAAATCCTGGGGAGTAGCCCTCCGTGCGGGTTCGATTCCCGCAGAGGCCACCAAAAATAGGACGGGGCTTGGCTTGCCAAGCCTTTTTCTTTTTTGCCGCTATCCATAAAGCGCCTGCAAAAGGCTGCCGGTTTTAAGGAAAATGAAAGCTCCAAGCCAAACACAATCACCTTTTCGAAGCGCTTTCCCGTCTCGAAGAGACGAAAGAAGGATAGACTTCGTTCCGCATGAAAGTCGGATTGAAGAAACTCTTTGCCCCAATCGATCTCACCAAGGGAAGTGTCTATAAGGCGATCCTGATCTTCATGATCCCAATCGTCATTTCCTATTTCTTCCAGCAGATCTACACGCTGACCGATGCCGTCATCTGCGGCCAAAATCTCACCCCAAGCGAGGTCAATGGGGTAAACGACGTCGGCAGCCTTACCTTCATCGTCCTGCAATTCGCCTTTGGCTGCGCGGCTGGATTTTCGGTCGCGAGCAGCGAAAAGGAAGGCCAGAAGGACAAAAGGGGCGTCCGGCAGTCCTTCTTCGTCCAAGTCGTCCTTTCACTCGCGATATCGATCGTCCTGACCCTAGCAGCCTGCCTTCTCGTCGATCCGCTCCTTTCCCTCGTCGGCCTTCGGGCCGGCGACGGCGGCGTCACCTACGAAGCGGCCAAAACGTATATTTTCATCATCTTCCTCGGGACGATTTGCCAAGTGGCCTACAACCAGATATGCTCCCTGCTCCGCTCGATTGGCGATAGCCTTACCCCGCTTCTTTTCCTCATCGGGTCGACGATTCTAAATATCGGGCTCGACCTCCTGCTCATCGTCGTCATCCCCTGGGGCGCGGCCGGAGCGGCAATTGCTACCATTTCGGCCCAGGGCCTTTCGGCCATCCTGTGCTACGTCTATACCTTCGTCAAGTATCCATGGCTTCGCTTCAAGAAAGAAGATCTCAATATCCCGGCTAAGGAGTACGGCTATCACCTCAAGCTCGGCCTCCCGCTCGCTTTCCAGTTCTCGATCTTGGCCATCGGCCTCATCACCCTGCAAGCGACCATCGTGAAGTTCGACACGGCCCCCGACGGAATCGTCCTCGCGGCCGGATCGGCCGAACTTGCCTACGGAGCCGTCAACAAACTCTCGAACTTCATGATGTGCCCGCTCAACGCCCTTGGAACGGCCATCCTTTCCTACGAAGGCCAGAACAAGGGGGCTGGGAAAGACGAGCGGGTAAAAAAGGGATTCAAGGCTGCGGTCCTCATCATGCTGGCGATATATCTCGCCATATTGACCGTTACTCTCCTGCTGCTTATCGACGATGCCTTCCTCAAGCTTTTCTACAGCGCCTCCTCGATCGACGAGTACACCGCCTACCTAGGCAGAATCAATCTGCTCATGAACGTCCCCTTCTTCCCGCTGGTCGGGATGGTCTATGTCTTCCGCGGGACCCTTCAGGGCGTTGGAAAGCCGCTTTGGCCCTTCCTGGCCGGATGCGCCGAGCTGGCGGCTAGAACCCTTTTGTGCCTATTCGGCCCCTACTTCTTCGTCAGCGTCATATCCACCGAAATCGATCTCTACGCCAATCCGTGGCCCTTCGTCATTACATGCCTAGCCGACGCCTTTGCTTGGCTGATGGCCGATCTTACCTTCCTAATGGGATTTGCCGTCGTTTTCCATTCGCGCAGCGAAAAAAAGAAGGTAGCAATAGATAAGGCGTCATGAAAAAAGCGGGCCTGAACGCCCGCATCTTATCTCGCCAAGGAGGCTTCTTGTTTATTTCGCCTCGATTGCTTCGGGGCCTTTCTTTTTTCTCTCGTAGAAATAGAAGGCGAGGGCGAGGGCGATTCCGACAACGAATAGCCCGAGGCCAAGGCCGAAATCGAGGAAATCGATGCCTTCCTCGGACCAAAGGCGGTAGCAGGCAAAAGCCTCGGGGGATATGAGCATCGAGACGATTGAGCCAAGGGAAAGCCCGCCGATAAGGTGGAAGGTGGCGCCGCGCCATCTCTTCAGCAAATAGCCGACCGCCTTCGAAACGAAATAGAGCCCAACTAGGAAGCCGACGGCCAATAGGCCATAGACGAGGAAAACCATCGGATTTCCTTTCCAAAAGGTTATTGATACCGATTCGACGAGAGGGGTATAGCAACCGCAGGCCATGAGAAGGGCCGTTGCCGATAGCCCGGGGACGATTTGGGTAATGGCCACCACGAAGCCGAGGATGAGGAACAGGACATAGTGGTACCAAGAGAGATTTCCAAGATCCATCCCGCCTTCATTTAGAAAAAGGGAGACGACGGCAATGGCGACCGGCACGAGGATGCCGACGGCCAAAAGGACGATTCGGAGCGGCGTGTGCCTTTCGCTTTTGTATTCGTCGAGGATCGAGGGATAGGCGCCGAACATCAACCCGGCAAAGAAAAGGATGATCGCGAAGGGAATGATCTCCAGCAGCGCCTTGACCGCAAGGAAGCCGAGGGCAAAGCCAACCACCGCTCCAGCCAGGATTGGAAGAAGGAACAAAACAGCCGTCTTGAAGCGCCTTATGATGTTCGAAATGGCAAAAAGGAGCCGCTCGTAAAGCTTCATCATGATGGCCACGGCCGATCCGGAAACGCCCGGCACGATCACGGCAAGGCCGATGAAAAAGCCAAGGAAGGTGGCCATGAATCCTTCCTTGGGATTCTTGTATCGAAGCGATGGCTCAACCGCCGCTTCTTCGTCTTTGCTTTCCACTATTTTCTCCATACCCGGGCTTATATATCACGTGCGCGTAATTTAGGCAACGCGGGACAAAAAAATGGATAAGGCTTGTCAAGGGGCCTAATGGCAATATTCTAGGCAATCCGAAAACCTCCGTTCCCTAGATTTCGTCTTTCGGATTGCCTAGAATACTAGTGTTCGAAGACGGTTCCGTTCAAG
>CALWAS010000008.1 GCA_944375905.1 uncultured Bacilli bacterium
ATGCTCCCGGCCATCCTTTCGACGGAAGCAAAGGAAAACGGGCTAGGCAGCACTGCCTAGCCCGTTCATTGGACCCTGACCTTTTTTGTTTTCCCCTTGTCAACTACTTGACTTGGGGTCCACTTCAGCCTTTGGCCCGTTTTCTTATTGGAGTAGAATCTCCCCGTGATTAGGAACGCTTTCTTTGACCTCGACGGAACCTTGGTCGATACCGTCGAAGGAATAGCCAAGGCCCTAAACGAAGCCCTTGCCGTCTCAGGCGTTTCCATTTCCTATTCCCGCTCCGAGGTCATCTCGATGATCGGCCGGGGGGCCGATACCTTGCTCAGGAAGGCGCTCAAGGAAAAGGGCAACGACGATTCTTTGTTCGCCATCGCCAAGAGAAACTACCTTCCCCTCTACGAAAAGTACCAAATAGCCTGGAGCAGGCCCTTTTCGGGAATGAAAGGCACTCTAGAGGAGCTATTGAGACGCGGGGTGAGGCTTTTCGTTTACACCAACAAGCCGCAAAAGCTGGCCAGGGAACTGCTGGAGTACCACTTTCCGCCCCTTTTCGACGAAATAGACGGGCAAATCGAGACGCGAGCGGTCAAGCCGAATCCTGCCCCGATTTTCGAGATGATGGAGCGCCATGGCCTCAAGAAGGAAGAATCGATTTACATAGGCGATTCAATCGTCGATTCCGAAACGGCGAAGGCAGCGGGGCTTCCCCTTATCCTTTGCACTTACGGCTACGGGAAGTATGATGAGCCGCTCCTTTCGAAAGCGCGTTACCTGGTAGCAGAGCCCGAAGATATTGCTAAAATTTCCGTATGGCCATCGTAGGATCGAAAAGCAGCGAAGCAATACGCCGCCCGCATTACGGCGTTTTCATGGCCCTATTGGCCATCGTCGTCGCGATAGCCGTTTCCCTTTCGAGCGCCAATCCCAACTATGAGGCGACCGGAAACGAGGGCTATTACCTTCAAAGCGGGACTTACTTCCTCGTTCCGCTCGCCGCTTTCGCCCTTGTCTTTTTCGCTTTGAGCGAGGTAGTGGCCAAGCCATTCCACAGGACCTTGCTCGATGCCGGCGCTTCACTTGCGGAGGTAATGGGGTTCTTTGCCTTTGGGACCGGGAGCCTCGGGCACTTCGGCGACCGTGCCGAGGCGATGAAGAACCTTTTCCTTTTCGCGTCGATCCTCGTTTCGCTTTCCTTCCTTTTGCGCTTCGTCATTGACGTGCTATCCATTTCCGGCATGGAACCTTCCGATGGGAGAATGAACATCGGGGAAGGCGCTTTCCTCTCCTTTCTTGGCGCGGGAAGCACGATGTTTGCCATGGCCATCGGCCTCGACCCGAATGCCTACCGCGATGGCAAGGTAAGCCTAGACGTTCATTTCTACCTTCTTCTATTGGCCCTTCTGCTAGCTGCCTCCTCTGGCTTCCTGTTCGTTTTCCTAGCGAAGTCGAAAAAAGAAAAAGCGCGTTGCTACAGCGGCGGTTTGCTGGCGCTTTCCGGACTATTGATGATCATCGATTCCTTTTTGATCGACGGATCGCAGATGTTCCTCTATGAGTTTTACTACTATGTCCTGGCCATGGGCTGCGCCGTGCTTTTGATCGGGGCCCTTGCCGTTGCCTATGGCGAGTTGCCCTCCTTCCTTGAAGAATGGAAGGAAAAGCATCCTCTGCCCGCCGAAGAAAAAGAAGGAAAACAGCAATGAAAGATACCTACATTCACGACTCCCTTAGCGGGAGGAAAGTCCTCTTCGAGCCAATTAGGGACGGCAAGCTCTCCCTATATTGCTGCGGACCGACGGTCTATAGTGATCCCCACATCGGCAATTTCCGCCCCGTCGTCGTCTTTGATCAGCTGGTTCGCTATTTCAAGGCAATCGGCTACGAGACGACGTATGTCAGCAATTACACGGATGTCGACGACAAGATCATCAACCGGGCAAAGGAACTGGGAATCAGCGAAGCCGAGCTTTCCGAAGGAGTCATCGCCGAGTTTGCCCGTCTCGTGAAGGAAGTCGGGAGCCAGATCCCGGACATTACCCCGAGGCCGACCCTCATGATGGGGGAGATAATCGACTACGTTAAGAGACTCGTGGAAAAGGGCTACGCCTACGAAGCCGACGGCGATGTCTATTTCCGCGTCCGCAAAGTCAGGGAATACGGCGCCCTGAGCGGCAACACGATCGAGCATCTCGAATCGGGAGCCCGCATCGAGCCGACCTCGAAGAAGGAAGATCCGCTCGATTTTGCCCTTTGGAAGAAAACCGAGGAAGGAATCAAGTGGGATTCGCCATGGGGCAAGGGCCGCCCGGGATGGCATACCGAATGCTGCGTGATGATCGATTCGATTTTCCGCAGCCAAGGCGGCTTTATCGACATTCATGGCGGTGGCTTCGACCTCAAGTTCCCCCATCATGAGAACGAACGGGCCCAGTCTTTCGCCCAAAACGGCAACGGGCTCGCCCATTATTGGATGCACAACGGCTTCATCGACATAAGAAACGAAAAGATGAGCAAGTCGCTTGGCAACGTCGTCCTCATGAAGGATGTGGTGAAGAAATATGGGGGAAAGGCTTTCCGCCTGATGGTGCTTTCGACCCATTACCGGTCCCCGCTTTCCTATAGCGAGGAGAAGATGGAAGAGGCGAAGGCAAAGCTCGACTCGCTTCTTTCGACGGCCAAGAAAGCGGAGATAGCCATCTCCCTTTCCGATGGCGAAATGCCTTCGGCCGACCCCTCTACGAGTGCATTGCTCGACCGCTTGAGCGACGATCTCGACACGCCGAATGCCCTCTCTCTTCTTTATGAGGAACAGAAAAAGGTCAACCAGGCGATCCGCCTCGCCTCGCGGGATTTGGGCGGCCTTGTCGAAAGCTACCGCAAATTCGCCTCGTCTTTGGCGCTTCTTTCGCTTAAGGGCAGCACATTTGCCCTTTCATCGGATGATAAAAATCTCTTTATGTCTTACAATGAGGCAAAGCAGGCCAAAGACTACGCGCGAAGCGATGCCCTGAGGGCAGAGCTCATGGCGCGGGGCCTCTTGTAGAAGAGCTATGACAACTATCGACCGCATCATAATCGACTGGTTCAACACCGGCTTTGGCTATGCCCTCCCGGAAGAGCTTTTTTGGCTCGGCAACATCCTGCTCATCCTTCTCTCGCTCGTGATGGCAGCGCTTTGCAGCGGCTTGATCGGCTTCGAGCGCGAGTACAACGGACACGCGGCCGGGCTTAGGACGCACCTCATGGTCGCGATCGGATCGGCCCTCATCATGATTATTTCGATCTACGGCTTCTCGGATGCCCAGTTCCCGAACCGCGACCCGGCCCGCTTGGCGGCCCAGGTCGTCCCGGGCATCGGCTTCCTCGGGGCCGGCACCATCATTCAGACCGGGACCGACGTCAAGGGCCTTACCACGGCGACCACCATCTGGGTGACGATGGCCATCGGCCTCGCCTGCGGCAGCGGCAACTTCATCATCGCCATTTCGGCGACGGCCGTCGCCCTCGTTTGCCTTATCATGCTCCGGCGCCTCGAAAGGGCGATGGCGCGCCGTAACCCGATGCTCATGATCGTGGTACCGAGCGAGCAGCCCGTCATCCGTGACATCATCCTCGCGGCCAATCGTTACAACATCAAGATCCGCGAGACCCAAAGCGAGTTGCTCAACTACCAGGAAAATTCGGCCCTCCGCATTGTTTTCCGGATGTCGAGCGCCGACGAAACGGCACTTTCGTCCTTCCTCGACGAGGTTCGCTTCGTCATCAAGCCGCTTGAGCTCAAGATGTCGACGGATATCCAATGATCAGCTACAAGGGGAAGCGCAAGCCCCGCTATGAAGTGGGGCCGATCATCATTTCGGGACGAAACGCCTGCCGTTCGGCCGTGAATAGCGGCCTGGCAGAGCGGCTTTATTATTCGACGCGGCTGAAGGATGACGACGAAGTCGTTGCCCTCGCCCGCGAAAGGGGCATTAGTTCCCGCCCATGCGACGAGGCGGGACTTTCGCGCCTAGCTCTGAAAAGCCCACATCAAGGGCTCGTATGCCAAGTGCGGCCCCGCGCCCCGATGACCCTCAAAGAGCTCATCGCCGACTCGAAGAAAAGCCGCTATCCGACCCTTCTCCTCCTCGATGGGATCGAGGACCCGCACAATCTCGGGGCCATACTCCGCTCGGCGGATGCCTTCGGGATCGACGGCGTCGTCATGCGCCGCCACGGGCAGGTTCCCATCAATCCGACCGTCTATCGCACGTCTGCCGGCGCGGCTTGCTACGTCAAGGCCGCCGAGGTCTCTTCCTTATCAAACGCCATACGGGAGCTCAAGGATGCCGGCTTTTGGATTGTCGCGACCGACGGGGAGGCGAAGCAGGAATACTACGACGTGGATTACCGGCTTCCCGTCGCCATCGTCGTCGGAAGCGAGGGAAAGGGCGTATCGCGCCTTGTCCTCGAAAATAGCGATTTCGTCGTCAAGATACCGATGCATGGACACGTCAATTCGCTCAATGCCTCGGTAGCCGCCGGCATTTTCCTCGCCCAGGTCGATGCCCTGCGCTACAAGGAGTAGCTTTTAACCATTTACATAACAAACGACGCGAGCCTCAGCGACGAGGAACTCTTTCTTCGCCTTCGCTTGGGCTCTAGCGAGGCCCATATGGTCCTTGCCGAACGCTATTTCGCCCGGCGATTCAACCTATGCAAGATCGCCCAGCCCCAACTTGCCCAGCGCCTTTGCGCCTGGGATCTCAACTACGTCTTCTTCTCCTCTTTCGAAAACGCGTTGCTCAGCTTCGAACTCGGGCGCGGGAAGTTCTTTTCCTTCCTCCTTGCGGTCCTTTCGAACGAGATCATCGCCTTCGCGAGGAAGGAAGGTTTCTTCCGCGAGGCTTCGCTTCGCTTTGACGAGCCGCTCGACGAGGCGGGGACTTTGACCTTGCACGATTCGCTTCCCGACGAGGAAGCCGACCCCCGCGCCTATGTCGAGAAAGAGGAGGCCCTTTCCCTGCTTAAGAAAGTCCTTCCCGATCTCGACGAACTCGACGCCTCGATCGTCGGCCTTCGCATCGAGGGGCTTTCCTTCGTGGAAATAAGCCGCCGCCTCTCGATAAGCGTGAGGAAAGCCCGCTACCGGTTTTCCCGGTACCTGAAGCTCGTCGAAAGCAAGCGCGGATCCTGATTGGCAAGCCTCCTATCGAGGACCGCCGAGCGATTTCCCATTGACCTTCTACCTTCCGCTCGCTACTATTTGCCTCGCTAAGCGAGTAAGATAAGCGAATGGCAAGGAAAAAGGTCTTTTTGATTTGCGAGGAGTGCCTCTCGCGGAACTACCAAACCGAGGTGAATCCGGATTCCGGCAAGCGTCTCGAACTAAGGAAGTTCTGCCCGAGGTGCAACAAGTACACCTTGCATCGCGAGAGCCGTTAGAGGAGGAGCAAGCATGACCCCACCCGTGAAGTACATGAAGGAAGTCGTCAAGGAGGGAAAGCGCGTCCGCTGGCCGAGCCGCGAGCAGCTTTGGCCCTCGATCGCCGTCGTCATTTGCATTGCCCTTTTCTGCGCGATCTTCCTCGCGCTCGAGGACCTCACGGCCGCTAGCATCATCCAGCAGCTCGAGGCCGCTTTCGGGGCGTAAGCGCTAGAGGAGAGGAACATGGCAGCACCAAAGCTAGGCGAAAAGCAGTGGTATATCGTTACCACCTATTCAATGCACGAGGCCAAGACGGCCGACAACCTCCGCAAGAGAATCAAGTCGATGGGGATGGAGGATCTCATTCTCCGCGTCCTCGTCGCCGAAGTGGAAGTGCCGGTCCTGAAGGACGGCATCCAGACTGGGAAGACCAAGACCAAGAACCTGTACCCGGGCTATATCTTCGTCGAGATGATCATGACCGACGAAAGCTGGTACATCGTCCGTAACACCCCCGGGGTTACCGGCATTGCCGGCTCTTCCGGCGGCGGCCAGAAGCCGACCCCGGTCACCCGTGAGGAAATGGAACCCGTTCTCAAGCGGATGGGCCAAATCGACGAGAGCATGTACGATCGCTACAACGTCGGCGACAAGGTCAAGGTCATCAAAGGGCCGCTTGAAGGAACCGAAGGCAAGATCCTCTCGGTCGACAAGCAGACGGGCGCTTGCAAGGTCGACACTGTCTTCTTCGGACGTTCGACGACCATCGACGTCGATTTCTCGGAAATCGAGCGCGTCTAATCGTCCACGCGAATCGAGACCCGGGCACGCCCCGGGTTTTTCTATTCCGTTAAATATGAACAAATTTTCATTTAATGCTTGTCTTATGAATTGGCATTCATATAATAAGCCTTGCATGAAAGGAGATTCATCTTTATGCAAGCGCCAGACGAAACGATGCTTGAACGAATGGAAAACCTTCTCAAGATCGCCGGCGATTTCACCCGCCTCAAGATCCTTTACGCGATCATGGATGGCGAGAAGTCGGTAGGGGAGATCCAAGAAGAGGCAGGGGTCAGTCAATCGCTGGCTTCCCACCAGCTTCGGGTCCTCAAGGAGGCCAATCTCCTGTCGATGCGGAAGGAAGGCAAGAAAGTCTATTACGTTCTTGCCGACAACCATGTTCGCGATTTGCTGGAGGTCGTTTACAACCACGTAAGCGAGGAAAATCTATGAGCGAGAAAATCGATCAAGCCTACATGATAACCGGGCTCGACTGCCCGGCCTGCGCCGAAAAAGTCGTCCATCGGATGGAAAAGGAGGCCTGGGTCGAGGAGTGCAACATCGACTACGGGGCCGGCAAGATATACCTGACGGCCGAAAAGCGGCCATTGGAGGAAATCGACAAGATCGTCTCTTCCGTCGAAGACGCCTTCCACGTGGCGCCGATTCCCGAAAAGCCGACTCGTCGGGTTGCCTGGGACCGCTCGATGTGGATAAAGCTCGCGCGCGTCATCTTCGCCTTCGTCGTCAGCGCGGCCACTACCTTCGCCATGATGGGGCTCGGGATCGGACATCAGTATCTATGGAGCGTCCTTTTCCCGGTCAATCTCGTGGCCTGGCTTGTCGCCGGATACGATGTCGCATGGCGCTTCATCAAGAACGTCATCCACCTTCGCAACATCTTCGACGAGGCGTTCCTAATGACGATCGCTTCGCTCGGCGCCTTCCTTTTGCCGCTTCTTTCCCACGATGAGATGAGCTTTTTCGACGCGGTGATGGTCGTGAGTCTATATCAGCTTGGGGAGCTATTCGACATCGTGGCCTCGAGGAAGTCGCACAATGCCATCGTCGATGCCGTGAATCTCAAAAGCGAGACGGCTACCCGCATAGGGGCCAACGGGCTTGAAACCGTCAAGCCGGAAGACCTGGCGGTCGGCGACCTCGTCATGGTCAAGGTCGGCGAGTCATTCCCTTCCGACGGCGTCATCGTCGCGGGCGAGGGCAATGTCGACGTGAGCTCGCTTACGGGCGAATTCGTCCCGGTGTATCGCCGCAAGGGCGACGAAGTACTATCCGGAACGACGCTTAAAAGCGGCAATTTGACCGTTCAAATCACGAAGCCGTACTCCTCTTCGACCCTGGCTCGGATCATGACCCTCGTCGAGAACTCGGGACGCGGCAAGAGCAAGGCCGAGAAATTCATTTCGGTCTTCAGCAAGTACTACACGCCGTTCGTCGTCGTGCTAGCTGCCATCGTGACGCTCATTCCTCCCCTTTTCCTCGGGGTCGGCAATCCCGACAACTGGATGACTTGGGTTCGGGTCGGCCTCTCGTTCCTCGTCATTGCCTGCCCGTGCGCAATCGTCCTAAGCGTGCCTCTTGCCTACTTCGCGGGCATCGGTCTCGCCTCGAAAAACGGCCTCATCGTTAAAGGAACTCCCTATTTCGACAAGCTGCTCGGCATCAGGACCGTTGTCAGCGACAAGACCGGTACCCTCACCTATGGGGACTTCCAGGTGACGACATGGCACTTGAAGAACATGGACAAGTGCGAGTTCATGCACTATCTCAAATGCGCCGAATCGCGTTCTGCCCACCCGATTGCCAAAGCCATCGTCGGCGATGCCCACGATGCCCTTGAGCTCGCCGCTGAGCAGGAAGACTACGAGGAAATCGCCGGTCACGGCATCAAAACGCGTTACAAAGGAGACGAGATACTGGCTGGCAATGCCAAGTTGATGAACCAGTTCGGCATCGTCCCCGACGAGGTGAAGGAAGAAGGCACGGTCGTCCACCTTGCCGTCAACGGCACATACGAAGGCTACGTCATCCTCAATGACGTCATCCGGAAGGAATCGAAGAAGATGGTCGACGGGCTCCACGAGCTCGGAATCAAGGTCAAGCTATTCACCGGCGACCAGAAGAAGAACGCCGAAACGGTAGCGGGGGAACTTGGCCTAGACGAAGTCCATGCCGGGCTTCTACCGGAAGAGAAGAGCGATCTTCTCAAAGCCGAGATCGCCAAAAGGCCGGGCAGCGTCGCCTTCATCGGAGACGGCGTGAACGACGCGCCGTCGATTGCCCTTAGCGACGTTGGCGTGGCCATGGGCGGAATCGGAAGCGACTCATCCATTTCTTCCGCCGACCTCGTCATCATGAACGACGATCCGAGCAAACTCGTCACCGCCATCAAAATCTCCAAGAAGGCCCGTTTCCGCGCGATTTCGATCATCGTTCTGGGTCTCCTCATCAAGGCGTCGATAATGCTCATAAGCGCCTTGTTAAAGGAATCGTTCCCGATGTGGGTGGCGGTTCTTGCCGATACGGGACTAACCGTCCTCATGGTCCTCTACGCCTATTCGCTGCTCTACGAAAAGGTCCGATAATGCGGACATCCAAAGGGCTCCTGCGGGGGCCTTTTTTTGATTTTTCAAATAAATGCCCCGCAAAACCCCCGTCTTTTTGCAGAATATACGCAAACGCCCAACATTCGATGGCATCTAAACTTTTTGTTGATTGCCACGCGCCCACGCGTATAATATGCGAGCACGCATGTGCGGCGTGGTAGGGCTTTGACGGAGCCCGCGCACCACGGCCAGATTACCAATTAGGAGGAAACCATGGCAAAGAAAATCGTCAAGGTCCTCAAGATGGAGCTCCCCGGCGGGGAAGCGCATCCGGGACCGAAACTCGCCTCGGCTGGCGTCGTCATGAACAAGTTCTGCACGGACTTCA
>CALWAS010000009.1 GCA_944375905.1 uncultured Bacilli bacterium
ATGCTCCCGGCCATCCTTTCGACGGAAGCAAAGGAAAACGGGCTAGGCAGCACTGCCTAGCCCGTTCATTGGACCCTGACCTTTTTTGTTTTCCCCTTGTCAACTACTTGACTTGGGGTCCACTTCATCGATCGGGCCTTTTTCCTACTGAGGCAATTACTCGCCGTCCCATTCGCGACGGAGGCCGCGCGGGTAGTGGTTCTTGGCCGTCCCGGCCGTGACCTTGACGAAGCCGAGGTTGAGCCCGGCGTAGCTAACGATGTAGAAGCCGTCCATTTTGTCGAGGAGGAAGGTGTCGCCGCGGATGTAGGCCATTGCTTCTTCTTTCGAAATCGGAATCGAGTAGGAGGAATCGAGGAAGGCCGCGAGGTGGTGGTCGGGAAGGTAAATCTGGCTGTCCCGCATCTCGAAGAGCTTCACCCCATAGCGGAGGATATTGAGGTGGGAGACGTCGAATTTCCTGTAAATGGAATAGAACTTCTTGCGGAATATTTCGTTGCTCCGCCCGATGAGGCCGTAGTGCTCGAGGAATCCGCGATAGCGGGAGGAAGCGCCTTCGCTTTCCGGGGCTTGGTAGCGATCGGGCGTCAAAATGCCCGGTTTCCGGAGGCAGCAGACGAATTGGCCTTCGCCATAGAAGCGGTTCGGGAGAAGGTAAACCGCTTGCTTGAGGGCGGAGGGGCGGAAGAAGGTCGGATCGTCGGGAAGGTCGATGAGCTCGGCTTCCGGGACCGATGCGAGGAAAAGGGAAATGACGTCCTCATTTTCCTCTTTCGAGAACGAGCAGGTGCTGTAGGCGAGGGTTCCGCCGGGCTTCAGCATCTGGTAGCCGAGCTTGAGTAGTTCAATCTGCCGATGAGCATTGCCCCTCAGCTTGGCTGGCGTGAAGTTCGATTTGGCTTCCTCGCTCTTCCGATACATCATCGACCCGGAGCAGGGGGCGTCGACGAGCACCTTGTCGAAGCGCCCGGCGAAGTAGACGCTCGAGAAGACGAAGTCGGTGGAGGCGACGACGATGTTCCCGCGTCCCATCCGCTCGACGTTCTGGGAAAGGGCCTTGGCCCGCGGATAGGAGATGTCGTTCGAGACGATCGTTCCCTCGTCCTCCATCATGATCGATGCCTCGATCGACTTGCCGCCCGGGGCGGCGCAGATGTCGAGGAGGGTGTCCTCTTTGGTCGGGTTCAGGAAGTAGATCGGCATCATGGCCGCCGCGTCCTGAATGGAAATGGCCCCGGCATCGTAGAGTATCTTTTTGCCGAAGTCATAGACTTCCTTGTCGTAGAGATAGGCGTGGGGGACGAAGGGATGGGGGCGCGCCTCGGGATAGCGGGCCCGGAAATCCTCGTCGGAGATTTTCTTCGGGTTGAGGATGAGGGCATGGGTCAATTTCCCATGCTCGATTTCGTCGAAAAGAGCATCGGCTTCCTCTTTTCCGAAGTGTTCTTCAAGTGATATCCGGAAATCCATGGCCACATTATAATTGTTTCGTAAGCGCGCGTTAACTGTCCTGGCGCTTCCCCAACGAAGGAGAAACACCCATGAGAATGGTCGACATCATCGAGAAAAAGAAGGCAGGAGGCAAGCTCTCGAAGGAAGAGATATCCTTTTTCGTCAAAGGACTCGTCGACGGGAGCATACCCGATTACCAGGCGAGTTCCTTCCTAATGTCCGTCGTTTTCCGGAGCATGGACGACGAGGAGACCTCCTATCTAACCGAGGCGATGATGAATAGCGGCGACGTCATCGACCTTTCCTCGATTCCCGGGATCAAGCTCGACAAGCATTCGACCGGCGGGGTCGGCGACAAGACCTCGCTTTCCCTCATGCCGCTCGTCGCTAGCTTCGGGCTTAAGGTAGCCAAGATGAGCGGCCGCGGGCTTGGCCATACCGGGGGCACGCTGGACAAAATGGAGTCGATTCCCGGAACGAACGTCTATCTTAGCGAGGACGATTTCAAAAGGCAGGTCCGCGACATCGGCATCGCGATCGTCGGTCAGACGGCCGAGATCGATCCGGCCGACAAGAAGCTTTATGCGCTCCGCGACGTTACCGGGACCGTCGAATCGATTCCCCTAATCGCAAGCTCAATCATGTCGAAGAAGCTCGCATCGGGCTCGGATGCCATTCTCCTTGACGTCAAGTACGGCCGCGGGGCCTTCATGAAGGACGTTCCCTCGGCGCGCCATCTCGCCAAGACGATGATCGCGATCGGGCGAAGACTCGGACGGGCCGTCCGGGCCATCGTTTCGGGGATGGAAGAGCCGCTCGGACGGGCCGTCGGAAACTCCCTCGAGGTAATCGAGGCGGTGGAAACCCTAAAAGGCCGGGGTCCAAGCGACTTCGTGGAACTTGTCGAGACGGCCGGCGGCATTCTCCTCACCCAGGGCAAGGTTGCCCACGATGAAGAGGAAGGGAAGTTGCTCATAAGGAAGGCCATCGCGGATGGTTCTGGTTTCAAGAAACTCGAGCAACTTATCGCTTCCGAAGGCGGGGACATTTCGTATCTGGAGAATACCGATAAATTCCAAAAAGCGAAATTTGCATATGAAATCAAGGCGACGGAGGACGGGTTCGTCCATGGGATCGACAGTCTCTCGATCGGGCACGCCGCGATGCTGCTCGGGGCCGGGCGCTCGAGGGCCGAGGACCGGATCGATTTCGCGGCCGGCATCTATTTGATGAAAAAGGCCGGCGACCAGGTTGCCAAGGGCGACGTGCTGGCAGTCGCTTACAGCGATAAATCCGATGTCCAACCCGCCCTTGAGGAAATAGGCGGCGCCTACTGCGTCGAGAAGGAAAAGCCGTCCCTTCCGCCTCTCATCCGGGAATACATTCGTCAATGAAGCTCCTCATTCAACGCGTCAATCGGGCCGCGGTCTCGATCCGCGGCGAAGCCTCCCCTAGGGCCGCCATCGGCCGAGGCTATCTTCTTCTCGTTGGCTTTGAGGCCGGGGACAATGAGGAAATTGCCCGCAAAATGGCCGAAAAAACAATAAAACTGCGGCTTTTCGAAGACGAGAAGGGGAAGACCAACCTTTCGCTGACCGATGTCGGAGGCGACGTTCTTTCGGTGAGCCAATTCACCTTGGCGGCCGAGATTCACCAAAGCGGCAACCGCCCGTCTTTCTTCACCGCCCTGGAGCCGTCCAAGTCCGAGCCCCTTTATGCGTTTTTCAACGGCGTCCTTTCCTCCCTTCTTGGGAAGAAGGCGGGGACCGGCGTTTTCGGCGGCGACATGCTAATCGACCTCCAAAACGACGGCCCTTTCACCATATTCCTCGACAGCGCCTCGCTTTTCGGGAGGAAAGGCTCATGAAAGTCCTTCTTGGCTTCTCGGGCGGAGTCGATAGCGCGATCAGCGCATACCTCCTTAAAAAGCAGGGCTATGACGTCACCGGCTGCTTCATGCGGAATTGGGACGCCCTCGCAAACGGGGATTACCTTGGCAACCCGACCGTCGATTTCAACCAATGCCCGCAGGAAAAGGACTACGACGACGCAAGGAAAGCGGCCGCGGTAATCGGAATCCCGCTCATCAGGCACGATTACGTGAAGGAATACTGGGACGACGTCTTCAAGGAATTTCTCGATCTCTATGGCGAGGGCCTGACCCCGAATCCGGACATTCTCTGCAATTCCCGGATCAAATTCGGGCCTTTCCTCGATTTCGCCCTTGAAAACGGCTACGACGCGATTGCCATGGGCCATTATGCGAGGAAGGTCGTTTCCGACGGCCACAGCTATCTAGCCATTCCCGAGGACCTCGACAAAGACCAAACCTATTTCCTTCTCGACTTGAGCGAGAAGCAGATCATTCCCTCCCTTTTCCCGATGGGCGAGATGACAAAGAAGGAAGCCAGGGCCCTCGCTAGGGAAATCGGGCTTCCCTTCTTGGCCGAAAAGCACGGCTCGACCGGGATATGCTTCATCGGCGAGCGGCACTTTGCCGCCTTCCTTTCCAACTACCTTCCGAGCAAGGAAGGGCCGATCGTCGAAGAGAAAAGCGGCCGCCGGCTCGGAACTCATCATGGCGTCCTCTATTACACCTTGGGCCAGCGCCACGGGCTTGGGATCGGCGGAATTTCCGGGGAAGAGGGGGGACGTTATTACGTCACGAGAAAAGACGCGAAGAACAACGTGCTCTATGTCCAAAAGGGAGACCATGACGAGGGGCTTTTCAGCGACGAGTGCTTTTTGACGGTTCCCAATTTCGTCCACGAGCGCCCTTCTAATTGCGAGGCTAAGTTCCGTTACCGCTCGAAGGCGGTTTCCTGCGAAGTCGAATATCCGTCCGCCGATAGCGTCCGCCTCGTTTACAAAGACGAGGCCAAGGCCGTGACACCGGGCCAATATGCCGCCCTTTATTCCAAAGACGGCCGTTTGCTTGGCGGCGGCCGCATCAGCCGCGTGTACCATAAAGGGGAAAGGAGGGGCTAGATGAAAGCCGAAGACCGAGCCAAGGAAGCGGTGAAGCCGCGCGTCAAAGGCGGCCGTGCCCTCTTTTGGGGCATCCTCATTTCCGCTCTTTTGCTCTTGGCTCTCGCAGCTGTCGTCGTTTTCCTCATATTACTTTTCTAGGATTTGCCTATTATGCATAAGAAAACATTCCTATTTGTCCTTCTTTCTCTCCTATCCCTTTCCTCTTGCGACCTGATTTCCTCTTTCCTGCCCGATTTTCCGGGCCTCTCGAGCAGCGGGTCCGAATCCTCTTCTGGCCTGACGTCGGAGAGCGCCTCGGAGTCGTCTTCGAGCGGGTCCGCGAGCGTCATCTCTTCCTACGATGGCGACTTCGACCCGATTTCGATCCATTTTCTCGAGCTCGGCAACGCCAATACCGGGGATTGCATCTACATCAAGGCCGGGGAGAACGACATTCTCATCGATGCCGGCAGCCGCAAGGGCTCGGCCGAGACGATTGCGTCCTACCTCACCGATTCGACCCGGGGCGGCGATTACGTTTCGGACGGAAAGCTCGAATACGTCATCGCGACCCATGCCCACCAGGATCACATCGCCGGCTTCGTCGGGAACAAGGACGGAGATAGCCGAACCGGCATCTTCTATTCGTTCGAAGTCGAGCACCTCATCGACTTCTCCTACTATTGCTCGTCCGACGTCACTTTCGACAACTCCAAGGTGACCTACGAAGACGGAGACGGTCTTTCCGCGATTTACGAAGAATACCTCGACGCCCGGAACAAGCTCATCGAAGGAGGGACCGACTGGTCGACGGCAGGGCAGCTTTTCGAGGAAGGGAAGACGACGTTCCCCCTCGGAAACGGCCTTGAGATGGACATTCTCTACAATTTCTTCTACGACCATACCCGCGACGACGTATCCGAGCTCGAGCCGGATTACAAGAAATCCAATTTCAGCGATCAAAACGATTGTTCGGTCATAACCCTCTTCCGGCAGGGGCCGAAGGCCTTTCTCTTCACGGGCGATGCCGAGGAGTATGCCGAGCATAGCATCGTGAAATTCAACCCCGACCTTCCGAAGGTCGACCTCTTCAAAGCCGGTCACCACGGCAGCTACACGGCAAGCGGAGAAGAGCTCCTTGCCAAGATCGAGCCGAAAAGCGTCGTTTGCTGCTGCTGCGCCGGGAACGACGAATACGCCAAGGATCCCAAGCACAGCTTCCCGGCCCAAGAGGCAATCGACCGAATCGCCGCCTATACCGACGACGTCTACGTTACGACGCTCGGAAGCTGGGAGGACAAGAGCCATTTCGAGCCGATGAACGGCAACATCGTCTTCGCCTACGATCGAAAGGGCCTTCTTGCAAAGTCGTTTTCCGCTTCCGGCTTGAAGCTCAAGGAAAGCGACTGGTTCAAGTCCAATCGGACGATGCCGCCCGAGTGGGCGTGAAAAAGGCCCTGGGGGCAAAAGGCCCTCGGGCCCGGGCGATGCCTAAGTAACGCCTGATGGGGAAATCGTCCAAGGCGGGGCCGTCATGCCTCGCTTTTCAATTTGTCTTCCATCGCCTCCTTCCTCGGAGGGAAACCGGTGCGACGGTCCGGTTCGTTCCCTTGATGGAATTAAATACATATGTATTGTTGTTTCAATTGTTAGGATTGCTTCCAGCCATTTTTCAAACCGAGTTTGACCGTCCTTGACAAAATGGGTAACAGATGCGGAAGTAGGCGGCCGCAATGGCCATGATTGTGGATTTCATTGGCAAATCGGCTCTCTTTTTCCTTGATATTCGGTCTTGGCTTCTCCCTTGTTTTTTCGAGAATCGGAGGCTGCCACCCTCGTTAGCGGCAGCCCCACGTCTCAAGTCCGCCAATGTTTCAAGTGACACGGCCCCTTGCTTCCCGCGGCTTTTTTGGAAAAGCACTCGGCCTGGCAGCCGCCTTCCTAGGCGAAGCGATGCTATTGCCAATTGGCTTCCGTTGGGGCAAAATCACCGCCGGGAAAGAAGTCCCTTTAGGGACGGGCCACTCCCCATCGTCGCGGGCAATGCCGCCGCCACCCTGCGTTAAAGGGACAAGCAAGGGCACCCGAATGGTGAAGGAGGATGGTACCGCGCGAAAGCGTTCCTCCGGGGGTGTTTTCTTTTTTTGGGAGGCTAACAGGATGAAAGCGTTAGGCGGAAACGAAATAAGGAGGCGTTGGATCGCCTTCTTCGAAAAGCGGGGCCACAAGTACATACCGGGCGTTTCGCTCATCCCTCAGGGCGACAAGTCGCTCCTCTGGGTCAATGCCGGCGTCACCGGGCTCAAGAAGTACTTCGACGGCAGCGAGATTCCCCCGTCGAGGAGAATCGTGAACGTCCAGAAGTCGATCCGCACGAACGACATCGAGAACGTCGGCCGCACCGCGCGCCACCATACGTTCTTCGAGATGCTCGGCAATTTCTCGATCGGAGATTATTTCCGCAAGGAAGTCATTCCCTGGGCCAAGGAGATCCTGACCGATCCCGATGAGGGTTTCGGAATGCCGATCGATCGCCTTTACGCGACCTACAACCCGGCCGACCTCGAAAGCCGCGAGCTTTGGATCAAGGCCGGATTCCTTCCCGACCACCTCGTTCCCCTCGAGGGCAACTTCTGGCAGATCGGCGAAGGCCCGTGCGGCCCGAACACCGAGGTCTTCTTCGACCGCGGCGAGAAATACGATCCCGAGCACCTCGGAAAGAGGCTCCTCGAGGAGGAAATCGAGAACGACCGCTACATCGAGATCTGGGGAATCGTCTTCTCCCAGTTCCAAGGGGAAAACGGCGTGCCGCGCGAGAAGTTCAAGGAACTTCCGAGCAAGAACATCGATACGGGAGCCGGGCTCGAGCGCATCGCCTGCATCCTCCAAGGCACCGACACCAATTTCGAGACCGACCTCTTCATGCCGATCGTGAAGGCTGCCGAAAAGCTCTCGGGCGCCCGCTATGAGGGGGATAACCTCATGGCGTACCGCGTGATCGCCGATCATGCGCGCTGCCTTACCTTTGCTTTGTCCGACGGGGCCGAGTTCTCCAACGACGGGCGCGGCTACGTCCTTCGCCGGATCCTTCGCCGGGCGATGAGATACGGAGAGAAGATCGGGCTCCACGGTCCCTTCCTCAACAAGCTCGTCGACGCGGTGGTGGACATGTACGACGGTTTCTATCCCGAACTCCTAAAGGGGCGGGACCGGGTCAAGAAGCTCATCCTCAACGAGGAAGAGCGTTTCGAGACGACCCTCGAAAGCGGCGAGAAGATGCTTGGTTCCCTCCTCGAAAAGGGACTCGACATCTCGGGCGAAGACGCTTTCCGCCTCTACGATACCTATGGCTTCCCGCTGGAACTCACCGTCGAAATCGCCGGCGAGAAGGGACTCAAGGTCGATACGGCCGCCTTCGACAAGCTCATGGAAGAGCAACGCGAAAGGGCCAGGAACGCCCGCGGGCAAATCGAGTCCTTCAACCGCCAGAGCAAGGATCTGCTCTCCTTCAAGGAAGAAGGAAAGTTCGATTACTCGACCCTTTCCCTCGACGCCAAGTGCATCGGCCTCTTCGAAGACGGGAAGAGGGTAAGCGAAATCTCCGAAAAGGGCGAGGCCGCCTTCGACCTCACCCCGTTCTATAGCGAGGCCGGCGGCCAGGTTTCCGACATCGGAACGATCAGCGGAAACGGCGTGAAGGCCAAGGTCGTGACCATGGGCAAGGCCCCGAACGGGACCCACCTCCATTTCGTCGAAGTCGAGGAAGGAAAGCTCGAGGAAGGGAAAACCTACCGCCTTGAGGTCGAACGGCTCCGGCGGCTCCTCATCGAGCGCAATCACTCGTGCACCCACCTTCTCCACGCCGCCCTTTCCAACGTGCTAGGCCACGTCGATCAGAAGGGCTCGTACGTATCGGAGGACTACCTGCGCTTCGACTATGGCTTCGATAGGAAGCCGACGGCCGAGGAACTTCGCCGGGTTGGCGACGAGGTGAACCGCATGATTGCCGAGTCGATCGACGAAAAGACCTTGATCCTTCCGATCGAGGAAGCGAAGAAACTCGGTGCCGAGATGGAATTCTCGGAGAAGTACGGCTCGACCGTCCGGGTCGTTACCTTCGGCGACTACAGCAAGGAGTTCTGCGGGGGCACCCACGTGAAGAACACTTCGGACATCGGCATTTTCCTTCTTACCGGGGAATCGTCGATTGCCTCCGGCATCCGCCGCATCGAGGCCGTGACATCGCTGAAAGCCTATCAAGCGGCCGCCAAAGCCGCCGACACCCTCGCGGCGACTGCCCTCGCCCTCGGAAGCGACCAAGCCAAGCTCGTCGAGATGGCCAAGAAGGCCGTTAGCGACCTCTCGAGCAAGGATGCCGAACTCCGCAAGGCGGCCGAGAAGCTCTCGGCCCTCGAAGCCGATAGCGCCTCCTCGAGGCTTGAAAGCGTCGACGGAACCGCCTTCCTCTTCTCCTATCTCGAAGGGGCAAGCCGGGACAAGCTCATGATGGTCGGCGACAAGCTGAAGCAGGGGAAGGGCGATTATCTCCTCTTCCTCATCGGCGGAAGCAAGGGTTCCTACCCGGCCGTTTGCATGTCGAGCGGCAAGATCCCGGCTTCCGCGGCCTTCAAGGAGGCGGCCAAACTCCTCCTTGGCGGCGGCGGCGGCAAGCCGACGATGGCTTCGGGCGCCTTCAAGGACCTAGGCCGTCTGGAAGAGGCGAAGGCCGCGGTCAAAGCGCTTCTATGAAGAAGGCGATCGGGCTTGACCTCGGGACGACGACCCTCGGCCTCGCCGTAAGCGACAGCCTTGGCCTCGTCCATCCCCGGCCCGTCTTCGAATTCCCGAAGAAAGCCTACCGCCGGGCCATCGCCCGCTTCCTTGAACTCGTCGAGGAAACCGGGATCCGGGAAGCGGCTCTCGGCTATCCCCTCAACATGGACGGGAGCGAAGGGGAAGCAGCCCTTCGCTCGCGCCGGTTCAAGGAAATCGTGGAGCGCGAGCATCCCGATATATCCGTCCATCTCGTCGACGAGCGGCTATCGACCGTCGAGGCTTACGAGGAGATGAACGAGCGCGGGGTCAAATCCCGCCGGAAAAAGGGGCTCGTGGATAGCGAAGCGGCTTGCATCATCCTCGAGCGACATCTCGCAAAGGAGAGAGAAAATGCTGGAAATCAAGGACAATAGCATCGAAATAGAGAAAGACGACGGAAGCAAGGAACTCTGGAAGATCCTTTTCTATTACGACAACCCGGAACGCAAGAAGACATACTACCTAATCTACAAGGAAGAAGACCCCGATAGCCTTCTTGTCCTCGGGACGGAGGACGGAAAGAGCCTCTCTCCGGTAAGCGAGGAGGAAATCGATGAAGCCGAGGAAACTCTTAGGGCCTACGAAGAGGATCCGAAGATGGGTGAGCTGGACTAGGGTTTTGCCCTCAAAAGTAATATAATCGCGAAGCAATAGAGGAATTTAGCGCATGGCAGAAGAAAAGATGATAATGACCAAGGCCGGGATGGAGAAGCTCGAGAAGGAGTACCGCCATCTCATCGACGTCGAAAAGCCGGAAGTCGTCGAGGCCCTAAAAGCCGCCCGGGCCCAGGGCGACCTTTCGGAAAACGCCGATTACGACGCGGCTAGGACCCGTCAAGCCGAGATCGAGGCCCGGATTCAGGAAATCGAACACATCCGCGACGTCGCCGAAATCGTGAGCGACGACATGGCCCGCGGAAGCAAAAAGGCCGCTCTCGGCACCCTCGTCACCTACAAGAAGGGCGACCGGGAAATCACCGTGAAGCTTGCCGGCACCGTCGAGGCCGACCCGCTTGCCAATCCGCCGCTCATCTCGAGCGAATCGGCAATCGGAAAAGCCATCTTCGGCAAGAGCGTCGGCGAAACTTGCATGGTCGAGACGGCCAAGCCTTACGAGATTACCATCATCAAGATCGTAAGCGGCTTCTAATCGAAACATCGGTCGAGCCAAGGGCCTTCGGGCCCTTTTTTCGTCGTTTCTTCTCAATTCGTTCCTATATGTAGGCGAAGGGAGGCATTTCCATGTTCAAGATAATAGTCGCCGTCCTAGCGATAACCGTCGTCATGCTCGTGGCCTTGGCCGGGGTCGATGCCATGACCACCGACATCGTCGACGGAAATAACAACCTGACGTCCTACGTCGCCGATCCGGAAAATTCGCTTCAGGCGACGGTCGACGGGGAAGTGGCCCGTCCGGGAACCTATCTTTTGGAAGAGGGATCGACCCTCTCCGACCTTCTTGTCGCGGCCGGCGGGGCCAGCGGCAATGCCGATGGCCGTGCCTACGACGTGAGTTTCGTCCTCGAGAGCAAGATGAGCTTTTACATCGCTCCTCTTTTCGACACCGGCGACATCTGCGCCACCGAGCCGATTCCCAAAGTCAACATCAACACGGCTTCGAAAAGCCAACTGGACGAAGGGGTAAGCGCCTTCTCGAGTTCGGTTGCCCAAGCGATCGTCGACTATCGAAATAGCAACGGGCTTTTCAAGCGGATCGAGGAACTCAAGGACGTAAAGGGGATCGGGACCGCCACTTTCGAAAAGTGCAAAGATTACGTGATTTTGCGGGAAGGATAAGGCCAGAAGGCTTCCTTCTGGCCCTTGTCTTCTACGTCGTCTTTTCTTTCCTTTCATTTTCCCTAGGGCTTTTCGCCTTCGCTTTCCTTGCCGTTTTCGCTCCGCTCGTCGTTTTGCTAAAAAGGCGAAAAGCCCTCGTTGCCGTTTTGTTTCTGTCCTCGTCGCTGGCGGTCGTTCTTTTCGGCGCGCAATCGCGCGGCGAAGCGGTGGAGGGAAGCTTCAGCGGAATCGTGATCGATGCCCGCGATTCCTACTTCCTCCTCGAGACGATGAACGGGCGCTATCTGGTTTACGAAGAGAACTCTACCCGCGAGCGCTTAGATTTCCTGAGGGTTGAAGGTAGGACCGAAGAGCTAATGATTGCCCATTACGAAAGTCGTTTCTCCTTTGAGGAATACCTGAATAAGAAAGGCGTCTACAAGGAAATACGGCCTGAGAAGATCGAGGAGCAAATCGCCTTTCCGTTTCGCCTTCGGGCGGCCGGAGTCGCCTTTTTGCGGTCCTTCGACGAGAAAACGGCCGGGGTGGTCGATTCCGTGCTTTTCGGGCGAGGAAGCGCCGAGAGTACGGTGGTTTCTTCTTTCGAGGCGATCGGGGCCCTCTTCTATCTCTCGGGATCAGGGACATTGCTTGGGGCATTTGCCTACGCCGTTGAATACGTTGCCTCTCTCAAGCTGAGGAAGGGCCAGGCGTCAGGGATCGCTACCGGCATCGTGATTGCCCTTTCGTTCGCTTATCCATTCAAGGTAGGCATTCTACGGGTCGCGCTTTCGAGGCTCGCCAAATGCTTTCTTTATGCCCGAAAGAAGCCTTTTTCGCCTCTTGTTCCCGGGCTTTTGGCAGCTTTCGTCATCCTTGCGATGGATTTTCGGATGGGACTCGACTCTGGCTTCCTCCTCGGTTTTTCCCTTTCCTTTTCCTTTGCCCTCTCGGGATTCGTCCGGAAGGCCGATTGGCGAAAGCGCTCCCTTTATTCGTTTCTTCTTTCTTCTTCCCTCGTCCTACCGATGCTTTTCTCTTCCGGAAGCCTCCATCTGCTTTCGCCCCTGTATTCGCTTTTCCTCGCGCCCATCGTCTATCCCTTTCATGCGGCGGCCCTTCTTTCCTTCATATTGAAACTGCCTTTTGTTTCCTTTCTCGGCGGCTATGCCGATTTCCTGCTTGCCGTTTCCGGCCTTCTCGAGCCGGCCGACATTGTCGTTCCCGTTCTGGGAGACATTGCTATCTTCTCGGCCGTCTACTACCTTTTGCTTTTCCTTTTCCTCGTATTCTCGGAATTGGGGCTTTCCATGTTCAGGAAAGGAACAGCCGTGCTCGGTGCAGCATTTCTCCTTCTCAACTGCGTTCCGTATTCTTCCCTCCTCGGCGAAAGCGTTCATTTCATCGACGTCGGGCAGGGCGATTCGACGCTCATAATAAGCGGCGGCGAGGCGGTACTCGTCGATACCGGCGGGAATCTTTCCTTCGACATGGCGAAGGAAGTCCTCGTTCCCTATTTTCGAAAGCAAAGGGTCTATTCATTGAAAGCCCTCATCCTTACCCATGGCGACTTCGACCACGACGGAGCGAAGGATTCCCTCATTTCCTCGTTTCCGGTTGGGCAAGTGCTCGATGAGCCGTCCGACTTTCCCTTTCGCTTTGGCAACGCGCAAATGGAAAACATCAATTCGTTCGGCGGGGCCGATGAGAATGAGAACAGCCTGATTCTCCGCTTTGAACTCGCTTCCGCGTCGTTCCTCCTAATGGGCGATGCCGGCAAGAAGACCGAGGAGCGACTTTTGGAAAGCGGGACCGACGTCGATGCCGACGTATTGAAAATCGGCCATCACGGATCCGATTCATCCTCTTCCTATCCTTTCCTCGAGGCCGTCTCTCCGTCGCTTGCCGTCATCAGTTGCGGCGAAGGGAACCGCTATGGGCACCCGGAGCCGGCCGTCCTTTCCCGGCTTTCGTCTTTGGGCATCGAAGTGAGAAGAACCGATTTGGAGGGGACCATCGAGCTATTCGCCCCCTTTGCCACTTCCTTTGCCCTATAATTCCATCTGTGATTTGCCTTGTAGCGAGCCGCCAGCTCAAAATGGCCGAAAGCGCCCTGAAGAAAGTATTGAAGAACGCCTCTTCGAAGAAGGGGGATTTCAATTTCGTCGAAATCGACGTTGCCGAAGACGGGATTCCGGCTTTGGTCGACGAGCTTTCATCGCTTCCGATCGGATATGACTGCAAAACGGTCGTAGCCACGAACATCGTCTTCGACAAGGCGAAGGGGGCTCGCAAGAAGAAAGTCGATTCCGGCCTTGAGCCACTGATCGCTTGGCTTGCCCGTCCCGACCCCCAAATCGACCTATACATGGTTTCCGTCGGCGACATCGATCGAAAGCATCCGCTTGTCGAAGCCATCGTGAAAGCCGGCGGGGCCGTTAGCGAAGTCAAGGAATTCACTCCCGAGGAATGGCGGCGCTACATCAGAACCTGGCTGGCCAAGCGCGGAGTCGGCATTGAGGATTCGGCCATCGACGAATTTTCCAGTCGCCTTGAAGGCGATTACGCCCGCTTCCTCTCCGAAGGCGCCAAATTGGTCGCCTACAAGAATTACGAGGGGACGATCAGCCGATCCGACGTCGAGAAAATGGTCCACAAGCCGCTTGAGGCAAATGCCTTTGCCCTTTCCGATGCCCTCTTTTCGAAGGAACCGGCCCGCGCCTTCGACATTTATTACGACCTTAAGTCCTCTGGAATCGAGCCGATAACCCTTGCCCGCATGATGCTTAAGCAGTTTTCCTTCCTCTCGGAGATGAGCTTCCTATTGACCCATGGGCTCAATAGCGACCGCGCGGCGGAGGAGCTTGGGGTCCATCCTTACCGGGCCAAAGTCGCCGCCCGCACGATTTCCCGTCTCTCGAAAAAGGATATCGATCGCGGCTTCAAGGCGCTTCACGACTTCGAGAAAGGAGTCCTGACTGGCGAGAAGGAGGCCGACATAGCCTTCGTCGAGTGCCTTTCGGAAATAGTTAAGTGATATACGTGATCGCAAGCGATATCCACGGCGATTCCTCTTCCCTAAGAGGCCTTTTGCTTAGGGAAAGCCGGGCCGGCGCCTTCCTTTTGCTCGGAGACTCCTGCCTTCCGAAGGAGGAAATAAGCCCGTTCGTATCGGTCCTAGGCAATTGCGACATGGCCTTCCGCGAAGACTATCCATTGCATCGAAGCATCAGATTCCCAAGTGGCCATCGGGCTTTTTTGTCCCACCATCCGCTTGGGTCGTCTTCACTTCGCGAGCTCAAAAAGGCGGGGTATGCGTATTTCTTCCACGGCCACACGCATATTGTCGAGGATTACGTCGACGAGTCGGGGATCCGAGTCGTTTGCCCTGGTTCGCTTTCCCTTCCGCGGGATTCCGATAGGGGAAGCTATATGTTGGTGAAAGCCGACGAAAGCGGTGAGGAGATAATAATCAAGAAGGCATGAAAAAAGCGCCCCAGAAAGGGGCGCCGAAAACGCGCTCGGTTAGAACTTACTTCTTCTTCGCGAGGAGACGAGCGAGGCTCGATTTCTTGCGGCGGGCGCTATTGCCGGAGATGACTCCCTTTTGGGCAGCCCGGTCAAGAAGCCCTTCGGCGTGCGAAACGGCGGCCTTCGCTTCTTCGACGGTCCCGGTCTCGATGGCGAGCTTGGCCTTCTTGATGGCGGTGCGGAACTCGCTCTTGGCGGCCTGGTTCGCGAGGGCCTTCTTTTCGTCTTGCTTAACGCGCTTGATTTGCGATTTGATGTTTGCCATTTTCAAAATCCCTTCCGTATTACGTTTTCTAGCCTCGCTATCTTACGCGCAAGGGAAGCCCTCGGCAATAAGAATTTGGGGCTAGGGCCCCTAAAGGGGACCCTAATAGGTCATTTCGCCTTTCTTTTGCCGGCGAGAGTGAGCACTTCGTAGGCAAAGTCGTCCACGGTCCCGATCTTTCCGTATAGATCGACCGGTATTTCGACCCGGAACTCGTCGTTTATGTCGCTGACCATTGCGACATAGCTCATCGAGTCGCCGCCGAGATCGCGGTCCCAGACGTCGTCGTAGCCTATCTTTTCTTCCAGTAGATGCAGGTTCTTGGAGAAGACCTTGCGAACCCTGGCCCTCGCCTCCTTGACGGCCGCCGGATCGAAGGTCGCGAATCGCTCCTCCGAGGACGATGATGACTCGGTTCTTCCAAATAGCGGGATGAAATCCTTGCTACCGGCGCTCAGCTCGTCGCGAAGCTGGAAGCGTTTAACCTTCATCGAGCCCGAAATCGGCAAGCTGCGGCGATAGATGTAGGGGAGGTCCACTTTTTTCTCCTCCGGCAGGCCTTCGTTGATTGACTTGAAGGCCTCGCGGATTCGCTCGACCGCGTTTTCCTCGCTTGCGTTATCCGTTTCGATTGCAAGGCAGATTTGCTCCCGCCCTTCGATCTCAAGCCCGAAGCAGGCGATGTTTTTCGCGTGCGGGAGATTGCGGAAGTAATCCTCGATCTCGTCCGGATAGACGTTTTCCCCATTCGTGTCGATGATGGTGTCTTTGATCCTTCCCTTCAGGAAAAGGTAGCCGTCGCCGTCGATCGTGGCGATGTCCCCGGTCGCGAAGTAGCCATCCTCGAGATGGGTAGGTACCCGCTTTCCACCGACGATTTCGCTTTCGTGTATGGTGGGTGACTTGATGAGCAGCTCCCCTTCTTGCTTGCCATCCCGGATTTTGGCTTCGAAGCCGGAGAAGAGGGATCCGATGCTGCCGAGCAGGCGCTTCTGGGGATCGGCGCGGGTCTCGACGCAGGCAACCCCGATCTCGGTCATGCCATAGCCGTTTGAGAGGGGATAGCCGAGGCCGTTGATGATCCGCATCGTTTTCTTCCCGATCGCGCCTCCGCCGGAAATGCAGTAGACGATTTGGGCTCCGAAAGCCTTCTTTTGGATGAGGCGCCTGAAGAAGCAAGTTCCGGCAAAGCCAGCTTCCTTCTTTGTAATCTCCCCGTTGTTGTAGGCGATCATCTTCTCGAATAGTTCCTTGACCTTGCCGCCTTTGAGGGCAATCGTCCGTTCCAGGGTTTGGGCGACGCCGTCCCAGAACATCGGCACGCTGTAGACATGGGTGCAAGGGGCGTTTTTGATGGCCGCGACCACATCCCTTATGGATGTGGAGGAAGGGTAAACGATAGCCATGCCGAAGAAGGTGTACCAGAGGAAGACGGCCACGAAGCCGAAGATGTGGTGGAACGGGATCATGGCTAGGTTGTTCGTGGTGCCGTTATTGAGGATGAGAAGGTTCCGCTCCGGGAGGTTATCGGCCGCGAGTATCTGGCTCGTTAGGTTATGGGCGCTCATCTCGATGAGCTTCGCGTCGCCCGTCGTTCCCGAGGAAGCGAAGATGACCTTGTCCGAGAAACGGGGTTCGAAGGCCGGGTTTTCGTGGGCATTGCGGATGTCGTTAAGGCGGTAGGTCGGGATCGAATATGGATCGACCTCGTTTGCCAAAATGGCCCTAGCACCGGCCTGACGAAGGAGATTTTCGGCGTTTTCCTTTTTGAGGCGGCTATCGACAAGCAGTATTTCCCGCCCGTTCATCGCGACGGCCCAAAAGAGGAGAGGCCAGTTCTCGCTGTTCCTCATCTTGATGGCGACCGGCCCTTCCGGCAGGCCGCTCAGGAGAGTCGAAAGGTGGCGGGCGAGGTAAACGGTCTTCCGGGCGTAGTCCCGATAGGACATCTTTCGCCTTTTTCCGTCTTCGTCAAAGTAAATGGAAGCCGTCTGCTTGGCATGATCTACGGTCGCGTGTTCGTAAACGGCCTTCAAGGTGTCCATTCCCGGCTTCCGGAGGATGTGTGATTCGTCCATCAGGGCGCGGACGGCCCTGTAATCGCGGTTGGTGTTCTTCATCGCTCTTTTCCTTCCGATGAATTCTATCAGCCATTGAGGAAAAGAGAGGAGTTTAAAGGGTATAATCATCCCTGCACGAATTGTAGAGGACAAGCCGATGAAGCGATTTGCAAGAAACGAAGACGTGAAAGTACTTTTCCTTGGGACGCCGGAGATGGCGAGAACGGTGCTCGACGGGATAGTTGGCGCCGGTTACGACGTGATCGGCGTCGTTACCCAACCCGACCGCGAGGCCGGACGCGGGCACAAACTTCGGTTTTCGCCGGTCAAGGAATACGCCCTTGAGCGAGGCATTCCCGTCTATCAGCCCGAAAAGATAAGGGACGACTATTCATTTGCCGAGGCGTTGCGCTTCGATGTCATAGCATGCATGGCCTATGGGCAAATCGTGCCGGAAGGCTTCCTAAGGATGGCGAAGATAGGCGCCATAAACGTCCACGGATCGCTTCTGCCGGCATATCGCGGCGCCGCCCCGATTCAGAGGGCCATCATGGACGGCCTCGACCGGACGGGCGTTTCCTTAATGGAAATGGTCGCCGAAATGGATGCGGGGAATGTCTATGACACCCGGGAAACGGAAATAGGCCCGGAGGAGAATTACACCGATTTGGGCAAGCGCCTTGCCTCGTTGGGAGCCGAGATGATCGCCGCCGACCTGCTTGCCTACGCCAACGGGGAGCTCAAAGGCCGGACCCAAGACGAGGAAAAGGCAACCATCGCCAAGAAGATCAGGAAGAGCGAGGAGCATGTCTCGATCGGCTTCGATCGGAAGAAGGCCCACGACGCCTTCCGGGGCCTGAGCGAAGAACCCGGTGGCTATCTGTTGCTCGGTGACGAGAAGCTCAAGGTGTTTTCCTCCTCCTTCGTAGAAGGACCTGAGGGAAAGGAAGCCGGCGCTTATCTCGTGAGCGGCAAAAAGCTCATCGTCCGCTTTGCCGACGGGTGGCTTTCCCTCGATGAGGTCCAGCTCGAGGGCAAGAAGCGGATGGACATCGCCTCATTCCTGAACGGAAATCAGAATAAGCTAGGGGAAGAAGGGCTTTTGGCTTAGTGGAATACATTTCGCTCTCCGTCCATGGCCTCGTCGACGATCTTTTTCGCGTCGGCGACATCGATTCGCGCGTCTTCAATGGCGACACGATGCAGGAAGGAACGCGTCTCCACGGGATGGTCCAGCGTTCCATCGGCGTCGGATATAGAAGCGAGGTGTTGGCCGAGGGCGATATCGAGGAAGGCGAATTTCTCCTTCACCTCCATGGCAGGGCGGATCTCGTCTTCGACCAAAACGGCGTTTTCCGGGTCGAGGAAATAAAGTCGACGGTCGACGATCTCGAGCATTTTCACGAGGAAAACGAAAAATGGCATCTCGCCCAGGCCATCTGCTATGCCTATCTCCTTTCCAAGGAAGGAAAGAAGGAAAAGGCCGACATCCGCCTTTATTACCTTTCCCAAAAGGACGGCAGCACCCTCTTCAAGGACTATTCGTTTTCCTTTGGGGAACTCGAAAGGGAAGTCCGCTCCTATGCCGGGCTTTTTGCCGGAAGGGAAAGGAGCCGGCGTGCGCATCGTTCGGAAAGAGATGCCTCGCTCGCCGCTCTTCCTTTTCCGTATTCGCGGAAGCGACCCGGGCAAGAAAGGATGGAGGAAGCCGTCGAAGCGGCCATCGAAGGGGGATCGTGTGCCTTCATCGAGGCCCCGACTGGCATAGGGAAGACGATCTCGAGTCTATTTCCGTCCCTCAAGGCGTTTCCGAAGAACGGGATAAAGAAAATTTTCTACCTGACTGCCAAGCAAAGCGGGCAGGCTAGCGCCGCATCGGCCTTGCGCCTTCTCCAGGAAATGGGAGCCAAGCTCTCCTATTCAAAGCTCGACAGTAAGGAGAGGATGTGCCGGGTTCCAGGCGCCAACTGCAATCCGGACGAGTGCCCGTTTGCCAAGGGGTATTACGGAAAGCTTCCGGCCGCCCGGGAGGCGGCAAGATCCTTCGATGGCCGCTTGGACCGCGAGGCCATCGACGAAATCGCCGGCGGCCTCGATATGTGTCCCTTTGAACTTCAGCTTGACCTTAGCGAGGATAGCGATGTCATCGTCGGGGACTACAACTACCTTTTCGATCCCCTCGTTGCCCTCGAACGCTACTTTTCCGACGATGGATTCGGCGAGCAAGGCGATTACGTGGCATTGGTCGACGAGGCGCACAATCTCGTCGAAAGGGGCAGGGACATCTACGGCGCCCTTTTTTCCTTCTCTGAAGTCAAGGCGGCATATGACGACCTGCTGATGGCATCGGCAAGGAAGGCCCGCATCAAGGGAACGAAGGCCTTCCTGGACGCCCTCGAGGAGGCTGGCGACTCATTGCTCCCCGGCGATTCTTTTCTCGATTACGAGTCGCTTCCAGCCTCTTTGGACAAGGCGATTCAAGGGCTCGTCGAAGCCGAGCGCTCGATAGCCGCCTCCAACCTCAAGAAAGCCGGCAAGCCAGCCAAAAGGAAGCCGCTTCCGCCTTCCTACCGCTCGTTTTTGAGGAAGGTACGCCGCGCTTCCTATCTTTTGGAAAACGTCGCCGGGCTCAATTTCTTCATAAGCAAGGAAGACGGAGATCTTTCCTTGAGGCTAATGAAGCTCGACCCCTCATCGCTACTTGAAGCGACCGTCGAGAAACTTCGGAGCGTCGTTTTCTTCTCGGCCACTTTCTCGCCTATCGATTACTACATGAACGCCATTCTCGGCAGGAAGGGCGAAAGCCTCGTCCTCCCTTCTCCTTTTCCGCGCGAGAATTTTTATCTGGCCGTCGCTCCCGTCTCGACGAGATATCGCGACCGCGAGCGAACCTACCCATACGTTGCCGCCTATCTTTCGCGGTTCGTGAAGGAAAAGCGGGGGAATTGCTTCCTCTTTTTCCCGAGCTACGGGTACCTTAGGACCATACGCCCATATCTGGACTTGGGGGACATCCCCGTTTACGAGCAGGAAAAAGGAATGAGCAGCGCCCGGCGCGAAGAGTTCCTTTCGCATTTCCAAATCGGAGGGGAAGGAGTCGGGCTTCTCGTCCTTGGCGGGCCCTTTGCCGAAGGAATCGACCTAGCGGACGAACGCCTCGGTGCCGTGGCGGTCGTCGGGGTCGGCTTTCCGCAGGTATCCCACGAACGCGATCTCATACGCTCTAGCCGCCTCGATCCGCGGGAAGGCTATCTCTTCGCCTACGTTTACCCTGGGATAAACAAGGTCATGCAGGCGATGGGCCGGCTCATAAGGAGCGAGAAGGACGTCGGCGCCTTCCTTCTCATCGACGACCGTTACCGGGGAAGGGACTATTCCTCGCTTTTCTCCGGGGCATACCGCAATCCGCTTTTCGCTTCGTCCCCGGAAGCGATGGAACGCACGCTAGCTTCCTTCCTCAAGAAGGAAAAGAAGGTATAATTCCCCGGATGCCCTACAAGAAAAGCCTCATTCGCAATTTCTCCGTCGTCGCCCATATCGACCATGGGAAAAGCACTTTCTGCGACCGGATCCTTGAATTGACCGGGGCCGTGGAAGCCCGCAATTTCCATAGCCAGTTCCTAGACGACATGCCCCTCGAGCAAGAACGGGGGATTACCATAAAGCTTAACGCGGTCACCGTTTCCTACAAAAGCAAGGACGGGAACGAGTACCTTTTCAATTTGATAGACACTCCCGGGCATGTCGACTTCTCGTATGAAGTCAGCCGTTCCCTCGCCGCCTGCGAGGGCGCCATTTTGCTCGTCGACGCCACCCAGGGCGTCGAAGCCCAGACGATGTCGAACGCTTACCTCGCCATCGACAACGACCTCATGATCGTGCCAGTAATAAACAAATGCGATCTGCCGAGTGCCCGCCCGGAAGAAGCCAAACGCGAGGTCGAGGACCGAATCGGCATTTCGACCGCCGATTGCGTCGAATGCTCGGCCAAGACCGGGATGGGGGTTCGCGATGCCCTCGAGAAGGTAGTCGAACTCGTTCCTCCGCCCGAAGGCGATCCCGAAGCGCCGCTCAAAGCCCTTATTTTCGACAGTTACTACGATTCCTATCGCGGCGTCGTCGTCCTCGTCCGGATCAAGGAAGGAACGGTCAAAGTGGGGGATGAGATCCTTCTTATGGCCGCCAACAAGAAGTACTTGGTCACGGAGGTCGGCATCCGCACCCCGAAGGAACGCCCGACGGGCGAGCTTTCGGCCGGCGAAGTCGGTTATCTTGCCGCTGGGGTCAAGGATATCAAGGATGTCTTCCCGGGCGAGACCATTACCTCGGCGGCCAATCCCTGCGACAAGCCGCTTCCCGGCTATCGCCACATCAATCCGATGGTCTATTGCGGGCTTTATCCGGTCGATACGAGGAAATACGAGGACCTCAAGGAAGCGCTCGGAAAGCTTTCGCTCAACGATGCCTCCCTCGTCTACGAACCCGAAAGCTCGAAGGCCCTTGGCTTCGGCTTCCGCTGTGGCTTCCTCGGCCTGCTCCACATGGACGTCATTCAAGAGCGGCTCGAGCGCGAGTACGGGCTCGACCTCATCCTCACGGCTCCTTCCGTTTCCTATCGGGCCAAGGTGCAGGGCGGGGAAACCATCGAGGTTTCCAATCCGTCCGAGATGCCGGCCCCGCAGTCCCTCGTCTCCATTAGCGAGCCTTACGTCGACGCCTCGATCATCGCCCCGAAATCGTATGTCGGGCCGGTCATGGAGCTTTGCACCAATCGGCGCGGAATATACCAAGACATCGTTTTCCACGAGGAAGACCGGGTGGAAATCCGCTACTCGATGCCGCTAAGCGAAATCGTGTTCAATTTCTTCGATGCCCTGAAGGGCTCGACGAAAGGATATGCGTCGCTCGACTATGAGTTCTCCGATTACCGGGAAAGCGACCTTGCCAAGATGGACATCCTTCTCAACGGCGAAGTAATCGATGCCCTTTCCTCCATCGTCTACCGGCCCGATGCCTATAAGCGGGGGCTTGCTCTCGTCAGCAAACTGAAAACGATCATCCCGAAGCAGCTTTTCGAAATACCGATCCAGGCGGCGATCAACGGGAAAGTGGTGGCCCGGGCCGACGTCAAGAGCGTCCGCAAGGACGTTCTCGCCAAATGCTACGGAGGCGACATCTCGAGGAAGAAGAAACTTCTCGAAAAGCAGAAGGAAGGCAAGAAGAGGATGAAGGCCATCGGGAGCGTCGAGGTTCCCCAGGAAGCATTCATGGCCGTTCTGTCTATTGACGAAAAAGACGAGTAGCAATCGATATTTGTAGACTTTTTTAGTAGTTTTATAGTTGTATAGTGGTAATTTTGCCAATATACTTTCTGCATGGATAACAACGATGTGATTGCCCGGAGGTACACGGACGAGAAGTACCTTTCGAAGACCGGCCTTCAGCAAGAGATGGGGACTGGCCTCGTCGATCCGTTCTGGAATGCCATCAGGGCGTATCGGAAGGACTTCGAGGTAGGCCTTCCTTTCCACGGAATCGGAAGAAGCCCGCTCCATTACGTCGAGACGACGACGATAAGAGAGCGCCTTTCCTCGTTCTCGAAGCGGCTCGACCTCTTCCTCGACAAGCTGGCGAACCTCTTGGCCGGAAGCGACGGCCGCTCGATCAGGAGCATGCTCCTCTATCAGTGCCTCAAGGCAATCGACATCGACGGGAACTTCCAGATGGCCGACCGCTCCATCAAAGCGCTATTGAGCGGCACCTACGACGAAGACCAGCCCTTCCACGAGCCTCTCATCAATTACCATGCCTACCTGAGGAGCCTTTTCTCCGAAGGATCGGGCGATTTGAAAAGCGAGGATTTCCTTGCCCATTCCTATGGAATCATCCGCGGGGAGGGCGATGACTTGACCGAGTTCTACCGGAACCGCGAGCTCGATTCCTCCGTTAGCAAGATCCGTTTCCTCCGCGATGCCGTCTATCCATCGGCGCCGCTTAACGAAGTCGATTCCCTCATGGGAGCCTTCTTGCCCTATGTCGATTCAAGCGATGCGACGCCTTTCGTGAAGGCGGTCTTCTCGCTTTATTTCCTTACCTACGTCCGACCCTTCGACGCCGACTACAACGGGATGATGGCCGCCCTTCTTTTCAAAAAGGAGTACGCGGACGGATGCAAGAAGCCGGCCGCCTATTACTTCCCGTTCGAGCGGCTGCTCATCCCCGGGGCGAGCCTCGAGCCGAATGCCCGATCCGCCTCATCCGTCGGCGAAGGGAAAAAGCGCGAGCAGCTCAAGAAGGAAGTCCAGCGGTCCGGCGATCTGACCTACGTCCTCTTCGACGCCCTCGATAGCATCGCCAAGCTCATCGACGAAATCGACGACGCCGTCAATTCGATCCGGCTCGAGGCCCTTCGCGAGGAGCATCGGATGCCCGAGGAGGAAAAGGCGGCGATCAAGGAAAGCGGCGCCTTCTACCGCGAAGCCAAAAGGCAGGAGACGAAAGCCGAAACCCCGCTGGCCCCGTCTCCCGTCCTAGACAAGGCGGAAGCCCAACCGGTTGCGGATAGGCCCGACCGGGCGGACGAGGCCCCGCGCTTCCACAAGGAGGAAATCGAGCTTCCGCCCGTCGCCCCGGTCACCCCGATTGCCGTCGAGGAGGAAACTGCCGCCGAGCCGCCATCGATAGAAGAAGCGGAAACGGAGGCCCCGGCGGAAGAAAGGAAAGAAGAGCCGATTACGTCCGCCTCGCCATTTTCTTCCGAAGAAGGCGAGACAGAAGAAGAGGAAGAAGCGGCAGATGTGCCCGCCGACGAGGCGAAGGCCGAGAAAAAGCCTTCCGTTGCTCCCAAGCGGATCATCGACCCGAGCGAACTCGCCGGGACGAAGAGCCTCAGCCTCGAGCCCCAGCGCTTAAGCGAGCGCGAGGCAAGGGAATACGTCCTTTACCTCCTGGAAACGAATCCCTCGCTCAACAAGAAGCAAGCCTCTTTCCTGGCTTCCCACTGCACGATGGGCCGCTATTACACCATCCAGAATTTCAAGACTTACGCCAAGGTCGCCTACGAGACGGCCCGGACGTCGATGGACAAGCTTGCCTCGCTTGGCTATTACGAAAAACTGCAAGTCAAGAACAAATTCGTCTATACTCCCGTTTTGAAAGGCAGGTCCAAAGCAAATGGATAACCCTCTTATAATCGTCGTGTTGATCGTCGCCATCTTCGGCGTTGTCGTATTGGCCGTCATTCTCATGAAGAAGTACGTTCCTTTCTTCAAGAGCGACGAAAAGCCAAAGACCCCGGAGGAAATCGCGGCCGAGGAAGTCAAACGCCTCGTCGTCGACCCCGAGGAGGAAGAGAAGAAGAAGGAAATGGAAACCCTCGACAAGGCTTCCGAGGAACTCAGGGAAGACATCGACGAGCGGGCCAAGGACTACAGCGAGGAAGAACTCGCGCGCAGCATCCGCCCGGTCGAGGACCAAGCGGCCGCGGAGGCGATGGAACGCTATGCCGCCGAGCACCCGGAGGAGAGCGAAGCCGCCATCGAGGCCCAGAAGAAGGCCGAAGGTGAAGACCGCTAAGCCCCTTTCCATTTACGTCCATCTTCCTTTCTGCGCCTCGCTTTGCGCCTATTGCTCCTTCCCGCGGCTCGTTTACCGCGAGGAGTGGGCCGAGCTTTACCTAAGGAAGATCGAAAGCGACCTCGAAGCCTTCGAGCCGGGGTCTTTTCTTACGGCCTACGTCGGCGGAGGGACGCCATCCGCCCTTCCAAACGGCCTATTGGCGCCTTTTTTGTCGAAGCTCAGGCCGCTTTTGAAGGAGGGGGCCGAGTTCAGCTTCGAGGCAAATCCGGAAGACATCGACGGCGAAAAGGCCGCCCTTTTATCCTCTTGCGGGGTGAGCCGCGTGTCGATGGGCATGGAAACGAGCCGCGAGGAAGCCCTCGCCTTCCTCGGCCGGCGGGCCGATCCGAAGGCGACGGCAAAAGCCGTCGAATGCCTCCGCTCGGCCGGGATCGAAAACGTGAGTCTCGACCTCATCTATGGCTTGCCGGGCGAGACGCTCGACGAAGTGAGGTCCGACATCGAGGCCCTTTTGGCCATTCGCCCAAGCCACTTCTCGACCTATTCGCTCGAAATAAACCCCGGGAGCCGCCTATCCGCCCGCGGGTACGAAGAAGCGCCCGACGACGTGCTTTCGGAACAGCTCGAACTCATCAAGGAAGAGGGAAGGAAGCGGGGGTTTAGGCGCTATGAGGTCTCGTCCTTCGCCCTTCCCGGATTCGAGTGCGTCCACAACAAGACCTATTGGAAAGACGAGGAATACGTCGGCATCGGGATGGGGGCGGCCGGTTACGAGAACGGGATAAGGTATCGAAACTCGCCCTTTTTCGTCCCGTTCCTCGAAGGAAAGGGCCGGGAGGAGGAAAAGGTGGAAGGCAATTCGGCCATCGAGTACTACCTCCTTACCAATCTGAGGCTGAGCGACGGCTTCCTAGCGTCCGACTTCGAGGCGAAATTCGGCGTTCCCTTCCTCGAACGGTTCGGGAAGGCGGCCGATGCCTTGGCCAAGGCGGGCCTATTGGAAACGGGAAAGGGGCGCGTCGCCCCGACCGACCGGGGCCTCGACCTCCTAGACCGGATCCTCCTCGAACTGTACAATTCGCTTTGAATGAAGACAGCAAGCCTCAAGCGGCGCTTCGGCGCGGCCGCGATCGACTTCTTACTGGAGCTCTCCCTCCTATCCGCCCTCCTCGTCCCGCTTTTCTTTTTCCTTCCCGAAGGCTTCGACCGCCTCCATCTCATCTGGATCGGCTTGCTATCGGCCTTCCTCATCTCCTTTCTATATTCCTTCGTCCTGCTTTCGTCGTTCGGGGCGACCGTGGGCTACCTTCTGCTCGGGCTTAGGGCAAGGATGAAAAACGGCAGCCGCCTCGCCTGCCGGGCCGCCTTCCTGCGCTCGCTCGTCGCCTCGCTTTGGGCCGTCGAGATGGCGAGCGGCCTATCTGCCGTCTTCGCCCATAGCGAGTTCACGGCGGCCGAGAAGCTCAGCCTCTCACTAACTCTTCGAAAATAGCCTAGAGGGATCTCTTCGCCAGGGGAGCGCGGCTCCTCTTTTTTGGTAGCACTCATTTATTGACAGTGCTAATCGGGTACCTATAATATGGCTAGCACCCCGGAAAGGTGATTGCCAAAAAGGAGGTATTCGGATGGTTCGGCGCGATATGATCCTGAAGCTCATAGTCGAGCGTTTCATCAAGACCTGCGAGCCGGTCGGTTCGGAGACCCTCAAGGAAATCTACCATCTCGAGGTGTCGTCCGCGACGATAAGGAGCGTGATGCTCGGCCTTGAAAAGGAAGGCTTCGTCGAGAAGCCGCACGCCTCAGGCGGGCGGGTCCCGACCGAAAAGGGCTATCGCTACTACGTCGAGAACCTTCGCGACGAAGGAGTCGACCAGGCCGCCAAGAACGCGCTTCAGTGCGTCCTCGGGGCCAAGAGCCAGTCCGTCGAGGAAGTCATCAAGAACGCCTGCGAGATACTCTCGAACATGACGAGCCTCGCGAGCGCCGTCCTCGGCCAGGGGAGCGGGGAAGAGGAGCTTGCCTCCATCCAGCTCGTGCCCCTTGGCGGGAACGCGGCCTCGGCCGTCTTCGTGACCAACCAGGGATACGTCGAGCACAAGACCTTCATGATCGATGAAAAGCTCGGGGTCGACAAAGTCGCGTCTTCCATGAAGGCCATCAGCGAGCGTTTGGTCGGTACGCCGATCGGAAAGCTCACCGGGAAGATGGAAGCCATGAAGCCGATCCTGATCGAGTATCTGCTTGGCCAGGAGGTGCTCTACGACGCCATCTTCGCCGCTCTCTCGCAGCTTGCGACCGAGCGGGTCTCGGTATACGGGAAGGACGAGCTTCTCGCCCAGCCCGAATTCCAGGATCCGGCCCGCCTCCGCAAGATGGTCGAGGCCCTCGACAATCCGTCCGCCCTCATCGAGCAATTGGTGTCGGGTCGGAAGAAGAACGTCGACGGCGTCGAAATCGCGCTTGGTAAGGACGATCTCGAAGGCCTTGCCTTAGTGAGCGCCAACGTGGCGCTCCCGGGCAATCCCTCCGTGAGCCTTACCCTCCTCGGTCCCCAGAGGATGGATTACGCCAAGGCGATGAGCACCCTTCGCTACTTCGCGGAGCAACTCGATCGCTACTTCGGCATGAAAGGAGTCAAAGATCCGTGCCAGACAGCAAGCCAGAAGAAAGAAAGCCAGCCGCTCAGCCCGACGGGCAGCTCGACGAGGAAGACCAGCTCCTCGGCGAGGAAAGCCCAGACGCCAAGAAAGAAGAAGGCGTCGAGGAAAAGCTGAAGAAAGCCGAAGAGGAAGCGGCGAAGTGGAAAAACGAGTACTACCGCGAACTCGCGGATACCCAGAACCTCCGCAAGTCGCTCGAGGAAGACTACCGTAACGCCATGCGCTACCGGAGCGAAGGCTTCCTCTCCTCGCTCATTCCGGCCCTCGACAGCTTCCACATCGCCCTCGAGGCGACCCCGAACGGGGAGGAAGCGAAGAACTACCGGGTCGGCTTCCAATACATCTACAACCAAATCAAGGCGACCCTCGAGCGGGAAGGGGTGAGCGAAATCGCCCCGAAGCCCGGCGAGAGCTACGACAGCGCCTCGATGCATGCCGTCGAGCTCGTCGAAGGCGGGGAAGAGGGCAAAGTCGCCCGCGTCCTAGCCAAGGGCTATCGCCTCTATGACAAAATGATCCGTCCGGCCATGGTCTCCGTCTATGGAAAGAAGGAGAGCAAGGCCGAAGAGAAGAAGCCGGAGCCAGAACAAGGCGAAGGCGATAACAAGGCCCATGAGGCCTAAGGAAGGAGAACATCACTTATGGCAAAGGAAATCATCGTCGGAATCGATCTTGGAACGACCAATTCCGTCATTTCGTACATGCAGGCCGACGGGAAGGTGAAAGTCATCCCGAACCCCGAAGGAACCAACACGACCCCCTCGGTCGTCGCCTTCAAGGGAAGCGGCGAGGAAATCGTCGGCAACGCGGCCAAGCGCCAGATGATCACCAATCCGGACACCGTCCGCAGCGCCAAGCGCCACATGGGGACGAGCGACAAATTCCACATCGCCTGCCTCAATAAGGACTTCACCCCGCAGGAAATCTCCGCCAAGGTCCTTTCCTACATGAAGGCCTATGCCGAGAAGAACATCGGCCAAAGCATCAGCAAGGCCGTCATCACCGTCCCGGCCTACTTCAATGACGCCCAGCGCCAGGCCACCAAGGACGCCGGGACCATCGCCGGCCTCGACGTCGTCCGCATCATCAACGAGCCGACGGCGAGTTGCCTTGCCTACGGGCTCGACAGCAACAAGTCCGGCAAGGTCCTCGTCTTCGACCTCGGCGGCGGCACCCTCGACGTTTCGATCCTCGATATCGGGGACGGGACCTTCCAGGTTCTCTCGACGGCCGGCGACACCCATCTCGGCGGCGACGACTGGGATCACGCGATTGCCGAATGGATCCGCCAGCAGATCAAGATCGAAACCGGCATGGATCTTACCGACAAGATGGCCGAGCAGCGCTTCCTCGACGCGGCCGAAAAGGCCAAGATCGAGCTCTCGAGCTCGGTCGAGACCACGATTTCCCTCCCCTTCATCGGAATGGGGAAGAACGGCCCGATCAACTACGAAGGAACGCTCACCCGCGCCAAGTTCCAGGAGATGACCCGCCATCTTCTCGAGCGTTGCAAGGAGCCGATGGAACGTGCCATGCACGACGCCGGCCTCTCCTATAGCGACATCTCGGACGTCCTTATGATCGGCGGCTCGATCAGGATGCCGGCCGTCCAGGAAATGGTTCGCTCCGTCACCGGCCATCAGCTCAATATGTCGGTCAACCCCGACGAAGCCGTCTCCATCGGCGCGGCCATCCAGGGCGCCGTCATTGCCGGCGACGTCAAGGACGTCGTCCTTCTCGACGTCACTCCGCTTACCCTCGGCATCGAGACCCTCGGCGGCGTCATGACCCCGCTCATCGAGCGCAACACGACGATCCCGACCACGAAGAGCCAGGTCTTCTCGACCGCCCAGGACAACCAGCCGGCCGTCGACATCATGGTCTATCAGGGCGAGCGCCCGATGGCCCACGACAACAAGCTCCTCGGCCACTTCACCCTCTCGGGCATCAAGGCCGCGCCGCGCGGCACCCCGAGGATCGAGGTCACCTTCTCGATCGACGTCAACGGCATCGTGAAGGTTTCGGCCAAGGACCTCGATAGCGGCAAGAGCACCGACATCACCATCTCCGGCAGCAATGGCCTCAGCAAGGAGGACATCGACCGCATGATCAAGGAGGCCGAGGAAAACAAGGCCGCCGACCAGAAGCGGAAGGACGATGCCGAAGTCAAGAACAAGGCCCAGACCTACGTCGACGAGATCAACAAGGTCCTCGTCGAGCAGGGCGACAAGCTCGACGAGAAGACGAAGAACGAGATGATGGCCCTTCGCGACGAAGCCCAGGGCGCGATCAGCTCCGACAACATCGAGAAGCTCCGCGAAATCGTCGGGCGTCTCGAGGACATGGCTGCCAAGGCGGCCCAGGCCAACGGCCAGGGCGCCCAGGCGCAAGGGGCTCCGAACGCCGGCGATTCCACCCCGGGGTCGAACCCCGATGACGTCGTCGACGCCGACTTCACCGACAAGAAGGCCTAAGGCCTCTTGGGGGAGGGCGACCTCCCCCTTTTCCCTGAAGTAAGGAGGACTTTATGGCAACCAAACGCGACTATTACGAAGTCCTCGGCCTCAAGAAAGGGGCCAGCAAGGACGAGATAACCAAAGCCTATCGGACCTTGGCGAAGAAATATCACCCCGACATCAACAAAAGCCCCGACGCCCCTCAGAAATTCGAGGAGATCCAGGAGGCCTACGACGTTTTGAAGGACGATGCGAAGCGCGCCCAATACGACCGCTTCGGCCAAGCTGCCTTCGAGCAGGGAAGCTCGATGGGCGGGGCTGGCAATCCCTTCGGGAACGGCTTTGCCTCGGGCGGCTTCGGGGACGTCGATCTCGGCGACATCTTCTCGAGCTTCTTCGGCGGAGGAATGGGCGGAAGGCGCACGCGCGCCTCTAGCGGCCCCCGCAAGGGGGAGGACGCCCTTTACCGCATCAAGATTTCCTTCATGGATGCGGTGAACGGGAAGACCGTCACGATCCCGGTTACCTACGACGAGCCGTGCGAACACTGCCACGGGACCGGAGCCGAGTCGCCTAACGACTACCGTTCCTGCCCCGATTGCGGCGGGACCGGGCGCGTCCGGACGAGACAGCAGACCCTCTTCGGGGTCATGGAACAGGAAAGCTCCTGCCCGCGCTGCCACGGCACCGGCAAGATCGTCACCCAGCCGTGCTCGAGTTGCGGCGGGCAGGGGTACTCCCGCGTCCGGAAGGACCTAGAGGTCAAGATCCCGGCCGGCATCGCCTCGGGTCAGCAGATCCGGGTCCAAGGCCGGGGCGGACGCGGTTCCGGCGGCGGCCCGAATGGGGATCTCTACGTCGAAGTGAGCGTCGATCCCGATTCCCGCTTCACGAGGGAAGGCAACGACGTCCATAGCAACATCGCCCTTTCTTTCCCCGACTGTGCCCTCGGGACCGAGGTCGACGTCGAGACGGTCTACGGGACCCTGGAGGTCGTCGTGCCATCCGGGACCCAGCCGGGCCAGATCCTCAAGCTCAAAGGCAAGGGGATCAAGGACCTCCGGACCGGGAAGCCGGGCGACCATTACCTCCACGTCGAGGTGAGGACCCCAACCGACCTCACCGACCGCGAGAAGGAACTCCTCAAGGAATTCCAAGCCGAGGAGGAGAAGAAATCGAGCGGCGGGAAGTGGTGGAACCGCTTCAAAAAAGCCTGATGGGAAGCGCTTCGGCGCTTCCTTTTTTTCCGGCGGCCCCGATTGCCAAGCGCCTTCCCTCACCCTATACTTTCCTAAAAGGAAAAAGAGGGCGCTTTTATGCTGGAAAACGAGTACAGGTCGATAAATGTCTCCGAAGGGGCCGAGGACCGGGCGGCCGAGGACTACTCGCTTTTCGGCTTCCGCCTCGTCAACAAGGAGACGATCGTCCTACGCGGCGACCAACTCAAGAAGACGACCGTCGTCTATGGGAAGAACGGGCCCCACGTCATGGAAAAGCCCCGCAAAAGCGATGTCATCCATTACGTCAAATTGACCTTTGCCCGGAAGGTCGGCGGTCCCAATTACTCCTTCTATCGGAAATGGGGCGACGTCTACGAGAATCTCAGGAAGGACGCCGCCTATCTCAGCGTCCGCAGCTGGAACCGCGGCCAGGATGCCCGCCCGCGGTGGGGAAGGGGAATCCTCTTCTTCCTCCTTTTCGCTCTTCCGATCGTCGTCCTTTACTTCCTCCATGGAAGCAAGGGGATGTTCGACATCGCCGCCACGATGGCTCTCGGGGCCTATGGCCTGGCCCTCGTTTCCTTCATAGGGCTCGTCCTTCTCCTCGTCGAGATCGCCATCCGGGCCGTCGCCCTGGCCTCGAGCCGCCGGGCCGCCAAGGACAGGAAAACGATCGTCGAGGCCATCCAGACCCTCATTTACCAGCTTAGGACGACCAACGACCGGCCCACCATCCCCTTTGCCAAGATCGCGAGGATCGAGCGCCATTACCACGCTGTCGAACAAGATTGAGGAAACCATGAACAAAGAAGAACTGATGCTAGAAGCCGTTAAGGAAGCCGAAAAGGGCATCCATAGCGGACACGGCGGTCCCTTCGGGGCCGTCATCGAGAAAGACGGCAAGATCATCGGCCGCGGCCACAACGAGGTCGTCAAGAACAACGACCCGACCTGCCACGGGGAGATGATGGCCATCCACGACGCCTGCAAGAACCTCGGGACCTTCGATTTGAGCGGGGCCGTCCTCTACACGACCGGCTACCCGTGCCCGATGTGCCTCGGGGCCATCCTCTGGGCCAACATCTCGAAGGTCTATTACGGAAGCAACCTCGAGGATACCGAGAAGATCGGCTTCCGGGACGATGCCTTCTACAAGCTTCTCGGCGACGAGAAGAGGAAGGCCGAGTTCATCTCGGAACTCGGGCGGGAGGACTGCCTTCGCCTCTACGAGGACTATCTTTCCATCAAGGACCGGAAAGCCTATTAGCTTTCGAAGGGATTCTTATGCCGCGCTGCAAGTACTGCCACCGCGAAATATCGAAATTCGATAGCGACATTTGCCCCTATTGCGGGGGCGAGCGCCCGATCGAGGACGGTTACAAGACGAAGGACATGACCAAGTTCCTCGACCCCGTCAAGGGGGAGAGCGGGCTTTACAAGTCGAAGTCGCGCAACGTCTATTGCCTTCTTACCTTCCTGCTCGGCCCCTTTGGGGTCGGGGAGTTCTACCTCGGGAAAGCCAGGACCGGTTCGGCCTATTTCCTCTTGAGCGTCCTTTGGCTCGTCATCTTCGGGACCGCCATGTATTTCCTCGTCCCGTCCATCGGCGGCCTTTGGTTCCTCATCGGCTATTGCCTTCCCTTTGCCGTGATGGCGGGAAAGGCGTGCTACTCGCTTACCAAGGACGACCTCAAGGACGGAAACGGGGAGTTCCTCCGCTAGGATGCGACGCTTTTTCGCCAAGATCGAAGGGGAAGAGGCTTTCCTTTCCCCTTCCGACGAACGCCATTTGCTCACTTCCCTTCGGGGGGAAGTCGGCGAGGAGATCGAGATCGTCGAGGGAGGGAAGGCCTATAAGGCCAGGATTGCCTCGCGCTCTCCTTTAAGGATCGTCGTCGACGGTCCGCTTTCCTTTTCCCGCGAGCCGAAGGGCCGGCTTTCGCTTCTCTTCTCGCCCCTCAAAAACGGCCGGGAAGAGCTGATAATCCAGAAAGGGACCGAGCTCGGGGCTTCCTCCTTCTTTCCCTATGTCTCGAGCCGGACCGTCGTCCGCCCGGAAGGCGACTCGGCGCGGCGGAAGCTCGAGCGCTACCGCCTGATCGCGAAGGAGGCGAGCGAGCAGTGCCGGCGCGAGATCGTGCCGGAAGTCCATGAGATAATGCCCTTCAAGAAGGCGATTGCCCTAGCGGGAGGGAAAAGGGTTTACGCCGACGAAAAGCTCTCGGAAGAAGGAGCATTCATCGCCGATCTATTGACCGGGGAGTGCTCTTTTTTGGCCGGGCCCGAAGGCGGAATCAGCGACGAGGAGAGGCGAATGCTATCGGAAGAGGGCTATGTGCCGGTTTCCCTCGGACCGCGGATCCTCCGCTCGGAAACCGCGTTCCTTTTGGCTGCCTCGGCCTTCTTGCTCGAGGAGGAAAAGGGCAAATGAACATTTACGATTTCCTCCATTCCCACCAGCGGAAGACGCCGTTCGAGGCCTCGCCCGAGATGGCCTATTTCCGAAGGAACGCCCATCTGCTTAGCAATGTCGAGGCCTGGGAGCCTTGGATCAACCCCCGGACCCCCTTCGACGTCGTGAGGGCCAACATATTGATCCGCTCGCTCGTGAACAAGCAAGAGATCGAGAAGCTCTATTTCGCCTACGAGCGGAAGATGAAGGAAGGGGAGGACGCCCTCCCGCTGAGCGAGTACATGGATTCCCGGATGAGCGATTTTCCCTATCTCCTCTTCCGTGGCGAGAAAGTCTACGTTCCCTTTTTCCCCTCTTCGCTGAACCTCCTTTACGGCCGCCGCTACGAAAAGCTTTCGGTCGCTCCCTACCGGCGCCTCATCAAGAACTTCGAGGCCGCCCTCGTCGATCCCTTCGACTACTATGGAAACGCCCTCTTCGACAGCTATTTCACGCGCCTTGTCCCGATCGAGCGCTCGAAAGGGGTGCTTTTCGCCTACGATTACGATGCGGAGAACTGCTACGCCATCAACGACCAAGGCCGGCTCGACGCGACGATTTCCCTCTTCGACGGCTATCTCCTTTCCCCCTCGAAGGCCCACATGGCCGAGCGCCTTTTGCGTCTCGCCGAGGCCTATTTCGGGGAAGATAGCGGCCGTTTCTATTCGACGCTCGTCTCCGAGAAGCTCGTTTCCGGCCGCCTTATCCAGGAATATCTCTCCCTGCGGGAAGTGGGACGCATCAAGGAGGACCGGCGGGATGGCTAAGCGCTTTTACCTCGACAGCCTCGGCTGCAAGGTCAATAGCTACGAGGTCTCCCTCTTCCGGGAACCGCTCAGGAAGCTCGGGATGGAGGAGACGGATTCCCCCGAAGAGGCCGATTACATCATCCTCAACGGCTGTGCGGTGACGGCCCGAAGCGTCCAAAAAGGGCGCCAGAGGATCAGGAAGCTCCGCCGGCTCGCCCCGCGGGCCAAGATCTTGGCGATGGGTTGCCTCGTCAAAAGCGCCCCGGGGCTCGCCCTCGAGCTCGGAGCCGACTACGAGATCCCGACCAAGGGGAGGAACGAGGCCCTTTCCCTTCTTTTGGAAGATAGGGCGCCCGCTCATTCCTTCGATGGCGGCTACGAAGAACCGCTTAACGAAAGCGAACAGACCGGCCTAAGGGCCTATCTCAAGGTACAGGACGGCTGCTCGCGATACTGCTCGTATTGCCTCATTCCCTATTTAAGGGGTCCTTCTTGCTCGAGGAAGAAGGAAGACTGCCTCCGCGAAGCCGAGGAACTCGCTTTGAGCCATCCCGAGATCGTCGTGACCGGGATCGAAGTGGCCTTCTACGGGAAGGACCTCGGTGACGGCTCCTACCGCCTGAGCGACCTTATCGAAGACATACTGGAACATTGCCCTTCGCTCAGACGCCTCCGCCTTTCCTCCCTCGAGGAAGGCGCGGTGGACGAGAAGATGCTTTCCCTTTTTGCAAGCGAGCCGCGGCTTTGCTCCCATGTCCACCTAGCCCTCCAAAGCGGATGCGACAAGACGCTTAGGGCCATGGGCCGACCTTATGACCAGAAGCGTTTCCTCTCGGTCGTCGAAAAGCTCCGCAAAGCCCGGCCGGGCATTGCGATAACCACCGACGTGATCGTCGGTTTCCCCGGAGAGAGCGAGGAAGATTTCGAGGAGTCGCTATCCTTCTGCCGGAAGGTCGGCTTTGCCGAGATCCATGCCTTCCCTTATTCGGTTAGGAAGGGGACGAAGGCCGCCTCGATGGCCGGGCAAGTCGACGCTTCGACGAAGAAGGATAGGGAGCACCGGATGCTTTCCCTCTCCAAAGAGCTCCGGGCGAGCTTCGAGTCAGTCAACTACGGAACGGAAAAGGAAGTGCTCCTCGAAAGCTACGATGCGAAAGGGAAATGCTGGTCGGGCCACACTTCCGACTATCTCCTTGTGAAAGTCGATGACCATGGCTATTCCCGGGGCGAGGCGGTGAAGGTCCTCTATTCCAGGGAAAACGCCGAAGATTGACCTGGTCGGGACGATAAAGCAGCCTCTTGCAAGTTCAGTTGCCCGCGAAGTGCTGTTTTCTGGTCTCGGCAAGAAGTCCGCTCCCTATGCCTTCATAAATTTCCCCGGTCCTTCCTATCGCCTCGTCTTTCTTCCTTATTGGACGTTCGTCTTGGGCTTCCTCTCCCTTCTATCGAGTCGGAAGAGCCGACTATTAGTCAACCTAAGACCAATCGAGAATCGAAGGTTTTCGGACTTTTTCCGTACATTGTCTAAATTTGCCTTGTTTCTTTCCTCCCCATGCGTATAATCACCGCTCGGAAGGAAGGTAACTAGCTATGGCAGTCCCGTTCAGACGGACCTCCAAAACCGCCAAGCGCCTCCGCCGCGGGCACTTCAAGCTCAAGGTGGAAGGCCTCGTCAAGTGCCCCCATTGCGGAGCCCTCGTCAAGAGCCACCGGGTTTGCCCGGAATGCGGCTATTACGGCGGCAAGGACGTTCTCGGCATGAAGGCCGAGGAAAAGAAGTAGGCATCGCCCGCTTCGCAAGGATAGGGAAGCATCGGCTTCCTTTTCTTTTTATCCGGCCCCGCCCGGGCTAAAATGTCTCAAGCAAAGGACTTTTCAAGCATGGAACTCAACAAGCTAATCGACCACACCCTCCTCCGGGCCGACGCGACGACCGAGGAAATCGTCAAGCTTTGCCAAGAGGCAAGGAAGTACAACTTCATGTCGGTCTGCGTCAACCCCTTCTACGTCCCGGTCGCCAAGAGGCTTCTCCTCCACACCGGAATCAAGGTCTGCACCGTCGTCGGCTTCCCCCTCGGGGCGACCCTTCCGAAAGTCAAGGCCTATGAGGCGCAGGAAGCGGTGAAGCAAGGGGCCGACGAGGTCGACATGGTGATGAACATCGCCATGGCCAAAGAACGGAATTTCGATTATATCGAAAAGGAAGTCTCGATCGTCCGTAGCGCCATCCCGGCCGGCATCGTCCTCAAGGTCATTCTCGAAACCTGTTACCTCACCCCGCGGGAAATCGCCAAGGCCTCCGCGGCCTGCCGCGACGGCGGGGCCGATTTCATCAAGACCTCGACCGGATTCGGCAAGGCCGGGGCAAAGACGGGCGACGTCAAGATCATGCGGGCGGTTGTCGGAAACGACTGCGGCGTCAAGGCCTCGGGCGGCATCCACACGAGGAAAGAAGCGATGGCCATGGTCGCGGCCGGCGCGAGCCGGCTCGGCACCTCATCCTCGGTTGCCATCATGGAAGGCAAATAGTGAAAGTCCTTTTGTACAGCCAAGGGCAGAACGCCCTTTCGCGGAGCGGCATCGGCCGCGCCTTGCTCCATCAAATCAAGGCGCTTGAAAGCGTCGGGATCGAAGTCACCCTCGATCCGAAGGACAGTTTTGACCTTGCCCACGTCAACACGATATGGGCCGGGTCGCGGGCCCTCGTCCGCTCGATCAAGGAAAGGGGAATCCCCGTGATCGTCCACGGGCATTCGACCTACGAGGACTTCCGCGAGTCCTTTGCCTTCTGGAAGCTCATCGAGCCGTGGTTCGACTCCAATCTCAGGAAGGCGTATTCATTGGCCGATCTCATCGTGACCCCGACTCCCTATAGCAAGGGATTGATCGATTCATACGGCTTCGGGGTGCCGGTCGTCGCCATTTCAAACGGAATCGACATCCCGGAATACGAGCCAAGCGAGAAAAGGAAGACGGCCTTCCGCGAGGCCTTTGGCCTCAAAGACGGCGAGCCATACGTGGTGGGGGTCGGCTTTCCGTTCGTACGGAAAGGAATCCTCGAGTTCTTCGAGACGGCCCGTCGCTTCCCCGACATCAAGTTCTTCTGGTTCGGCGACCTCCAGCGGATCGCGACTTCGCACGTGGTGAAAAAAGCCGAGGCAAGGCGCCCGAAGAACGCCATCATGCCCGGATACGTGAAGGGCGATCTCATAAAGGGGGCCTACGAAGGGGCCCTGGCCATGCTTTTCCCAAGCCATGAGGAAACCGAGGGCATCGTCGTCCTCGAGGCGCTGGCCAGCCGCTGCCCCCTCATCGTGAGCGAGTGCCCGGCTTTCTCCCCTTGGCTCGTCGACGGCGTCAACTGCCTCAAGGGAAAAGACGTCGACGGCTATGCCAAAGCCATTTCGCGCATCCTAAGCGGTGGTTATGGCGCCGATATGATCGAAAACGGCTATCGGACGGCCGAGGAACGGGATCTCCCGAAAATCGGCTCCGAGCTCAAAAAGGCCTACGAAGGGCTTCTCTCTGGCTTTTTCAAGAAGGAGAAATAGGTTTCCTCGAACTCCGGGACGCTTTGAAATAGCGGCTTCGAGAGGTCGATCGTCGCTTTGAAAAGGCGGTCGGCCTTTTCCTTTTCCGCCCGTCCCATCCCATCTTCCTTCGCCTTTTTCCTCGCGTAGAGGAAGGAAAGGCGCATCCGCCAGGCATGGGAGCGGAGGACGAGCTTTTCCCTTTCCATCGAGTGGAGGTCGTAATAGGCCCGGGCGGCGGCGAAGGCGGTGACGTGGGAAAGGTAGCGGGATGGGTCCCTCTGGCTAGTGAGACTATCCGGATTTCCCTCTTCGTAATAGACGATGGGCTTCCGGATGGCAATTGACGTCTTGGCCTTGGGAAGGACGATCGCGTTGAAGCAAACATCCTCGAAGGCGCTTAGGAAAGGGCCGTCGTAGCCGAGGAGAAGCTCGCGGCGGTAGGCCTTCGTCCACATGAAGCCGCGGGTGCCGATGTCGAGGAAAAAGGAGGCAAACAGCTTTTGGCCGCTCCCTTTGAACGATGAGGAGAAAGGGTAGCGGCCGAGGCTTTTGCCGCCCTTCGATAGGTAAAAGGAGTAGGAGAGGACATCGGGCCCTTCCTTCGCTAGGATCGGCAAAAGGGAAAGGAAGGCGCTCTCGTCTACGTAGTCGTCGGCATCGAGGAAGGCGACATAGCTTCCCTTTGCCCTTTCGGCTCCCGAAAGGCGCGAGGACAATAGCCCGGAGCGCACCTTGTGGAAGCACGGGGAGAAAAGCTCGATGTCGCCCCTAAAAGAGTCGATGACGAGATCTGAATCGTCCCCTTCCTTCGGATCGACTTCCGGAAGGACCTCGACGAGGCCGGGACCGACTTTGGATAGGGCCCGGGCGATCGAGCCGAGCGAGCGGGGGAGATAGGCGCCCGAACCATAGGCGGGGACGACGATGCTAAGAAGGGGTTTCACCTCCTGATTATCCTCTTTTTCCCGTTTCGGCCTCAAGGGATTGAATCAGACGCCAAGCCCGGCTTTCGCAAATCTCGAAAAAGGGATTGCGTTTTGCTATGCTTCTAGGCGCCTAGGAAAGGAGACTTCATGAAAAAAGCTTTCGTCTCGGCCCTCGCGGCGGCGTTCTTGCTAGCTTCGTGCGGACCTGCTTCCGCTTCTTCGGAAACTTCATCCTCGTCTTCCGAAGCGGAGGATTCGTCATCAAGTTCATCGTCGTCGACGGTCGATAAGCTCGATGCAGCCGGCGTTCTGTCGCTTTTGGCCAACCCGGATGGCCTTGCCTTCTCGGGGCGGCTTGAAATCAAGGAAGCGAGCCAGTCGGGGATGGGAATCCCGACCTATTACTATGCGAGCGGCTATTTTGCGAGCGGGGAATACTACAACTACGAAAAGGGATACGAGCCGATCCACTTATTGGAAAACGAAGCGGGAAATGCGACGATTCCTACTCTTAGCCCCGATAACGAAGTCGTTTACGAAGAGGCGACAGTCATCGATTCCGAGCAGGAAAGGGTCCCGGTGCCTTTTGCCCCGACCTACGTGAACCCGTTCCTTTCCCTCGAGGCTTCTTCCCTCGTTTCCGAAGACGGAGGCTTCTCGATCTCGCTATCCGACGACTCGCTTGCCGAGCGCTTCGGCTACGCCTTCACGACGATGGCCGATTTCGCCGTCGAGAAGATAGCAATTGATGTCGAGGGCGGCGAAATAACGGAAGTCAGGTTCGACGGGAAGGACATCCCGATCGGCTCCTCGACGATCGAGAGTTCCCTTTCCTTCCGCCTTGTAAGCAAGGAAGAGGCGGGAGTTCCCGAGGTCAAGCCGCTTCCGGCCATCGATGGCCAAGAGCGGATCGCCGCTCTCCTCGCGAGCCTCAAAAAAGGAAATTTCACGGCCAAGATCGAAAACGACGACGCGGTCGACGATTACGATTTCAGCGGCGAAATCGAGGCGACCGAAGACCTCTTGCTCATAAGCGAAGGAACGGGCGCAAGCGCTTCGACGAGCGGCTACTATGCCGTGGGCGAGAATAGCATTGCTCCCGTCAAGGTGAGCGCGGACGGCAATTCCATCGTCGGCACCAACTATCCGTCCGAAGGAACGATCGCCGCGCAAATCGGGGCCAGCTTCGAGCTTTCGAGCGCCTTCTTCGTGCCGTCTCAAGAAAACGCCAACGTCTTCGTCCTTGCCGAGGAAGGCACTTCCTACGCTTCGATGGTCGATCCGGCGGCCGTCCTCGACGAAAACCTCGGCTTCTTGACGCCGGGCACTTTCAAGATCGAGCTTACCGACGGCGGTTGCCGCATCACCTACGACTATTATTTCGAGTACGTATCGGTTTACGAGGGAAGGGTGACGATCGAAGTTACGTCCATCGGAACGACCTTGGCGAGCTATGGAGCGGACGATTACGTTTCCTACGTTCCGCCCGCCAGCTGGACCGAGCTGGGGGTCGAGGAAGCCCTTGGCAAGTGGCTGGGCGGGAATGCCAGCGTCCTTCCTTACCCGAGCGAGGAAATGGGAGCCTCTCTCGTCGAAACGCTCGATAGCGATGAATTCTTCGGCATCTACGCGACCCCTTCCGATGACGTCGGCCTTTCGCGGCTACTTTACAGCTATGATTCGGCCCTCCTCGATGGGGGCTGGGAATATAGCGGAACCGACATCTTCGGGGACGACGAATATTCCTACGAGACCGAAGAGCAGGCGTTCCGCTTGGCCCTTTCGAGCAACCAAGGGGCGATGATGATCGCGGTCTACCCGCCCTCGGAGATCTCGCCTCTGGCCGATCTTTTCCGGACCGTTCTCTGCGATGACCCCAACTCGACCGTCTCGATGAGCCTCGTCGATTCGCTCTACGATGGCTATGGGACCGCCGACGAAGCCCTGGCTTCGTGGAAGTCCTATTCCTACGAGGCCAAGTGGCGGAGCGATGCCGCCTCCTTCAAGTCGAGCGGCGACGCGAGCTACCGCGACGAGATTTACCTCGACAACGGGGATGGATGTCTGGACCGCTACGTAAACGAAGGAGACGGCTATAAGATGAACGGCTCGACGGTCGGAACCGTTCGCGAGAGCCTCTTCTCATGGTTCGATTACGAAAGCTACGTCGGCGGCATCTCCGAGCTTGGGGATGGCGCTTACAAGATGGCTGGCGAATCGTTGACCCGTCTCATCTACCTCGTGAGCTGGGGCGAACTCGATTTCCAAGACGGAGACGAGTCCCTTCCTTTCGAGGACGGAATCGCCGTAAGCTACGATGCGGCCGCCGGGACGGTATCGGGATCGGGGAAGATCGTCTTCCCGGCCGATGCCTCCGGAAAGACGAGGGTCGTCGACGTATCCTTTGAGATAATGGACATCGGGACGACAACGGTCAGCCTTCCTTCTTAAGCCGCCTAGGGGCCTCGAGGGGCCCCCTTTTCCTTCCTAAGGGCGAAATTCCCTTGCCTACTTCTCTTTTTTGCTTGTATAATTCGCACGCGAACGAAGGAAGGTGAATGCTTTGGCCATCAAAACGGTCCTGAGAGAGGGCGAAACGCTCGACGAAGGCCTCCGCCGTTTCAAACGGAGTGTCAATAAGTCCGGGGTGCTCCTCGAAACGAGGAAGCACGAGTTCTACCTCAAAACCGGGCTGCGCCGGAAGATGAAGAGCGAACTGGCGCGCCGCAAGAAGTGGTAATCCACGGAGCCTGAAAAGGCTCTTTTCTTTTTTTCGTCGTTTTTCCGCTTTGCCTTCTACATCTAGGTGAAGCATGACCATTTTCCAAGGGGACGAAACGCTTTGCGGCTGGGCTGCGACGAGGATGATGCTCGTCGCTTTAACCCACGATAAAGGCTTCGAGCGGCTTTCGCTCAAGGGCAAAAGCCCCTTTTCGCTCCTCGAACTAAGCTTGGCATGCAAGAAAGCGGGGGTGCGCCTTTCCTTCAGGCGGGCCCACGCGAAGGAGGAATTGAGGAAGGTCTCCCGCTTTCCGCTTCTTCTCCTTGTCGCCGGCGGCGAAGGCGGCCACCTGGTTATGGGCCGGGCGCGCCTCGGGGGCTTTTTGCTGGTCGACGACCCGGCCGAAGGACGGAAGTGGGTCTCCATCTCCTCCTTCCTTCCTTCGTGGACCGGCATCTTCGGGGAAGGCGAGCTGATCGATCGCCATCTCGATCGGCCAAGGCGGAAGAAAGGCCTCCTCCCTTTCTTCCCGCGCCTTCTCCTCTTCCTCGAGGAAGGGGCAGCGGCCTCTTCGATGGCTCTAGGGGCCTTTTTCCTCCCGAGGGGCCCGGCCTTCCTTTCGCCCCTCCTTTTCCTTTGCTCGGCCCTCTTCGTCCTCGGAGGCCATTTTCTTTCCCTTTCCCTTCTAAGGAAAGTCGACCGCGAGTGCGATCCCCTTCTCGCCGGCTTGGACGACGATAGGTTCAAGGAAGCCTACGCCCGCTGCCAATCGCTCAAGAAAGGCTTGGTCGCCGATTTCCGTCTTTTTTCCTCGTCGTTTTTCGCCGGAATCTCCTTACTCGGCCTTCTTGCGGCCGAATCAGCGGCCTTTCTCCTTTCCGGGGGACTGCTCATCCTCTATTTGCTTTTCGCGGGATTCCTCCGTGGCCGCATTGCCATTCCTAAGATTCGGGAAATCGCCAAGAAGGAGAAAGACCTTCTAAGCAAGCCGCGGGAGAAGGCAGCCCGCCTTTCGGCCATGAGGGATATCGAGGGGCGTTCTTATTCGGCGGCGGTTTCCTTTTCCCTCAGAAGGATAACGGAAACGGCCCTGATCCTTTTCCTTGCCGCCTTTCCTCCCTTCCTTGCGGGAGGCATTTCGGTCGAAGGCTATCTATACTCGGCCTTCGCCCTCTTTGCCTTTCGCTTTGCCTTCGAGGGCGCGTCGCGTTATCTATTCGAGCGGCCGAGAAGGCGATCCGACCTCGATTACTTCGACCAGCGGATTGCCCTGATTTAAAAAAAAGAAGCCCGGAGGCTTCTTTCGAATGCGGCTGCGCTTAGGCGGCGAAACAGACGGAGAGAACTTGATCGCCCAGGCTGTATTCGAGGCTTACGGAGAACTGGTAGTCGTTGAGCGAGAGGCTGGCGCCGGTGCCGTCGCCTACGATCTCATAGCTGGTGCCGTTTCCGGAGGAGGCAACGAGATCGGCTGCGTACTTGCTCACCGAATCGGCATCGGCGGTTTGAATGTAGAGATAGACCTCGATGTTTAGGATTCCGCTGCCATCGTAGACTTCGGCCGCCGTGTAATCAAATGACGGTTCGGGCGGAAGGGCAATGCCCGAGCCGCCGACCGGGGTCGTTGTCCAGCTTTGGGAGATGGCATCCGACCAAGCGTTTCCTTGCTCGCCGCCTTCTTCCGGCTCGGTAACCGTGATTTTGATCGAGGCGGTGGAGGTTCCGTACTCGTTTTGGGAGGCATCGGCCGTTGTCGTCGCGGTAATCGTCGTTGTCCCGACGGAAAGGAGGCTCAGCTTGATTTCGATCCCGTTGTCGTAGATCGATGAAAGGTAGCCGATGTTTCCTTTCTCGGCCGTGGCGACCTCGGGATTGCTGGAAGTCAAATTGACGGCCGAGGAAAGGAAGGGGCCTTCCTCGCCATAGGCGAAGGTAAGGTAGACGGTGTCGCTCTTGTCGGAGAGGGGAATGCTAACCTCGGACCCGGTTCCGGAGTAGTCCACGGAATGGCCGTTGGCACTCGAATGGTAGAAGGTCCCGTTCTTCGAGAAAATCGGGGCGACCGGCTCACGGTCCTTCACGACGACGTTTTCGACGGCGAATATCTCGGGATCGACCGTATCGCCGAAATAGAGGTCATAGGTTCCGGCCTTGGCAAAAGACGCCGGTTCCCAGCCGTATTCGTCTTCGACTAGAGCATCCTCGACTTCCTCGCCGGTTGCGCTGTCGACGACTTTCGTGATGGAAATTTCGTCCTTGTTGAGCGCGGTGGCCGGAAGCAAGACGGTGCTGCTCGAAAGGGTCGGGGCATCGCCCGTAAGGAAGACGGGCTTCCCGTTTTCTTCCCCGCTCTGCCCTGAAAGGGTTGCGGTTCCCTCGACTCCGGAAACATAGTAGGAAGCGAGGTTCGAGAGGATTGGACGGTCGCTATCGGTAGCCGGGGTTGCGGCGTAGTCGATGTCGCCATCCTCGATGTCGATTACATTGGTGCCGATTTCCTGCGATTTGAGATCGGCCGATGGAGCGTGCTTTTCATAGTCCCAGTCAGCCGGTGCCGCGTACTTTTCTTGGGAAAAGAGGCTTACGAGGGCAAGCTGATCGTCGAAGGTGAACTCGGCGCTATAAGAGTAGTTGGACCCGTAGCTTGCCGTATGGTCGTCGTTTTCGTAATAGGCGTCGACCGAGACGATGTAGCCGTCCTTTCCGGCCGTGAAGTCCGAACTGAGGGTGATGGAGGTCGCCTTCTTGTGGTTTTTGCCATACCAAGGATCGCCGGCATTTCCGCTATAACTCGAGAAGATGCGGTTGAACCCGGCGGAAGAACGGGACGCCGAGAGATAGGCTTCGGCATCCTCGCTCGTCATGTAGCCTTCGACGTATCCCTGGACATCATCGTCGATTTTGGAGCGCGAGCTTTGGGTAGTTTCAACGCTGTAGTAAGTGGAGCCCAAAACGGCAGTGTAGTCGTCGAGACTGCCGTCTTTCGTGGTAAGCACTTCCTCGGAAGCGAAGCGATAGGAATAGGATTCGTCGATTTTCGGGTCTTCCAAGATCGGGTTGTTACCGGTGTAGGAGAAAGAAAGGCCGGAAATCGGGGTGGCGATGAGTTCGTCCAGGACTTTTTTGAAAGTATCGTTGTTTTCGAGGGAAGCCCTGGTTTCTTCGTCCGCCAAAGCCGGCGATTCGGAAGAAGATTGGCTCGATTGCGAGGCGGAAGAGGAGGCGCTTGAGGACTCGCTTGAAGAGGAACTGCTAAGCGAAGAAGCGTCGCTTTCGTCAGTCGAAGAGGAAACTGATTGACTCGGGATGGGAGCGCAACCGGCAAGAATCAAGCCGGCAGCGAGAATTAGAAGTTTCTGGTATTGCATGGAATTCCTTTCCGGGAAGGAGATTGAACGCTCACGGGCGCAAAGGAAAGAGCAGAATGTTTGAAAGCGCTTTCAAATGTTAGCAATGACATGTTTACATGCCTTATGCCCCTAAAAGGGCATAGGTGTTGGCCTTTTAGGCGCCGCCATGCTAGATTTATCGGGATGGAACTCATCTTGGATACCGGGGAATTCCCCGTCCCCGAGGGGCTCGAGGAACGCTACAAAGCCCTTTTGAAGACGACATTCGATCGCCTTAAGGTCGAAAAAGACTACGAAGTCGACTGCTCTTACGTCGGCGACGAGGAAATGCAGGTTCTCAACAAGAACTATCGGGGCCTCGACCGGCCGACCGACGTCCTTTCCTTTGCCTTCAACGAAGGCGACGACAAAGCCGAGGACATGCCGATGGCTCCTGGCGAACGCCCGATTCTCGGCGACATCGTCATCGATTTCGAGCAAGCCTGCCGTCAGGCCAAGGAAATCGGGAACACCGACTTCAGGGAGCTTTCCTTCCTTTTCACTCATGGCCTGCTTCACATCCTTGGCTACGATCACATGAAGGAAGAGGATGCGAAGGTCATGTTCGCCCTTCAAGATGAAATACTGAGCGAGGTTGAGAAAAATGGATAAAGACCAGCTAGTCGAATGCGCGAAGGAAGCCCGTTCACTCTCCTACTCGCCGTATTCGAATTTCGCCGTCGGCGCGGCGGTTCTTGCCAAGGACGGCAGCGTCTATCTCGGAGCCAACGTCGAGAATTCGTCCTATCCGGTCTCGATGTGCGCGGAGCGAAACGCGATCTACAACGCGATGATGGACGGGAAAAATCGCGACGATTTCGTGGCTTTGGCCGTCGTTGGCGATACCGAGGGGCCGATTTCCCCTTGCGGGGCCTGCCGCCAGGTGATGAGTGAGCTTCTCCCGCCCGAGGCGAAAATCGTCATGGCCAACTTAAGGGGAGACATCAAGGAAGCCAGCATCGCGGAGCTGCTTCCTTACGCCTTTGACGGCAGCGACCTATGAAAGCCGGATTCGTTTCCGTGCTCGGCCGGCCTAATGTCGGCAAGAGCACTTTGGTCAATGCCCTTTTGAGCAGGCGGGTATCGATCGTTTCCCCGAAAGCCCAGACGACCCGCGACGACATAATGGGCATCTACAACGCCAAGGACCTGCAAATTGCCTTCATCGATACCCCGGGGCTTTTCTCGGGAGGCGAAACTCTTTATCGGAGGATGAATAGAAGCGCCAGGCGCTCTTTGTCCGGAGTCGATGCCGTCCTTTTCCTGATCGATGCCTCGAACCGCGACCTCGAAAACGACATTTCTCTCCTCGCGTCGATAAAAGTCGATGCCCCGATCTTCATCGTACTAAACAAAATCGATCTCGCTCGCGCACCCGAGGTAATCGAGAAGAAGGAACGCCTCGTAAAGTCGTTCCCGGATGCCAAGGTCATCGAGTGCTCGGCCCTTACCAATTTCGGTTTCTCCGACATCGTTTCCTCCCTTGTCGAAGTGATTCCCGAAGGCCTTCCCCTCTTCCCCGAGGGACAGTTCACCGACCGCGACGAAAGCTTCTTCGCGAAAGAGACGATCAGGGAATACCTTTTGCGGTTTTTGCATGAAGAAGTTCCTCATGAAGCAGCGGTTGCAATTAAACATTTGACCAAAACGGACGATGGCTATGACATTGAGGCCACCGTCTACGTGGAAAAGGAGAGCCAGAAGGCCATCGTCATCGGCCGGGGCGGGGCGATGGTCAAACGCATTTCGATGAGCGCCCGCCAGGACCTCGAGAAGAGATGGAAGAAACGCGTCAATCTCCGTCTTAGGGTTGAGGTGCTCAAGGGCTGGAGGGAAAGCCCAACGCTTCTCGACAAACTCGGCTATGGGGGAAAGGACTGAGCATCTCGCCGGGATCGTCTTGAGAAGCGTTCCCTACAAAGACTCGCTTTCCATGGTTTCCTTCTTGGGGCCGGAAGGCCTCTTTTCCTTTTCGGCCAGGGGAATCGAGAAGCCGACCTCGAAAGGACATTTCTTGACCTATCAGCTGTCCTGCTGCGACGTTCTTCTCTCCGTTTCCTCGGACGGAAAGCGCCTTTCTTTCAAGGAAGGCGCGGCCTTATCGGTCCCGGATATCCGCGACGACCTCTCCCGTGGCGTTGCCTATAGCCTTGCCGCCGAAGCCACCTCCCTCCTCGTGAGGGAAGAGGACGGACCGGAAGCGTTTCGTCTCCTTTCCTCCTTTCTCGAGGCCATGAAGCGAGGGGAAGAGCCCCTTACGGCCGCAGCTGCCTATCTAGCCCAGTTGACGAGACTCATAGGATACGGGATAAACGTCGATGGCTGCGCGGTTTGCGGGAGGAAGGAGAACATCGTCGCCCTTTCCTTCCAAGCCGGGGGCTTCCTTTGCGCCGACCACGCCGACTTCTATGCGCGGCCCGGCGCCCTCTATCTCAAAGAAATACGCTTCCTGAGCCGCGTCGACCTAGCCGTTCCCTTTCCTAGGCATCTCGAGACGGGCGAGGCCAAGAAGGCCATCCGGGACTATGCCCGCCACCTTTCCACGCTCACCGGGGTCGAACTTAAGTCCATAAAGCTGCTTACGGCTGTCTGATGTACCCTTGAATAGGGTTGACAGCCTCGCACGTGCGCCCGTATCATCTACGGCGTTTTCGGCTTTGACCGAATTAGGAGGCTTATGGCTTCGAAATTCAGCTTTGACAAAATCGTCACCCATCTCATCGATACCGGCTATGTCTATCCGGGCTCTGCCATTTACGGCGGCCTTGCCAACAGCTGGGACTACGGTCCCCTCGGCAGCGAACTGAAGAAGAACGTCCGCGAGGCGTGGTGGAAGCGCTTTGTCCAGGAGTCGCCGACCAATGTCGGCATCGACGCGGCCATTCTCATGAATCCGAAGGTGTGGGAAGCGACCGGCCACGTCTCGACCTTCAACGATCCGATGATCGACTGCAAGGCCTGCAAGGCCCGCTTCCGGGCCGATGACCTCATCAAGGAACAATACCCCGATGCCGATGTCGAGAACATGGACTTCCAGGCGATGGACGAGTTCATCAAGGACCATCCGCTCAAGTGCCCGGAATGCGGCAAGAGCGAGTTCACCGCGATCCGCAAGTTCAACATGATGTTCAAGACCCACATCGGCCCGACCGAGGACGGGGCCAGCGAAGTTTACCTTCGCCCGGAAACCGCCCAAGGCGTCTTCGTGAACTTCAAGAACGTCCAGCGGACAGCCCGGAAGAAGATCCCCTTCGGCATCTGCAATGCCGGGAAGAGCTTCCGCAACGAGATCACGCCGGGGAACTTCACTTTCCGCACCCGCGAATTCGAGCAGCTCGAAATGGAGTTCTTCTGCAAGCCCGGAACCGACCTTGAATGGTTCAAGTACTGGAAGGAGTACTGCCTTAAGTTCGTCGAAAGCCTCGGACCCAAGGCCGAAAACCTTCGCTTCCGCGACCACGAGCCGGCCGAGCTTGCCTTCTATAGCAAGGCCACGACCGATGTCGAATACGATTTCCCGTCGATCGGCTGGGGAGAGATCCTCGGCGTTGCCGACCGGACCGACTACGACCTCAAGCGCCATCAAGAACACAGCAAGCAGGACCTTACATACTTCGACCCGGAGACCAACGAGAAATACCTTCCCTATGTCATCGAGCCGTCGATGGGCCTCGACCGCCTCATGCTCATGGCGATGGTCGACAGCTACGACGAGGAAGAACTCGGGGGCGGCGATACGCGCGTCGTCATGCACCTAAAGCCGTTCCTTGCCCCTTACAAGGTGGCGGTCCTCCCGCTTTCGAAGAAGCTATCCGAAAAGGCCGAGGAAGTCCTTCGCATCCTCAATCAGCATTTCATGTGCACTTTCGACGTGACCGGGAGCATCGGGAAGCGCTATCGCCGGCAAGACGAAATCGGAACCCCGTATTGCGTGACGGTCGACTTCGATACGCTCAATGACGCGGCGGTGACGGTCCGCGAACGCGATTCGATGAGCCAGATCCGTCTTCCCATTACCGAGCTCATCAGTTACCTTTCCGTCAAGTGCTTCTACTGATTAAAGTGAATATTCAGTAGATATTTAGTAGTTGATATTACTTTGTAATATAGAAAGGAGGTGACTGGATTGTATTCCCGTGAGCTCGTCGACGATATTTTGAGAAGCGCCGACATCGTGAACGTTATCTCGAGCTACATTCCGGTCACCAAGAAAGGCCGGAGCTTCGTTGCCCTTTGCCCGTTCCACGACGACAAGAACCCGTCGCTTCAGATCTCGCCCGAAAAGCGGATCTACAAGTGCTTTTCGTGCGGCCATGGCGGCAATGCCATAACCTTCGTTCGCGACTACGAGAAGATTTCCTTCGAGGCAGCCGTGCGAAAAGTTGCCGAGATCATCGGCTTCCACGACCAGCGACTCGAAAGCGAAGCCACCAAAATCAGGGTCGATCCTTCGAAGGAGCCACTCTACAAGGCCATCGAAGAATTGGCCGCTTACTATCGCTATGCCCTCTCAACCGACGAGGGGAAGGCGGCCCGCGACTATCTTCGCTCGAGGGGACTCGACGAGGAATCGGTCAGGAAGTTCGGAATCGGCTATGCCCCGAAAGACGGGGAGACGACGATCAAGTACCTTTTGGCCAAGGGTCATTCCCTCCGGGCGGTAACCGGGATCGGCGTCACTCGCTTGAACGGGAAAAGCGACGCCAATGCCGGACGAATCGTCTTCCCGCTTTCCGATCCGGAAGGCCGAGTCGTCGGCTTCTCGGCCCGGAAGATCGACAAGGACGATCCGGCGCCGAAATACGTGAATTCCCCCGAGACGGCGATTTTCGAGAAGGGGAAGATTCTCTACAACTACCATCGTGCTTTCCAAAGCGCCCGGCGGGACGGCTACTGTTACCTCCTCGAAGGATTCATGGACGTCATCGCCCTTTCCCGCTCTGGACTCGGGAGCGCCGTCGCCCTCATGGGGACGGGACTATCGAGCGACCAGGTTTCGCTTCTGAGGCGGCTTGGCGCCGAGATAAGGATTTCGCTAGATGGCGACCTTCCGGGCCAGGAGGGGATGATGAAGGCATCGCGTTCATTGACCGCGGCCGGCATCGCCTGCTCGCTCGTCGACTATGGCGACGACGAACGCGATCCCGACGACGTCTATCAGGAAGACGGGCCCGACGCCCTCAAGAAGAAGATGTCGAACCTCGTCTCCCCGCTTGCCTTCCAGCTGGCCTTCTATTCGAAAAAGGAGCCGGTGGAGGGCGAGGAAGGGAGAAAAAGGGTCCTCAACAGCTTTCTTCCGGACCTTGCCGCGATGAAATCGGGTGTCGAGAAGGAAGACACCATCGAGAAGCTCGCGAAGGCAACAGGCTACGAGCCCAACACCGTCCGCTTGGCCGTCGATGCCTATCGTAAGAAGAAAGCCAAGGCGAGCCAAGGGGAAGTCGGCGGGAGCGAGACCCCCCGCATGAGCCGGCTTCCCGAGGCCAAGACGCGCCTTCAGAAAGCTGAGCGCCAGGCTCTCTACTACATGATGAAGGAGCGGGAGGCGATCAAGATCTTCCTGCTTAGCATCGATACTTTCTATGACCGCGTTCTTAACGACATCGCCAACTACGTCGTCCAATACGACGAGAGCCGGGAATCTCCGGTGGAGCTCGACCTCTTGCTTGGCGACATCGACAGCGGCCCCTCGGAGGACAAGCTCCTTCTCGAGGACGAGGCGAGCCTCATCTACAACGAGCGGGGCATCCCGCCCTACACGAGCGAACGCATGATGGAGTGCGCGACCGCGATTAGCGAGGAAAGAAGCGAATTATCGAAAAGGAGGAAAGCCCGAAAGGAAATGGAAGGGAAAAGCCCCGAGGAGAAAGCCGAGGTCATTACCAGGCTTGCCCAGGAAAGGGCCAGGAAGCTAGGCTTCCCCACCACGAAAAAAGACGATTGAAGCGTTTAAGATTGGGAGGAATCGCGCTTATGGAAAAGAAGACTGCGAAAGAGCAGGGCGAGGGCGTATCCCTTGCCTTCCAGATGGACGAAGACGAAAAGGAAGAGGCCAAGGAAGAGAAAGAGGGCCTCGAGGCAATCAAGAAGGAATTTCTCAAGAAGGGAAAGGAAGACGGCTTCATCGACATCGGCGAAGTCACCGATCGCCTTTCGAACATCGATTTGAGCGACGAAGAGTTCGCCTCGCTCATCGATAGCTTCCGGGAAAGCGGGATCAAGCTCGTCGGGGAAGACGACGAGGACGAGGCCCCGAGCGAAGAAGCTCTCGCGGAAGAAGAGGCCGGCGGCGAAGGAGTCCTCGACCAGGACGACGCCGACGTGGACACCGAGGAGGAAGCCGAGAAGGAAGGGCTTGCCGACTTCAACGACCTAGCCAAGATGTCGACCGGCGAAGTCAAGGTCAATGACTCGGTCAAGATGTACCTCAAGGAGATCGGCAAGGTCGACCTTCTCAATGCCCAGCAGGAAATCGACCTCGCGAAGAGAATCGCCCAAGGCGACATCGACGCGAAGAACCAGCTCATAACCGCCAACCTTCGCCTTGTCATCGCCATCGCGAAGCACTACGTCGGCCGGGGGATGCATTTCCTCGACCTCATCCAGGAAGGGAACATGGGCCTCATCAAGGCCGTCGAGAAATTCGACTATACCAAGGGATTCAAGTTCTCGACCTATGCCACTTGGTGGATTCGCCAAGCCATCACCCGGGCCATTGCCGACCAGGCGCGGACGATCAGGATTCCCGTCCACATGGTCGAGACCATCAACAAGATGACCCGGACCCAGCGGGCCCTCGTCCAGGAACTTGGCCGTGAGCCGACCGCCGAGGAGATTTCCGAGAAGATGGGCGGGTCCCTGACTCCGGAAAAGATAAGGGAAATCCAACGGATTGCCCTCGAGCCGGTTTCCTTCGAGACGCCGATCGGCGAGGAGGACGATTCCCACCTCGGCGACTTCATCGAGGACAAGGAAACGCAGTCCCCGGAGGAATACGCGACCAAGGCCCTTCTCAAAGACGAGCTCTACGAGATCATGAAGGATCTCACCGACCGCGAGGAAAGGGTCCTCCGACTCCGCTATGGTCTCGACGACAACCGTCCGCGGACCCTCGAAGAAGTCGGCAAGGAGTTCAACGTCACCCGCGAGCGCATCCGCCAAATCGAGGCCAAGGCCATAAGGAAGCTCCGTCATCCGACCCGTGCCAAGCGGCTCGGGGATTACCGCGACGCCCTTTATAGCTCCGGCCCCGACGCCAATCCCAAAGGCGGGAAGAAGCAATGAAGCCGTCCCCCCGGATCGAAAAGCTCCTTTCGCTTTTTCGGCCGGGGGCTTTCCTTGCCGATGTCGGAAGCGACCACGGGCAGCTCGTCATCGGGGCGGTGGACTCTTCCCTTTTCCCGAGGGCCATGGCCATCGAGAACAAAAAGGGCCCATACGCGCGCCTTAAGGCTGCCGTCGAGGAAAGCGGCCACGGCCGCGAAATCGTCGTTTCGCTTAGCGACGGGCTCGACGAACTCGACCCATCGTGCGATTCGCTTGCCCTTTGCGGCATGGGCGGCCGCCTCATAGCGGAAATCCTCGAGCGGGGAAAGGCAAAGCTCAGCCCGATAAAGCAGATCGTCGTCGACGCCCACAGCGAACGCCCGTATCTCGACGAGCGGCTCCTCGCCCTCGGATTCGTCTCTTCCTCCGCCGTTTATTTCGAGGAGCGGGGAAAGGGCTATTCGCTTGAAAGGTGGGAAAGGGGAGAGCTCGGCCGTCCCCGTTCTTCCCTTGAAAGGAAGTACGGCCTCGCCCCGTTTGCTTTCCTCCAAAACGGCTATCGCGCCTTCCTCGAGCGGGAAAGGGACAAATCGTCGCTTCTATCCGAGAATGGCGGCCTTCCGCCCGAAAAAAGAACGGAAGAGAAGGAAAGCACCGCCGAACTAGAAAGGTATCTCCATGAAAACGCGTAAGCTGATGTCGAAACTCTACCGCATATTCCCGCGGACCCTCGCCGAAAGCTGGGACCATGTAGGACTCATGATCGGGCCGGTGAAGGAGGAGACGAACATCGTCGCCCTTTGCCTCGATCTCGACGCCGAGAGCCTGGCGAAGGCCATCGACGGGGGAGCCGACATGGTAATCAGCCACCATCCGGTCTTCTTCGGAAGGAAGAAGGATATTCTCCTTGCGAATGCCGAGCGGCTAAACGTATTCGAGAAGGCGACGGAAGCCGGAATCATGGCCTACAGCTTCCATACGAATTTCGACGCGAAGTTCCCCGAGGGGATGAACGAGGCCCTGGCCGAGAAGCTGGGCCTAAGCGAAATCCATCCTCTCGTGAGCGAGCCGATGGCGGTGGGAGGCGAACTCCCCGCGCCGATGGAGGTGCATGACTTCGCGCGCTTCGCCAGGCAAGCTCTTTCCTCCCCCTACGGACTTCTCATCAATCGCGGGAAGAAGGAAATCAAAAGCGTTGCCATCCTCGGCGGCGGCGGATCGTCGTCGTGGCGCGAGGCCATGCTCGAAGGCTACGACATCTACATTTCGGGCGACGCTCCGCATCATACGAGGCGCGATATCGCGAACGCTGGGGCAAATTATCTCGATTTACCGCATGAAATCGAAAGTATTTTCGTTGAGAGAATGACTGAAATACTACTAAATATTAACCAAGAACTTACTATAGTTCCCATTGTTCACGAAATTCCGCCGGAAATCGTCCTATAACGTTTTTAGCAGGTGCGCGATTTCTTCTATCTCCCGGTCGTCGGTCGAGGCTGCCCCGATAAGGGCGGCCTTTTTCCTTCCGATGGCTGCCTCTAGGGGGAAAGCGGCGGCATTGAGGGCGAGCAAAGAAAGCGCCTTCGGATTGAAGAGGCGGCTCGTCGATAGGAGGGCGCGGGCATTCGACGAGGTGGAAGAGCCGACTATAACGATGAGGTCGTATTCATCTCCCAGCCTTTTGACTGCTTCCTGCCTTTCTTCGGTAGCCCGGCAGCGTCCTTTTCTGAAAAGGGCGTCGGGATATTTTTCCCTAATGAGGCGGAGGGCCTTCTCGACTTCCTCCCCCGAGAGGGTCGTTTGAACATATATGGCCGGAGCGACGAGCCCATCGGGCACCTCTTCTTTCTTTCTGGGATCGAAAAGGAAGGCTCTCCCGCGGGCGAAGGAAACGGCCGCGGTCGCCTCTTCGTGCCCTTCGTGCCCGACATAGACGATATCGTGCTCTCGGCTGTCTTTTTCGATCGCTTTCTCGTTTGAAAGGACGAAAGGGCAGCTCGCATCGACGAAAGATAGCCCTCTTTTCCTTATCTCCCCTTCGAGCGAGGCGGGATGGCCATGGGCCGAGAGAACGAGAGGAAAGGGACTCTCGGGCGGAATGTCCTCGAGCTTGCTTATCTCCAGCCCTTCCTCCTCGAGCCGAGCAACGACTTCCTCGTTATGGACGAGAGGGGAAAGCGCATAGGCCTTTCCGCTTCCCTTGAGGGCCCTCCTTGCCTTTTCGAGGGCGAGCCGCACCCCGAGGCAGAAGCCGCCTTCCTTGACGATCGTGACTTCCATCACCCGATTATCGACTTCCCGCAATGAAAGAAAAAGGGCAATCCGCTATACTTTGAGCGTTATGAGTTTTGCTCGCTTTGCCCTTTCCAAGGAACTGATCGGCGCCCTCGAAGGCTTAGGCTACCTCGAGCCGAGCCCGATTCAGGATAAAGTCATTCCCGCCGCGCTTCGCGGCGAGTCCCTTCTCGTCCAGGCCCCGACGGGCTCGGGAAAGACGCATTCTTTCCTCGTCCCGATCATCGCCCGTACCGACCTCAGCCTGCCTCGCCCCCAAGCCGTCATCGTTGCTCCGAGCCGCGAATTGGCCCGCCAGACCTATGAATTCGCCCGAGCCTTCCAGCGCTATATCCCGACCCTTAGGATCCGTCTTTTCTCCTCCGAGTCCGAGGTCAGCGAAAATGAGGAAGGGAAGTCCCTCCCTCCCCAGATCATCGTCGGAACCCCCGGGCGGCTCGTCGACCTCCTTGTAAAGAGGGACGACTATCCGCTCAACAACGTGAGGACACTCGTCCTCGACGAAGCCGACATGCTTTTCGAGGAAGGATACGAAGAAGACGTCGTCGCCCTTTCCGAGCGTCTCAAGGCCCCGCAGGCCCTCGTTTACTCCGCCACGCTAAAGCCGCATCTCGTCGCCCTTCTAAAAGACGACTTCCCCGGAATCGATTTCGAAGGGAGCAAGGAAACGACGCCGGGAGGGCTCTCCCACCATCTCGTCGACATCAAGCACGTCGGGAAAGCCCGGGCTCTCCTTAGCTTCCTTCGGGCCCGCCATCCTTATCTCTGCCTTGCCTTCGCCTCGAAGAAGGAAACGCTCAAGCCGGTTAGCGACCTCTTGAGGAGCGAAGGCATCGACTACGTCTACTTTTCCGGCTCCCTTTCCGAGCGCGACCGAAAAAAGGCGATCCGCGAAATCCGTTCGGGCCGCCATGCTCTCGTCCTCGCTAGCGACCTATTGGCCCGCGGCATCGACCTGCCGTTCGTCTCGGACGTCGTCTCGCTCGACGTCCCCAACGAAATCGAGTTCTACTCGCATCGGGCGGGGCGGGCTGCCCGCTTTGGCGAGAAAGGCGATTCCTGGGCCTTCTACAATAGCGACTCGGTCGATGAGGCGAAAAGGCTCCTCGACGAGGGCATGCCATTCGACTACTACGTCCTCAAGGGCGAAACCCTCCAGCCGGACGATGCCGGCCTCGCCAAGAAGCCGAAAGGCCCACACAAGAAAGAGCTTCCGGAAGAGGAAATGAAGGAAATCAAGATAGCGAAGGCCCTTACCAGGAAGAAGAGGGTCGAGCCGATGCATCGGAAGAAGACCCAGTTCGCGATCGAGAAGGTAAAGCGCAAGTACCGCCGAAAGGCCATCAAGGCCCGGATCCGGACCGAACTCGATGCCTCCTATCGGGCCAAGGGAAAGAAGAAATGATGCTCATCGGAAGCCATCTCCCCCTTTCCGGCCCCCTTTACTTCGAAGAGACGGCCAAGCTTGCCTTGTCCTTTGGCGAGACGGCCATGATGTTCTATACGGGCGCTCCGCAGAACTCCAGAAGGCTTCCGCTCGACAAGATGAGGATAGGGGAAGGCGATGCCGTCCTCGAGGGAAAGATCGCGCTTAGTTCCCGCGTCGTGCACGCCCCTTACATCATCAATTTGGCCAATCGGGGCGATCTGGACAAGCTAAAGGCAATGGAAGGCTTCCTTAGGAGCGAGCTCGAGCGGGCCGCGCGCTTTTCGGCGCCGATTCTCGTCCTCCATCCGGGTTCCCATCTCGGCCTCGGAAGCGAGGCGGGAATCAAGAACCTCCTCCTTTCGCTTGAGGAAACCCTTGCCGACTATCGCGGAAGGACGAGGATCGCCCTCGAGACGATGGCTGGCAAAGGCGGTGAAATAGGACGGAGCTTCGAGGAAATAGCCGCGATCATAAACGGCTTTTCCCGTCCCGAGCTTCTCTCCGTCACCCTCGACACGTGCCATCTAAACGACGCCGGCTACGATGTTTCCGACTTGCCTGGCATCAAATCCGAAATCGAACGGACGTTCGGGATCCGCAAAGTGGCCTGCATCCATCTAAACGATTCCAAGAACCCGCGCGCTTCCCACAAGGACCGCCACGAGAACATAGGCTACGGGACGATCGGTTTTGCCACCCTCGAGAAGTGGGCGTCCGATCCCGATTTCGCGGACGTGCCGAAGATACTCGAAACGCCTTACTACAAGGAAAAGCCGCCCTATGGCACCGAAATCGCGATGCTCCGGAGCGGCGTTTACGTCGAGGGGTGGCGCGAGAGGCTATAGTCCCTTCTCGATTTCGCCAATTAGCGTCTCGTAGGCGTTTTCCTCGGGAACGGTCATGACAATTTTCCCCTTCTTAAAAAGGGCATAGACCCCGTTTCCCCCGGCGAGGCCGATGTCGGCATCGCGCGCCTCGCCCGGGCCGTTGACGATGCAGCCCATGACGGCGACCTTCAACGGGAGCCGCCTTTTTTCGAGATAGGACTGAACCTTGCGGGCAAGGGGCATCAAATCGACCATCGTCCTTCCGCAGGTCGGGCACGAGACGAAGAAAGGCCAGTTTCCGTCTAGTTCCAGGTCGCGGAGAAGACGATGCCCGGCCTTGACTTCCTCGAGCGGCGGCTCGCTCATCGAGATCCTTATCGTGTCGCCGATGCCATCGAGGAGAAGCGGGGAAAGTACGGCCGCCGAACGGATTAGGCTGACTTCCTTGGGCCCCGCCTCGGTCGCTCCGAGGTGAAGCGGATAGGGGAAGCGCTTGTCGGCCAAGCGGTTGGCGGCAACGGTGGTGAGCGGCGACGAGCTCTTGAGGGAGATGGCGATGTCGAAGAAGCCGGCTTCCTCGAGAATCGCCACGTGACGGGCGGCGCTTTCGACCATTTCCTCCAGAGTCGCCTCGTGGTCTTTGAAAAGGGACCCCCCGTTGATGCCGATGCGGATGGGAAGCCTTTTTTCCTTGCAGGCCCTTACCACGGCCTCGACCCGGTCGCGGCTTCCGATGTTTCCTGGGTTGATGCGAATGGCGGCGGCCCCGTTCGCGGCTGCCAAAAGGGCCAGGCGGTAATCGAAGTGGATGTCGGCGACGATCGGGACGGGGCTTTCGCGCGTAAGGCGCCCAAGCGCCCGGCCGTCCTCTTCGTCGAGGACGCTTACCCTCATGATGTCGAGGCCATATGGCACGGCTTCCTTTATTTGGGCGAGAACGTCGTCGACCCGGCTGGTCTTGACCGCGGCCATCGACTGGACGCTGATCCTTTTCCCGCCTCCGACTTCGACGTCGCCCACTTTCAATAGGCGTTTGGCTTTTCTTTGCATGGCCCTATCGTAAATAGGAGGAAGGAAAAAGTCGAGGCTCCCGTGCCTTTACCTTGCCAATGCGCTGGCGCAAAATGGACGGGAACATGGGAACAAGCGAAAGTCCATCGATCCGAAAGGGGCAACGGGCGGCGGGGCCGGAACTGCTTAGGCTCATCGCCCTTTTCCTCGTCGTGCTCTGCCATGCGTCGGCTTTTTCGGGCATCGACCGCCCGGCTCTCGGCTTTGGCTTCGAACAATGCCTGCTTTTCTTCCTTGAGGGGCTAGGCTCGTTCGGGGTGGATGCCTTCTTGCTCATCACCGGTTACTACATGGTAGGGAAGCGTTTTAGCTTCAAGCGCGTTTTCCGCGTCTATTTTCCGGCCTGGTTCTATAGCGTTTCCCTTTTCGCCGTTTTCGCGATCGTGAACCGAAGCGACCCTTCCTTCTTTGGTGCTTGGACGATTTTCCAGGCTTTCTTTCCGGTCATCACGCTCGAGTTCTGGTACGTGAGCATCTATATCCTCCTTCTTTTCCTTTATCCCCTCATCGAGCTTTTCTTCAAAAACAGCACGAGGACGGGGCAGCTCATCGCCATCTTCTTCATCCTATTGGCCTTCGGGGTTTATCCCGCCATCCCCGGTCTCATGGACATCGGCCCGCTTGCCGATGTCTTCCTCTTCGTTTTCATGGCTCTCCTCGGCGGCTATCTAAGAAGGTATCCGGACGCCTTGGTTTACCGCCGCTGGGCCAAGTGGCTGCTATTTATCGTCCCGATTGCCCTCTACCTCCTCTATGTGGTCCTCGGCCCGTATCTGTCCTCCGCATACGGATGGGATGTCGAAGCAACGATGCAATATTCGCATATGCGTTACAGCCTATTTGGCGGTTTTTCGGCCTTGGGCGCCTTCTTGCTCATCAAGGATGCCGACGTTCGCTCCCCCGGGCTTAGAAACGCCATTCTCTTCTTGGCCTCGTCGGTCTACGGGGCCTACCTTGTCCATGGCAATCCCTACATGAATTCCTTTCTCTGGAAGGGGCTCTTCGAGGCCCGGGCCTTCGTGGGCTCTCCGTGGCTTCTGCCCTATATGCTCGGCAGCGCCGTCGCGGTATTCGTCGTGGCGCTAGCCGTGGAAACGCTCCGCCGCCTTGTCCTCGACCGCCATCTCTTCCCGTTGCTCAATGGACCACTCGGACGGCTCGATCTCCTTCTCTACCGGGCTCTCGATCACTTAAAGCAGCCACGAGAAGCGGTCGACGAGCAAAAATGATTTCCCTCTTTCCCGCGCGTATGCTAAAGTTATCCCCGCATTTAGCGAAGGATTGGTGATCGAACAATGGCAAACAAGACGAATCGCATCAACGTGACCCTCAAGTGCACCGAGTGCGGCGAGCACAACTACATCACGACGCGCAACAAGAAGAACACGCCGGAGAAGCTTGAGCTCAAGAAGTACTGCAAGGTGTGCAAGAAGGAAACGATCCACAAGGAAGCGAAGTAAAGAAGGCCTGCGGGCCTTTTTTCTTAGAACATGGAACTCAAAGCCTTCAATCCGGGCGGCGAAAGCTCCAATTCCTATCTTCTCATCGAGGGAAGGCAGGCCGTCCTTGTCGATGCCGGAAGCGAAAACCCGCCCCAAGTCGGGCCTTTCGTGGCTTCGCGGGGCCTTGAACTTCTAGCCATTTTCCTCACGCACGGCCATTTCGATCACATCGAAGGACTCGAGAGCCTCGCCCCGTCTTGCCCGATTTACGTGAGCAAGCTCGATGAAGGGTGCCTGACGAGCCCGCGCCTCAATGGGTCGCGAAGCTTCGGCTTTTCCTTCCGCCTCGATGTCGAGGGTCTAGAGATCAAGGAATACCCATCCGACGGCGAGCTTTCGCTTCCTCCTTTCGGCCGCCTCGAAGTCATTGAGACGCCTTTCCATACCGAAGGCAGCGTCTGCCTTTATTTTCCAAGGCAGAATCTTCTTTTCACCGGCGATACCCTTTTCGTCGGCGGCATCGGGCGATACGACCTGCCCGGGGGCGACGGAAGCAAGGTGGAAACGAGTCTCGCAAAGCTTAAGGAACTCCCAGGCTCGCTCCGTTTCTATCCGGGACACGGTCCGTCCGGGCGGCTCGGCGAGGAGAAAAGAAGCAACCCATACCTCCGCTAGATAGGCTCCCTAAAAGGGAGCAGGTCGCGCTTGGGGGTGGATAGTAAGCCCCTACAAGCGTAAAATACCACCGGTTTTCGATAAGGAGTAAAGCAAATGAACGTAACCGAATTAAGGCCGGGCAACTACTTCGAGGACGAAGGCATCCTCTATCAGTGCATCGACATTCTTCTCAACAAGACCGCCATGCGTAAGATGGTGGCCAAGGTCAAGGTCCGCAACGTCAGGACCGGAGCCATCATCGAGCTTGCCCGCAATAGCGGCTACAACGTCGAGCAGGTTTCCGTCACCAAGAAGAACATGCAGTACCTTTACGACGACGGGGTTTCCCTCGTCTTCATGGATCCGACGACCTACGAACAAGTCGAGCTTCCGAAGACCGGGATGGACGACGTCATCAAGTACCTTGCCCCGAATGGCGAGGTCAGCGTTTCCTTCTACGACGAAGAAGTCCTCGGCGTCGATCTTCCTTCCAAGGTCGCCCTTGAGGTAACCGAGACCGAACCGGGCACCCGCGGCGACACCGTGACGAACGGCGGGAGCAAGGACGCGACCCTCGAGACCGGACTCGTCATCCGCGTTCCTCTCTTCATCAACGTCGGCGAAAAGGTCCTCGTCGATACGACGACCGGCAAATACGACAAGAGAGCCTAAGGAATGGTCGAACTCCAGGTCTGGGCCCTCGTCCTCATCATCGTCGGGGTTCTCATCCTCGGGGCGGTTGCCGGCTTCTTCGGAGCCCGCGCCTTCCTCAAGAAGGAACTAAAGAAGAACCCGCCGATCAGCGAGAACATGATCAGGGCCATGTTCATGTCCATGGGACGCAAACCATCGGAAGCCCAAATCCGACAGGTCATGAACAACATGAAGAAGAGCCAGTAGGCCCTCTTCCTGTCCCAAAGCAATGCCCCCTCTTCCAAGAGGGGGCTTTCTTTATGAAAAAAAGAACCGCCTTTTGAAGTGAGCCCCAAATGTTGGACAAACCAACAGGAGGGCTCACTTCATTTCGACGGCTCTTTTTGCTTGCCTTACTTCGCCTTCGGGATATCGAGTTCGATGTCGCTATCCGGATAGGAGGCGCAGGCGTGGACGTAACCGAACTTGCGGTCGGCTTCGCGGCGCTTGTCGGCCCCGGCGATGGTGAATTTGCCGCTCAGCAGCTTGGCATGGCAGACGCCGCACCCGCCGGCCCGGCAGGAAGAGGGCACCCTAAGGGCGGCCCTTTCCATGGCGACGAGGAGGGTTTCGTCGTCCCTGGCGGGGATTTCGTAGACCTTGTCTTGGATGTGGACGGTCAATTTGTAGGTTTTGCCTTGGCTCTCGCGATTCCCGATCGGGTTGGCTTCGGCCCGGATGTCCTTCTTGACGAGGCCAAGGGCGGAAAGCTCCTTGTTGGCAAAGGCAATCATCGGGTCCGGGCCCGAGAGGAAGGCCGAGAAGCGGGGAAGGCCGGCTTTCTTAATAAGCTCGGCCGTTACGTATCCCGTCGGATAGCCATCGGTCTTCGTCTCGAGGACATAAGTCACGTCGATCTTCGGGTTTTTGGCAAGCTGGTCAAGCTCATCTTTGAAGGCCAGGTCCTTTTCGGTCTTGGCCCCGTAATAGACGTGGAGGCGGAAATCGTCGCTTCCTTCGGCGATGGAACGGGCCATCGACACGAAGGGAGCGATGCCACTTCCGCCGGCAATCGCGACCACGTCTTCATGGTCGCGGAGCGGTTCGTGGTAGAAGTCGCCGAGCGGGGCCCGGAGTTCGACGCAATCGCCGAGCTTGATCTTCTCGACGAGATAGGTCGAAAGGATGCCCCCCTTCTTTTCCTTTACCGCGATCTCGACCTTCTTGTCCCTAAGGGCGGCAAGGGGCGAGGAAACGATGGCATAAGGACGGCTTGGATGGCCGCCGTCGACATCGGCGGAAAGGCTGAGGTACTGGCCGGCTTTGAAATAGAAGGGTTTGTCGATCTCGAAGGTGAGTGCGACAAACGATGGGGCGACCTCCTTTTTCTCGATGAGTTTGCCATGAAGAAGTCCCGGATGGAGAAGCTTCATCGTTTCGAAGACGTCGTCAGTCGCCTTAAGCGGCTCCGACGAGCCTTCTTCAAGCATCCTTTCCCGATGCGGGACGATTTTCGTGAAGCGTATGAGGTCGAGGAAGGAGAAAATCTTCTTTTTGAATTTGTAGGACATGGTTAATTCCCCCGTTTGATGTCGCCTACGGTTTGACGCCCGGCGATGTCGCCTGAGAAATAGGCGCTCGAATAGCCAGAAAGGCGCATCGCGTGCCCCCCGACGAAGCGCAGGCCTTTGGTCATGTGGTCGTGCTTCATCATGAGGAGGCGGGCATTCAGGCCGTCGTTGTAGGTTCCTTCGTAACCGTAGATGTCGCCCTCTGGGTGGTTGCCGTAGCGGGCGTAGGTCATCGGGGTGGCAATCGATATCTCCTCAATGCTGTCTTTGATCTTGGAACCGGTAAATTCCTCGAAGCGATCGATCATGCGACTAGCGACTTCGTCCTTGGTACGGTAGTAGTCTTCGACTTTGACCTTCCCCCAGCAATCGGACATGAATAGCGTCGTGAAGTACATGATGGTTGTTCCCTTGGGCGAGCAGTCCGGATCGGCCCGATTGAGGCAGACGGTCGCTTGGGCCGCGTTCTTCTCGAGGGACTTCATGATTTCGTATTGCTTGTCGCTATCCGTGGTGTCGTATAGGAAATAGTTGTGATCGGCAATCCCGAGTTCGTCGGCCGTCTTGTTGAGCCCAAGGAAGAAGGAGAAGCCGCGTCCAGCAAGTTTCCGGGCGTTGGTGGCCTTGACTATTTCTTCGGTAACGGCCGATTTGTCCATCATGCGGCCGTATACGATGTGTGGCTCGACATTGGCGACAACGTGCTTCGTTTCCAGAGCGCGTCCGTCGTCGAGAAGAACCCCGCAAACGGCGCCGTTCTCGTCGGTCAGGATCCGCTTTGCCTCAGTGTTGTACCAGATTTCACCGCCGAGCTCGAGAATCCGTTCGGCCATGGCGGTCGAAATCTCGTGCGAGCGGTGCTTCGGCATCATGACGCCTTTATCGAAATAGCGGAGCAACATCGAGGCGTAATGGGTGAACGAAAGCTCGCTTAGCGGCGCCCCGAGATAGCACCAATACGCATCCAATATGGCTTGGGTCCGCTTTGGCATCCCGATGGCATCGAGGACTTCGTTTACCGAGTAGCTCCCCGTCCTCACGTAATTTCCGAAGTGTTTGACCATATAGGAAGACTCGACAATGCCGTTCTGGGCATTGGTATAGGCTTGAGCCTTCCTGATTTCCTCGGCCAGTTCGAAGAAGCGTTCCATCGATTTCCTGGAACCGGGAACGTATTCTTCCATTTTCGCTATGACGTTCTCTTTTCCGAAAGGAATGGTGGCATCCAGCTTTTCGCTCGGGCAGATGACCCTGTAAGCAGCGGGGAGCGGTAGCCATTCAATCTTATCGGTCACGCCGAGTGAATCGAATAGATCCCTAACGTCGCCCCCTTCGGGAGTAAAGTCGTTGAGTTCGTGAAGCGAGGCCTCGAATTCAAAGCGGCCGCGGCGGAAGCTGGTAGCGAATCCGCCAGGCAAATTGTGCCGCTCGAGAACGAGTACCTTCGCGCCACCCTGTAGCAGCCTGATGGCAGCAGTCAATCCGCCATTGCCGGCCCCGATGACGATAGCATCGTACTTATCCATGCAAATCTCCTTTGTTCCAATATTGTAGCGCACGCGCACCCGTACGCGCGCTTAAAAAGCAGGAACGGAATCGGTCACGATGTTTAACTGACAAAACTAAGCAAGTAATCCAAGAAAAGGTATCTACTTTAGGAGATTGGAAGTGATGTGAAAAGGAGAAGGCTCGAATCCGACTACGAGAGAAAGAAGCAGTGGGAAAGACAGTTAATAGGCTAGTAGATATTTAGTAATAATTTAGATGGCAGTTATACCAGCGCAGACTAATGAAAATTTCTGAAGGATAAATGGTCATCTTTACAATTTGCTTAAATAATCGTCAATTAAAACATAGCCCATCATCGGGATTTTTTGACAATTAAATCTTAGAAAAGAAGTTTTCCACCAAAAATCTATCAAAAGTCTGAAAGTACTAAAAAACTACTTACCCCAGTGAGCTGGTTTCTCTTCTCCTGCCCTGATGCGCTTGATGTTCGGTATGTGTTTTATGACCATGAGAGCATAGCATAGGACAATGCAGAGAGCTGACTGCCAAGAGAAGTCGAACCAGCCAGCCGTTCCGAAGTCCCACATGAGGATCGAGGTGTTTAATTGACTGCATTCGGCAACGATTGTCATGATGACTTCGAAGATGGTTATTAGCCCTCCCGATATGAGAGAGGCGAAGCTAACGATTTTCTTTTTCCAGACAAGCACCGGGAAAAAGGAAAGGAAGCAAAACACGAACGTGACATAGCTTGTCCCGCCGGCGGCTCCCATGAAACAGCTTACGGCCTTGCCTCCTTGAAAGCCGAGATAGACGCTATAGCAATGGCCCAAGGTCGCGCCGAAAACCGAAAGCCAGCAGGCAAGTGCTCCGCCGTCGAATAGATTCCAGTCCTTGGCGATCGGCGTGCACTGGACGATTGTGTAGCAAATGTAGAAAGCGAGGACCGTCTTCAGTATGTCGACGACGATCACGATGACGCCACCGGCTTTGCCAAAGACGCGTCCCGCGTTAGTTCCCCCGGCGTTGTGCGATCCATAGAGCCGTGGGTCTTTGTGGTAGACGAGCTTGCCCAAGACGACCGCGGTCGGGAAAGAACCAATGAGATAGCCGATGAACAATCCTAAGAAACAAGCCAGGAAATCCATACGAGAGGCCTCCGCTCAAAAGCGCCATATTATGCCCGTCCTCACTATGCTTTTCAACGCGCTTCTCATATAATGAGGCCAGCGGATTTTTTCTTAATTTCATATGACAGACTTCGAAAAGGCGGAAGCGGGTTACACGGCTCGCGACATAGAGCTCCTAAGTGAGCTCGAGGGCGTAAGAAAGCGCCCTGGGATGTACATCGGGAACACGAACTTGTCGGGCCTTCACCATCTCGTTTGGGAGATCGTCGACAACGCTGTCGACGAAGCGGTGAACGGCTATGGCAAGAAGATCGAGGTCACCCTCTACAAGGACGGGTCGGTTGAAGTCAAGGACGAGGGCCGGGGCCTGCCGGTCGACATGCACGCTTCTGGCGTTCCGGCCGTTCAATTGATCTTCACGACCCTACATTCCGGAGGAAAGTTCAATTCGCGCGTTTATTCGACCAGCGCTGGCCTTCATGGCGTCGGCGCTACCGTTACGAACGCGCTTAGCGAGTGGCTCCTTGTAACCGTCTACCGCGCCGGCAAGGTGTACAAGATGCGCTTCAAGGACGGCGGCTCGATCGACGTCCCCTTCCATGTCGATGGCGAATGCCCGAACAGCTGGCACGGGACGACCGTCCGCTTCAAGCCGGATCCGAAGATTTTCCCGAACACCAAGTTCAACTACGACACCATCCGCGATCGCCTCGAGGAAAAGAGCTATCTACTTACCGGAGTCCGCTTTGTCCTGAAGGACCAGGTCAGCGGGCAGAATCAGGAATTCTATTGCGAGAACGGCCTCCGCGAATATTGCGACAAGCTGACGTCTGGCAAAAACTGCCTCGGCGATACCATCGATTTTTCTGATAAGTCGAACGGGATCCAGGTGGAAGTGGCGCTCCGCTGGGTGCTAAGCGACTATGGCGAGAATATCCTCAGCTACGCCAACGACGTCAGAACGGCCGACGGCGGAACCCACGAGCAAGGCTTCAAGAGCGCCCTTACCAAGACCGTAAATGACTTTGCCTTGGCCAACGGCCTCATCAGGGCCAACCAGTCCATCGACGGAGTCGATCTCCGGGAGGGGCTGACCGCCATCATCTCGGTCAAGATCCCCGAGGACAAGCTCCAGTACGAAGGCCAGACCAAGGGAAAGCTCGGCTCGCCCGACGCGCTTCCGGCGGTTCAAAGCCTCGTCTCGACCCGTTTCAACTACTACCTCAACGAGCACAACGCCTTTGCGGTGGACCTCATCAAGAAGGTCGAGGCCGCCCGCCAGGCCCGCGAGGCGGCAAGGAAGGCCCGCGAGCAGGCCCGGAGCAGCCGGAAGAAGGGACCCGAGATGATCCTTTCTGACAAGCTGGCCCCGGCTCAGAGCAAGGAATACCGTCTCAACGAGCTTTTCATCGTCGAGGGCGATTCGGCCGGCGGAAGCGCCAAGAAGGGAAGGGATCGGCTCCATCAAGCCATCCTTCCGCTCCGCGGGAAGCCGCTCAATACCGACAGCGTCTCGATGGACCGCATCATCGACAACGTCGAGCTCGCGACCATCATCCAGACCATCGGGGCCGGCGTGGGAAGCGACTTCAACGTCGATGCGAGCCATTATGGCAAGATCATCATCATGACCGATGCCGATACCGACGGGGCCCACATCCAGACCCTGCTTCTTACCTTCTTCTACAATTACATGAAGCCGCTCATCGACCGCGGCATGGTCTATATCGCCCTTCCGCCCCTCTACCGGGTCTACAAGAAGAGCGATCCGAGGAAACACGTCTATTGCTGGACCGACGCCGACCGCGAGGCGGCTAAGGAAAAGCTTGGGGCCGGCTGCGGCGTCAACCGTTACAAGGGACTTGGCGAAATGAACCCCGATCAGCTTGAATCGACCACCATGAACAAGGGAACGAGGCGTCTGCTTCGAGTCACGATCGATGACCCCATTACCGTTGAGAAACGGATTTCGGTCCTGATGGGAAAAGACGCCGGCGTCCGTTGGGATTGGATCAAGGAGAACGTCACCTTCAACGAGGAGGATTCCTTCCTTGAGGAAGTGAGGGGCGAACAGCAATGAAGAAAAAGGACAAGGCAAAGGAAATCCTGGAGAATATCGACCTTTCCCCGCTCGACGACCTCATGGGCGAGCGATTTGGCATCTATGCCAAGGAAGTAATCCAGGACCGGGCGATACCGGACGTGAGAGACGGACTCAAACCCGTACAGCGGCGAATTCTTTTCGACATGTACAAGACCGGGAACACGATCGATCGCCCGACCAAGAAGTGCGCCCACATCGTCGGCGATGTCATGGGCAAATACCACCCCCATGGCGACAGCTCGATCTACGAAGCGCTCGTCCACATGTCCCAAAGTTGGGCGATCAGGATGCCGCTCATCGATTTCCAAGGCAACAACGGATCGGTCGACGGGGATCCCGCGGCCGCCTACCGTTACACGGAAGCCCGGCTTTCGGCCATCGCCGGGGAGATGCTCCGCGACATCGACGAGGATACCGTCGACATGGAGCTCACCTTCGACGATACCCTCCTCGAGCCGACCGTCCTCCCATCGCGCTTCCCGAACCTCTTCGTGAACGGGTCGGAAGGCATCGCCGTCGGCATCGCGACGAGCGTGCCGCCCCATAACCTTGCCGAGATGTGCAAGGCCGTGTGCTACCGGATCGACCATCCGGAGTGCTCGATCGATTCCCTCATCGACATCGTGAAGGCCCCGGATTTCCCAACCGGCGGCGAGATCGTCGAAAACGACGCCCTCAAGGACATTTACCGGACCGGGCGCGGCAAGTGCCTCGTCAAGAGCCGCTATGCGGTCGTGAAGGACGAGGACGGCTCGAGCCAGATCGTGATAAGCGAGATTCCCTATCAGGTGAACAAGGCCCAGCTCGTTAGGAGCATCGACAAATTGAGGATCGACCGGACCTTGCCTTCGATCGAGGAAATCAGGGACGAGTCGGACAAGGACGGACTCCGCATCGTCATCGACGTGAAGCCCGGCACCAAGCCCGAGACGCTCATGAGCTACCTTATGGCCAAGACGCAACTGGCCAGCAACTACTCGGCCCATATCGTGGCCATCAGCGACGGCCGTCCGACCACGCTTAATCTTTCGGCTTATCTCGATGCCTATATCCAGCATCAGCTCGAGGTCATCGTCCGTCGTTCCCGTTCCCTCCTCGGCAAGAAGGAATCGCGCCTCGAGATCGTCGACGGGCTCATCAGGGCGGTCTCGATCCTCGACGAAGTCGTGAAGACGATCCGGGCCAGTCTCGACAAGGGCGATGCCAAGAAGAACCTCATCGCCAAGTTCGGCTTCACCGAGCCGCAAAGCGAGGCCATCGTGACGATGCCGCTTTATAAGCTCGCCCGGACCGACAACGATCTCTTGCTTAAGGAAAAGGGCGACCTCGAGGCTTCGATCAGCGAACTGCAAGCCCTATTGGCGGACCAAGGGAAGCGGGAGGCCCTCATCAAAAGCGACCTCCGCGAGATCGCAAAGAAATATCCCTCTCCGCGCCGCAGCCTCATCGTCGACGAGGCCCCGAGCTTCGGCAAGGAAGACAAGGAAGCCCTCATTCCCGACGAGAGCGTCCATCTCGTCCTTACGAGGGACGGATACTTCAAGCGCTCGAGCGACCGCTCGTTCAAGTCCAGCCACGGGCTCGAGGGAGCCAAGCCGGGAATCAAGGAAGGGGATGCCTTCGTCCTCATCGGCGGCTGCTCGACCCGGGATTACGTGCTGGCTTTCACGAGTCTTGGCAACTATCTCTACATCCCTGTCTACGAAATCAAGGAAAATCGCTGGAACCAGGAAGGGTTCCACGTATCGACGAGCGTGCCGATCGCCCCGGACGAGAAGATCGTCGCCGCCTTCGCGATAGCCAAGGAAGGCTTCCGCGAGGATTTATTCGCCGTGGCCGTCACCAAGAAGGGAATGATCAAGCGGGTCGCCCTTTCGTCCTTCCCGGCCGTGAGGCGCAACAAGGCCCTGTCCTTCATCAAGCTCATCAACGGTGACGAAGTGGTGGGGGCCGCCCTCACGAGCGGCGACTCCTCGCTCATCGTGGCCTCGAGCGACGGCCTTGCCGTCCGCTACAACGAGAATTCCCTCTATGTTACCAATCCGCGGACCGGCGGCATGAAGGCCGGTTCCTTCCGCGGCAGCGAGCTGAGGGCCGTCGTCGCCCTCGCCCCGAACGAAAAGCCGTCGAAGGCCCTTCTTCTCACCGATCGGGGGCATTTCCGCGTGCTTGACCTAAGCGCGATACCCCTTGGCGAGCGTCTCGACAAGGCGACGGAGCTCTACCAGTGCTTCAAATCGGACCCGAACCAGCTCGTGATGCTCCGCAAGGCCCCGGCGAAGGAACCGCCTTATTCGCTAGAGTGCGTCCTGAGCGACCTTTCGCGGATGGATGTCCCGGTCAATTCGCTTTCCCTCACCCCGAGGGACCTCCACGCGAAGAAGAGCGAATTCCTCCATGGAAAGCAGCGCATCCTCTACGTCGACAAGGAAGACATCGAGCGGGTCGACGGATCGACCCCTTCTTACCTCCCCGAGACGAAGGAGCCCAGCGGGGGCAACGGCCCGTCGGGCGGCGAATTCGACATCGGCGGCTTCGAGCAGATTTCCCTTCTCGACGACGTCGGAGGAGAATGAGATGAACCGCTTTCTCATCCCGACATACGTCGCCCCTTCGCTATTCAGCATTCCCTTTTCCTTCTATAAGGCGGTCGGGGTCTCTTCCCTTATCCTCGATCTCGACAACACCTTGGCCTCGCACCGGGAAAAGATGCCCGACGAGCGGGCGCTCTCCTGGGCGAAGGCAGCCCGCGAGGCCGGCTTCTCCCTCTATATCGTCTCCAACAATTCCAAAAAGAGGGTCCTTCCCTACGCAAAGGCCCTCGGGGCCGAGGGAATTTGCCTCGCCTTCAAGCCGCTTCCCTTCCGCCTTCTCTCCTTCATCAAGAAGAAGGGGATCGAGAAGGAAGAGGCCATTCTCCTCGGGGACCAGATCTATACCGACGTGCTGGCGGCCAACCGGGCCGGGCTGAGGAGCGTTCTGCTTGCCCCTCTCGTCGAGGACGATCCGGTCTGGACTCTCCTCAATCGGCGGCGGGAGGCTTCCCGCCGGGCCGAAATCTATGCCAAATCTCTATCGACGCCCATAAAGGAGGAAAGCTAGATGGAAGTGAAAGTCGTAAGGCGCTGCCTCAGTTGCGGCGCCCCGCTCCAGAGCGAGGAACCCGAAAAGCCAGGCTATATCGACAAAGACGTCTATTCGAGGCGGGGGCCCGACGACGTCGTCTATTGCAACGAGTGCTACGAGAAGCTGCGCTTTTCCTCTTCGCCAGCCCTCGTCAAGACGACCGACCCCGATTTCCTCACGATGCTCAAGGATGCCCGGGCGAGCGATTCGCTCATCGTCTACGTGATCGATCTCTTTTCCTTCGAATGCTCGTTCGTCGAGGAGGTCACTTCCCTCATCAGGGGGCTTCCGATCCTCGTCATCGCCAATAAGCGCGACCTTCTTCCGAGGGATGCCGACGACCGGGCCATCGCCTCTTACGTGGCGAGCCGCTTCAAGAAGGAGGGGCTTGCGGTCAACGACGAGGATGTCGTCCTGACCTCCCTTTCGACTTTCAGCGACGTCTCGGAGGCAATGGGCCTACTCGAGAAGAAGCGCCGGCGCCACGATGCCTATCTCATCGGGGCGAAACTCAGCGGAAAGTCGCTTTTCGTTTCCTCTTTCATCCGCCTTTACAGCAATCCTTCGAAGAAGGCCATCTCAGTGAGCGAGTACCCGGGAACCGATCTCCCGGTCATGGCGATTCCCCTCGATTCGTCGAGCTGCCTTTACGACACCCCGGGGACGGGGATCGAGAACAGCTACGTTTCCCAGCTCGAGCCGGCTTCGCTCTCCCTCGTCGTTCCCTTTGCCCCGATCAAAGCAAGGAAGGGCGAGACAAAAGCCGGCGACGTCATAATGCTTGGCGGATTGGCCTTTCTCGAGACGATGGAAGGGGAAGCTTCCTACGAAGCCTATTTCGCCCCGAAGCTCGTCGTTAAGAAAGACGGCAGGAAAAAAGGCGGCTTCGATATCGACTACCTCCTCCGGAAGGCCGCCCCGGCCCCGCGCTCGACCCTTCTAAGCGAAGGGAAGGACTTCGATGCCTTCGAGCTTTCCTTTGCCAAGGAAAAGCACGTCGACCTCGGCATTGCCGGGCTTGGATGGTGGCATCTCTCCTTCAAGGGCCCGACTTCCTTCCGCCTTTACCTCAAGAAGGGCGTCGGCATCTACGTAAGCGATCTCCCGAAGGTTGCTTCGGGCAAGAAGGAAAAAGCATGAGCGAGTTCGATCCCCTCGTCATCTACGGCGGCAGCTTCGACCCGATCCACAATGGGCATCTCCGCATTGCCCGCCGGGCCCGCGACGCCTTCCGGGCCGACGTCGTTTTCGTTCCGGCCTACCGTCCCAGATGGAAGAGCCCGGCCGCCGGCTTCGAAGATCGGGTCGAGATGATCCGCCGGGCCCTCAAAAGCGAGGGAAACCCGTCCTTTTCCCTTTCCCTCATCGAAAGCGAGCGGCCGAACGAGGTCTCCTATACGGTCGATACTCTCCTTGAGATGAAGAAGCGCTATCCGCGCCGCGAGCTCATCCTCCTCATCGGGAGCGACGAGGCGAATTCCTTCCCGCGGTGGAAGGACAGCGAGAAGATCGTCCGCCTCGCCAAGGTCGTCTACGTTCCCAGGGAAGGGGTGGAAGTCGATCCCGAGGTCGTTTCCCATTACGAAATCGAAAGGCTCGACGGGGCGAATCCGGGACCTGTGTCCTCATCGAAGCTGAGGGGGCTTTCCCTTCTCGATTGCCCGGCTTCGGTCATCGACTACATCGTCGACGGGAAACTCTACTTCATGGCCGATCTAGAATCGCTTCTCAGCGAGCGGCGGCTTGCCCATAGCATCTCCGTCGCCTCCCTTGCCTACTCGATTGCCCTCCATAACAAGCTCGAGCATCCCGAACGGGCCTATCAGGCCGGTCTCCTCCATGACGTCGGGAAGAATGCGGGGGAGGTCACCTCGCGCGACATCGTCATGGGAAATTACCCCGAATACAAAGACTATCCTTCTTATGCCCTCCATCAGTGGGTGGGGGCCGTCTACGCGCGGGAGAAGTTCCATGTCGAGGACCAAGGCGTCGTCGACGCGATTGCCTGCCATTGCACGGGCAAGCCCCACATGACGAGCCTTGCGAAGATCGTCTACGCCGCCGACAAGATCGAGCCCGGGCGGGGCTACGACTCGAGACGGCTCATCCGGGCGTGCCTCCGCGATTACTACAAAGGGTTCCTCGCGGTGCTTAGGGAGAACCGGGAATTTCTTTCCGCCCATTCCCTCGGCGCCGAGAACCCGCTGACCGAAGCCTGCTTCGAGCTATACTTAGGAAAGGAAAAGAAAGAGAAATGAAGAAAGAAACGGTGGACATCATCAAGGATGCCTTAAACGAGCACAAGGCCGAGAACATCGTCATCGAAAACGTCGAGGACCGGACGCCTTTCGACGACTATTACCTTTTGGCGACGGCCAATAACGAGCGTCAGCTCGGGGCCCTCGTCGAGATTCTCGAGGACGAGCTCGAGAAAGAAGGACTCACGATCGAGCGGCGGGAAGGAGAAGCCGCGAGCGGGTGGATCGCCCTCGAAAGCGACCGGGTCCTGGTCCATCTTTTCCTCGCCGCCAAGCGTGAAGAGGTAGGGCTCGACGATCTCCTGGCGAGGGAAGCGCTCCGCCGTGCCTAAGGAAAAGCAATGGCGAGCAAAAGGGACGGAGACGCCCCTTTTTAAGGAAACATATTACTTCGCATAATATATATTATGTTAATTTAAATTTGAATTACCCGGTTAAATACTTATAAATACAAATAAGGATTTACGTATCGACTTTATTGGTTATTCACCGAAACGAACGATTATCCACCGGTTTCAAGAACTACTAATTATCTACTAGTAGTCTTTTTTCTCGGATTAAGGATTTTGTCCCATTGCTAAATCATCTTCAGATTATTGATTCAAAGAGGACCTAGGCAAGTTCTTCCTTTTTCGCGATCCGACATTCGATCTAGCCTCCAGTCCCGCTTCGAAGGCCAGAATTTTCGATTCCGCTTCGATTTGGCTCTTTGGTCCTTTGCCGCGTAAGACATCTTTCTTCCCAACGAAAATTTCTTTTCTCCTCTTTTCCTTATATATAGAGAAGGAAAATTCGTCAACGAATGCTAGCTAGCGGCTTTATAGTCTTCAAGATTTTAATTAAACGGCGATGGAAAACGGCTTTGCCCATTTGGCTTTGACCCTTTGATCATCTCGGCCTTGGGCTTAATCAATCCCGCCTTGCCGCTCCGCCCCCTTTTTTATCCGATGACTCGGCCCGGCCGTTCCCGCTTTCCAGCTTGGAGGCCGCCTTCCCTATGAGGAAAGCCGCGGCGTCGAAGAAGGCGCTCACGATGACCGAGAGAAGCGAATAGGCAATGAGATCGTCCATCGCGGCATATTGCTGGGCGAGGACGATGAGCGAGCCGATTCCGGGGTTCACGTTGGAGAAGTTCGTGAGGACTTCGCTCATGATCGTTACTTTGATCGATAGGCCGAGGGAGGCGGCCACCGCCGTGAGGATATAGCCGGTCGCGGCCGGGAGTTCGACTTGGAAGAGACCTTGGAAAGAATGCGTTCCGGCATCGAGGGAAAGCGCCTCCCTTTCGTCCGGGCTCGGGCCGTTCCTCAAGCCGTTTCGGAATCCTTCGTAGAGGATCGGCTCGGCGACCAGAAAGGAAAGGATGGCCGGGACGAGATTCATCATCGTCGCGTCGCGCGAGAAGACGACGATGAGGATGAGGGAGACGGCCGCGGTCGGGAACACCTTGGCCAATTTGTTCCACGGGGCGACGATGGAATCGAAAAAAGGCCACTCATGGCCGATGGAGCCCAAAAGGAAGGCAATGAGGAAAGCGGAAAGGAATCCCCCGAGGGACCGGGCCAAGGTAAAGCCGATGGCCGCGTAGGTCTTCCCCGCTGCCGCCCCGAAGAGCGCCTCGAGAAGGGAAAGAAGCACCGCGTAGGGAGAAGGAAGGACATAGTTCTTCGCGTTCTCGAGGGAGGCGGAGACGATCCACCAGACGGCGACGACGAGCAAAATGCCGATCGTTCCGCCGATGATGGCCTTTGTTCTTTTGCTCAGTCCTTTGCTTTTTCCTTGCACGGCTGAATTATACACGCGCGGGAAGGAAGACACCCGGAAGGCGAATAAGGAAAAGGGAAGCGGGTCCGCCGCTTCCCCTTCGACCGATTATTGTTCACTCGTCCCAAAACAGGTAGCCGGTCGTGGCCGCGATGCGGTATGGCGCCTCCAAGGTGACGTAGCTTATCGGGTTTTTGTTCCCGTCGCTTATCACGTCGTCGACCAGATGCGCGCTTTCAAGGAAAGCCCGGCGTCGGGGAATAGCCGTATTGCTCATAGCCCGCCTTCGGGGTCGCGTACATCCCAAAGCCGTGGTTGATGATCTCGTTCTTGCTCCACTCGAGGCTCCACCGCCATGGGCCATAGGGCGGAGTGAGGCGTTCCCCGCTTTGCCCGGCAAAGCCCGAGGCCAGAAGGCAGCCTTCCTCGGCCGTCCACTCGTCGATCGGCGGCTGGATGGCCGTATTATGGGCCGGGAAGCCGAAAATGGAGTCGCCGTCGGTCAGTATCACGAAGAAATTCGCGTGGAACGGCAAGGCCTGCTCGCTCACGCGGGCCAATAGAAGGCTCACCGTCTTCCCGGCGAAGTGGCTAGACGGGGCGGGACTGTTCTCCTCGAAGGTAATCGACGAGAAGGCCCCACCATAGACATCCCAGTCGTATTGGGAATAGCGATTGCCCCTTTCAAGGTCCTCTTCTTCCGAATAATAGAGACTGTAGAGCGTTTCTTCCTCCTCGACCGGGACCGGGAGGAGATAATCCTCTTCTTCCGGGAAGGACGGATCGATGGTCGGGACGGCCCCGCCGCTCGACGAGGCGATGGCGTTGTAGATCTCGGCATAGAAAGGGAACTCCCGCCGGTTGGCTTCGTTTGAAAATGGTAGCTTGATGCCGTCGATTCTATAAATGCCCGGCTTTCCTTGGTAGCAAGAAAAGCAAAGGAAGGCCGGGAGAAGGCCGAGAGGCAGGACAAGGCGGCGCTTCATGCCCTTCCCTCCTTGAGGTCGATGCTCGTCCCGACGTTGGAGGATAACGTCCTTCCCCCATCGAGTTTGACGGCGAGGGAGGGAATTTCGATTTTCGCGTAGCCGTCGGCCTGATAGAGGAAGAGGAAGAACTCCGTTATGGAAAGGGAAGGAACGGGATTCTCGCTTTCGTCGCCGATTCCGATGGTCGCGACGAGCTCGCTAGCAAGGGCGAGCGGTTCATTCAATAAAGCGAAGAGCCCGCCGGTCGAGACGGTCGCGCTTAGGTAGAGGTCGCGGTAGATCATGGCCTCTTGGACGAGGCGCTTGCTCGCGGATAGCTCGGAGAGGAAGAGGATGCTTTCCCCGTCGGTGATCGAAACCATCATGATCCGGGCCGCGTCATAGACAAGGCCGGCGTCGAATGGCTCTTTCCCGCCGCCAGGATAATAGGTGTAGGCCGAGTAGATCTGGAAGACGAGCTCGAGCCGCTTCCCGGCAAAATAGGGAAAGAGGAAAGCCGCTTCATCCGGCATCTCCATCTCGGCGACGTCGGCCTGAAGGAGCTTGAGCCGAGGATAGTAAGGATAGGAGTAGCCGAAGTAAGTCGGGACGAAAGAGCCAGCCTCCACCGCCGGGAGGGCGGCCTCAAGTTCACCCGGATCCTTCCCATCGAGGAGGCTCGTCTCTCCCTCCCCGAAAGGGAAGGAATGGAGACGGTACATCAGCTCAACGGCCTCTTCGCTATAGGCCGAAGCCTCGGCCGGGGAAAAGGATCGCTCGGAAGAGGAAATCGAGGAAGAGGATGCGGCAGCCTCCCCGCAGGAGAAAAGAAGAAAAGGGAGAAAGAGGAGCGAGACGAGTCTTTTTTTTCATTTTTGGCCTCCGGCGGCTCTGCGCGAGTTATCGGCATCGATCAAAGGAAAGTCCGCTTCTCTCCCTCGCTCCCGGCCTTCCTTTCGAAGGTGGATTCGAGAAACGGCAACTTGTCGAAGGCGAGAGAATCGAGTCTCAGACAAAAGACGGAACCGGGGCTTCACGAAAGACCGTCGCCGCCTCGTATAATGACACCATAGGCGTTGGCGGAGGCCTTTTCAATTGAAAGTTCGTAAGGCAATCTACTTCCGTTTCGCCGAGCAAGAAAGGAAGCAATCCTCGCTGGAAGCGATATTTTTGGGGGCAAAAGAAAAGAGGCCCCAGAGGGGCCTCGCCTATCTTCCCTGCTTAGAAGAGGAAAAGGGACGCGTCGTAGGCAGCTCCCCCGACGGCGGTCTGGTAGGCATTGGCGAACTCGAGGTTGGTGCCGATGTCGGTCTCGCTCGAGATGAGGCCGAAGCGGTCTTGGCCGTTCCCCTGCAGGGCCGTGACGAGGTTCGGCTGGTAGCCGAAGCGGGCCTGGACGGCGGTCGCGTCCCCGTATTCGTTGAGGGCAGCGACGACCGTTTCCGGCTCCTCGATCGCGGTATCGATGCGCTCGATGGTCCTTTCGAGGAAGGCGTCCATCTCGTCCTTCTTCTCGGCGTAGCTATTGACGTTGAAGAAGAGGCCAGCGGCCGGGATCGTTTCCCCAAGGCCGGCATCCTTCCATTCGGTCTGGATGTTGTAGATGGTGTTCAGGGTCACGTCCTTGGCCTTGAGCTGGTTCTTCGCATTGGTCAGCACCGGCTCGGCGATGACGTAATAGTCGTACGATCCCGGGTTCTGGACGAGGGTCTGCATGACCTTCTGGACGCCGTCGAGATAAGTGACCTGGCTGTCCTCATAGTCCCAATCCCATTCCTCGCGGGAGAGTTTGTTGAAGGCCACCGAGGCCGTTCCGGTCTGGTTGAAGGAGAGGATCGTCTCGTCGCCTTCGAAGGCATCCCCGGCCGCGTGGGTAGTCGAGACGACATAGAAATTGCCGCCGGTGATCCAGTGGGCCAGCTTGTAATTGGTAGCGCCCTGCTTGAGGACATTGAGTCCGTTGAGCCCGTCGAAGACGATGGCGTCGTACTCGTTGGCCTTGAGGGAAGGCGGAATCGAGGTGGCGTCGCTCGTGGAAACCCAGTTTTCGTCGCTCCCCATGTCGTAGAAGGCAAGGGTCGGGGCTCCGCTCGGGGTGAGGAGGCTGATTCCTTCGCTTTCCTCGCTTGAGGCAGATGATTCTTCGCTACTCGTTTCCGGGCTGCAGGAGGCTAAGAAGCACGCCGCCAAAAGGGCGGCCGCGGCAATCGGCTTGTTCATTCGCTGATGTTCCTTTCTTATTCCCCGTCGTCAAGAAGCTCGGGGATGGGCTTTCCGATCAGGTGGTCGGGTCGAGGGATGGAGAAATTCGCGATGATGGTGGCGCCGATATCGGCAAAGCTCGCCCTTTCCTCGAGATAGCGCCCCTTTTGATAGCGCGGCGAATAGGCGATGAGGGGAACCTTTTCCCTCGTGTGGTCGGTCCCGTGGAAGGTGGGGTCGTTTCCATGGTCGGCCGTGATGAGGAGGAGGTCGTCTTTTCCGACGAGCGGCAAGAGCTCGGCAAGCCGCCGGTCGAAGGCCATGATGCAATCGGCATAGCCTTCCGGGTTCCGCCGATGCCCATATTCGCTGTCGAACTCGACGAGGTTCACGAAGAGAAGGCCCTCGAAGCCCTTCTTCATGGCCTCGATCGTCTTGTCCATGCCGTCCTCGTTGCTTTTCGTATGAATGCTCGAGGAAATACCGGCCATGTCGAAGATGTCGCCGATCTTGCCGATGCCGTCGGTCCGATATCCCCGCTCCATCATGGCGTCGAGGTCGGTCGGAAGAGGCGGCTTCAAGGCATAGTCATGGCGGTTCGAGGTCCTTTTGAAGGAAGCGGCGTCGTTCCCGACGAAGGGACGGGCAATGACCCGCCCGACCCGCCACTCGGGGCGCATGCACATCTCGCGGGCGATTTCGCAAGCCCGATAGAGCTCATCGAGCCCGAGCTTTTCCTCGTGGGCCGCGATCTGAAGGACGCTATCGGCCGAGGTGTAGACGATGAGGGCGTTTTCCCTCATGGCCTGCTCGCCTAGCTCCTTGATGATCTCGGTGCCCGAGGCGGCGACGTTTCCGATGATCTTGTGCCCGGTCTTCGCACTTAGCTCGTCGATGAGTTCCTGGGGAAAGCCGGTATCGGTGAAAGTCTTGAAGGGCTTCTCGGTGTCGATTCCCATCATTTCCCAGTGGCCGGTCATCGTGTCCTTGCCGTTGGAGGCTTCCCGGAGGCGCAGGGCATAGCTATGGGGATGGGAAACCTCCGAAGAGGTGCCGTTGATGTCGTCGAGCTCGCCGATCCCGAGGCTCTCGAGGGTCGGGATCGAAAAATCCGCCCGCGCATAGGAGGCGTGGGTAAAAGTATTGCTGCCCGTATCGCCAAAGCGTTCGGCATCCGGCTCTTCCCCGACGCCGACGCTGTCCATGACGATTAGGCAAATCCGCTTGAAAGGCATCGCCATCATCTCTTCTCCTTCATTCATGTTATCCGGGGTGGCCGGATAGTCAAATCTTACGCTCATTTCCGCTTCATGTAGCGATCGTAGGCGCCCCGCAGGCGCTCGCTTTCGACTTCGAGGTATATTTCGGTCGTGGCGACCGAGCTATGCCCGAGCATGGCCTGGACGTAGCGGATCGAGGCTCCGCCCTCGAGCAAGTGGGTCGCGAAGCTATGGCGGAGGCTATGCGGGGTCACCTGGTGGGCGATCCCGGCCTTCGAGGCATAGGAACGGACGAGGACGTAGAAATAGTTCCGGCTCATCTTGGTTCCGTCCTTGCTCAGGAAGAGATATGGCGAGTCCTTCCCAGGCGCCTTCTTCCTATGGGGCAGGTAGTCCTCGATCGCGGCGACGGCAATGTCCGATAGCGGCACTTTCCTTTCCTTCCCGCCCTTGCCGGAGACCGTCAAGGTGCCGGCCTCGAGGTCGACGTCCTTTTTGAGGAGCCCCGTCAACTCGCTGGCCCGGAGGCCCGTCGCGTACATCGTCTCGAGCATCGCCCGGTCCCGCTTTCCGGACGGGGTCGATGGGTCGGGGGCATGAAGAAGGGCCTCGATTTCCTTTTTCGAGAGGACATTCGGGAGCCGCTTGCGCGCCTTCGGCCCATGGAAGGAAGAAGGAAGGGCCGAGGCGATTTCCCCTTTCTCGAAAAGGAAGAGGAGGAGCGAGCGGAAAAAGGAAAGCTTCCTTCTTACCGAGGAAGGGGCGAACTCACGCTCGACGAGGGAGGAAAGGTATTCCTCGACGAGATCGGGGGTGATTTGATTCGAAGAGACGATGTCGGGATGCTCCCGGAGGAAAAGATGGAAGTCGCTCCGATAAGAGGCGATCGACGATGGCGAGTCGCCCTTTTCGGCGACGAGATAGGCGTAGAAGCTTTCCTCGAGGTCACTTATTTCCATCTTTGCCCACCTCCCGGGCAAGCATGAGCTTCCCGCCGTTCTTCAATTTCCGATTGAAGGAGGCGACGAGCAGCTTCGTCTCGTCCATCTTCTCGTATTCGGCGTAGTCGTCGAAGGACATCTGCACCGTTTCTTCCCGCGGATCGAAGAGGGAAGAGACCCCAAGGCCGATGAGGCGGCATTCGCTCCCGGCGAAGGTCGAATCGAAAATGGAGGCGGCCTTCTCGTAGATATCCCGGGCGGACGATAGCCCCTTTTCGTAGGTCGACGAGCGGCTATGGGTCCTGAAGGAGGGATCCCTGAGGGTCACCGTGAGGGTCCTTCCCTTCTTTTTCTCGCTTTTGAGGGCAAGGGCGATCTCCTCGCTCATCTCGAATAGCTTCCTTTTGATGATCGTTTCGTCCGAGCTGTCGCGGTCGAGAGTGATAGAACGGGAAATCGACTTCGGGTCGCCCGCTTCCACGTGGACTTGGTCGTCCCCTTCCCCCTTGAGCCAGGCTAGGCAGGTCGGGGCGAAGCTCCCGAGCGTCCTCAAGGTTCCTTCCTCGCCCCGAAGTAGGCTCCGCTTGAGCGAGATGATGTCCCTGATCCCGAGTTCCCGGAGGCGGGCGGAGGTCTTCTTCCCGATTCCCCAGAAGCTTTCGATCGGGAGGGGGCCGAGCAGCGAATCGATGTCCTTCTTGCGGACGATCGTGATCCCCATCGGCTTTTTGTAGTCGCTCCCCATCTTCGCGAGGAAGCGGGTCGGGGCAAGGCCGATCGAGCTCTTAAGGCCGATTTCGTCGAGGAGTCCCTTTTGGATCCCCTTGAGGAAGGGCACCGGGTCCTTGCTCGCGGCCAGGGTCTTGGTGAGGTCGACGTAGCACTCGTCGATGCTCGCCGGCTCGACGAGGGAGGAATAACGATGGAGAAAGGCCCGGAAGGAACGCGAAAGCATCTCGTAATAGGGAAAGTCGACCGGGAGGAAGAGGGCGTCGGGGGCAAGCTTCCGGGCCTGGAAAAGGGGCATCCCGCTATGGATGCCGAGCTTCCGGGCCGGGTAGGAGGCCGTGGAAACGACGCCCCGAGGGCCCCTTCCCCCGACGACGAGGGGGCGCGTCTCGCTCCCGGGGTGGCGGAGTTCCTCCGCCCGGGCGAAGAAGGCATTGAGGTCGATGTGCATCAAAATGCGGGCCATGGCCCCATGATAACGCCCAACGCAGAGTTATGTTAAGGAAGGAGTTCCTTCTCGACTTTGCTTAGGACCGTTTCGATGTCGACCCCGGCCTCGATTTCCTGATCGAGGATCTTCATCGACGGGATGTAGGCGTTCTTGACGGCATGGACGTGGATTTCCCCTTCGTAATGCCGCTCGGAAAGGCGAAGGGCAAGCTCGCTCGCAAAGCCTTCGTCCGTGCCATAGGGGTCATAGACCGCGATTTTCGAATAGGAAGCGATCTTGTCGAGCGTTTTCCCCTCGAGCGGGAAGAGATAGACCGGGTCGAGGAAGGCGATTCCCTTTCCTTCGAGCCGGGAAAAGAGTTCCCGCCCCATGTTTCCGACGCCGATCAAAAGGGCATCGCCGCCTTCCTTGAGGAAGAGGCCTTCGCCGCTTTCGGGCAGGCGATCGTCTTTGTCGAGGGGATCGATCATCGAATGGGGATAGCGGATGGCATAGGGCCCCCTTCTATCGGCCAGCCCCTCCTCGAAGAGGAAGCGGGCGATGGCCGGGGTCGAAGGCTGGGCGAGCCTTACCCCCGGGATGGAGCGTAGGTATGCCGGATCGTAGATGCCCTGATGGGTAGCCCCGTTGGTCCCGACGAGCCCGGCCCGGTCGATGAGCAGAAGCATCGGGGAAGCGATCCTTGCCCCGTCGTGGAGCAATTCGTCGTAAGCCCGTTGGAGAAACGAGGAATAGATCGAGACGATCGGATGGTAGCCGAGGCTGCCTAGGGTCCCGGCCAAGGTAAGGGCGTGTTCTTCGGAAATACCGACGTCGAAAGAGCGGCCCGGGTATTTCTCGAAAGCCTTCTCGAGGTGGCTCCCCTTGATCATGGCCGGGCAGATGAGGATCCGCTTCTTTTCTTCCATCGCCTCGGCCACGAGATCGCCATGGAAGTGCGACCAGCTCATGAAGCCGGGATGGTCGTTTTTGGGGCGGCCTTCGTCGATGTAGAAAGGGGTGACGCCGTGCCAATAGCCGGTTCGGTCCTCCTCGGCTGGCTTGTAGCCGCGGCCTTTCTGGGTAAGGACGTGGACGACGGCGGGCTTGCTGGCCCGCTTGGCTTTCCGGAAGGCCTTCTCGAGGGCCTTGAAGTCGTGGCCGTCGACGGGGCCGATGTAGGTATAGCCGAGGGAATCGAAGATGGTCGTCGGGACGAGCATCGCCTTCACCTTCGTCTTGAAGGCATAGGAAATCTCGTAGAGCCGATTGCCGCCCGGGGCGCGCAAAAGGACCTTCTTGTAGTCGCGCTTGAGGCGGTTATAGACCTTCGAGGTCGAGATCGAGCGGAAGAGGTCGGCCATCCCCCCGACCGGCGGGGAGATCGACATGTCGTTGTCGTTGATGACGACGATGCCCTTGCTATGGAGGGCCGGAAAGAGATTGAGAGCCTCGAAGGAGAGGCCGTTCACGATCGAGGCGTCGCCGACGAGGGCGACGACGTCGTAGTTCTCCTTTTTGAGGTCGCGGTCGATCACGAAGGCCGAAAGGGCGCTCATTGCCGTTCCGGCATGCCCGGCCTCGAAGCAATCGTAAACCGACTCCCGCCGTGAGACGAAAGGCGAGGGCCCGCCCTTTTCCCCGAGGTGCTCGAGGGAGCGGCCGGTAAGTATCTTCTCGGTGTAGGCTTGGTGGCCGACGTCGAAAATGAGCTTGTCCTTGGGAAAGGAAAAGGAACGGAAGAGGGCGATCGTGAGCTCGACGGTGCCGAGGTTGCTTGCGAGGTGTCCTCCGTAGACGCTCGTCGCCTCGATGATGCGCCGCCGGATTTCCTCGGCGAGTTGCCTCAGTTCCGGAACGCTTAGCCCTTTCACGAAATTGGGGTCGGGACCAATTTTGGAAAAATCTTTGATGGTGTCTTGCTTCTTTGACATTGTGAAACAGCCAAATAACTACTAATTAATTACTTTTGACCGCAGGGGATTCCTCGACTTTGGGCCCCTCTTCGGCCAGGCGCTTCTCCGCCGCCTTGAGCTCTTCGTCGAGTTCGGAAAGGAGCTTCTTCCCTTCCTCGTAACGCTTGAGGGTTTCCTCGAGGGGGAGCTTTCCGTCCTCGACTTCCCTAACGAGGGACTCGAGACGGGCTAGGCGCTCTTCGAAGCTTTCCTTCTTATTCTCCATTTGCGATGACCTCCTCGACTTTAGTGCGGATTATACCATCCTTGAGATGGGCTTTTACGCTTTCCCCCGCCGCTATGCTCCTGGCCGAGACGAGGGGGCGGCCGTCTTTCTCAAGATAGGCATAGCCGCGCTCGAGAGTCCTTTCCGGCGAGAGCGAAGCAAGGGCCGCCTCGGCGCTCGAGAGCCGCCTTCGTAACGACGATGCCTTTTTCTCGAAGGTCGCCGATAGCGACCGCGAAAGGTAGTTGAGCCTTTCCTTCTTGCCTTCGTAGGAGGAAAGCGGCGAGAGGAAGAAAGGGTTCTGCCTAAGATGCTCGAGCTCGGAGCGGAGGAGCGAGAGGCGCTCGGAGAAAGACCTCCTCAGCCGCCGTCCCATTTCCTCGAGATAGAGCGAGACTTCGTCGATGTCGGGGCTCGCGAGCTCGCAAGCCGCCGTCGGGGTCGAGGCCCGAAGGTCGCTCGCGAAGTCGACGAGGGAGACGTCGATCTCGTGGCCGACGGCCGAGACGCAGGGCTTATGGAGCGAGGCGACGGCCCGGACGACCGTCTCGTCGTTGAAGGGGGAAAGGTCTTCGTTGCTTCCCCCGCCCCTGGCGAGAATCACCACCTCGGCATCCGAGGCATCGGCCGCCCGAAGCGAACCCACGATGGAGGCGGGCGCCCTTTCCCCTTGCACGTAGGCGCTATAGAGGACGATCGTGGCGAGGGGCCAGCGGCGCGGAAGGTTGCGGAGGATGTCGCTTTCGGCCGCCGAGCGGTAGCCGGTGACCACCGCGATCTTTTCCGGATAGGACGGGATCTTCTTCTTTTCCCTGTCGAAGAGGCCCTCGAGCTTGAGTTTGCGGTAAAGCTCCCTGAGGGCGGCAAGGGATTTTCCCTCCCCCGCCTTCTCGAGGCGGTAGGCCTTGAATGTAAGCTTGCCCCGGGCTTGATAATAGCCGAGCTCCCCGTAGGCCACGATTTTGTCCCCGTCCTCGATCTTCGTCGCAGAACGAAGATAGACATCCCGCCAGACGAGGCAGGAGATGAGGCTCTTCTCGCCCTTGAGGTCGAAGTAGACGGCCGTCGAATGCTCTTTCTTCCCGCTTACCTCCCCAGTGATGGCAAGGCGCGAAAAAAGCCCGCTCTCCTCGATGATTCCCTTTAAGCGGAGGGATAGTTCGTCGACGGAAAGGGGCTGCTTTTCGTTCATTGTTTCTTCACGAGGACGTTATCGAGGATCGCGTTGACGAATCGATAGTCGGTTGCGTCGAGATATTCCTTGGCCAAATCGACGGCCACCGAGATGACGATGGCCTTGTCGATCCCTTCCTCGACGTAGAAATAATGGCAATAGGCATTGAGGAGGATGGCCTGCTCCACGCGGTTGAGCCGCTTCCAGGTCCAGCCCCGCATACGGCTTTCGAAGGCGGCGATCGCCTCGTCGAGGTGCTTGAGGGCGGAAATGGCGATTTCCTTCACGAAGAGCGGGGAGCGCTCATAGGAAAGGGAAGTCGCCCCTTCGACCGCGGCCTTCACGTCGATCGCCTCGCCCATGTCGAGGTAGGTGAGCTCGGTATAGACGGCCGCGAGGGCCCACTTATGACGGATGTTCTTGTCAGCTTTTTCCATGTTTGCTCCCGCTTAGCCGGAATACTCTAGCATAGTTTAGATAGAAGATAAGCGCGAAAACTAGCCGCGCGAGATGATAGACGAGGCCGAGGAAATAGGCAAGGGGCGTTAGGAAGCCCCCTTCCCCCTCGAAGAGATAGGAAAGGGCGAAGAGAAGGAAATCGAGGGCGAGGAAAACCGGGAGGCCGAGCACCGTCCTTTTCCTTAGCTTCGCAAGGGAGAAGGAAAGAAGGATGCTCACTAGGAAGACGACAATCGAGAGGAAGATGGCCCCCTCCTTCAAAAAGGAGCCTTCCCCGAGCGCCTTGAGGACGGATAGGACGAAGGCGCTATAGCCGTCGAGGAGGGCGTAGGCCTCCTCGTAGAAGAAGCCGACGATCCCGCCGATAAGGGAGAGCGAAGCACTGATCGGAAGGAAAAGCGCCCATTTCTGAGCGCCGGCTAGAGCTTCGTCGAAGCCCTTTTCCCTCATAGGACGGAAACGACCTTGAGCTCGATCGCGAAGGGAACCGCTTCCGACATCATCGAGACGGCGGTCGCCACCCGCTCCTGGATGAGGAGGCAGGTATCCCGGACGTTGGCGGCCTTGCTTACGGAAACCTGGAGGGAAAGCTCGACCTTCCCGTCCCGGCGGAAAGCCGCGCGGACCGGCTCGGTGAGGGAAAAGCTCTTCTTCCCCTTGGAGCGGACCTTGGCGCCCTCGACGCTATTGGCGGCGATGGTCGCGATCGACTCGAAACTCTTCCTCGAGATGGCGATCTTCCCGGCGCCGCGGTAATTGTTCAGGTAATAGTAGTCGCTTGCCATGGCTTAATCCTAACACGCCTGCATGAGGTCTAGCACCCTTTCGAGCACGCTTTCGGCATCGAAATGGAAATGGGCGATGACTTCCTTGTCCTTGCCCGAGGCCCCGAAGGAGTCCATGGCAATGACGTTCTTCGCATAGCGGTAATAGAGGGCGGCCGTGTCCATCTCGATGGCGATCCGCCGCTCATAGGGAAGCTTGAAGGGCACTTTCTCCATCTTCTGGAGGAGGTTGAAGCTCGGGACCGAGACGACCGCGGCTTCGATGCCCTTTTCGAGGAGGAGCTTCCTCACCTCGAGGGCGAGGGAGACCTCGCTTCCGGAGGCGAGGAGCTCGACGTCATTCCCTTCCTCGAGGCGGTAGGCCCCTTCCTTCGCCTTGTCGATCGAGCTATTGGCGAGGAGCGGGAGGTCCTGCCTCGAGAGGATGATGGCGGTCGGCCCGTCCTTTCTTTCGAGGGCGTACTCGTAGGCGGCGACCACCTCGCGGCCGTCGGCCGGGCGGAAATCGACGAGGCCCGGGATGAGGCGGAGGGCGTCGATCTGTTCGATCGGCTCGTGGGTCGGGCCGTCTTCCCCGACGGCGATCGAGTCGTGGGAGAAGAGATAGATGGCCGGGAGGCGCTCAAGGGCGCTCATCCTCACCGCCGCCTTCATGTAGTCGCTGAAGACGAGGAAGGTCCCGCAATAGGTCCTTAGTCCCCCGGAGAGGAGCGCCCCGTTCATCGCGGCGCCCATGAAGAACTCGCGGATGCCGAAGGCGATGTTCTTCCCGGCCCGGCTTTCCGGCAGGAAGAGCTTCTCGCCCGATAGATCGCTCTTCAAGGAGCCGGCGACGTCGGCCGCCCCGCCGAAAAGGGACGGGAGGTACGTCTTGAGGAGATTGAGATAGCGCCCGGAGGCGTTCCGCGTCGCCTCCTTCTCCTTCAGTTCATAGACCTCGCGGGGCGGGAGGACGATTTCTCCCTTGAGGGCCGAGAGGAGTTTCTCCCCTTCTTCCTCGTGAAGGGCGAGATAGGACTTCATCGCCTCGTCCTTCGAATCGAGGATGAGTTTGCCGCGGGCGGCGAAAGTCTCGCGGAGCCTCGTACGGCACTCCTCCTTCACGAGGAAGGGCTCATAGGGATAGCCAAGGACTTTCTTGGCCCGGGCGGAGCGCTCGAAGCCAAGCGGCGAGCCATGGCACTTGTGGGAGCCGGAGAGCTCGCTCCCGAAGCCGATCGTCGTGTTGACGATGAGGATGGTCGGCCTTTCCTTTTCATCAGGGGAGGTGGCCTCGTGGAGGGCATTTCCGATTTCCTCGAGGTCGTTGCCGTCCTTTACCTCATAGACACGCCAGTTGGCCGCCTCGAAGCGGAGAGCCACGTTTTCCTCCATCGAGACGGAGGTCGGGTTGTCGAGGGTCGATCCGTTGCGGTCGTAGATGAGGAGGAGATTGTCGAGCTTCTCGAGCCCGGCGAAGGAAATGGCTTCCTGGCTGATGCCTTCTTCGAGGCAGCCGTCCCCGGAGAGGCAATAGACCCGGTGGGAAAGGGCGTCTTCCGAGCCCGGGAAGCGGGCTTTGAGGGCCTTCTCTGCCATCGCCATCCCGACGGCTTGGGCGATTCCCTGCCCGAGGGGGCCGCTCGTTGCGTCGACGCCCGGGGTAAGGCCGTGCTCGGGATGGCCGGGGCAAAGGCTTCCGAGCTGGCGGAACTTCTTAAGCTCGTCCAAGGGTAGATCGTATCCGGCAAGGTGGAGCATCGCGTAGAGGAGAGCCGAGACGTGCCCGGCGCTCAGGACGAAGCGGTCGCGCCCGAAATGGGAGGGGCGCTTCGGGTCGGCGTTGATGAGGTCGCGGTAAAGGAGGTAGAGGGTCGGGGCGATGTCGAGGGCCATGCCCGGATGGCCGCTATTCGCGGTATCGATCTCGTCGAGGGATAGGGCCCTTAGGCAGGCGACAGCGAGGGCGTCGGTGGCATCGTAACGGTTCATCCAGTTTACCTCCTAGTATTTACTTGGTAGTTTATAGGTAGTTTTTATATTACAACGTAATATAACTTAGTCTTTTTTAACCACGGCAATCGATAGATCTTCGAGTGCCTTCTCCGAGGCGTCGCCCGGGGCCCCGCTCATTGGATCGACGGCGAGCAGGTTCTTCGGGAAGGCGATGACGTCGCGGATGTTCTCGGTGTGGGTGACGAGCATCGAGAGGCGGTCGAGGCCAAGGGCGAAGCCGCCGTGGGGCGGGGCCGCGTACTTGAAGGCATCGACGAACCAGCCGAAGCGCGAGCGGACCTCTTCCTCGCTTAGCCCCATGAGGCGGAAGATCTTGTCCTGGAGGATGGGATCGTAGATACGGAGGGTTCCGCCCCCGGCCTCGTAGCCGTCGATGACGACGTCGTAGGCGTAGGCCAGGACCTTCGAGGGATCGCTATCGAGGTAGCCGAGATCCTCGTCGCGCGGACGGGTGAAGGGATGGTGCTCGGCGACATAGCGGCCCTCCTCCTCGTCGTAGGTGAACATCGGGAAGTCCACCACCCATAGCGCCTTGTGGGGCTTTCCGTTGGTTAGCCCGAGTTCCCGGGCGATCATGATGCGGATGCTTCCGAGGGCGAAGTCGGCCTTTCTCCGATTGTTCGAGAGCAAGAGGAAGATGGCGTCCCCGTCCTTTGGCGCGAGGCGCTTAACAAGGAGTGCCTTCCCTTCCTCGGAGAGGAACTTGAGGCCGCTGCCGAGGAGCTCGCCGCCTTCCTCCTTGAAGAGGAAGAGCGGGCCTTCGAGGCCGTTTTTCCTAGCCTCGAGCTGAAGGGCGTCGAGCTTTTTCCTGGAGGCCTTCTCGGCATAGCCATCGACTTTGAGGGCCCGTACGAAGGAACCGTCCTTCGCGCCTGGGAAGCTTGAAAGCGGGACGATGTCGTCGAGAACGCTCATCTTGAGCTCATAGCGGAGATCGGGCTTGTCGCTCCCGTAAAAATCCATGGCATCCCAATAGGCCATCCTTTCGAAGGCCGGGAGCTCGATGCCCTCGGCGTCAAGGAAGATCTTCCTTACGAGGCCTTCCCCGAGCTCGAGGATCTCGTCTTGGCTAAGGAAGGAGCACTCGACGTCGATTTGGGTGAATTCCGGCTGGCGGTCGGCCCTGAGGTCCTCGTCGCGGAAGCACCTGGCGATCTGGTAGTAGCGCTCGATGCCGCCGACCATGAGCAGCTGCTTGAAAAGCTGCGGGCTCTGGGGGAGGGCATAGAAGCGGCCCTGCTTCGTCCTCGAGGGGACGAGGTAATCGCGGGCCCCTTCCGGGGTCGCGAGGTTGAGGCACGGGGTCTCGACCTCGAGGAAGGCGTTTTCCTCGAGATACTCCCGGGCCGCGCGACAGATTTTGGCCCTGGTCCTCAGCCTTTTGGCGAGGATTGGGCGCCGCAAGTCGAGATAGCGGTATTTGAGACGCGTCTCCTCGAGGGCATCGGTTTCGTCGGCGATGATGAAAGGCGGCTGCTCGCTTTTCGAGATGACCGAGCAGGATATCGCCTTGACCTCGACTTCCCCGCTTTCGAGCTTTTTGTTGGCGACCGGCTTCTTCTCGACGGTCCCCTCGATCGAGAGGAGGTATTCGTTATGGACTTCCGGGCAGAGGCTCGGGTCGTCGAAGCGGATTTGGCAAATGCCGCTCCGGTCGCGGATGTCGAGGAAGAGGATGCCGCCGAGGTTGCGCTTGGTCACGAGCCAGCCGGCGAGCCGCACTTCCCTTCCTTCGTCTTTCAGGCGGAGATCCCCGCAAAGGGCATTCCGCATCTTTCCTTCGTTAATCATGGTGATGTTCCCCTTCTTCGCTTTCTTCTTTCCTTCCAACGTGGGCATCGAGTTCGGCGGCAAGGTTCGAAAGGTCGATCTCGACCTGCTCGACTTTGTCGAGGTCCTTCAGGTTGGCCTTGCCCTTCTTGAGCTCTTCGTCCCCGTAAATGAGGGCGAAGCGGGCCTTCGCGCGCTCGGCGCGCTTGAAGTAGGCCCCGAGCTTCGCCGGTTTCGGGGCGAGCTCGGCGCTATAGCCGTTGAGCCGCGTCTCGACGAGAAGCGGCACGCTTGCGCGATAGGCCTCTTCCCCGATCGGCATGAGGTAGACGTCGAGCCGGGTTTCGCTCCCCTTGTCGAGCCCTTCGTCCATGTAGGAGGCAATGAGGCGCTCGAGGCCGACGGCGAAGCCGACGCCTGGCAGCGACGGCCCCCCGATCTCGCCGAGGAGATCGTCGTAATGGCCGCCCCCAAGGACGCTTCCGTAGTCCTTCGCCCCGGAAAGGGCGATCTCGAAGACGAGCCCGGAGTAGTAGTCGAGTCCCCTTACGAGGCCGGGATCGACCTCGAAGTCGACGCCGAGATCCTGAAGATAGGCAACGATTTGCTTGAAGCGCTCGCGGTCCTCGTCGACGAGGTAATCGAGAATCGAGGGCGCGCCCTTGGCGAGTTCCTTGTCGTGCTCGACCTTGCAGTCGAGGAGGCGGAGCGGATTGGTCTTGATCCGGCGCTGGCAGTCCTCGCACATTTCCCCGACGTGGGGTTCGAAATAGGCGACGAGAGCCTTCTTATAGGCCTCGCGGGAAGCCTTGCCACCGAGGCTATTGATCTTGGCCTTCACCTTCCTGAAGCCGAGGTAATAAAGCGATTCGACGGCCAGTAGGAGGGTTTCGGCATCGAGCCAAGGCGTCGATTCCCCGACGCATTCGACCCCGAACTGGTTGAATTCCCGGTATCTCCCGAGACCCGGCCGCTCATAGCGGAAGAGCGGGCCGTGGTAATAGAGCTTGAGCGGGAGATCCTCGCTCGCGTAGAGCTTGTTCTCGACGATGGCCCTCGCCACCCCGGCCGTGTATTCGGGACGGAGGGTCAGGCTACGGCCGCCTTTGTCGAAGAAGGTGTACATCTGCTTCTCGACGACGTCGGTCGTCCCGCCGGTCGAGCGCTCAAAGAGGGAAGTCGACTCCATCATCGGGGTCTCGATGGGCGAATAGTGGTAAAGCTCGGCCATCTCCGAGAGAATGGAGACGATCTTTTCCTTCACGGTCGCGTAGTGGCCATAGACGTCCATCGTCCCTTTCACTTTCTGAAAACCAGCCATGATCTTATTTCCTTTCTAGTGGATGATCCGCTTGCCGTCGTAGACGCCCCGGACTCCCTTGAGGGCCGTGAAGACGTCGTCGAGGGTCCCGGCATCGGGAACGAAGACGGTCATCGCGATGATGCAATTCATGTTCTCCTTGATGAGATGGGCCTTGAGGTCGCTGCAGACGATGCCCTTGCTCGAGAGCATCACGAGGATGTCGGCCAGAAGGTTGGCCCGGTCGTTGGCATACACCTCGATGTCGACCGGGTAGGTCGCCACCCCGAGGTCGTCGCGCCAGCGGGCTTCGAGCAGCCGCGTCGAGGAAGCGACGTTCGGGCAATTGGCCCGGTGGACGATGATTCCCTTGCCCTTCGAGACGAAGCCGACGATATGGTCGCCCGGAATCGGGGTGCAGCAATGGGCGAGGCCGATCATCACGCCCTCCCCGCCGTCGATGACGACCGGGCAGGAGGAGGAACGCTTGTCAGCGCCCTTGAGGAGCTTCGGGGCCCTTTTCTCCCGCTTCACGTTGAGGAAGTCGAGGAGGCCCTGCGGAGTCGGCGATTTCCCGGCCACCATCGCATAGAGGGCATCGCGGCTATCGACGTGGAAGTTCGCAAGGACCCGTTCCTCGCCAAGGAGGCGGTCCATCTCGCCCGGGCCGATGCCTTCCTTCTCGAAGACGGAAAGGCACCACTCGCGTCCTTTCCTCACGAGGGCCTCGCGGCTTTCGACGGAGGCCTCCCGCTTCTGGATGGCCTTCTTGATGTGGGCCTTCGCCGAGGAGGTCTTGGCGATGTCGAGCCAGCCGAGGTTCGGGCCGGGCGAGGTTTTCGAGGTCTTGATCTCGCAGACGTCGCCGGTCTTGAGCACGGTGTTGAGCGGAACGAGGGCGCCGTTGACCGTCGCTCCGACGGCCTGGTCGCCGACCTTCGTGTGGATTTTGTAGGCGAAGTCGAGGGTCGTCGCCCCGGTCGGGAGCTCGATGACCTTCCCTAGCGGGGTGAAGACATAGACGTTCGCGTTGAAGATGTCGTTGGAGAGGGCGGCCATGAACTCCTCGGCCGAGCCCTTCTCCCCTTCCCCCGACATCGAGACGAAGTCGCGGAACCAGTGGAGCTTTTCCTCGATGTCCCGCTGCTCTTCCTTCGGGTTGTAGTTTTCCCCTTCCTTGTAGCGCCAATGGGCGGCGATGCCGGTCTCGGCGATCTTGTCCATCTCCTCGGTCCTAATCTGAACTTCGTAGATGTTGCCGTCCCCCGAGACGATGGTCGTGTGGAGGGATTGGTACATGTTCGGCTTCGGCATCGCGATGTAATCCTTGAAGCGGCCCGGGATCGGCTTGTAGGTCGCGTGGATGATGCCGAGGATCTCATAGCAGTTCATCTCGGTCTTCGTGATGATGCGGATGGCAAGGACGTCGTAGATCTCGTCGAAGGTGTAGCCCTTCTTGTACATCTTGCGGTAAATCGAGTAGATCGACTTGACCCGGGACTCCATCCTGAAGGGTATCTTGTGCTCGAAAAGGATGTCGGCGATCCTTTTCTTGAGCGAGGTAAGCGACTCCTGGCGGTTGGCCTCCCGCTGGTTGAGGAGGTCGAGGATCGTCTTGTATTTCTCGGGCTCGAGGTACTTTAGCGAAAGGTCCTCCATCTCGCTTTGGATCGTGTAGATGCCAAGCCGGTGGGCGATCGGGGTAAACACCTCGAGCGACTCCTTCGCGATGGCCTTCTGCCGTTCGGGGGAAAGGGAATCGAGGGTCCTTAGGTTGTGGAGGCGGTCGGCGAGCTTGACGAGGATGACGCGCACGTCGCGGGCCATCCCGAGGAAGATCTTCCGGTGGTCCTCGGCCTCGAAGTCGGTTTCCTTCCGCTTCGAGAGCTTCATCCGCTGGATCTTGGTGAGGGAATCGACGATGAGGGCGACGTCGTCCCCGAAGCGCTTCCTTATTTCCTCGATCGTGAGATCGGTGTCCTCGACCGTGTCGTGGAGGAGGCCCGAGGCCAAGGTGGCCGGGCCCGCCTCGAGCTGGGCGAGGATGTAGGCGACCTCGATGGGATGCTGGATATAGGGTTCGCCCGACTTGCGGAAGACACCGGCATGCTTTTCCTTGGCTAAAAGGTAGGCGTCCTCGACTATCTTCCGGCCCTTTTCCGACTTGATGTAGACGAAATAAAGGGCCTTGAGGTCCTCGAAGGTATGCATGGGGTAGCCGCCGTTGGGCACGAGTTTCTTTTCTTGCTCCATTGCGGAGGAATTATATATCACACGGGCGCGCGGGAGGAGGGGCGCCCGCGCCTTGGAAAAGAGTCCCCCCTTCCCCTATTCCTCCTTCGCCTCGTCGACGAGGAAGGAAAGCGAATCGCGGCCCCGGAAGGAATTGCGCTCGAAAGTCCCGGAGAGGGCATAGGTTTTCCCAGGGGCGAAGAAGGAAGAAGGAAGGCGGAAGGAAAAGATCCGGGCTTCCTTCGAGAGGTTGATGGCGAGGTACTTCCCGTCCTTGAGGAAGGAAAGCTCGTCGAAGTCGACGTGAGGAAGGACGAAGCGCGGCTCCTCGTGCCCATGGCCATAGGGGCCGAGGCGCTCGACGAAGGAAAGGCTATCGAGGGTAAGCTCGTCCCGAGCCACTTCCATCGCCGGCCGCTCGAGCTTGGCGAAGGGATGGGCCAAGGCATATAAGGCAAATTCCCGCTCGAAAAGGGGGAAATCCTCCTCCCTTATCGAGACGCCGGCCGCGAGGGCATGACCCCCGGAGCGCACGAAGGGAACCCGGCCCGAGGCGAAGAAAGGCAAAAGGGAGGTGCCTTCCCGGCTTCGGAGCGAGCCGACGAGGATCCCCTCTTCCCCCGCCTTCCTCGCGAAGACCGCGGTCGGCTTCTCATAGCGTTCCATGATCCGGTTGGCGATGAGCCCGCTTAGCCCCTCCTGGTAGGGAGAAAGAAGGGAAACGGCGGCTTTCGAGGCATCGTAGGAAAGCTCCTCCATCGCCTTTTTGGAAAGCTCTTTCCGTTCTTCGTTGAGGGAAAGGACGTAGGCCAATAGCCTCCCATCGGCGGCTTTGTCCCCATAGGAAAGGTAATCGACGAGGCGGGAGATTACCGGGCGCTCCTCCATCCTTCCGACCGCATTGACGGCCGGGGCGACCTCGTAAGAGAGGAACTTGGCCCCGCGCGCCTTGCCGCTCCCTAGGGAAGAGAGGGCGGGAAACGAGGTCGAGGCGAGTTCCTTTTCGGCGAGGCGGACGAGGGCGAGGTTGTGCTTTTTGAGCTCCATCATGTCCGAGAGGGTCGAAAGGGCCCCGAGGACGAGGAGATAAGGGACGCTTTTTCCTAGAAGCGCCCGCGAGAAGAGATAGGAAAGGCAACCGGCCGAAACGCTCGGAGACGGGTAGCCGATGGTTTGGGGATGGACGATCGCATCGGCCATCGGGAGATCGCCCTGGATTTCGTGATGGTCGATGACGATGACCGAAAGGCCCTGGCTTTTGAGATAGGCGATCGGGTCGTTGGCCGCGATGCCATTATCGACGGTGACGACGAGCGAATAGCCGGCCCGCGCGATTTTCTCGGCGTTCGTCGAACTGATGCCATAGCCGTCGACGTAGCGGGACGGGAGATAGGCGCGGACCGATAGCCCGTAATCGCTTAACGAGCGGAAAAGAATCGAAGCAGAGGTTGCACCGTCGCAATCGTAATCGCCATAGACGAGGCATTTCCCACCCTTCGAGCGGGTGTCTTCGATGATCGAAAGGGCTTTTTTGACTGCCGCGTCGCCCTCGATGGAAGGGATGTCGGAGAGAGTGGCCTCGCCTAAAAGGAAAGGCGCCTCCTCTTCCCCAACCTCGAGGAAAGAAAGCAGGCGCCTTTGGAAGTCCATTTAGTCGTTGATTCCGATGAAGAGGGATTCCTCCGGCTCGGATCCTTTCTTCTTGCCGCCTTCCTTCCGTTCGTCCTTGCGCTCGGGGAGGGCCTTCCTCAAGGTGCGTCCGGCGAGGGCGAATAGCGTCGACGCCTCATTGGCGGTCGGCACGAGGGCCGTGAGCACGAAGAAGATGCCGATGAGGAAGCCGATGAGGGCGAAGAGGAAGATCAAGCGGTAGCTGGCCGGGCCGAAGCCAAAGAAGGCGATGAGGGAGAAGCTCGCGAGGAAGGCAAAGGTGACGATGTCGCCCGCGGCGAGGGAATTGGCCTTCTCGAGGCAAGCGGCCTTGAAGGAGCGGCTCGACTTGTCGTGCTCGCGGGATTCGTGGGCGATCTCGCTTCCCCGGTCGACGATGAGACTCCCCATGATGAAGACGAGGAGGCTAGCGGCCATCGGGGCAAGGGAGATGACCGGCGTCACGGCGAGGCGGGTCGCCGAGACGAGGGCGATGACGAAGAGCCCCGAAAGGAAGGATACGAGGGTAAGGGAGGTTCCGCGTCCCGGACGGAAACGGACGAGGCTATAGAGGAAGATGAAGAGGTAGCCGAGGCCATAGCCAAGCATGAAGGTGGCTAAGGTCGGGGTTCCTTCCTCGACGTTCACGAGATTGACCGAGGCGCTTAGCCCTTCGGTCTCACTGGCAAGGGCCTCCACCGCTTCGGCGAGCGTGCTGTAGCTCGAAGTGTCGATCGAGAAGGCTCCCTCTCCGAGGTCCTCGGTACCGTCGGCGAAATAGTCGAGGAGCGGGACGTCGTAATAGTAGACGTTGTAAGTCGTCTCCGTATTGGAATCGTAAATGGTGGTAAGGCCGCTATCGACGACGTCTTCGTAGCCGATCGGCTCGCCTTGGTAGGTAATCTTCGCAAGGAAGTCGACCTCGACCTCGTCGGCCGTGTCGAAGGCCGAAGGCGGGTTCTCGGTGGCCTCGACCCGATAGGCGAGGCCGATGGTCGTCGCGTCGCTATAGGCACCGCCGTAGTTATAGGGTTCCTGCGTCACGCCGGAGGCAATGGCGAGGGCGATGGCCGAGGCGCCAAGCAGGGCGAGAAGGGCAATCGAGGAGCCTTTGTAGAATTTCTTGAAGCCGGTCTTCTCGAAGGGGCCGCCATAAGGCTCCTTCATCTCCTCGACGTTGGCCGGGAGCTTGCTTTGGTCGACGCCATAGGAGGCCGGGAGATGCTTCTCGGTCGATCCGTCGGCGGCGAGCATGTAGCCCTCGAGGCGGGTGAGGACGAGGTTCACGATCATTCCGATCGCCCCGAAGATGACGAGCATGAGGCCGGCCTTGCCGATGATGCCCGGGATGAAGCCATAGAGGCAAAGGCCCATGATGATGGAGACGATGCCGCTATCGAGCATCGGCCAGACGCTCTTCTTGAGGGCGTCGTAATGGGCCTTCTTCGGCGAGCGCCCGGCGTAGAGGGCCTCGCGCACCTTGCCTAGGTAATATAACGAGCCGAAGAGGGTGAAGAGGGTGCCGACGATCATCCCGGCGAGGGCGCCGACCCCGAACTGGGCGGCGAAGTAGCCGAAGAGGAGGATGCTTAATAGCGTCGTCACGAGCACGTTGGCGATCGGCATGAGGGAAGAGAGGCGGAAGAAGGCCGCGAGAATCGCGATGGCGACGACATAGGCGACGATCGTCGCGATGAGGGTGGCGTTCCAAGCCGGGGTCAAATGGTAATCGCCGGCATTGATGAGGGACTCAACCGTCGCGTCGACGTTCACCATGTAGGAGAAGGTGACGTCGTAATCGTAGCTCGAGGCATTGAAGAGCGAGCAATAGTAACGGGCCGCCTTGTAGGCCGAGCCGGAAAGGGCTTGGTTGAAGGTGCCGTCCTGGATGGCTTCGCTATTGGGGAGGAGCTGGATGCGGGTGTAATTGTCGTCCTCGTCTTCTTCCTGGTACCAGGCGTTGCCCGGAACCTCGCCGAAAAGGAGGCGGCGCGCCATGTTGGGATCGTAGTCCTCGCTCGAGGAATCGTAGGCCTCGGCAAAGCTGTCGCCTTGCTGGAAGTCGGTCCAGAAGACGAGGTAGCAATCCTGTCCCTCGGTCGAGGTCGAGGAATCGCTCGTGGCCGCGATCGTGTTGTCCGAGCAGAAGTTGATGAGGGCCGCCATCTGGCCGTCCTCGCCCGGGTAGTTGACTGGAATGGCGACGACCGGGATGTTGTTCACGTACTCGATGGTCGCGGTCTGCCCGTCGAACATCGCGTTGTCGAGGTAGGCGGCATTCGAGGATGGATCGTCCTCGATGTCGGTCGCCGTATAGCCGGCCGCCACCGTGATGTTGCCGCCGGAGAAGGGAAGGTAACGCTGGAGATAGAGGTAGTCGGCCTCGCTCGAGGCCTGGGTGCGGAGGGTGACCTTGACGGTCGAATAGCCTTCGGTCGTGACGGTCGCGTTGATGTCCCAGCTTTCAAGCCGCGATTCGAACTCGTCCTTGACCGCATTGACGGCCACGTAGTCGTCATTGACGATGTAATCGGCTTCGTCGATGCCATCGAGCGTCGTTCCTTCCTCGGAAATGCGGAAGTAGAGATCGCGCCCGGCGCCGTAGCTCACGTCGGTGTCGAGGGCGACGAGGGCCGAGGGAATGGATGCGGCCGCACCGATGATGAGGGCCGACGATAGCAATATGTAAGCAAGCTTTCTCCGCATGGGGGAACCTCCAAGGCTACCTTACGCGCCCTTAAAAGGGCGGGCATAAGCGCTTAATATCTTATTCACGCCCGCGCCTAAGGGCAAGAAGGAAAGTAGCCATCGGGCTTTTTCGCCATTTTTAGGCCATTTTTGCGGGCTTTTCGGGCTTTTTTGGACGAAAAAAGAGGCAGCTTCCACCGCCTCTTGACCATCTCTTAGAAAAGGGTGCCCTGATAGGTGTAGCGAAGGTGCTTGTACGCCTTCTCGGTCGCCACCCTGCCCCGGGGGGTCCTGTTGACGAGGCCGCTCATCACGAGATAGGGCTCGTAGACGTCCTCGAGGTTCGATATTTCCTCCCCGATGGCCGAGGCGATCGACTCGAGGCCGGCCGGTCCCCCGTGGAAGCGCTCGATGAGGGCCGTGAGGTAATGGATGTCGACCTCGTCGAGACCGAGCTCGTCGATATGGAGGGCATCGAGCGAGCGGAGGGCAAGCGAGAGGTCGATCCTCTCCTTTTCCTCGTAGCTCGCGAAGTCGCGGACCCGGCGGAAGAGACGGTTGGCGATCCTCGGGGTGCCGCGGCTCCGCTCGGCGATCGTCATGGCCGCCCGCTCGTCGATCGGCATCTCGAGAACCCTCGAGGTCCTCGTTATTATCTTCGCTAGGTCCTTCGGCGGGTAGAAATCGATCTTCGACTGGATGCCGAAGCGGGCCCGGAGGGGGGAGGAAATGTCGCCGCTCCTCGTCGTCGCCCCGACGAGGGTGAAGGGCGGAAGGGGAATCTTCACCGCCTTCGAGGCCCCGTCGCGGTTCACGATGATCTGAAGGACGAAATCCTCCATCGCCCCGTAAAGGACTTCCTCGACGGTCCGGGGGAGGCGATGGATCTCGTCGATGAAAAGGACATCGCCCGGCTCGAGCTCGCTAAGGACGACGGCGAGGTCGCCGCTTTTCTCGACGGCCGGGCCGCTGATCGACTTGAGGTTGGCCCCCATCTCGTTCGCGATGACATAGGCAAGCGTCGTCTTGCCTAGTCCCGGGGGGCCGTAAAGGAGGACGTGGTCGAGCGGCTCGCGGCGCTTGAGGGCTGCCTTGATGAAGACGGTGAGGTTCTTCTTGAGCTCGTCCTGCCCGACGTATTCCTTTAGAAAGCGCGGGCGGAGGCTTATTTCCTCGTCGCCCGGCTCCTTTTCGCTAGATAGGAGACGCTCGCTCTCCTTTTTCCTTTTCTCACTCATCGCTTGAGGTTCCTTAGCCCTTCCCTAATGGCCTCTTCCTCATTTAGCCCGGCCGGGAGGGAGGCGATGGCCTTATCGACGTCCTTGCTCTTGAAGCCGAGGGCGAGAAGGGCATCCCGGGCCGAAAGATAGGGCGTCGAGGCGATGGCCTCCTTGCTTTTGGCCTCGAGGAGCTTCCCCTTGAGGTCGAGGATGATCTGGCTCGCCGCCTTCGGGCCGATGCCGGGCAGCTTCTTTAGATAGGAAAGGTTTCCGCCCTCGATGGCGAAATAAAGCTCTTCCGGGGTCGTTCCCGAGAGGGCCGAAAGGGCGGTCTTCGGGCCGATGCCCTTAACCGAGATGAGGTCGATGAAGGCTTCCTTGCTCTTCTTGTCGGGGAAGCCGGCGAGGTAGTGCTCCGATTCGGTGTATACCTCGTGGACATAGAACTTCCCTTCCTTCCCGATTTCGAAGGAAAGGGGGTCGGAGACGGTCAAAAGGAAGCCGATGCCGCCCTTCGTCTCGAGGGAGACATAGCCGTTTCCGCGCTCGGTTATCGTGCCGATGAGATAGTGGTACATGCTCTAAAAAAGGAGAAGGAAGAGGGTTAGGGCGAAAAGGAGCCCGGAAGCGCCGATGCCCAATAGGGAAAGCAGTTCCTTCCTATCCATTATACTTCACTCCTCGTAGATGAAGCTGACCTCGCCGATCTTCACCTCGTCGCCGTCTTTGGCCCCGGCTTTCCTTAGCCTTTCCTCGAGACCGGCCTTCCTGAGGAGGGAGAGGAGACGCATCGTCCCTTCCTCGGTGGCCGTCGAGATCCGGGCGGCGTCTTCCTCGATTTTCTTGCCTCTCACGACGTAGAGACCCTTCTTCTCGCGGAGGAGGACATAGTCGTCGAGCCGGCCCTTCTCGTCGAGCGGATGGTAGCCCTTGACCCGCTCCTCCTCGCCCTTGAGGGGGAAGCGCGGGGCTTTGGCGATGAGCTCCTCGCATTTCTTGAGGATGGCGACTTCCCTGCCCCGTTCGAAGCTCGAAAGGGGGAAGGAGGAAAGCCCGAGCGCCGCGTCGAAGGCCTTCTTGCGCTCCTCCGCTCCTTCTTCGTCCATCTTCGAGGCGACGACGATCTCGGGCCTCTCCTCGAGATGGCCGCCATAGAGCTCGAGTTCCTTCCGGATCGTCCTATAGGCGGCTACCGGGTCGTGGAGGCCGTCCATCGCGACGAGGTGGACGAGGACCTTCGTCCGCTCGGCGTGGCGGAGGAAGCTCGTCCCGAGCCCCTTCCCTTGGCTAGCTCCCTCGATGAGGCCGGGGAGATCGGCAATCACGAACGAGTTTCCGTCCTCGAGGTAGGTGACCCCGAGATTCGGGGAAAGGGTCGAGAAAGGGTAGTCGGCCGTGAGGGCATTGGCCCTGGTCACGAGGTTGAGGAAAGTGCTCTTTCCGGCCGAGGGAAGCCCGACGAGGCCGACGTCGGCGATCATCTTGAGCTCGAGGACGAGGCGGAAGCGCTCGCCCTTTTCCCCGTTTTGGGCGATTCTCGGGATCCGGCGGCGGCTCGACTTGTAGGAGGCATTGCCCCGTCCGCCCTTCCCGCCGCGGGCGACGAGGGCCTTCTTGCCGTCCTCGTCGAGGTCGGCGATGAGGTGGCCGTCCCGCTCGTCGAAAAGGACGGTTCCGACCGGGACCTCGACGAGGAGGTCGGCGCCCTTATGGCCATTGCAGAGCTTCTTCCCGCCCTTTTCCCCATCCTCGGCCGAAAGCAGGGGCGAGTGGCGGAAGGCGAAGAGGGTATTGAGGTTCTGGCGGGCGAGGAAGTAGACGCTTCCCCCTTCCCCGCCGTTGCCCCCGTCGGGGCCGCCGAACTCGGTGTTCTTGTCGTGGAGGAAGGAGATGTGCCCGTCTCCCCCGTTCCCGCTTCTTACTTCGACGACGGCTCGGTCGATGAGCATAGTGCCTCCTTTTCCTCCTTAGTGAGGATGTAGTTCTTCTTGTTGCGCTTGATCCTTCCGAGGTCGCGGTAGAACCTCAGGGCGGTCTTCACCGGATGGGTGAAGGTCGAGTCGGGGTCGTCCCGCCAAACGGCCGGGAATTCCCTGATCGAGAAGCCGTTGAGCGAGAGGAAGTAAAGGTACTCGACGTCGAAGGCCGGGCCCATGATGATCTGCTTTTTAGAAAGAATCTCCGCCAAATCGCCGCGGAATATCTTGAAACCGCACTGGGTATCGGAAAGCTTCGTGAGCCCGAAGCGGTGTCGGCAGATAAAGCGGGAGCCGGCATGGAGGATGCGCCTTACTAGCGGCTGGGGAGTGAGGATCTTGGCGCCCTTCGCGTTGCGCGAGGCAATCCAGCAATCGGCCTCCCCTAGATGGCGGACGATGTCCTTGAGAGGTTCGGGATCGGTCGCCCAGTCGGCATCCATGAACATGATGTAAGAGGCATCCACCTTCCGGAAGGCATGGGCGATAGCCGCGCCTTTGCCCTTCCTGTCTTCGTAAGGAAGGAGGTGGACTTGGATGGGGAAAGCCCCTTCTTCGAAAAGACGCTCGAGCGAGGCTTGCTCCTCCTCGGAGGAACCGTCGGAAACGACGATCACGTCGTAGGCGATGCCGAGCGAGTCGAAAAAGGGCAGCCCCTTCTCGAGGAGATTGGACTTTAGTTTCGCGGTTTGGTCCTTGACCGGTATGACAATCGATAGCTTCATTGACGGAAGAATGATAAAAGCCCCCGCCTTGCCTTGCAAGGCAGGGGCCTCGGGCCGCCGTTCAGTTTTCGACGAGGATGGCCGATAGCGGCGGGATCGAGGTCGCGGTCGCCCCGTTGTAGGAGGCGATGACCTTGCCCGTGAAGCCGGCCGAGAGGGTGAGAGTCGGCGAGAAGTTGACGACGATGTTGTACTTCTTCCCGTCGAGTTCCCGTTCGACGTTGTGGACGAAGTTGACGGCTTGGCCGTTCACTTCCCAGCCCTGGGGCTCGTAGGAGCCGCGCTGGAGGGCGGGAATCGAGGCTTTAGCGTTCATGAAGGCCTTGATCGCGTCGAAGTGCGCGTTTCCGCCCTTGCTCGCTTCCTCGACCGAGACGACCTTCGAGGAGGCGTTGACCTCGTCCCAGTAGATCTCGCTCCCGCTTCCGGTGATCCCGAAGCCGGTCGTGAAGGAACCGTCCCCCACTTTCCCGTCCTGGACCCATTTCATCGGCTGGCGGTAGGCGAGGTCCGCGTAGGAGGACTCGGAGGTCTGGTCTTTCTTGAAGTTGCCGGTCATCCCGAGTTCGTCGCCATAGTAGAGCCAGCTGAGGCCCGGGAGGGTGAGAATGGCGATTTCGGCGCAGGTCGCCGAGGCGAGGAGCCTCTCGTAATTGGCCGCGGTGACGTTGCCCTGGGCCGAGATGCCGCTCGGCTCGGGGGTCCCGGCGATCCGGTTGATCATCCGGGCGATGTCGTGGTTCGAGGTGAAGCCGCCGTTTATGAAGCTGTACTCCTCGACGTTCGAGGCTTGCTTGCCCGTGCGGTAGGATTCGTCCGCGTCGAAGACGCTCTTGAGATTCCATCTCCCGCTATAGGGCATCGCCTCGGTCGAGCCGTAGAGTCCGCTCTCGGCCTCGTGGTCGGTGGTCAGCTCGCTAGCTGGGCTATAGACGGTTCCCATCTGGTTGCTTTGATAGCCGTTCCAGCTCTGGACGCTGCTCCAGCCGTTGTTGGCGAGGGCATTGGCGGCCGAGGAGGAGAAATTGAAGTAGCTATAGAAATCGAAGAGGGAATCGAAGGCTTCGTAATAGGGAGCGACGTGATAAGCGTGGCCGTCGAAGTTCTCCCCGACGAAGAAGGCATTCGGGTAATCCTCCTTGATCGAGCCGATGATGTCGCGCCAGAACTGGAGGTTCTTCGTTAGGTTGCTCGAGTAGTTGCCCGAGGCGCTGTTGTCGAGAACGACGGTATCGCCATCGTCATAAGCCACCTCGTCGTCGAGGAAGATGTGCTTCACCGCATCCATCCGGAAGCCGTCGACGCCCCTAGCGAGCCAGCTTTCGGCCATCGCCTCGATGGCAACGCGGGTCGGGACATAGGAATAGTTGAGTTCCGGCATCGAGGAGCCGAACTTGGCGTAATAGCTATAGGGATGGTCGCCATACGGATACCAGAAATGGTCTTCGTCGATCCCTTCCTGTCTATTGTGGTTGCCCCACTGGTAGAAGCCGCGGTAGTTCTCGTCGAGCTGGGCACTGTCCACGAACCAAGCGTTGTTGGCCGAGGTGTGGTTGATGACGAGGTCCATCACGACCGCCATGCCCTTCGCATGGGCCGCGGAAAGGAGATCGAGGTAGTCTTCCATCGCCGATTCCTCGCTCACTTCCCCGTTTTGGGCGTTCGGCGAAACCTTGGAGCCGAACTTCGGGTCGACCTTCGTGTAGTCGTTGATGTCGTAGCCGTGGTAGCTGTTGGAAAGCTGGATCGGGGTAAGCCAGAGCACCTCGACCCCGAGGTCCTTCAAATAGTCGAGCTTCTCGCTAATGCCGTAGATGTCGCCCATCCCATCCCCGTCGCTGTCGGCGAAGGAGGAAACCATGATCTGGTAGCCGGTACCGGCCCCGTCCTCGAGATAGCCCTTGCTCCCGGTCCCGTCGAGGAAGAGGGGCGAGGTGGCCTTGATTTCCTTTTCCTTGTCCCACTCGACGTTGTCGTAGGCCGGGTTGTCGTAGGTGACGTTGGTCCCGTCGTCGTCGGCAAACGGGTCCTCGATCGTCATCGCCGGGGTTGAGGTGACGCCGGAGACGCCCTGGTCTTGGAGGGCGAAGAGGTGATAGCAGCTCTCTCCGTTCCCGAGGTCCATCTTGAAGGGCTCGAGGGAAAGGTTCATGTCGCCGCCGTCGTTGATCCAGAAGCCGCTCGTCGAGGTGCGGGACGAGGTCTTGACGATTTGGAAGCCGGCCGAGGAGACATAGCCGCCTTTCGCGCTTATGAAGGAAGAGGGCGTCCCGCCCATCGTCTTCGATTCGTCGTCCCAGCCGCCGTCGTAGGTCTTGTTCAGGTCAACGTCGATGTAGGCCCCGCCGAATTCATCGACGATCGCATCGCCGGTCGCCGCGTCGACGCGATTGGCCGGGCTCGTCCGCCCGGCCCAGTCGAAGCGGCTGCCTTCCCCGTTCCGGGGCCACACCCAGACGTCATAGTCGGCGTAGCTACCCGGGGCGTTGTCGTAACGGAGGTAATGGAAGTAAAGGTGGCCGTTCTCGCTCGTTTCCTTAAGCGAGTCCATGTAGGCCTCGACGGCCGCGGGGTCGTGTCCGACGAAGCTCGAGCTCCCCTGCCCCTCGCTTGCGGAAGAGCCGCTCGAAGAGGAGCCGCCCGAGCTCGAGGTGATTTCGACCGGCGCGCACGAAGCGGCTAGGAAGGCCGTCCCGATGAGGGAGAGCCCGATCACGAATTTTCTCTTTTTCATCATGCTTTCTCCAAAATGAGGAACTCGTATAGCCCAAGGCCGAGGAAGCCGCTCGTCGTGATGGTCTCGCCCGCCTTATGGTAGAGGGTCGAGGAATAGACGACCTTCACGCGGTTGCTCCCGAACGAGAGGGCCCTCATCGCGTCGCTCGGATCGCGTCCGGCGATGCAAACGTAGCGGTCGGCGCTTCCCTCTAGGCCATTGAAGTTGACGGCCGCGACGGTATGGACCGCGCCGCTATCCTGATAGTCCTCCCAGCGCGAAGTGGCGACGGGGGCGTATGTTTCCGGATCGTAGCCCCGGCCGAGATAACCGCCATCCATCCCCTCTTTGCGGAGGGCGCATACCTCCTTGTAGCGGTTGTAGTCGTCGAGGAAGGCGACCTTCCGGTCGTACTTATAGGAGTTGACCGCGTCGCCATAGGTGTAGGAATTCCGGATGAGGCGGGTGTTTTCGTCGATGTCGACGGCATCGTTGCTCGCGGCGTTCTGGTCGACGAGGTCCCAATAGGGATCGTCCCGGTACATGAGCTTCTGGCGGAAGATCTCTTCGCCTCCGTGGATGAAGGCGGCGCCCTGCGAGTAGACGATGGCGCCGGTCACGGCGATCGTCGCGTCCCGGGCATCCTGGCTATCCTCGACCGAGGTCGTGCCAGAGCCTAGGCAGTAGTTCATCTGGTCGTAAAGGGTGTAGTTGTCGTGGCAAGAGGCGTAGTTGATCGTCTGGGTCGGATTGGCCCCGACCCCGTCGTTGGAGCCGAGGAAGTTGCCCATGACCCAGTTTCTCTTCTCGGCGGTGAGGTGCTCGCTCCCCTGGGAGATGAAGCCGTAGTCGGGAGCGGCTCCTTCCCATTGGGTATTTCCCTTGAGGCCGTCGCGGCCGTGGTCGTTGAAGGCCCCGATGCCCCACGCGGAGTCCTCGAGCCCTTCGGCCCCGGCCCAAAGCTTGGAGTAGACATTGTTGGTGTTGGCCGGAATCGCATCGCTATTCTCGAAGCCGTTAGGCCCGCCAAAGGAGCCGTCCCAGCCCTCGCCATAGACGGCGATGGTCGGGTCGATTTCGTTTAAGGCGTTGCGGACGGCTTTCATCGTTTCGGTGTCAAGGCAGCCCATGAGGTCGAAGCGGAAGCCCTTGATCCCGTATTCGGAAGCCCAGAAGCTCACGCTATCGACGATGAAGTTGCGGACCATCGGCCGCTCGCTCGCCGTCACGTTGCCGGTTCCCGAGCCGTTGATGTAGGTTCCGTCCTCCGCGGTCCGGAAATAGTATTTCGGCATCACCTTCGTGAAGGAGGAACCGGAAATCGACGACGTGTGGTTGTAGACGACGTCCATGATGGTGCGGACGCCGCTGTCGGCCAAAGTCTTAACGAGGGTCATGAACTCGCCGATCTTGACCTTGCCGTCGCGGGGGTTGGTGCTGTAGGCCCCTTCCACCGCATTGAAGTTCTTGGGGTTGTAGCCCCAGTTGTAGTTGCCGTTGAATTCGCTTCCTTCATCGGCCCGTTCGTCGTTGTCCCCGTCGAAGACCGGGAGGAGCTGGATGGCGTTGACCCCGAGCTCGAGGATCGAGTCGAGGCCGGTCGAGACGGTGACGCCGCCTTCGGTGTAGGTGGTGCCGTGCTCGGCAAGGGCGAGGAAGGTGCCGCGCGGGTTGCCTTCGTTCGAGATCCAGGTATCGTCGGCGGTCACGTCGCGGACGTGCGTCTCGTAGATGAAGAGGTCGTTGAGCGAGGAGATGGCGGGAAGGGAGGCAATCGACTCATCATAGCCTTCCGGCCGCTCTTCCTCGAAGGTCTTCTCGGTGACGACCATCGAGCGCTCCCCGTTGATGCCGGTGCTCTTGGCATAGGGATCGGAAGTTTCGATGGTTCCCTCGCTATTGGTGACCGAATAGGTGTAGTAGTCGCCCTCGAGGACTATTCCCCCGGCCGCCCGGATCTCATCTTCGGTGAGGGTCCAGACCCCGTGCTCGCCAAGCCGCATCTCGAAGGTCGAGTGGCTATTGAGCGAAGGCTGGTTGCCGCTGATCGAGAGAGACGAGGGGGTGCCGGTAATGTATTGGAAGAGCTGCACCCGGTTGGCCGTCGGGGCCCAGAGGCGGAAGACGAGCTTCCCGTTCTCGTCCCGGGTGACGCCGAGGTCGTGGCCGGAATAGGTGTATTCCGAATTGAACTTCGGGTCGTCGTAAAGGGAAACGAAGCTCGCCGACTTGCTCTTGAGGTTCTCCGGGGCCGAGGCGAAGCTCGCCTCGATGAGGTAGCCGTGGCTCGGGATGGCGTCTTCGCTAAGGGAAATCGTAAACGAGTTGCTATTCGGGGAGCCGCTTGCGACGAGGTAGTCGTTCTTCGCGCGGCTTTGCTCCTCGCTCGAGAGGAGATAGTAGCTTTCCGGGAAGTCGTAAAGGGAATAGCTCTCGACCTTCCCGATTTCCTCTTCGCTCCGGCCATCTTGGGTGCCGGTTCCCTTTACCTCGATGGTCTTCCAATCGAGGAAGGAGGCGCTCGAGATCCGATCGCCGAGGGCGAGGGCCCGACTCGCGTAGGTCGATATCGAGAGGTCGCCGTTGTCGACGGCGTAGACGGTCATGAGCTGACGACCGTCTTCGTTCGTTTCGATGTTGTTTTGGAACTTGTTGAAAGGACAGATTATGTCGATCGACTGCCCGCTCCAGGTCTGGGCTTCCTTCACGATGAAGCCGACGTAGCTATGGGCGACCCCGCTCCAAGGGGAGGCGGCGAGGTCGAAGTCGGCATAGACGCCGAATTCGTCGGGGGCGGAGGCGTTCGCGAACTCAACTTCACCGAGGCTCGCGCCCTCGAAGCTGCTGCCCCAGATCCAAAGCCGCTTGGTCGCGTAATTGCCGTCGTCGCGGTGATAGTAGATGCGAAGGATCCCGTCGAAGACGAAGTCCTCCCCGTAGTTTCCCTCCCCGTCACCGCCCTCGGCGCTCGAAGAGCCGAGGCTCGACTCTCCGGCCGATGAAGTAGATTGGCTCGCCGGAGGGGTGGCAGGCTCGCAAGAGGAAAGGCAAGGGACGAGGATGGCTGAGGCCAGAATGAAGGCCGGAAGGATTCTTTTTTTCATGATTGCTTCTCCAGAAGGGTGGCCGAGTATCCCCCGGCCTTGAGGGTCGTTCCCTCGACCTCGCTCTTCGTCCCGTCGGGACAGACGGAGTCGAGGAGCTCGTAGTCATCGCCGAGCTCGATTTGACCGGAGGTCGTGAGATTGAAGACGAGGGCGTATTCGGAGCCTCCCTCGCTAATGAGGAAGGAGACTTCCTTTTCCCCGTCGAAGGAGGCCTCTAGGAATTCCCCGAATTCGAAGAGGTCGTTATAGGCGTTCCGGAGGTTGATCGAACGCCGGTAATGGGAGAGGAGGCTCGAGGGATTCTTCAGTTCGTCGAGGGCGCCTGGGGTATCCCCGTTCGTGTCCTTTCCCCCGTCGGGGGTATCGCACTTTTCGACTCCCCCGCCCCAGACGAAGCCTTGCCTCCGGAGGCGGTCGTTTTCGCTATTGTCGTCGCTCCGGCGTCCAGTCATCTTGATTTCCTCGCCATAGTAGATCCACGGCGTGCCGGGACTGAGGATGTTCATCGTCGCGGCAAGCTTCATCCGGCTTTCGCCGTCGTCGACCGCGTTGAAGTAGGTTGCCCAGCGATCCTCGTCGTGATTGGAAATGAAGAAGGCGGTAAGACCCCGCTTCCCGCTTTGCTCATAGAAAGAGGAAGAGGCCTCCTCCACCGCCTCGCCATAGTAGCTCCAGCGGGTGCCGGGCGTGCAGGCGGCGACGGTCGAAAGGTTGCCTTTGCCATCCGCGGCGCAGGCGGTCGGGAAATTGAAGAAGCGGATGCCGCTCGCGGCATAGGAAGAGAGGGCGGCTTGGCTATCGATCCACGCCTCGCCGACGATGTAAACGTCATCCTTGATCTGCTCGCAAGTCTCGCGGAGGAAGGTGAGGAACTCGACGTTCTTCGCGGTGTCGTTATCGTAGTAATAGGTCGTCGCGTCGAGCCGGAAGCCGTCGACGTCGTGCTCGTTGAGCCAGAAAGAGGCGATTTTCCCGATTTCCGCGCGAACGGCCGAAGAATCGAGGTTCAGTTCCGGCATGTCGGTCGAGAAGGCGCAGCGGTAGGCGGCTTTCGCGAGCGGCGAATAGCTCCACCCGCTTCCGCTTCCCTGCTCGGCCCACTCGTACCAATCGGCTTTCGAGTCGGCACCCGTCTTCCCTTCGCCCCGGTCACGGGCGCTTTGCTCGAACCAAGGGTTCTCGTCGCTCGTGTGGTTGAGCACGAGGTCGAGGACGACGTCGATGCCCGCCTCATGGAGGGCGCTTACCATGCTGTCGAAATCTTCGAGGGTCCCGTAGTCTTCGTCGACGGCATAATAGTCGACGACGTCGTACTTGTGATAGCTCGGCGAGGGGTGGATCGGGCTAAGCCATACCCGGCGGATGCCGAGTTCGCTTAGATACGAGACCCTGTTCTCGATGCCGCGGAAATCGCCGATTCCGTCCCCGTCCGAGTCGCTGAAGCTCGGCACGAATATCTCGTAGCCGACCGATCCCTTCGAGGAATCGGCCTCGACGAAGTCGTAGGGGGAGGCGGGTTCGCAGGAAGCGAGGGCGGCCATCACGGCCGGAAGGAAGGCAATCGTCAGTAGCCCTTTCTTCATTGATTCTCCTTTCCATGGGCGATTTGCGGGGCAAATCGACCCAAGTCGCCGCTTCGAGAAGCGGGACAAACGAGGCTTTGCAAAGATGGTCCCCAAATAGAAGAAGAGGCCCCGGGCAGGACCCGGGGCTCTCCAAAGCAGGTTGGGGGAGGCTCTATCCCTTCACGGCGCCGCCGGTAACGCCGCTCACGTAGTACTTCTGCATGAAGACGAAGAGGATGGAGACCGGGATGGCGATGAAGACGGCCGCCGCGCAGAAGCTTCCCCAATAGTCGGTAGCTTCCGAGGTGCCGTCGGTACCGATCGCCATCTTGTAGAGTTCCACCGCCACGGTCATCATCGACGAGTCGTTGCGGATGATGAAGCTCGAGGTGATGTATTCGCCCCAGGGGCCCATGAAAGCCGTGAGGGCCGTGTAGACGATGATCGGTTTCGAAAGAGGGAGCGTGATCTTGTAGAAGATCTGGAAGCGGCTCGCCCCGTCGATCATGGCCGCCTCGTCGATTTGCTTCGAAATCGTGTCGAAGAAGCCCTTGGAGATGTAGTAGCCGGCTCCGGCTCCGGCGCTATAGAGGAAGATGAGGGTCCATAACCCCATCGGGATGCCGAGATCGGTCTCGATGAGGCGGAAGAGCCAGTACATGATGATGAGGGAGAGGAAGCCCGGGAACATGCCCATCACGAGGCAGATCTTCATGATGATCGTCCTTCCGCGGAAGCGAAGCCGGGAAAGGGCGTAGCTCGTCATGAGGGTGAGTAGCGTCGCGAAGATCATCGTCCCGAAGGCGACGATGAGGGTGTTGAAGAAGCTTCCGATCACGATCGTGCCATCCCTTTCGACATCGAAGAAGATGACGTGGTTCATGTAGTTGCTCGCCCAGCCGCCGGTCGACCAGCGCTGGTTGGTGAAGATGGCGATGTAGTTCTCGAAGCCGAGCGATTTCGGGATGAAGCGGGATTGCGAGAGCGATCCGCCCTCGTTCGAGAAGGACTGGAGGACCAGCCAAAGGATCGGAAGGAGCCAAATGACGGCCATCACCGTGAGGATGACGTAGATGACGACGTCACCCGTGATACGACGTGCTTTCATTATTGGAATTCCTCCTCGTTTTTGACCGAGCCCATCCGCTTGTAGGCAATGATGGAGAAGAAGCCGCAGATGGCGAAGATGATGCAGCCCATGACCGAGGCCTCGTTATATGAAGCTTGGTTGCCAGTCGAGAGCTTGTAGATCCAGGTAATGAGGAGGGAGGTGTTGCCGGCCTTGTAGTAGAGGCCCGGCGTCGTTTCGGCGCCGCCTCCGGTAAGGAAGTAGATGACGTTGAAGTTGTTGATGTTGCCGATGAAGGAAGTAAGCAGCGAGGGTCCGGTCACGAATAGGATGTAAGGCATCGTGATCGACCAGAACTGACGCCACTTGCTGGCCCCGTCGATTTGCGAGGATTCGTAGAGATCGTCGGGGATGTTCATGAGAATGCCCGAAGTCGAGAGCATCGTGTAGGGAATGCCGACCCAAATGTTGACGAGGACGATCGTCACCTTCGCCCAGAAAGCCCGGGTGAAGGCGAGGACGAACGGATTGGTCCCGTCGTAGGGAAGCGAGCCTTGGTTCGCGAGGTCGCCGAGGAAGGGGAACGGCTTCGGATCGCCGTTGGCATAGGTGAAGCCGAGGGCCGGCGCCACCCCATCCGTGTACCATCCTTGGGTCAAGAGCCACGTATTGACGGGGCCGCTGCTACCGAGGATGTTCCTCATGCAGAGGAGGGTGATGAACTGCGGAATCGCGATCGTCACGACGAAGAGGGTCCTCCACATCTTCTTCAGCTTGATGCCCTTGCGGTTGATCATGAGGGCGACGATGATGCCGAAGATGTAGTTGAGGAAGGTGGCGAGCACCGCCCAAACGAGGGTCCACACCAATAGTTCGAGGAAGGTCGGTAGGAAGAGCGGATCCCCACCGCCGAGGCCGAATAGCGACGCCCAGGCCGAGGGATTCCATACGAAGTGCCGGTTGGCATAGGTGTACCGGTCCCAGTTGGTGAAGGCGATGAGCATCGAGAAGATGAGCGGGACGATGCTCACGACGAGGCTTCCGAGGACCGGGAGGGCCAAGACGGTGACGGCGAAGCGCTCGTCGAGGTAGGTCTTCATCTTCTTCGAGAAGCGCATGAGCTGCCCGTGGAAGTCCTCTTGGGCAAGGGTCGCATAGGTCTCGGCTTCCTTGCCTTTCATCGCCATGATGCGTTCGAAACTCGGGGCATCCTTTCCCTTGCGGTCCTCCTTGAGGGCCCAAAGGTAATCGCGCACGACCTCATCGAGATCGAAATCGGTCAGGTTCGGGTAGTCCTTCTCGATGGCCGAGAGGAGGGCATTGCGCCCCGCTTTCGCCGCCGCAAGGTACTCGGACGGGCGGGAATAGATCTCCGCCTTGGCAAGGGCCGAAGCCTTGCGGTCCGCGTTTTCCTTCTCAAAGGCGGAAAGGGCATTGCGATAGGATTCGAGGAATAGGGCAAGCCCGTCGAGGGTCGATTTGCCCGCAAGGGCGAATTTGTTCACCTTCCCCGACTTGGTAAAGGAAGGAAGCTTGTTGGCCGGGGCTGGCTTGCTGCCCATCTTCTTGGCGAGGAGGTACATCCGGGCCACGTTGACGGCGATCTTGTAGTCGCAGCCGAAGAGGCCGACGATCCGGCTCGCGATGAGCTTGGGCGAGGTCTCGTTCTCGGAAGCATGCTTCTTCGCGTATTCGCGGGCCCGCCCCTCGTAATATTCGAGGTAGACCTTGAGGACGGCGTCGAAGTCCATCCCATAAAGGCCGGCTTTGTCTATTTTTCCGTCTTTTAGGGGCTCGTGTCCCGGGACCTTGGCCTTCTTCGATGCCTCATTGGCGACGTAGAAGATCTCGCTTAGGGCCGCGCAGAGTTTCCCATCCATCGCGAGGCGCTCGTTCATCGTCGCCTGGATGTCCTTTTTCTTGCGCGAAACGCCAATGAGTTCTTCCGGGAAGGCGGCGCGAATGTACTTGCTCGGATCGCGGAGGGCATAGACGAGAGGCATGTCGGGCCCGCCTTTGGCATCGAGCCCGCCCTTTTGGGAGATCGGATCGCGGCTATAGACGCAATCCTCGATGGCCTTCGGCTGCTCAAGGACCGAGATGTAGGACTTCAACGTCCTCTCCCGGGAATGGAAATCGTTGTACTTGTCGTAGGTGTGGATGAAGGAAAGGTAGCGCCGATTGGCGAGATCGCGGACCGAGGAGTAGCCCCGGGTCGACTTCCTTTCGATCAAGTCCCACTCGAGGAAGTGGGCGAAAAGGTCGCCGAGTCCCTTGAGGCGGATCTTCTTCCGCAAATCGTCGTAGAAGGAATAGACCTTGGCCCGCGCTTTGTCGTAATAACGCACCGCCTCATCGAATAAAGCCTCGATGCCATGGGGTTTCGGATCGAGACGGTTCCACGGAAGATAGGAGGCATAGCGGGCAGCGAGGCGCGAGAAGCCATGGTTTCTCATGAGGACCTCGCGGCGGCCACGGGCCGTCTTGCACTCCCTCACGTCTTGGAAGGAAGCGTTGTTCTCGATGGCATATAGGGCCCGGGCGTTGGCATCCTTGAAGGCGATCTCGTTATGGATGACATAGATGTCATGGACGCTTTTGAGATAGATCGAATAAACGATCACGAAAGCGATTATCACGATGACCGAAAGGATACCTTGGATAAGGGGAACCTGGTTGCCTTGGTTCGTGAATTCCTCGCTTACCTGCTCGCTCAGCGAGAGATTGGCGATGGATGTCCAGCCGACGAGGGCGAACCAGAGGATGAAGATTATCTCGATGGCAAGGTAGATGATCCCGTCGATGTAGAGCTTGCGCTTGAAGTGGGAAAGCCCCATCGCGAAATAGGAAGCCTTCCCATAGCCGTCGATCTCATAGAAATTTCGATGCGCGGTCCGGAAGGCCTTTCCGACGCCGACGATTGCTTTGTAAATCCCGAAAAAGAGGCCGAAGACGATCGTGAAGACGCCTTTTATAGCATCGAAGAGGAATCCGAGGATGCCGACCGCCAACTTGGCGAGAAAACGGCCGAAACTGCGGCCTGTCGAAACGTACCAGGGCTCGCGCTTTGCTTCTTTTTCGAGTCCCTTGACCGAATCGAGGGCCAATCCGCCCTCGTCTTCGTAGGACTCGTTATTGTTATCGTTCATACTTGCATTTCTCTCCATTGCAGGTGCTCAGAAAGAAGGGGACGGAGGATGACCCCCGTCCCCAAGAGGATCGGCTTAGGCGATCGTGCCGTTTTGGATGAGATCGGTGGTGACCCAGCCGGTGGTGCTCACGAGAGCGCGGAGAGCGCCCTTGGCGCCATCGAGGCCGGTGCCGTAGTCGCCCCAATTACCGGTTTCGACGTTCGTCCAGAAGGTCTCCATCGGCGACCAGAAGTCGTTGGTGACGTTGACGCCCTGCGGGACGACGTTCGGGAGCTGCGCGTTGATGGCGTTCATGAACGGGTTGTCGGAGAGATCGGCCTCTTTCATGACATCGAGGTTGGTCATGCCGTAGCCGAGTTCGGTCTGGTAGGTCTTCTGGTTATCTTCGTTCGTCATGAACTTCGCGAAGGCACGGGCGGCAGCGACGTACTCGTCGCCGCGGGACTCGACGTAGTTGTTGATGACGACGGCCTTGTAGCCGAGGAACGGCGTGAGCTGCGCCGCGGTCGTCCCGACGGTCAGGGTCGGGAGCTCGGCGACGGCGATGTTCTTGTTCGAGGCGATGAAGGTGTTGTAGTCGTTCCAGAGGATCGTCGCGCCCATCGTCCCGTCGGCGAAGCCGTTCTCGACTTTGGAGTTGGAGACGTCGAAGACCCAGGTCGCGCCGTATTCGTTGCGGAGGTCCATGACCTGCTGCGCGATCTGGGCGCCCTTGGTGGAATAGAAGTCGGTGTCCATGTAGATCTTGCCGTCTTCGCCGGTCTTGACGCCCATCTTGAGGCCGTGGCCGACGAGCGGGGAGATGGAATACCACCCGGTGGTGATGTCGTAGTTGAAGGTCTTGCCGGCGGCCTTGCAGGCGGCGAGGATGCCCTCGACGCTCTTGGCCTGATCGGCGCTCACGACGGTCTTGTCGTAGAAGAGCATGTAGCTGTTGTCGCCGCGGTACGGGTAGCCGTAGAGGGTGCCGTCGATCGAGCAGGCGTCCACCGCTTCCTGGCCGTCGCTCGCGACGATCGCGGCCTTCTCCTCATTGGTGAGCGCGAGGAGGGTTTCGCCCTGGACCGCGGTGCGGATGTTGTCGTCGGCCATGCAGATGACGTCGGCCGAGTTCGTCTTATCGGCGGTCAGGAGTTTCTGAGTGTCGCCTTCGCCGACGGTCTGGCTGACTTCGATGGTCCAATCGGCGTAATCCGGGTTGGCCTCCTTGAAGTCGTCGATGATCGCTTCGACGGTTTTCTTGTCGGTCGGCGGGCACCAGATGGTAATGGTGTTGGTGGCACCGGCGGAAGGACCGCAAGCCGCAAGCGCGCCGAGGGTAAGAACGCCACCGGCAACGAGGGCTAGCTTCTTTTTGTTAAACATTAATTGGATTCTCCTTTCCGAGCCGGATCCAACTTACCTGTGAACCGGCCCCTGTTTAACTGCGTTTATTGTAAGCGCATTCATAGAGCCCGCAAGTGCAAATTTAAGCGCTTACAAATGTTCAGTTCCGAACCCTTCCGGGCATGGAAACGCTCGATGGCGCCTTGCGTGCGCCCTCGAATGGGATTCGCCGTCCGCCTGCGCACGCGGGAACCCGTGCGAGGGTCGGTTCCCTGCTTCTTTCTGAAAAACCGGCAAGACGTCGGCATTTTTTTCGGCAATCGCCGACACCGCCGACCAACGATTGGGGACTTCCTTTTCTCCTGGCTCAGGAAGACTATCGACGCAGAGAGCAAAGGCAACGCCTAAAGTACTTTCTGTATAACGAAACAAAAAAGATTTTCATGAAGAAAAGACCTCCTTTGAAGAGGCCTTTTCCCAATATTTTCAGAAACAACCCGGATCGACGAGGGCAACGCTTTGGCTAGGCCGCGAGGCTCACGCCGCCGGCGATGCTCCCCGCATAGTCGAGGACCGTGTCCTTCTGGAGATCGACCTCGAAATGGCCGCCCATCCCGGGAAGGTAGATTTTGACCGTCCCGTCCTTGATGAGGCGGAACTCGAATTCCCACTTCTGGGCGGCAAGGTCGGAGATAGTCACCGTGAATCCGGTCGCCCCGGCCCGCATGGTCCCGCTGCCGTCGGCATTCCAGTTGTTGAAGCCGCCGGCGACGGCAACCGTGTCATAGGCGGAAGCGTCGAAATCAGAGAGGGCCAAGTTGACCGTCAGGTCGAACTTCGACGCTTCGGGATCGGCCGGCCACTGGGTCCAGCTCCAGCCTTCGATGACGGTCGCGAAATCGTCGCTCCCGACGTTGATGATCGGGTTCTTCGTCGCCTCGTCCTTGGGGAAGGTATCGGGGACCTTTCCCTCGCCCGACCAGAAGTTGTTGGCGTTGGTGTCGGTCGTGACGGCAACGAGCTTGTATTGGATGAGGGCGCCGCTGGCAAGGGCGCCGAAATCGAAGAAATAGGTGTCGACGCCGGCCGAATAGGGAGTCAGGAAGAAATCCTCGTCGCGGGCCGCGTCCCAATGGTCCGTGCCGCCCCAATTGCCAACGATTTGGATATCGACGTAATCAGGGACGTTCTCGATCTTGAATAGACGGACGTAGCCGTGGTCGGAGGGAAGATCCTCCCCCGTTCCCTCGGAAGAATCCGGCTTCGATGACGAGACGGCGCTTTCTTCCTCCGAGGAAGAAGAACTTTCATGCGAAGATGAGGTATCCTCGACGATGGAAGTGTCTTGCGAGCTCTCGGCGCTTTGGCTATCCGTCGATGAAGACGAGCTTTCCCCGCTTGGGGAGCAGGCGGCGAGAATGAGGCCAGCCCCGAAAACGAGGGCGAGGCCGAGTTTGCTAGTTTTAAACATGTTTGAACCTTTCTTGGCGGCAGAAAGCCGTCGAATAGTTGAGAAACGCTTTATCTGAGGCAATCAGGCGGCAAAGGCAAGGCCGGCCGTCGTGCCCGTCAAGACGAACTCCTGGCCGCTTTCGACGACATTGAGTTTAAGGTTGACGTTCGAGCCGGCGGCGATCCAGTTCGTCTGATCGCCTGCCTTGTTTTGGACCTTGAAGCCGAATTCGAATGCGCCAAGGCGCGTGGCGACGTCTCCTTCGTAGGTATGCCCGTCCTTAAGCGTGAGGAGGGTCGACGACCACGCGTCGCGGATGAACGATCCATGGATCCAAAGAGTGTCGCCGGCATTGAGGATGAGGTCGTCGATCGTCACCGTCACGTGGAACTTGGCCGGGGCATTGAGGAAGGTGAAGTCCGCGATGGCAGGGTCATTTTCGCCTTCAACCACGAAATAGGGGTTGACGCTTCCATCCTCGTCTTTCCAAGTATCGCCCTCGTAACCGAGCTCGAAATCCCAGAACGAAAGGCTATCCGCGCTCGTCGCCACGAGCTTGAACTTGATGACGTGGCCGACTTCCTGCGTCCCGAAGTCGAAGGAGTAAACGCCATCCTCGACCTCGGCAAGGAGGTTCGAAGTTCCCTCTAGCGAGGCATCCCAGGAATTGAAATCGCCGGCAATCCGGATGTCGACGCCTTCGGCCACGTTATCGATCTCGAATTTCCGGGTGTAGTGCTCGATCGTTTCCGCCGGAGTGGCAACCGTCAGGCCGTTCGGCTGGGCGATCGAGCCGGAGTAGGCGATTTCGACATTGGCATCGACAATCGTTACCTCGTAGTTCTGCCCCGCGGCAGGCTGGAGATAAACATAGCTTTCGCCGACCATGTAGACGGTTCGGAAATAGTACTGGTAAGTCTCGGGGAGAAGCCCAGAAACGGTCGCCTCGAAAAGGCGCCCGTCCTCGCTATCCATGAGGATTCCGCTGCTCCAGTTGTTACTGGCGTAGAGATAGATGCCGCCATGGGCTTCTTCCGAATAGTCGTCGAGGGTAAGGCTCACCTTGAAGTCGTAGCGCGGGGACGAGGGATCGACTGGCCAAGTCGCGAAGCTCCAGCCGGTGACGGTCGCGTCGGAAGAAGTCGTGCAGACGATGTAAGGGTTCTTGCTCGTCCCGTTTTCCTTGAGCATGTCGCCGGAATAGATGCCCTCGTAAGTCCAGACGCTCGTCGAGGCGGCGGTCGTCGCGACGATCTTGTATTCGATTTCCTCATTGATCGCGACGGTGCCGAAATTGAACGAGTAGAGTCCTTTCGCGGCATCCACCGCCGTCATGAGGTTGCTATCGTCGAGCTTGTCCTCGAATAACGGCCCGGCTATGAGCCGGAGGCTGGCGTAGCTAGGAAGGGCGGCGCCATCGGGCCCGAGGACCTCGAAGGTCCGGGTGTAGTTTTCGATCGTGTTGGGATCGCTTGTCCCTTCTTCGCTGGAAGAAAGGCTTTCTTTCGACGAGTCCGGGTCGCTCGAAGCCGGCGTCGAACTCGACTGGATCGAGGTGCTTTCCTCCTTGCTTGAGGAACTATCCTCTTTGCTGGAGGTAGCCCCCTCCGAAGAATGGGCGCTCGACGACGTGGCGCCCGCAGGTGCGCACGACGCTAGGCCGAGCCCAATGAAAAGGGTCGCCCCAAGCGCCGCTTTCCGAAAATCCATTCGTCAAATCTCCTTTCCTCCGCCGAAGCGGAACTGACAAATGTATCGTCCACTTACTCTATTCGTCTCTTCAATACTGGGCAAGCGAAAATGTAACCGGTTTCAAGGAGCAAATGAAAAAAGGCCCCAAATGGGGCCCTCTTGGCTATCGCGCTAAATTAGTTGGCAGCTTCGGCATAGACGGAGATGCGCTTCCCCTTCTTGCCGACGCGCTCGAACTTCACGGTGCCCGACACCTTCGCGAAGATGGTATCGTCGCCGCCGATGCCGCAACCGATGCCCGGCTTCACCTTGGTTCCGCGCTGGCGGTAAAGGATGTTGCCGGCAATCACGTGCTGGCCATCGCCGACCTTGGCTCCGAGCCGACGTCCGATCGAATCACGCCCGTTCCGGGTGCTCGAGACGCCTTTCTTCGAAGCGAAGAGCTGCAAGTTGACTAGGACTCTCATGCTTGTTTCCTTTCCAGGGCCACCGCCTCGGGATACGAGACGGCAAGGCTCTTGATCTGGGCCTCCAGCGTCATCATGACGTGGCGGTCGTAAATCGAGGGTTCCTCTTTGAAGAGGACTTCGATCTTCCCTTCCTCGACCTTGTAAGAGAGGCCGCCTTCTTCGTCGAAGGCATTTATGCCCCCGAGGAGAACGGCGCTCACCCCGGCGCAAACGAGATCTTTCCCGTAAGGCGCCGTCAAGGCATGCCCCTCGGCCGAGAAGCCGACGGGCCCTTTTTTATCGTAGAGGAAGGAACACTTCACCATTTAGGCGTTGATCGATTTGACGACGAGGCAGGTATAGGGCTGGCGGTGTCCTTGCTTCTTGCGGACATTGGCCTTGGCCTTGTACTTGTAGACGACGAGCTTCTTGCCGAGCCCCTGCTTTTCGAGCTTGCAGGTGACCGTGGCGCCCTTCACGTAGGGGGTGCCGACGACGGTCTTCTCGCCGCCGAGGAAGACGACCTTGTCGAGGGTCACTTCGCTTTCCGGCTCGCCCGCGAGGCGCTCGACGAAGATCCGGTCGCCAACGGCAACCTTGACTTGCTTCCCGCCCGTTTCGACGATTGCGTACATGTCTTGCTCCTTTCTTGACTTAGACTCGCTTCGTTCGGCCGAATCCCGACGGTGATTCAGTTAGGCGCCGAAAAAAGGCGGTTGAGGCCCTAAGGAGGGCGACAACGCGCGTATTATACCCAGCCGGGCTGATGAGTGGAAGAAATATTTGCCGCCGGATCAATCCCTGCCGCCTCGCATTGAAGCGGAATCGCCGCTTTTCCCCTTCCCTCTCAAGAGGGCGCTTTCCGCAAAGGAGAAATACTCGCTGCCGGATACGATGAGATGGTCGAATAGCTCCAGCCCGACGCCTTCCGCCCTGCTCGATAGAACCGCCGTGAAAAGGATGTCCTCCTTCGAGGGAAGGACCCGACCCGAAGGATGATCATGGATCAATACGAAGCGCGACGCCCCGCTTCTTAAGACTGCGGAGAGCGCCTTTCTCAAGGGAAGGGCGACCGATTTCCTTCCCCCGCCGAACACCTCGCTTGAGCCGACGGGCCTATCTTCCCGGTCGAGGAAAAGGAGGAAACACGATTCCTCGCGCCCCGTTGAAAGCCTCCCTTTTACGTATGGGAGGACGCCTTTGGGGGAATAACGAGGGGGTTTTGCCTCCTCGATTGAGGCTCTTTTTGCCAGTTCGAAGGCAGAAAGTATCGATAAGGCCTTGGCTTTTCCGATTCCGGGCACGGAAAGCAAATCGGGCAATGTGGTGAGGGAAAGCCCGTAAAGGGAGCCGTACTTCCGCAAAAGGCTGCCGGCGAGCGAAAGCACGTCCTCGCCCTTCCTTCCTGAAGTATTGAGGACGAGGGCGAGCAGCTCGCTTTCGCTAAGCGAGCCCACTCCGCGCCCCATGGCTTTCTCGCGGGGGCGGAGATGGGGCGAAAGCAAGAGCGCGCTCACTTCCAGTCGAAGCTCCAGCCGCCCGGAATCTTCACCCCTCCGTCGCTCGACTTGAGGAGGCGGTAAATCACCACCGCCATCACCGCGATGACCATCACGGCCATGACCGCCGTGAGGGTTAGGGCCTCACCCGGGCGCGTCGACATGAGCTCGAGTTCGCTTAGTTCCTTGCCTTCCATCCTAAAAATCCTCCTTGCACCCATATATAGGGAAGCAAAGAGGATTTAGGACGAAGTCAGTCGAGGGAAGAGAGCCGATTCTCTACCGAGGAGAGCTTGCTCTCGTTATCGAGGAGCTTGGCTTTCTCGAGCTCGACCTTCTCCTTGGGGGCCTTCTTGAGGAAGCCTTCGTTGGAGAGGATCTTCTTTCCGCGGGCGACTTCCGAAAGGAGATGCTCCCTTTCTCCCATCAACCGCTTCTTGAGCTCGGCTTTGTCGATCTCTTCCTCGATGAAGAGCTCATAGCCGCCCGGGTAGGCGAAACTCGTCGCCTTCTTCTCCGGGGTTCCTTCCGCCACCTTGCTAGCGAAAAGGAAGCGGCTGAGGAAGGCGTCGATGCCCTTGAAGGGGAAGGACGGGGCGACGTGGAGGATCACCTTCGCGTTCGGTTCGAGGGAATTCTCGCTCTTGTAGTTGCGGACGTCCCTGATCATCGCGCGGAGGATTCCCGCCTTCTTCTCGCTTTCATAGTCGACATAAGAACGAGGGAGGCTCGGATAGGTCTCGACGTTGAGCGACTCGAGGTGTCCGGGAAGGGAGAGGTAGATTTCCTCGCTTACGAAGGGAGCGTATGGATAGATCATCTTCACGATCGACATGAGGACGTGGTAAAGGACGTTCTTCGTCTTCTCCGCTTCCTCGCCGCCCGCTAAGAGAATGACCTTGCTCATCTCGAGATAATCCCCGCAGAAGTCGTCGTAAACGAAAGAATAAAGGGCACTCGAGGCCGCCCCGAACTCGTAGCGTTCCATCTTGGACTCGACTTTCCTGATGAGGCGGGCGAGCTTCGAGAGGATCGCGCGGTCGAGGGTCGATAGCCCGCGCCTCGAAAGCGGCTTCGGCTCGAAGCCTTCTCCGATCGTCATCTCGACGTAGCGGGCCGCGTTCCATATCTTGTTGAGGTAGCTCCTCGCCGCGGCGATCTTTTCCTCGTTGTAGCGCATGTCGAGGCCCGGGGAGGAAGAGGTCGTGATGTAGTAACGGAGGGCATCGACGCCGTATTTGGCGATGATGTCCATCGGGTCGACGCCGTTCCCGGCGCTCTTCGACATCTTCTTGCCCTGCGGGTCGCGGACGAGGCCGTGGATGAGGACGTCCCTGAACGGAACTTCCTTGGTGAAATGGAGGGATTGGAAGACCATCCTCGAGACCCAGAAGAAGATGATGTCGTAGCCGGTGACGAGGAGGGATGTCGGGAAATAACGCTCGAAATCCGGCGTTTTCTCCGGCCAGCCGAGCGTGGCGAAAGGCCAAAGGGCCGAGGAGAACCAAGTATCGAGGACGTCTTCGTCCTGGACGTACTTATTCATGTCGGGCTCCGTCTCGGAGACCAGGACCTCGCCGGTTTCCTTGTCGTAGTAGGCCGGGATCCGGTGGCCCCACCAAAGCTGGCGGGAGACGCACCAGTCGTCGGCTTCCTTCATCCAGCGGACGAGCACCTTCTCAAAGCGAGTCGGGTGGAAATGGATCTTGTCCTTGCTCTCCATCATCTTGAGCACCGCCTCGGCAAGGGGGCGCATCTTCACGAACCACTGCTTCGAGAGCATCGGCTCGACGACGGCTCCCGAGCGCTCGGAGTGCCCGACGCTATGGACGATCTTCTCGATCTTCACGAGGAGCCCCTTGCTTCTTATGTCCGCGACGAGGGCCTTACGGCACTCGTAGCGGTCCATTCCGGCATATTTCCCGCAATCGGCGGTCATATGGGCGGTCTCGTCGAGGATCGTCTTGAAGGGAAGACCGTACTTCTTGGCCAAATTGAAGTCGTTGGGGTCGTGGGAGGGGGTGCACTTCATCGCGCCCGTCCCGAAGGAAATGTCGACGTAGCGGTCGGCCATGATCGGGAGTTTCTCCCCGTTGGCCGGGTTGACGCACATCTTGCCCACGTAATCCTTGAAACGGGGATCCTTCGGGTTCACGAAGACGGCCGCGTCCCCGAACATCGTCTCCGGACGGGTCGTCGCGACGATCAAGGGATCCATTCCCTCGACCGGGTAGGAGAAATAGAAGAACTCGCCTTCGTCGTCGCTATGGACGACTTCGATGTTGGAAAGGGCGGTCCTCAATTCCGGGTCCCAGTTGATGATCCTTTCCCCGCGGTAGATGAGCCCTTCGTTGTAGAGGGTGACGAAAACGCGCTTGACGGCCTTTTGGAGGCCTTCGTCGAGAGTGAACCTCTCGCGGCTGTAGTCGACCGAAAGGCCCAAGGAGGCCCACTGCCTATGGATGGTCGCGGCGTATTCTTCCTTCCACTGATAGGCGATCTCGAGGAATTTCTCGCGCCCGAGGTCGTAACGGGAAATGCCCTGCTTTCGGAGCCGCTCCTCGACTTTGGCCTGGGTGGCGATTCCGGCGTGGTCGACGCCCGGGACCCAGACGACGTCGTAGCCCTTCATCCTCTTGTAGCGGGCGACGATGTCGTCGGGAATGGTGTCCATCGCGTGGCCGAGGTGGAGCTTGCCCGTCACGTTGGGCGGCGGGATGACGAGGGAAAAGGGTGGCTTGCTCTTATCCTGCCCGCCTTTGAAGTAGCCCTTATCGACCCACTCCTTATAGCGATCCTTCTCGACGAGAAGATGGTCATAACGCTTATCTAGCATCTTCTTCCTCCTGCCGGCAAAGAAAAACCCCGGCCTTGGTTCCTCGGGGACGCTTCCGCGCGGTACCACCCCGATTCCCCCGCTGGGGGCGCTTCGTTTTCTTTTTTTGTCTCGGGAGCGACTCGGCCCTTCCCTCCCCGCTGCCCTTTCAGCCTCGAGGCAGCTCTCTATGGGGGCGAAGCGGGCTTCCCTCTCCGTCTTTGACGGTCGCTATTATAGCGCCCCCCGCTAGAGGATGGTCAAACCAAGATGAGGAAAAGGGGAAAGGGGAAAGGGGAAAGCGACAAGGGAAGCGAAGGCTGCGACGATCGAGGCTCCCTCGAGAAAGAGAAGGAGAAGGCCTTCCACCCTTGAGACCGGAAACAGGGGTCGCAATAAGAAGGAGGGCGAACGAAAGCCCGACGAAGAAGGCGGCTAACAAGGCGGCCAAAAGCGAGGTTTCACATTAGTAAATCAAAGCAGAGCCAAAGAAGTTGAAGAAATAGAGCGCGTCGTGGCAAGGAAGAAGGAGCAAGTAGAAAGAGAATGGAGGCTAGAGCAAACCAGGCGCGTTGCCGCTTCCTTCTATTCAGAGGCAATTTGTCCCTACCATCCAATCAAAAGCCCTCGAAATAATCATCTTGGAGATGAAATGCCGTGTCCCCAATTGCAATGAGCGCCAGCGCTTCGAGTTATTAGCAATGAATCGATAGTGCCCTCAGCATGGACCGTAGGCGAACTAACCCCGGTACAAGAACTCCTAGTCAACGACCGCTCAGCAAACGCAAAGGCGTCCTCGGCTAAACGATATGGGCGCGAAAGACAAATCGTTTGGAAACCGGCTGATCAAAGTCCCGTCTGTTATTTACTCGTGTAAAGAGAAACCCCGATGTCCCGTTCGAAGGGGGAGATCCCGCCGTGATGGCCCTTAAATCCCCCGTCGTCCTTCTTGTGGCAGGTATCGATGAAGAGCTCATCGCCCTGCGGAATCGCGATGAAATCCCCGAGGAGAGAGGGGAATAAAGGCGAGGCCTCGCCAACCCCGAAATACGTCGATTCGAGCATTTCCTGCCGGGAATAAAGGGGGATTTCCGGGTAGTATTTGGCAAAAAGCTCCTCAAAAACACTCTCTTTTCCCTCGTTTACGAAAAAGGCGGCCGTCCGTCCCTCGATGGAAATCCCCCGGCTAAGGAGGCCGCACAAATCAGGATGGGCGGCGATATCGAACTCTTCGATGTCGATGAGCCCATGGTCGGCAATGACGAGAAGAGCCTCCTCTTCCTTTAGCCCCGCGGCAAACGCGTCCACTTCCTTATCGAGCTCAACGATGGTCCGTTCAACGATGGGCGAGTTAAGCCCCTCGTCGTGGATCGCGTGGTCGGGGTCGGTCCAGTAGACATAGACAAAGGAGGAACGGACAAAGGCCGCCTTGGCTTTCTCCATAAGGGAAGGAAAGTCGATGGGGCCGGACTTATCGACCGGATAGGGATAGACGATCTCCGCAGGAAAGCCTGCCTTGTTGATCTTATCGACGATCGACTCATAAAGCGGAAGGAACTTCCGTTCCGGGCAACTCTTGTCCGCGGCTTTGAGGCCGGTGAAACTCAGATAATTGTCGTCGGGAAAGGCACTCGTCCAGCCAAGATACCCATTCTCTTTGGGATACTGATTGGATAGAAAGGCCGTCGTCGCGGCTACCGTCGTCGGGGGATAGACCGAATGGATCATCCCGATTTCGTGGGCGATCAAAGAAGCCGCCGCACCCGGAAAGACCCTCCTCACGTGGTAGCCAAGACCATCGAGGAGAAGGACCATGACCTTCTTTTTTTCCTGCAAAACACCATTAATCAATTCAATTCTTGGGTGTTTTGACGCAATTCCAAAGAAAGAAAGGAGGCTCGAAGAAAGATTCACCAAGGTATCGCGGTCTTCGATGGACGGGATCTTCGGCTTCATGGGAAATGCCTACTTTAGGAAGGAAGCGACGAGGGCGCGTAGAGGCGCGGCCCCTTCCTTGGGCGGAGAGAAGACGATCTTGGTCGCCTTGATGTCGCCGAGCTGCCGGCTCGCGAGGGCTTTCTCGCTTTGCTTGGCCCGGTCGCTTTTGGTAAAGACCACCGCATAGGGGACGTCGTCCTCCTCGAGGAGGGAAAGCATCGCCCGGTCGTCCTCGCTCATCTTCCGCCGGACGTCGAGAAGAAGAAGGGCCCCGGCGGCCCGGCCGCTTGAAAAGTAGTCCTCCATCATCGAGGCGAACATCGTGTCGAGCCCGGTCCCGTAAGCCGTATAGCCATAGCCTGGTGCATCGACCAGATAGAAGGAATTATCAATCAAAAAGTAATTGAGGGTCTTCGTCTTGCCAGCCGTCTTGGAGGAATAGGCGAGCCCCTGCCCCAAAAGGGCATTGATGAGGGTGCTTTTCCCGACATTGGACCGGCCTAGCAACACAATCTCTTTCTTCCCGTCCTTCGGGCAGCCTTCAAGGGAGGCGCTCGAGAGGACGAACTTGGCTTTCCTGAAATCAATCATTGAAGGAAGTTTATCATCTTTAGCGTCTCGACCATAAGGGATAAAAAAGCCCCCGGTCGCCCGGGGGCTCGGGATGAAGCTTAGGCCGCCGCCTCTTCTTTCGGGAGGAGGGCGAGGGCAATCGCGTCGTCCGCCTTCTTCATGAAGACGATCTTGAGGTTGTTCTTCACTTCCTCGGGAAGCTCGGAGACATCCTTCTTGTTCTCGAAGGGGACGATGATCGTCTTGATGCCGCTCCGGAGGGCCGCGAGGGATTTCTCCCTTAGTCCGCCGATCGGAAGGGCGTTACCCCGAAGGGTGACCTCGCCGGTCATCGCGACATTGTTATCGACTTTCCGGTGGGTAAGGCAGCTCACGATGGCCGTCGTGATGGCGACGCCAGCCGAGGGGCCGTCCTTCGGCACCGCTCCCTCGGGGAAGTGGATGTGGATGTCGTTTTCCGCGAACATCGCGTCGGGGATGTCGTATTTGGCCGCGTTGGCCCGGACATAGTCGAGGGCAATCGAGCACGATTCCTTCATGACGTCGCCGAGCTTGCCGGTGAGGACGAGACCGCCCTTGCCTTTGAAGTAGGTCGCCTCGATGGGGAGGATATCCCCGCCGAACTCGGTATAGGCAAGCCCGGTCACGACGCCGACCTGGGGTTCCTTTTCCTTCTTGGTATCCTCGAAGATCTCGACGCCGAGGTAGGACTTGACCTTCTCTTTGTCGATGACGATCGGGGCTTTCGCCCCCGAAAGGAGCTCCACCACCGCCTTCCGGCAGCAGCTCGCGATGAGTCGCTCGAGCTGGCGGACGCCGGCTTCCCGGGTGTAGGCGTCGATGATCTCGTCGATCCCGTCGTCGGTGAAGGAAGCATCTTCGGCCTTGAGGCCGTTCGCCGCCATCTGCTTCCTAATGAGGAAGCCATGGGCGATCTTCTCCTTCTCGATGAAGGTATAGGACGGGACCTCGATGAGCTCTAGCCGGTCGCGGAGCGGCTCGGGGATGTTCTCGAGGTAATTGGCCGTCGCGATGAAAAGGACGTTCGAGAGGTCGTAAGGCTCCTCGATGAAGTTGTCGTTGAAGGCGAAGTTCTGCTCCGGGTCGAGCACCTCGAGCATGGCGCTCGAAGGATCGCCCTTGTAGTTGCTTCCGCCGATCTTGTCGATTTCATCGAGCAGGAAGACCGGATTGACCGTCCCGGCCTTGCTCATGCCTTGGATGATGCGTCCCGGAAGGGCCCCGACGTAGGTGCGCCGGTGGCCGCGGATCTCGGCCTCGTCGCTAACCCCGCCGAGGGAACTCTTGACGAACTTGCGCCCGAGCGCCCGGGCGATGGAACGGGCAAGCGAGGTCTTGCCGCATCCAGGCGGGCCGAAGAAGCAAAGGATCGGGGCCTTGAGGTTTCCGGTCTGCTTCTTGACGGCAATGTACTCGATGATCCGCTTCTTGACCTTCTCGAGCCCATAGTGGTCCTCGTCGAGGATCTTCTTGGCGTTCTCGAGGTCGTCGTTGTCCTCGCTTTTCTCGTACCACGGGACATTGAGGAGCGTCTCGACGTAATTGAGGATGAGCGAGGATTCGAGGGAGCTTTCGGGCATCATCCCATAGCGGCGGAGCTCCGCCCTGATCTTGGCCTTGACGTTCTCCGGATAGGGGTTCTTCTCGAGCTTTTCCTTGATCTTGTCGACGGCCGAGAGGGCTTCCCCGCCTTCCCCGAGCTCGTCCTTGATGGCCTTCATCTTCTCCCGGAGGAAATACTCCTTCTGGTTCTGCTCGGCCCGTTCGCGGACGGTCTGGTTCAGCCGATTGTCGATCTCGTCCATCTCCTTGCGCTCGGCAATGAGGTCGATGAGCTTCTGGAGCCGGAGGTCGGTCTTCGGCTCGGAGAGCAACTCGGCCTTCTGGGCAACCGTGAAGGGAAGGAAGGCCGAAAGGTTGGCCACGAGTTCCGCGGCGTTCTTCGAATTGGAGAAGGAAAGAAGCGACTTTCTAGGGACTTCCCGGAAGGGAAGCGGGTTCTCGTTGATCGTCTTGATGAGTTCGCCATAGAGGCGGTTTTCGTCGTCCCTATCGCCGTCTTCGTCCTCGAAAAGGACGCCGTCGGCGTAGAAAGAGCCGTCCTTGAGGTAGATTTTCTCGAAGCGGGCGCGCTTGAAGCCCGAGCACTTGACGGCATAGCTGTTGCCGCGCTCGGCGTAGGCCGTGATGCGGCAAAGGGTGCCGACGCGGTAGATTCCGTCTTCGCTGAGTTCGTCCTTGGCTTGGTCGAGTTGGGCGGAGACGAAGACGAGGCTATTGTGGGCGGAGCGCGAAAGCTCCACCGCCTTCTTCGAGAATTCGCGCCCGGCCTCGATCTGCTCGCTCAGGGGCGGGAAGACGAAAAGGCCGCGGGTGACGAGGAGCGGAAGGCTCATCGTCTTCGTTTCGTTATTGATAGGGGCATCCATCGATAGGGTTCCTCCTTTAGAGCAAAAGACTCGCCGGGTTTCCGGCTTCGTCATTATAGGATGAGGGTTAGCACTGTCAACTCTTAAGTGCTAAAAAGGGGAGGAGAACCTCCCCCGTCTACGCCTTTGAAGGACGGCTTAGCGGCACTTCTCGAGGAGAAGGCTGCGGATCTTGCCGGCCAGGATGTCGTCCTTGTACTGGGCAAGGCGCGGCTCGATGACCCGGCGGACGTCCTCTTCCTTCATCCGGTACTGCTTGGCGAGCTCCTTGATGCGCTCGTCGACGTCCTTGTCCTCGACCTTGAGGGCTTCCTTCTCGGCCACCTTGGCCTCGACGAGATAGCGCTTGAGGTCCTTCTCGCCTTGGGCGCGGAGTTCCTTCCTCACGTCTTCGTCCTTCTTGCCGAGGAGCTGCAGGTACTGCTCGTAAGTGAGTCCCTGGCGCTCGATGTTGGACTGGAGGTTCTTGAGCAGGCGTTCTTCCTCGGACTTGAGGATCTCTTCGTCGATGGCGAACTTGGAGAGGGCGACGATCTTCTCGATGATCTCGCCATAGCGCTTGTTCTCGGCCTCCGCGAGTTTCTTCTTGAGGAGCTCTTCCTTCTCGTGGGCGCGGAGGGCGGCTTCGTCGTTCACGCCTTCGATGTGGAGGCCCTTGATGGTGCTCTCGTCAAGAGCGGGGATCTTCTTTTCCTTGACCTCGTGGACCTTCGTCTTGAAGGTGGCCTTCTTGCCGGCGAGATCCTTGACGTAGTTCTCCGGGAAGGTCACTTCGATTGAGCGTTCCTCGCCCGCCTTCACGCCTTCCATGGCCTCTTCGAAGCCCGGGACGAACTGGTGCGAGCCGAGTTCGAGCTCATAGCCGTCGGCCTTGCCGCCGTCGAAGGGAACGAGGTTGCCCTTCTCATCGGGGAGGAAGCCTTCGAAGTCGAAGACGATGGTATCGCCCTTCTTGGCCTCGCGCTCGACGACGGCGAGTTCGGCCTCGCCTTCGAGGAGCCCCTTGATGGCCGCGTCGACTTCTTCCTCGTTTACCGCCGGGGCTTCGGCCGGGACCTTGACGGAGAGATAGTCGCCTTCCTCGATCGAGGGGACGAGAACGAGGTCGAAGGTGAATTCGAGGTCGTCGTCGGAGAGCTTGGTCACGCTGGCCTGAGGCTGGAGGGCAACCCGGAAGTCGGCGTTCTCGAGGGCGAAGCGAAGGGCTTCGGGGAGAAGCTTCTGGATGGCTTCGTTGTAAATGTCGGCCGGGCGGACATGCTCGCGGAGGAGGGCCTCCGGGGCCTTGCCGGCGCGGAAGCCCTTGATGGTGACCTTGCTGGCCAATTTGTGGAAGGCCTTGTTCTGCTCTGCCTTCCAGCTTTCCTTGTCGACGTCAACCGTCGCCTTGCGCCTCGTTTCCGAGACGACATCGATCTTGCGTTCCATTGATGTACCTTCTTCTATCACTTTCAAAAGAGGCGGAAATTCCGCCGCCGGGGCTAATCTTAGTGCAAATCCCTCTTGGAGGGAAGAAAAAGGCTCCCCTTGGTGCGGGGAGCCCTTATTCGATGAAGGCCTATTGGACGTTGGGAATCTCGACTTCGCTCGTGCCGATCGAAGTTATAGCGGCCGTGAAAGTCTTTCCTGATAAGCCGTCTGCCGGTTCCCATCCGCATCCTGAAGATAGCCGACGGCGCCACAGGTGCCCGATATCGTCATCTCGAGCTTCTCCTCGTCGAAATCGATGAGTTGGAAGAAGAAGCGCTCGAGGTGTCTCCGTTCGGCGCGCACGAGGCGAGGCCGAGCAAGAGGGCGCCCAACAACGGCAATTTGTTTTTTACCATGAGAAAAGTCTTCTACTAGCATACGAGGGCCCTAGACCGGCATTATCAAGACAATTGTTTTAAAAAATGGATAAGGCTTGTCAAGGGGCCTAATGGCAATATTCTAGGCAATCCGAAAACCTCCGTTCCCTAGATTTCGTCTTTCGGATTGCCTAGAATACTAGTGTTCGAAGACGGTTCCGTTCAAG
>CALWAS010000010.1 GCA_944375905.1 uncultured Bacilli bacterium
CAAAGAAAATCGTCAAGGTCCTCAAGATGGAGCTCCCCGGCGGGGAAGCGCATCCGGGACCGAAACTCGCCTCGGCTGGCGTCGTCATGAACAAGTTCTGCACGGACTTCAACGCCAAGACCGCGGACAGGAAGGGACAGGTCGTCCCAGTCGTCATCACCGCTTACGAAGACAAGTCCTACGACTTCGTCATCAAGACCGAACCGGTCGCCAACCGCCTTCTCAAGGCCGCTGGCATCAAGAAGGGCAGCGGCAACCCGAAGAAGATCGTCGGCCACATCACGGAAGCCCAGCTTCGCGAAATCGCCGAATACAAGCTTCCGGACCTCAACGCCAACGACGTCGAGGCCGCGATGAAGGTCGTCGAGGGCAGCGCCCGTCAGATGGGCATCGCCGTCGATCGCTAAAGGAGGGCTAAGCAATGAAAAAAGGCAAGAAATACCAAGACGCCCTCAAGCTCGTCGAGAAGGGCAAGATCTATACCATCGACGAGGCGGTCCCTCTTCTCAAGAAGACCAGCGTCACCAAGTTCGATTCGACCGTCGACGTTAGCTTCCGGCTCAACGTCAACCCGACGCTTGCGGACCAACTCATCCGCGGAACCCTCGTTCTCCCGCACGGAAGCGGCAAGACCAAGAGGGTCCTCGCCCTTACCAACGGCAAGCAGGACGAAGCGAAGGCCGCGGGCGCTGACTTCGTCGGCGGCAAGGAACTCATCGAGAAGATCCAGAAGGAAAACTGGTTCGACTACGATGTCATCGTCGCTACCCCGGACATGATGGGCGAGCTCGGAAAAATGGGCCGCATCCTCGGTCCGAAGGGACTCATGCCGAACCCCAAGACCGGAACCGTCACGATGGCCATTGGGAATGCCATCACCGAGATCAAGAAGGGCAAGATCAGCTACCGCGTCGACAAGGACGCCAACCTCAACATCTCGATCGGCCGCTGCTCGTTCTCCGATGCCGACCTCGCCGACAACCTCAAGGCTGTCTGCGAAGCGATCGTCAAGAGCCGTCCTTCGACGGTCAAGGGATCGTTCATCCTGAACTGCGTCGCCCACACCACGATGGGCCCGGGTCTCAAGATCACGTTCGACGGACGGAACTAAACGGTCCGAAATTCCATTTGGTGAAATGCTTGCTAGCCTAAGAAAGCAACGGGCAAGTGCCTTAATAACAACACGTTGCCGAGGTTAGTCGTTATGACCCGCTAGTCTAGTAGAGCTTCACGATAGTCTACTTTGAAAGAAAGGAGGAACGAGGATGAACCAAGACGCACTTAACGCCAAGAAAGCCGCGGTGAAGGAAATCAGCGAAGGTCTCGAGTCTTCCAAGACGATGGCCATCGTTTCCTACCAGGGTCTCACGGTGAGCGAGCTCATCGAGCTTCGCCGGACCCTCGCCCAGAAGGGCAGCCGCCTCGGCGTCTATAAGAACACGATGGTCGCCCGCGCCCTTAAGGACGCCGGCATCGAAGGCCTCAACGAGTACCTCGAAGGCCCGAACGCCATCGTCTTCTCGGAAGACGTCTCGAGTGGCGTAGCCGCTCTCTACAAGTTCTCCCGTTTCCACGAGAAACTGGTCCTGAAGGCCGGTCTCGTCGAAGGGAAGGTCGTCGACGCCGACGGTCTTAAGGAAGTTGCGAAACTCCCGAGCAAGGAAGTCTTGCTCTCGATGTTCTGCATGGTCCTCAACGAACCGATGGCATCCCTCGCCCGGGCAATCGACGCGATTGCCAACAAAGCCGGAGAAGCTCCGGCCGCCAACTAAGCCTAGGAGGTTAAAACAATGGCTGAGAAACTTACCAACGAGCAAATCATCGATACGCTCAAGCAGATGAGCGCGCTCGAGCTGAGCGCCCTCGTCAAGGACGTCGAGAAGGAATTCGGCGTCACCGCTGCGGCCCCGGTGGCCGCTGCCGCCCCGGCCGAGGACGAAGGCCCGGCCGCCAAGGGACCGACCGAGGTCAGTCTCATTCTCAAGGGCATCGGCTCTGGGAGCAAGGTTGCCGTCATCAAGGCCGTCCAGGCCATCACCGGCCTTGGCCTCATGGATGCCAAGAAGCTCGTCGATGCTTGCCCGGCGACCGTGAAGGAGAAGATCTCCCCGGTCGAGGCCGAGACCCACAAGAAGGCCCTCACCGACGTCGGCGCCGAAGTCGAAATCAAGTAGTTTCGACTTCCTTACAACTTCACCCGAAACCCTGTCCTTGGGGCGTTTCCCCCAAGGGCGGGGATTTCTCCGCTTATATATAAGGATATTGAATGGCCCCTCAGTACTTCGACAACGTAGCTGATCTCTCCCATGAGGACATCGTCTACGATTGCGAAGTCCTAGGGAACAAATATGTCCTTCATAGCGACCGCGGAGTCTTCTCGAACCACGAACTCGATCTTGGCAGCAAGATCCTCTTGGAGACGATCGGGCGTCTCGAGCTCGGGAAAGAGATCCTCGACCTTGGCTGTGGGGTAGGGGCAATCGGCTTGATTCTCCTCTCCATCGATCCCAATCGCATCGCGACGCTCAGCGACGTGAACGAGCGGGCCCTTGCCCTTTCGAAAGAAAATGCCCGACACATGGGGCTTAGCGAAAGGTGCACCATCGTCGAAAGCGACGTCTACGACCACATCGACTCCCTTTTTGACTCAATCGTCTCCAATCCCCCCATCCGGGCCGGAAAGAAGGTTACCTATCGGATCTACGACGAGGCGCCTTCCCACCTGAAGGACGGGGGTTCGCTTTATCTCGTTGTACGGCGGAAGCAGGGCGCAGAGAGCGTCCTCTCGCATCTAAGGGAATTCTTCCCTTTTGTCGAGGTAATCGAAAAAAAGAAGGGCTATTGGGTCATACATGCCAGAAAAGGAGCTAATCAATGAACGAAGAAACAAAGCCGTTAAACGGATACAAGGACTATCCGGTCGATAGTAACGGCCGCATCGATTTCTCCAAGATCAGCGGAAGCGCGCCGCTTCCCAATCTTGTCGAAATCCAAACGAAGAGCTTCGAATGGTTTCTCAACGAAGGCCTCGACGAGGTCATGAAGGAGGTTTTCCCGATCGCCAACTACGCGGGAACCGTTTTCATTGACTATGTTAGCAGCCGCTTTGAGGATCCCGTTTACGATCCCCTTACCTGCCGTGAGGGCGATCTAACCTATGCAAGGAAGCTCAAGGTAACCCTAAGGCTGAGGAACAAGGCCACGGGCGAAATCAGGGAAGACAACGAAGTATTCATGGGCGACATCCCGATGATGACCCCCTCCGGAACCTTCATCGTGAACGGGGCCGAGCGCGTCATCGTTTCCCAGATCGTCCGTTCCCCGGGTGCCTATTTCCAAGATACCGCCGATAAGTCGGGCATTCATATCTACAATGGCGAAATCATCCCGACCCGCGGCACTTGGCTCCAATTCGAGTCGGATCTCAAAAACTGCATGTGGGTCCGGATCGACCGCCAGCGCAAGATGCCGGCGACCATCCTTTTCAAGGCCCTCGGACTCGATCGCGAAAAGCAGCTGCTCGATCTCTTCGGCGACAGCGAGACGATGAAGAACACGCTCGCCAAAGACAAGGAAGCCATCAACGAATCGGCTGCTCTCATTGACATATTCCGCAAGTTAAAGCCGGGCGAACCCATCACCCCGAGCGGCGTCATCAACTTCCTCGTCCAGAAGTTCTTCGACGAGAAGAGGTACGACCTCGGGCGGGCCGGCCGTTTCAAATACAACGTCAAGCTTGGCATCTACGACCGCCTTCCGGGCCGGATCCTCGCCGAGAACCTCGTTAGCAAGGATGGCGAGATCTTCGTCAACCGCGACGGCGAACCCTTGATCGAGGGACACACCCTCACCAAGAACGACGTCGAGGATCTCCGCAACGCCGAGTTCTTCGAGCAGGGCGCCCACGAAGTCGAGCTTCCGGTCAATACCAAGATCGACACCCATAGCAAGGTCAACATCGTTTCCGTCCACGCTTTCGACAAGCCGAACGGGAAAGTGGTGAAGATCATCGGAACCGACCTCAACCTCACCGGGCTGAATGGCGGGCCGTCCGTCTCGCGGGCGACGATTTCCGATATGGTCGCCTGCTTCTCCTACTTTATGAACATCCAGTGCGGCATCGGTTCCACCGACGACATCGACCACCTCGGCAACCGTCGGGTCCGCTGCGTCGGGGAGCTTCTCCAGACCCAGTTCCGGATCGGCCTCACCAAGATGAGCAAGACCGTCCAGCAGAAGATGTCGATCACGGCCGACCTCGCCACCGCGAAGCCGCAGACCCTCATCAACATCCGGCCGCTCACCTCTTCCATCCGCGAGTTCTTCGCCTCGAGCCAGCTCTCGCAGTTCATGGATCAGACCAACCCGCTGGCCGAGCTTACCAACAAGCGCCGCATTTCGGCCCTCGGCCCTGGCGGACTTACCCGCGACCGGGCTTCGATGGAAGTCCGCGACGTCCACTACACCCATTACGGACGCATTTGCCCGATCGAAACGCCAGAAGGCCAGAACATCGGACTTATCAATAACCTTTCCACCTACGCGAAGATAAACGACTACGGCTTCATCCAGACCCCGTACCGCCGCGTTGAGAAAGTGGTGGACGAGGATGGGACGGCCCATTATTTCGTCCTCGACGACGGAGTCTATCTCTCGGCCGACGAGGAGAGCGGCCACTACATCGCCGAGGCCAACATCCGCCTCAGCGAACCGAAGGAAGTCACCTACGACGGAAAGACGATCGTTGCCAAGGAGATCCTCGATAACGACGTCGTTTGCCGCCACGATGGCGAAAACATCGTCGCCAGCCGGGAACTCATCGACTTCGTCGACGTCTCCCCGAAGCAGATCGTCTCGATCGCCGCGGCTTGCATTCCCTTCCTTGAAAACGACGACTCGACCCGTGCCCTCATGGGCGCGAACATGCAGCGTCAGGCCCTCCCGCTTCTCCGCCCGGAGCTCTCTTACGTGGGCACCGGACTCGAAAGGAGAATCGCCAAGGACAGCGGCCTGGCCCTCGTTTCCGAGGCGGCTGGCACCGTCACCTACATGGACGGCACCAAGATCATCGTGAGGGAAGACGACGGCAACGAGCGCGTCTATCTCCTCCAGAAGTTCGACCGTTCCAACAACGGTACCTGCATCAACCAACACCCGATCGTCAAGAAGGGCGACCGGATCGAGAAAGACCAAGTCATCGCCGATGGCCCGGCCATGAGGAAAGGCGAGCTCGCCCTTGGGCAGAACATGCTCGTCGCCTACATGACCTGGAACGGCTACAACTACGAGGACGCGGTCATCATGTCCGAAAGGATGGTCAAGGACGATTGCTACACGACCATCCACATCGAGGACTATGACTGCGAATGCCGCGAGACCAAGCTCGGCAATGAGGAAATCACCCGCGAAATCCCGAACGTCGGCGAAGACGCGAAGACCTATCTCGACGAGAACGGCATCATCATCCCGGGCGCCGAGGTCAAGGAAGGCGACATCCTCGTCGGCAAAGTGACTCCGAAAGGACAAAGCGAGCCGACTCCGGAAGAGAAGCTTCTCATGGCGATCTTCGCCGAGAAGACCAAGGACGTGAAGGACACTTCGCTCCGCGTCCCGCACGGCGGCGCCGGCATCGTCCTCAAGGTCAAGATCTACGAACGCCGCAAGCACGATCCGCTCCCGACGGGCGTCATCATGAAAGTCCGCGTCTACATCGTCCAGAAGAGGAAGATCTCCGAAGGCGACAAGATGTCGGGCCGTCACGGCAACAAGGGCGTCATCTCCAAGATCCTTCCGGTCGAGGACATGCCGTTCCTTCCAGACGGCACCCCGATCGACGTCATGCTTTCGCCGATGGGCGTTCCGTCCCGTATGAACATCGGCCAGATTCTCGAGGTCCATCTCGGGCTCGCCTGCCGCAAGCTCGGCATCAGGGTCGCGACCCCGGTCTTCGACGGAATCTCGGACGATGAGATCACCGACCTCATGGAAAAGGCCGGTCTTAGCTCCGACGGAAAGTCCGTCCTCTACGACGGACGCACCGGCGAGCGCTTCCCGGAGCGCATCTCGGTCGGCATCATGTACATGATCAAGCTCGTGCACATGGTCGACGACAAACTCCATGCCCGGGCTACCGGCCCCTACAGCCTCGTTACCCAGCAGCCGCTCGGCGGCAAGGCGCAGAACGGCGGCCAGCGGTTCGGCGAAATGGAAGTCTGGGCCCTCGAAGCCTATGGCGCGAGCCACGTCCTCCAGGAAATGCTCACCATCAAGAGCGACGACCGGGTCGGACGGCGCAAGTGCTACGAAGCCATCATCAAGGGGCAGCCGATCCCGAAACCCGGGATGCCGGAAGCCTTCAAGGTATTCACCAAGGAACTCAAAGGCCTTGGCATGGACGTCCATCTCTACGACGAAGATGGCTCCATCATCAACATGGACAATCTCGCCAAGGAAGCCCTCATCGAGGAAAGGATGGTCAATAGCGCCATCCGCAACCTCACTTCGCCGCGCGAACGCATCGGCGAAGACGACGAAGGCTCGACCGCTCCCGTCGAAGACGAGGCGGCCTCGGCCGAGGAAGAAGGACTCACCGTCTCCTCCAGGAGCGGGAGCGAGCCCCTCGAATAGGTAGAAGGAGGTTAACGATGGACATCAACAAGCTAAAGGCGATGAAGGTCGGCCTTGCCTCTCCCGACACCATCAGGTCGTGGAGCCATGGCGAGGTCACCAAGCCCGAAACCATCAACTACCGCTCCCAAAAGCCGGAGATGGGCGGCCTCTTCTGCGAGAAGATCTTCGGTCCGGTCAAGGACTACGAGTGCCACTGCGGCAAGTACAAGAAGATCCGCTATCAAGGCATCACCTGCGAGAAGTGCGGGGTCGAGGTCATCTCCAAGGAATGGAGAAGGGAACGCTTCGGCCACATCGAGCTCGTCTCGCCGTGCACCCACATCTGGTACCTCAAGGGCATCCCCTCGAGGATGGGCCTCATCCTCGACGTTTCCCCGAAACAGCTCGAGGAAGTCGTCTATTTCGCGGCCCACATCGTCCTTAACCCGGGAACCAGCAAGGTTCTCCAATACAAGCAGTTCCTCGACGAGAAGACGGCCCGTACCGTCTTCGTCGACGCGATCAACGACTTCAAGGGCTCCCTTGAGCCGGATAGCGCCGACGCCCTCCGGGCCGAGGAGCTCATTGCCAGGATGCAGAAGCCGGAAGAGACTTTCGACTTCTTCTCCTCGTCCAGCTTCATCTCGAAGTACACCGGCGCCGAGTTCGGCGAAGGGGCGGGGGCCATCAAGCGCCTTCTCCACGAAGTCGATCTCGACAAGGAATTCGAGACCATCTCGAAGGACATCCAAAGCGAGACTTCGGCCCAGCGCCGGATCAAGCTCGCCAAGCGCCTCGAGGTGATCCAGGCCTTCCGCGAGTCGCATCAGCTCCCGGAGTGGATGGTCCTCGACGTCATCCCGGTGATCCCGCCGGATCTTCGCCCGATGCTTCAGCTCGACGGCGGACGCTTCGCGGTTTCCGACCTCAACGATCTCTATCGCCGCGTCATCTCCCGCAACACCCGTCTCAAGAAGCTCATCGACATGAACGCTCCTTACGTCATCTTGATGAACGAGAAGCGGATGCTTCAGGAAGCCGTCGACGCCCTCGTCGACAACGGCCGCCGCAACAAGCCGGTGACCGGTCCCTCGGGACGCCCCCTCAAGTCGCTCTCGAGCGGCCTCAAGGGCAAGCAGGGGCGCTTCCGCCAGAACCTGCTTGGCAAGCGTGTCGACTACTCTGGACGTTCGGTCATTGCCGTCGGACCGGATCTCAAGATGTACCAATGCGGCCTCCCGCGCGAAATGGCGATCCAATTGCTTCGTCCTTTCATCGCGGCCATCCTCATCAAGAGGAACATGGTCAATGCCCATAAGCAGGCCGACAAGATCATCGATCGCGGCGACCCGGCCGTTTACAAGATCATCGAGGAGATCATCTCCGATCACCCGGTGCTCCTCAACCGGGCCCCGACGCTCCACCGTCTCGGCATCCAGGCCTTCCAGCCCAAGCTCGTCGACGGCCACGCCATCCGTCTCCACCCGCTCGTTTGCACCGGCTTCAACGCCGACTTCGACGGCGACCAGATGGCTGTCCACGTCCCGCTCGGCAAGGCGGCTCAGGAAGAAGCGGTGGAACTCATGCTCGCTTCCAATAACATCCTCGGCCCGAAGGACGGCAAGCCGATCGTCATCCCGTCCCAGGACATGGTCCTTGGCAACTACTACCTGACCATCGAGGAAAACAGCGACGACTTCCTCGCCCGTGCCGATGCCCTCCGCAAGGTCGTCATCCATGGCGAGGCCGAGAAGGAAGCCACCGAAGAGGAAATCGAGGCCTATACGCGCTTCGCTTCCCTCGAGGGCAAGGCCTTCTCCTCCGTCCAGGAAGTCATCGATGCCTACGAGACCGGCATGATCGCCCTCCACAACCGGATCGCGATTCGCGCCAAGTCGCTCCACAAGACGTTCGGCGACGATCTCGAGAAGGATGCCTTCCCGCTCTCGGTGAAGGATTCCTACCTTCTCACGACTCCGGGCAAGATCATCTTCAACGAGATCTTCCCGGCCGACTTCGTCTTCATCAACGGCGACAAGCCGACGACCGACCGCAAGACGATCGAAAGCTGGTTCGTCCCGAAGGGAACCGACATCAAGGCCGCCCTCAAGGAGCGTCCTCTCCGGACCCCGATCAAGAAGAAGCAGCTTGGACAGATCATCGACATGGTCTTCCACAAGTACGACATGGCCAACCAGACCTACACCGGCTGGCGGCCCTCGAAGACGAGCGCCATCCTCGACAAGATCAAGGATCAGGGCTTCAAGTACTCGACCGTCTCCTCGGTCACCGTCGCCATCAGCGACATCAAGACCGTTCCGGGCAAGGAAGAGTACGTCGAGAAAGGCGAGAAGAAGGTCGAGGAGATCAACTCCCTCTTCGACGAAGGCTTCTATAGCGATGCCGAACGCCACAAGGCGGTCGTCGACACCTGGTCGAAGGTCACCGACGAGGTCAAGGAAAAGGTCCGCAGCTACCTCGATAGCGACAAGCGGAACCCCTTGGTCGTCATGTCGGATTCCGGCGCCCGCGGCTCGCTCGACAACTTCAAGCAGCTGATCGGCATGAAAGGCTGCGTCGCCAACCCGAAGAACGAAGTCATCGAACTTCCGATCACCTCCTCCTACCGGGAGGGCATGAAGGTCGCGGAGTTCTTCATCAACACCCACGGCGCCCGTAAGGGCGGTGCCGATACGGCTCTTAAGACCGCCGACTCGGGCTATCTGACCCGCCGTCTCGTCGACGTCGCCCAAGACGTCGTCGTCCGCGAGGAAGACTGCCATTGCGATCACGGCTTCAAGGTCAGGGAAATCCGCGACACTTCGCGCAACGAAGTAATCGTCTCGCTCCAGGACCGCCTGGCCGGCCGCTTCGCGATGCACGATGTCGTCGATCCGAAGACGGGAGAAATCTACGTCCATGGCAACGAGATGATCTCCGACGACGTTGCCAAGAAGATCGCCGATAGCGGCATCAAGGAAGTGGAAATCCGCTCCCTCTTCACCTGCGCCACCAAAGACGGCGTTTGCCAGCACTGCTACGGGCGCAACATGGCGACCGGGCGCCTCGTCGAGATGGGCGAGGCGGTCGGCATCATGGCCGCCCAGTCGATCGGCGAGCCGGGCACCCAGCTCACGATGCGGGTCTTCCATACCGGAGGCATGGCCGGCACCGACATCACGCAAGGTCTTCCGCGTGTCCAGGAACTCGTCGAGTCCCGCAACCCGAAAGGCCAAGCCCTCATCTCCCCCTTCGATGCGATCGTCACCAACATCGACGCCCAGGACAACGGGCGCTATGTCGTGACCATCGAATCGACCTCCAAGTCGACCGCCGAGAACCCCGACGGCCCCGAGACGAAGGAACTCACGACCGGCTATGGCGTGCGTCTCCGCGTCAAGAAGGGCGACCACGTCGAAGCCGGCGGCAAGATCACCGAAGGCGCGATCAACCCGAAGGAACTCCTCGAAGTCGCCGACATCGAGAAAGTCGAGGTCTACCTCATCAAGGAAATCCAGAAGGTCTACGCGGCCCAGGGCATCGGCATCTCCGACAAGCACCTTGAGGTCATCATCCGGCAAATGCTAAGGAAGATGGTCGTCATCGACGGCGGGGACACCGACCTCCTCCCGGGCCTCAGGATCGACGTCGAGCGCTACACCGAGGCGAACCAGAAGGCTCTCCTCGAAGGCAAGCGCCCGGCCTTCGCCCAGCCGATCATCCTCGGCATCACCAAGGCGGCCCTCGAGACGGAATCCTTCCTCTCCGCGGCATCCTTCCAGGAGACGACGAGGGTCCTCACCGATGCGGCGATCAAGTCCAAGCTCGATCCGCTCCACGGCCTTAAGGAAAACGTCATCACCGGGAAGCTCATCCCGGCGGGGACGGGCCTCAAGTCCGAGCAGGAGGAAGAGAAGGACCTCGAAAGCTTCACCGTCAAGTCGGCGATGGATCGGGTCAAGGAGCAGTACATCGAGGCGCATGAGCGCATCGGCGACTGAGTTAGTCCTCGAATAAATGGGTCTTTGGGAAACCAAAGGCCCTTTTTTGATGGGAAATGCATGAAAACGCTTACCGGCAGCCGAGGTGGAAAATTGGGGGTTCAGGTTACCACCGGTTCAGGCGTGTCAAAATGGATGTCAATTCGGTGTTGACTATCTTTTTCAAGGGTCCTATATTCTTGCCCGGACACTCCCGAGGGGGAACGTCTTTTTTAAGGAGAAAAAGCAATGCCTACCATCAATCAGTTGGTGCGCGAAGGCCGCGAAAGCTCAAGGGTCAAATCCAAGAGCCCGGCCCTTGGCAAGCGGTGGAATGCCCTTACCAAGCGCTCTTCGAGCCAGCCTTCCGCCCAAAAGCGCGGGGTTTGCACCCGTGTCGGCACGATGACGCCGAAGAAACCGAACTCGGCCATGCGCAAGTACGCCCGTGTCAAACTCAGCAACGGCTACGAAGTCACCGCCTACATCGGCGGGGAAGGACACAACCTTCAAGAGCACTCCACGGTCATGATCCGCGGAGGCCGTGTCAAGGACCTTCCGGGCGTTCGTTACCACATCATCCGCGGCTGCCTCGACTGCGCCGGAATCGAAGCCCGTCGCCAGGGCCGCTCGCTCTACGGCACCAAGAAGCCGAAAGAAAGCAAGTAAATAGGAGGAAGAAACAATGTCACGCAAAGGCAAGGCCGAAAAACGGGACGTCCTTCCGGATCCTGTTTATAACAGCAAGCTCGTCACCCGCCTCATCAACCGCGTCATGTACGACGGGAAGCGGGGCACGAGCCAAACCATCATCTACCACTCCTTCAAGATCATCGAGGAGCGTACGGGCAAGCCGGCCATCGACGTCTTCGCGACGGCGATCGGCAACATCATGCCCGAAGTCGAGCTCAAAGTCCGCCGCATCGGGGCTAGCAACTACCAGGTCCCGGTCGAGGTGAGCCCGGAAAGGAAGCAGACCCTCGGCCTCCGCTGGCTCGTCACCTATTCGCGCCTCCGCGGCGAAAAGACGATGGAAGAGAAGCTAGCCGCCGAGATCATCGATGCCGCCAACGGCACCGGCGCTTCTGTCAAGAAGAAGGAAGACGTCCACAAGATGGCCGAGGCCAACAAGGCCTACGCCCATTACCGCTGGTAATACGGGTAAGCGAATAGGAGGAAATGACAATGGCTAACAGCGAAGACACCATCAAAGAGTCCGAAACCTACGACCTTCCCCATACCCGCAACATCGGCATCATGGCCCACATCGATGCCGGCAAGACGACGACGACCGAACGCATCCTCTATTACACCGGCCGTACCCACAAGATCGGCGAAGTCCACGAAGGAACCGCCGTCATGGACTGGATGGAAGAGGAACAGGAGCGGGGCATCACGATCACCTCTTCGGCGACGACCTGCTTCTGGAACGGTCACCGTATCAACATCATCGACACTCCGGGGCACGTCGACTTCACCGTCGAAGTCGAGCGTTCGCTCCGCGTCCTCGACGGCGCGGTCACCGTCCTCGACTCCAAAAACGGCGTCGAGCCCCAGACCGAGACCGTCTGGCGCCAGGCCGACAAGTACAACGTCCCGCGCATTGTCTTCTGCAATAAGATGGATGCCATCGGCGCCGATTTCGAAATGTGCCTTGAAACCCTCAAGGAGCGCCTCGGCGTCTCCTACGCGGCCATCCAATACCCGATAGGACGCGAATCCGGTTTCACCGGCATGGTCGACCTCGTCACGATGAAGGCCATCATGTACGGCCAGTCGAAGGACGATGCCCCGGTCATCACCGACATCCCCGACGACGTTAAGGCCAAGGCCGAGGAATACCACCAGATCCTCCTCGAGAAGCTCGCCAATTACAGCGACGATCTCATGATGGAGGTCCTAGATGGCAAAGAACCCTCGATCGATCTCGTCAAGAAGACCATCCGGAAGGCCGTCATCCACGATTCGTTCTTCCCGGTCCTCTGCGGCACCGCGTTCAAGAACAAGGGCATCCAGCCCCTACTCGATGCCGTCATCGACTATCTCCCCTCCCCGCTCGACATCCCGGGCGAAAAGGGCGAACTCGACGGCGAGGAATACATCTGCAAGACGACGGACGACGCTCCGTTCGTCGGTCTCGCCTTCAAGATCGCGACCGACCCCTTCATCGGGCGTCTTGCCTACGTCCGCGTCTACCAAGGCGTTCTCAAGAGCGGAAGCTACGTGCTCAATAGCTCCCGTGGGACCCAGGAGCGCATCTCGCGCCTGGTTCTCATGCACGCCAACAAGCGGCAGGAAGTCTCGATGCTTCATGCTGGCGAGATCGGGGCCGTCGTCGGACTCAAGAACACCACGACCGGCGACTCGCTCACCGATGTCGATACCCCGGTCGTTCTAGAGCGTCTCGAGTTCCCGGAGCCGGTTCTCGAAGAAGCGGTGGAACCCAAGACCAAGGCCGACATGGAGAAGATGAACGTCGCCCTCCAGAAACTAGCCGAGGAAGACCCGACCTTCCGCGTCCATACCAACCAGGAAACCGGCCAGACCATCATCGGCGGCGTCGGCGAGCTCCAACTCGACATTCTCGTCGAGCGCATGCGTCGCGAATTCGGCGTCGTCGTCAATGTCGGCGCCCCGCAGGTCAACTACCGCGAAACCATCCGCAAGAGCGGAGAAGCCGAAGGCCGCTACATCAAGCAGACCGGCGGCCACGGTCAGTACGGCGACGTTTGGATCCGCTTCGAGCCGAACCCCGGAAAGGGCTTCGAGTTCGTGGATGCCGTCGTCGGCGGCTCGGTTCCGAAGGAATTCATCAAGCCGACCCAGCAAGGCCTTGAGGAGGCGCTCAACCGCGGCCTCATCGCCGGGTTCCCGGCAATCGACATCAAGGCGACCCTCTTCGACGGGTCCTACCACGACGTCGACTCCTCGGAAGCCGCCTATAAGATCGCGGCCTCCCTCGCCCTCAAGGAAGCCGCCCCGAAGTGCGATCCGGTCATCCTCGAGCCGATCATGAAGGTCGACATCACGGTTCCGGACAAGTACTACGGCGACGTCATCGGCGACATCTCGCGCCGCCGGGGCCAGCTCAACGGGGAAACCCAGCGCGGAAACGCCAAGGTCGTCTCCTGCCTCGTCCCGCTCGCCGAGATGTTCGGCTACGTCACCGACCTCCGCTCCCTTACCCAGGGCCGCGGCAACTTCACGATGACCTTTGACCACTACGGCGAAACGCCGCGTTACATCCAAGACGACATCGTGAAGAAGAGCAACATGTCGATGCGCTAGAAAAAGGCTTCAACGAAGTTGCCTTTGAAAAAGCGTTGCTCTATCATAACTAGCGCGTTTCAAGAAACCATTTGGAGGAAATTGACAAAATGGCAAAAGAAAAGTTCAACCGTGACCGCGTCCACGTCAACGTTGGCACGATCGGCCACGTCGACCACGGCAAGACCACTCTCACGGCCGCCATCACCCACGTCCTCTCCCTCAAGGGACTCGCGAAGGACATGGCCTACGACCAGATCGATGCCAACCCGGAAGAAAAGGCTCGTGGCATCACGATCAACACCGCCCACGTCGAATACGAAACCGACAAGCGCCACTATGCGCACGTCGACTGCCCGGGGCACGCTGACTATGTCAAGAACATGATCACCGGCGCTGCCCAGATGGATGCCGCCATCCTCGTCGTTGCCGCGACCGACGGCGTCATGCCGCAGACCCGTGAGCACGTCCTTCTTGCCCGTCAGGTTGGCGTTCCCTACATCATCGTCTTCCTTAACAAGACCGATATGGTCGACGATCCAGAGCTCATCGATCTCGTCGAGATGGATGTCCGCGACCTTCTTAGCAAGTACGGCTTCCCGGGCGACGAAATCCCGGTGATCCGTGGTTCTGCCCTTAAGGCCGGCCAGGTCAAGAGCGCCGACGATGCCGATGCCAAGTGCATCTGGGATCTTCTTAGCGCCCTCGATACCTACGTTCCGGATCCGGCCCGCGATACCGACAAGCCGTTCCTCATGCCGATCGAAGACGTCCTTACGATCTCCGGACGTGGCACCGTCGTCACCGGCCGTGTCGAGCGTGGCATGATCAAGATCAACGACGAGGCTGAAATCGTTGGCATCAAGCCGACCCAGAAGACCGTCGTTACCGGCCTCGAGATGTTCCGCAAGACCCTCGACTTCGCTCAGGGCGGCGACAACATCGGCGCCCTCCTCCGTGGCATCACCCACGATCAGGTCGAGCGTGGCCAGGTCCTTGCCAAGCCGGGCTCCATCGTCCCGCACGACAAGTTCACCGCGACCGTCTACGTCCTCACCAAGGAAGAAGGCGGCCGTCACACGGCTTTCATCAACGGCTACCGTCCGCAGTTCTTCTTCCGGACGACCGACATCACCGGCGACATCACCCTTCCGGCCGACGTCCCGATGGTCATGCCGGGCGACAACGTCACGTTCACCGTCCAGCTCATCCACCCGGTCGCCCTCGAAAAGGGAACGAAGTTCTCCATCCGTGAGGGTGGCAGGACCGTCGGCGCCGGCACCGTTACCGAGATCCTTCACTAATTAGGGTCACCGGCGTAGAGCGTTGAGCAAATAGGGCTTGGGGGTTGCCCTCAAGCCCTTTTCTTGTGCTTTCGCGCGGGCGCGCCCTCGTATAAACTTATTGCGTTATGGATTCCGCACTTAAGGAAGCGGGGCTGTTTCGCCGCTTCGTCGCCTTCATCATCGACCTAGCCATCGTGGCCGGGGTCTGGGCCCTTCTTTCCCTTTTCGTCACGAGTCGCTTTTTGGCCCCGGCGCTCGGGACCGACCGCCTTGAGGAAGACCGCATCGGCTATTTGACCGATGTCGGGCTTTTCCCGATCGAGTACGGGGAGGGCGGGGAGATTGCCGGAATCGATCCCTATTACTATTTCAATCCGGATCCCTCCTCGGATGCCAAGGAAGACGATAACGGCAATGCCTACGACGAGCTGCCGGTCGGCTTCGAATATGCCTACGAGGCCTATTTCGCCCTTGCCTATCAATACGTCGTCGAGACGCTTCCCACCTACGAGGAGGACCCGAGGTTCAGCCCCGTTCCCGTGCCGGGGGAAGAAGGGAAGCTCGTGGGCGAGCTTTCCTATTACACTTACCTCGATTATTTCGCCCAGGAATTCTTCGGCCTTCCGTCGCGGACGGAAGTCGATTATGCGGCGGACGATGACCCGACGAGGCTTTCGGGCGACTCCGAATACTACCAATACCAGACGATGGAAGACGGCTTTACGCCGAATTTCGACGTCGCTCCGGTTCTCCGTCCGACCATTCAGGAGAAAGTCGATGCCGGGGACAAGGCAATGCTTGAGAACCTCGCCCTCTTTTTCCTCAATCCTTCCTCGAGCGACATCTCCAATATGGGCGTTTACGGACATGCGGTGGCCATGGCCCTCGGAAGCGACGACAATCCGTCCCAAGCCTATTACACGAATGTCCTAAACGACATCAACACGATCAACTGGATAGCGACCCTTCCGGCCTACCTACCCATCAATTTCATCGTCTTCTTCCTCGTTCCGGTCCTAAGCAAGGACAACCGGACCATCGGGAAGTGGATCATGCGCCTTTCGGTGATATCGGTCGACGGTTTCGTCATTTCCCCGAAGGAAAGGATCTTCCGCTCGCTTTACATGTTCCTCCTAGGGTCGATCCTCGCCCTTCCATGGACCCAGATCTGCTTCTTCCTTTACCTCATCCTCGTCCTCATCGACTACATGGCATTGGTCCTGAGCAAGAGCAAGCAGTCGATCCACGATAGAATCGCCCATACTCTCGAAGTCGATGCCCGCTCTTCCATCTTCTTCCACGACGAAGAGGAGAAAGAGGAATTCATGCATCACCATCCGGAACTGTTCCCGGGGTACAAGGATCCGGAGGCGGAAGCCCAGAACGCGCACATCGCGATGCTCGACTCGATCCTCGATTCCTCGACCATCGACCGCAATAGGAACGAGGCGCGGAACATCACGAGCTTCGACGAATACGAGAAAATGAAGGACGATGAGTTCACGGCCGCCCTTGCCAAGCTCGCGGAAGACCGGGAAAAAGGCTATGTAGTCAAAAACTCGGCACCCGTTAACCTCAACAAGGAGGAGGCGCCCGAAAAGAAGGAAAGCGCCGCCCCGCGGCCTGCCGAGACTCCGGCCAAGGAAGAAAAAGAGGAAACCGTCGACGAGGATGCCTATGTCGACGGCAGCGGCAAGTGAAAGAAGAGAAAACGCCTCTCAGGTCGGATAGCCTCCCGCCAGCCCGCCGGGGCCGGCGCTTCGGAAGCCATTTCGTCGACGTTGCCGTCGTGGCCATGGCCTCGATGATCGTTTTCGCGGCGGCCGGGGCGCCCATTTTCGATTACTACGGAAAGGCCGAGCGGGTAAACGCCGATTATTCGTCCTTGAAGCAAGAGGCGGCGAAGACGCACCTTCTTGAAGACGGCGGGGCCATCCCGAGCGACGACGGGGCTTCCGAAATGGCCAAAAACTGGCTCTATCTGCAAATAGAAGGCCGTTTTGCCGACGATTTCCTTCTTTATGCCGACACGAATTACCTTTCGCTAAGCCTCGAGGAACATAATGAGCGGTTCTTTTCCCTAGAGAAAGGATCCGAGTGCTTCTCGCTCGGCGAGGAGGGGACGGCGGTGCTCTCCCATTCCTTTTCGGAGAGCGTCGATCTCTACCTTAACGGCGGCTACCGCGACGAAGCGACCGCTTCTTCCTATGGGAAGGCCCATCAAGCCGTCCTCGAGGTGTATCAGCAAATCTGGATCGACATCGGAAGCGACGCGTCCCTCCCTTACCGCGGCCTTCTCGAAACGTACGGCTACGCGACAAACGACGTCCGGTTTGCCGGAGGCGGGGCTTCCCTCGTTTCCTATTTTCTCACGGCCCTCATTTTCTATGTGGCGGTCCCCCTCATCGTCCATCGCGGAAGGACTTTCCCGAAGGTTTTCACCCGGCTCGAGGTATGCGGCCCCTTGGGGAAGCCGCCGAGCCCTTACCAAATCGTTTCCCGGGGAGTGATCCTTTCCCTCGAGACGATGTGGCTCGCGATTTTCGCCCCGTTCTTCTTCCTTTCCTTCAACGGCGTTTCCCTTCCCGTCTTTTCGATTGGGCCGGTTTCCTTCGAGCTTTGGCACGTCGCCCTCGCCGGCATCCTGCTCGAGCTCTTCTCCGGCATCCTCACTTTCTTCACTCCCCATCGCTCGACCTTGCATGACCTTTCAACCTTCACTCGGGTTGTCGAGCGGGGGGACCTCGAAACCTACTTGCTGAAGTACGATGAGGAGAGCAAATGATGGACGACGAGAAAAAGGGCCCGCTCGAATTGACATATCGCGTCGTTTCCCGCTGGAAGAGATTCTTTGCCTTCCTTCTCGACGCTTGCCTCGTCATCATCGTCGGCCTTGCCCTAGCCTCGGCCTCGACCAACGTCGCGTACAACCTGCCGGTCTACCAAGAGAACGTCGAGACGATGATGGAGATCGAAATCGAGAGCGGGCTTTATTTGCGGGACGGAAACGGCGGCACCGTCGACATCATCGAGGAAGCGGATTTGAGCGAAACCTCGACCGAAGCCGATTACCGGGCGGCCAATTCGTCCTTCGATTCCGCCTTGACGGAATTTTTCGCCTCCCCTTATTTCTTCCCGGACGGAAACGGGAACTCGATTTATGAGGGTCTCAAGGCCGGAGAGAATTGCCTTAAGGCCGAAATCGACGGCAAATCGACGCCTTATTTCACGGAAAACGCGGAAGGCGCCTTGGTACCGGCCTTCGATGAGAAGACGATGTATTCCTTTTACGTCGAGGCGATCGACGGCACGGCCATTCCGTTGATTGCCACGCTCGAGCCTTACATCGATGCTTCGCGTGCCGTCTTCCTCAGCATGGTCATTGGGATCGGGATCGCGGTTCTTCTTTCCCTCATGCTCGTTTTCCTCGTCCCGCCCCTCTTCTTCAAAAGGGGACGTCAAACGCTTGGCCTCAAGGCCTTCCGCCTGGCCGTCCTCACGCCCGAGGCCGTCCCGCCCTCCATCAAGAGAACCCTCTCAAGGGGAGCGATCCTCGTTTTCGTCGAACTCGGGCTCTCCTTCTTCAGCTTCGGGGTGCCGTTCCTGCTCACGGCGACCATGTTCATGCTTAGGAAGGACCGTTCTTCCTTCCATGACTACGTGACCGGCACCTACGTGGTCGACGCAAGCGAGATGCCCGTCTTCCTTTCCGTCGAGGACTACAAGAAGAAAACGGGTGCCTCGACGCCCATCGACCTCGTGACCCCGACTAACGACATGGGCAGGCCCAAAGTTTCCTACCGCAAGGCCCCGGATGGCGGCGAAGACACCGAAAAGTAGGAAAGGAACGGCTTTCTCGCGTATTGTCAGGGGTGCGCATTCTACTTAGAATGATTGAAGGCACGAGCCCTCTAGGAGATTGGCATGGAAATAAGACTCAAGCATCTTACGAAGATCTTCCCGGGGAACCCGAAGAAAAATATCCCTGACACGCACGCGGTCGAGGATTTGAATCTCACGATTCCCGATGGGAAGCTTTACGCGCTTCTCGGTCCGTCGGGGTGCGGCAAGTCGACGACCCTCAACATGATTGCCGGACTTAGCGAGCCCTCTTCGGGCGAAATCTGGTTCGGGGACGAAGACGTCACCGACCTCTCCCCGGAAAAGCGCGGAATCGGGTTGGTCTTCCAGAACTACGCCCTTTACCCCCACATGACGGTCTACAAGAACGTCGCCTTCCCCCTTACCAATCTCCGGGTGGAAGAAGAAGTGAAGGACGCTAGCGGCAACACCGTCCTCGACGGGGAAGGAAAGCCCCTCATCAAAAAGCGCAAGCTAACCAAGATCGAGATCGACAAGCTCGTCCGGGAGACCGCCAAGATCGTCCAGATCGAGGAATACCTTTGGAGAAAGCCCAATCAGCTCTCCGGCGGTCAGCAGCAGCGCGTAGCCATCGCCCGGGCCCTCGTCAAGCACCCGCGCGTCCTCCTTCTCGACGAGCCGCTATCGAACCTCGATGCCCGGCTCCGCCTCCAGACCCGCGAGGAAATCCGCCGGATCCAGAAATCGACCGGAATCACGACTATCTTCGTTACCCACGACCAGGAAGAAGCGATGTCGATTTCCGACGAAATCGTCGTCATGAAGCTCGGCGTCGAGCAGCAAAGCGGCCTTCCCCAAGAGGTTTACAACGAACCGGCGAACCGCTTCGTCGCCAACTTCCTTGGCACCCCGCCGATCAATTTCTTCCATGGCGAAATCAAGGACAACAAGATTTACGTCGGCGACGCCATGGTCAAGGAAATCGTCGATAAGAAGCTGCCCGACCAGAAAGTGACGGTCGGCATCCGCCCGGAAGGCATCGTCCCGAATCCGAAAGGGGTCTTGCCTTTCCACGTCGATCAGATCATCACCCAGGGACGCGACATTCTCATCCAGGGCGACCATCCGGAAGAGACGAGGCCCTGCAAGTTCGTCGTCGACGCCTTCACCGACGTGAAGGTCGGCGACATCCGCTGCGACGTGAAGCCGCACAAGTGCTTCGCCTTCTCGCTTGAGGGGAACGAAGAGAGGATTGCCTGATCCATGATCAAGAAGAACAACTGGAAAGGGTGGCTCTATCTGGCGCCGATCATCATCTTGATGTCGGTGTTCACTTTCTACCCCCTCATCTCGACCTTCCTCATCGCCTTCATGAAGAACTACGACTACCAGGTTCAGACTTCGGAAGGCTTTACCTTCGACAATTTCGGGATTGTCCTCCATATCATCCCGATCGTATCCGGAAACGCCGAGCCGGCTTGGGTGACCGATGTCATCGAGTATGCCATCCCGAACACCCTCATCATCACGTTCGTGACGGTTCCGCTCTCGATCATTATCGCCCTCGCGATCGCGGTGGGCCTCAATTCCATCCCGAAGTTCCAGAAGATCTTCCAGACCATCTTCTTCATACCTTACGTCACGAATTCCATTGCCGTCGGCATGGTTTTCGCCGTCCTTTTCGACTACAAGGGAATCATCAACTTCCTCATCGGCGACATGGGCTCGCCATGGATCGACCAAGGCGCCCCGCGCTGGAAGGCCATGATTGCCCTTTGCATCTACATCATCTGGAGCTCGCTCCCATTCAAGATCCTGATCTTCCTTTCGGGCCTTGCGGGCATCGACAAGCAGTATTACGACGCCGCCAAGATCGATGCGGCCGGCCGCTTCAAGACGCTAATGCACGTCACGGTCCCGCTTCTTTCCCCGCAGATCCTCTACGTGATGATCACTTCCTTCATCGGGGCCTTCAAGGAATACGACAGCGTCGTCGGCCTCATCGGGAAGCCTGGTACCGACGCCGGGACGAACATGTACACCGTCGTCTACTACATCTATGACTCGATCGGCCGCAACCAAGTAGATTACGCCTCGGCGGCGGCGGTGCTTCTATTCATCGTCATCCTGGCCTTTACCGGAATTCAGTTCTGGGTTTCCAAGAAGAGGGTGCATTACTGATTATGGAAAAGAAAAAGAAGAAAGCGCCGGAACTAGAAACGGCCGAGGCCAACGCGGAAAGCGCGGGCAAGAAGGGACTGAAGGAGCGGTGGAACGCCTTCCGTCTCAAATGCCGCGAGTCTTTCCTGAGGGTCAAGAAGTTCCTTCATCAGTTCACCGCGGACGGCCGCTATCAGAAGATGCTCTCTTCGCCGGCCTATGAGGCGACCTCGGTGAAGGGGATGAAGCTCGTCCTCCAGGAAAGCGGGCAATCCGTCCAGACGATCGAGAAGGCTCAGAAAGTGGGGCGCATCATCTCCCTCATCGTCACCTATGCCTTCATCGGGTTCATGGCCCTCATCGTCCTCTTCCCGTTCTACTGGATGATCATCACCTCCCTCAAGTCGACGACCGAAATCAGGCAAACCGAGCAGACCTTCTTCCCGGCCACGGTCCTTTGGAGCAACTTCGTCAACGTCTTCAAGTGGTTCGACTTCGTGACCTATCTCCGCAACACCATCATCGTCGGCGTCATCTCGACGCTCGGCACCCTGGTAACGACGATCTTAGCGGCGTTTGCCTTCGCAAGGCTCGAGTTCAAGGGAAGGGACTTCTTCTTCCTGGTAATACTCGCCACGATGATGATCCCGGGCGAAATGATGGTCATCACCAACTACATCACCGTTTCCTACCTCGGCTGGCTCGGGAATGCCATCGGCGTCTTCTCGGCCATGATCGTCCCCTTCTGGGTATCGGTCTTCTACATCTATCTCCTCCGCCAGAACTTCAAGCAGATTCCGAACGAGCTCTACCTCGCGGCGAAAGTCGACGGCAAGAGCGACTGGAGCTTCCTCTGGCAGGTCATGGTTCCGCTCGCCGCCCCGACGATCATCTCGATCTTCATCCTCAAGCTCATGGGCGCGTGGAACTCCTACGTTTGGCCGAACCTCGTCGCTTCCCGCGAAGAGTGGCGGCTTATCACCAACGGATTGCGGAACTCCTTTACGACAACCTCGGGCGATCCGCAGTACGGACTTCAGATGGCAGCTACCATTCTCGTCACCGTCCCGCTCCTCCTCCTATTCATCTTCTTCCGGAAGTACATCATGCGCGGCGTTGGCCGCGCCGGCATCAAGGGCTAGCCGTGATAGCCCTTTCAATTTAGGTTCTAACCCGTAATGGGTAGAATAGACGAGAAGATTCATATTGAAAGGAGATCTTCGAATGAAACTGAGGAAAGCAATCACTATCCTCTCCCTCCTCGGCGCCGTCGGCGTCCTAGCCGCCTGTGGCCCCACGACCAATACCACGTCCAACGAATACGAATTCGGAGACGACTGGGACATCCCGGCCGACTACCAGGCATTCGAAGGGGACCCGAAGGAGCTTACCGCGACCATCGAAATGTGGCACACCTTCGGCGAATCCTCATCTCCCAACTACAACAACCTCAAGGCGATCGTCACCGAGTTCCATAATCGCTACCCGAACATCACGGTGAACATCGTCAACCACTCTTCCTACGACACCATCTACACCGACCTCCGCTACGCGGTTAGGGCCGGCACCCTTCCGACGATGGCCATCGCCTATCCCGACCACGTCGCCGACTATCTCGAGAGCGGCGTCGTCGAGAACATGGCCGGATATGTCTTCGACCCGACCATCGGGCTCGGCATCGAGGACGATACCGAAGCCGGACCGATCGACGATTACTACAGCGGATATCTCGACGAGTCGACCGACTATGCCCGGACTGGCGTCTATTCGATGCCTTGGAGCAAGTCGACCGAGGTCATGTTCTACAACAAGACCAATTTCGACGAGTACGGCCTCACCGTCCCGCGCACTTGGGAAGACCTCTGGGAAGTTTGCGCCCAGATCAAGGATATCGATCCGGATGTGATCCCCTTTGGCTACGACAGCGATGACAACCTCTTCATCACCCGCCTTGCCCAGGACAACATCCCCTATACCTCGCTCGATGCCAATAACCACTTCCTCTTCAACAATGCCGATGCCAAGGCGATGGTCCAGGAACTCAAGACCAATTACGACCTCGGCTACCTGACGACGAAGGGAACCTCGGCCAACGGCTCCTACACTTCCACGATGTTCACCAATCAGGAACTCTGGATGACCGTCGGCTCCACGGGCGGCACCTCCTACAACTACACGAGCAACTTCGAAATCGGCATCGCCGCGGTTCCGCAGAGCGACACCGAGAACTCGAAAGTCATCTCGCAGGGTCCGTCGGTTTGCTTCTTCTCGAGCGCCAGCCAGGATCAGCTTTACGCGGCTTGGCTCTTCTACAAATTCGCGACCAACGCCAATAACACCGGTAACCTCTCGACCCTCTCGGGATACAACCCGGTCCGCCGGAGCGCCTTCGAGACCGAATACTACAAGAACTGGGCGAGCCAGACCGCGACCCAGGGTTCTTCCAAGCTCATCCGCGATACCCTCGAGTTCGCCGATGACACGTATGCCGATGCCTACTTCACTTCCCCGGCCTTCCGCGGCTCCGCGACTTGCCGGACCGAGGTCGGCGGCATCATCACGAATGTCTTGCTTGGCACCCTCAGCGTCGACGAAGCCTTCTCGAAGGCCTACGCCAACGCCGTCATTGCCGGCAACTAAAGAAAGGAGCTTCCTGGAATGTCCAACGTATTGAAAAAAGGGATTCTGGGACTTGGGCTCTGCGCTTTCCTCGCGGGGGTCGCTTCTTGCGGCCCCTCGGGAAACGACGCTTCCTTCTCCTATCAACCCTATGACACTTCGGTCTACGGAGACCCGAGTCAATTGACCGCCACGGTCTATTTCTGGCACACGCTTGGCCAAAACAACCGCGGTTGGCTCGAAACCCTCATCAGCGAGTTCAACAAAGTCTACCCGAACATAAGGATCCAAGCCTCCCAGCAAGGCAGCTACGACGACATCAAGACGAAGATCGACCGGGCGATTGCCGCCGGCGGAACCGAGCTTCCGACGATGGCGTACTGCTATCCCGACCACGTGGCCGACTACATCGCTTCCGGGGCCGTCATTCCGATGGATGGCTTCGTCGACGACGAGGCGATCGGCTTCACGGTCGAGGATGGCTCCCATGTCGAGGACGGGGAGACCGTCTATGGCGCCGGCGATTTTGTCCAGACGTACTGGAATGAGGGCAAGGCCTATCAAAAGGAAGGCCTCTACTCGCTTCCTTGGACCAAGTCGACGGAACTCCTTTTCTACAACAAGGACCTGTTTGACCAGCAGGGATGGACGGTTCCGACCACTTGGGAAGACATGTGGAATCTCTGCCGGATCATCAACGAGGACTGGGGCAGCCAAGTCAATGGATGGTATGCGCCGCTCGGCTACGACAGCGACGAGAACATGTTCATCACCTTCTGCCGTCAGAACGACATACCCTATACCTCGAACGAATCGGACAACCGCGTCCTCTTCAATAACGACCAGGCCAAGTCGATGGTTACCACGCTGAAGGGCTACTACGACGAAGGGCTCTTCAAGACGAAGGGCACCGGCCCGAACAACACCTACACCTCTTCGTTCTTCGAATCGGGGCAGGTGGCCATGATGATCTCTTCTTCAGGCGGAACGAGCTATGCCAACACGCCGAACTTCAATGTCGGCGTTGCCCCGGCCCCCTATTCGGGCGAGGCGGCCTACGTTTCGCAGGGACCGTCGCTTTGCTTCTTCGCCAATTCAAGCTGGGAGCAGCGCTATGCTGCCTGGCTCTTCTACCGTTTCTGCACGGAGAGCACCAACAGCGCCCTCATCGCCACTTCCTCGACCGGCTATGATCCGGTTCGGATTTCGAGCTACGAAACCGAGTATTACCTCAATTGGGTAGACGACCAGAAGGATTCCCTTTTCGGCCAAGCCTCTCAGGTAACCGAGGAGATTCGCGACGACACTTTCTTCACGCCGGTTTTCCCGGGCTCGGCGACTTGCCGGACCGAGGTCGGCGGCATCCTCACCAACGTGCTTCTCGGCACCCGGACGGTCGACCAGGCCTTCTCCGAGGCCTATAGCCGCTGCATTGCGGCCCTTTAAGGAGGGATGAAGATGAAAAATCTCAGCAAAACCCTTCTCTTCGGGGCGATTGTCCTCGCCCTCGGCGCCTGCGCCCCCAGCGGCCAAAGCGAAAGCCAAAGCTCTGGAGCCTGCGACACCACCGTCTATAGCGACGAATGCCATCTCTCCCTCGATTACAAAGGCCACAATTTCGTGACCGACGGAGTAGGGGAAGTCCAGTACGTTCGCCACATCGACGGCGACACCACCCATTTCTACGCGCTCAAGGCCGATGGGACGGTCGACAATACCGAGCTCATCAAGGCCCGTTACAACTGCATCAACACCCCGGAATCGACCGGCTCGGTCGAGGACTGGGGCTACGATGCCTCCGACTATACCCATGGCTTCGTCGAAAACGCCAAGACGATCGTCCTCTCGAGCAATCGGACCGATTATGGCAATCCCGAGATGGACGGCAACGGCCGTTACCTTTGCTATGTCTGGGTTTCCGACAAGGAAGATGCCTCGCTTGAGGACCTTAAGCTTCTCAACCTCATGATCGTCGAGGCCGGCTTCTCCCCGGCCCAAGGCGCCGAGGATTCGATTTACGCCGACTATTTCTACGACGCCGACCGAAAGGCCAGCTGCGAAGGCAATTACATCTGGTCCAACGAGGAAGACCCGCGCGTTCCGACCGCGGCCATCTCGACCACTCTCCAGGAACTCGTCGAAGGCGTCCGCCTCAATCCCGAGACCGAGGAGTACGAGACTTTCAACTGGACCGATCCGAGCGCCAACCCGCATGAGGAAGGGGAAGCCGTTCCTTCTTCCTACCGCGTGAGCTTCCCTTGCACGGTCGCCTATAGCTACGAGGACGGCGGCGACAATGCCTACGTCTATGCCGATTACTCGCTTCTCGACGATCCGTCGACCACGCGCCGCTATGGCATCTACGTCTTCGGCGGCTACAAGACCATCACCCCGCTCCGGCGGCCCGGATGGAAACTGCAGATGAACGGGATCGTCGCCTCTTACAACGGCAATCTCCAAATCACCGACGTTTCCTATAGTGCCCTTTACCCTGGCGACGACTACATCGAGGTCATCGAGCAAAGCGATGCCGCCTACGTTCCGCCGGTGGTCACGGCTGCCGATCTCCAAGACGACTACTACGTTAACCAGGTCGTCGAAATCAAGAACCTCCACGGACTTTCCGGCGAGTGGGGGACCTATGGCGACGAATCCGGCACCGGATACACGATCCTCTGCGAAGACGGCTCCGGTTACCGGACCTACATCCGCGCCTATAGCGGCACGATCCGCGACCGCAACAACAGCAAGGTCACGATCACTGCCGAGAATTTCGAGGAATACTTCTGCAAGGAAGGCGAGACCTTCAACGTCATCGGACCGGCCGTCCGTTACGTGAATTCGAAGGGCGATACCTTCATCCAAGTCCAGATTCTCAAAAACGAGAACCTCACCTTCAACGACTAAAGTTTCATCATTCAAGGAGGACCAAAAATGAAACTCAAGAAAACCATCGCCCCGCTAGCGGCGTCGCTGCTCCTTCTCGCGGCTTGCGGCCCGACTGGCACCTCGACCTCTTCCCTTTCCTCGCGCCCGGTTGCCTCTTCGAGTGCCGTTGACCCCCTCTATGCGGCGGCCGAAAACGCGATCGGAAAGCTTGGATCGACCTTGGCCGAGCAGGGCCTTGGCGGTCTCCACGATCGTACCTTCGAGCTTCAGACGACGATCGAGAGCGACGGCTACGACTTTGATGTCGTCTACACGATGAAGGCCAATCCCGATTATCTCTACGAGGGATGCGAGGCGACCCTTTTCACCGTCGCCAATCAAATCCGCGCTACCGTCGGCAAAGGCGAAGACGCGTTCGACTTCTATCTAGCGACTTCCGGAACATATGACACCGTCTCGGCTACCGCCGTTTCGAATTACTCGGATAGCGGGCGCAACACCGCCCACCTTTTCTCGAGCAAGCCGACCGATCCCGACGATCTCGGGGAGGAGATGGCGGCCGGAACCTACAAAATCGGCTTCTATCAAAAGGGGCTCGGAAAATGGCTTTTCATCAACGGCCTAATGGATGGCTTCTATTTCGGGACCACTGATGATTATTCTAAAGCTGCCGAAATTACCGTCGAGGCCATGGAAGGCGGATTCAGCCTCAAGATCACGAAGATGGCTCCGTCGACCCCGGCGACCTCGAGCGAAGCCGCCGTTGGCAATACCGGTAAGTATCTTGCTGCCGTCAAGGACGGAAAATACACCAACCTCGCCTTTACGGATACTCCCTTTGCCTGGACGACCGACGCGAGCCATACCTATGTCTCGACGAGCTGCGTCGAGGAAGACCCCGAACTCGGCGAGGGGCCGGCTGTCTACATTCTCTTTGCCGCCGTCCTTCACGATGGGGTCAAGATGTTTTCCGACACCTGGAACATCCGCATCGATCCTCTTAAGATCACCAAGCTTGCCGACGTCCCGTCGATGACGAGCGGATCGGCCGTCGTCACCTATGGTATCTACACCGGCGGCTACAATTCCGGCGCTTACAGCGACGAACGCTACCACTGGGTCGCCGACGGCGAAGCCGGAATGACGCTCTATGGCAAGATCGATAAAAACATCAAGGTTGGCGACATCCTCAAGATCAGCGGCGAGTACAGCCCCTATAGCGGACTCCCCGAAATCGTCCCGACCTCCATTGAAGTCGTCGATCCGAAGGAAGATAGCAACGCCGCGGCCGTCAAGGCGGCGGTGACCATCGAATACACCGGCCAGGAGCTTACCTCCTCGATGATCTCGCTACCGATCAAGGCCACCGGCGAAATCGCCTCCGGCTCGGGTAGCGGCGACAAGTACAGCTTCTCCCTTAAGATCTCCGAAGGCGTGACGATCGACCTTTATGGCGAAAACGACAAGGACGGCGCCGATGGCTTCAAGGCCATGTCCGCCCTCAAGAAGGGAGACAAGGTCACGATCAACGGCTGGCTCGGCAATCACAACGGTACCTACCAGATCATTGCCGGCACCCCGACGACCGCGGCCGAATAAGCCGATTGTCCAAGCTAAGGAGCGGTGGAAGCCGCTCCTTTTCTTTTGCCTACGGCAATTGAAGGAAATCGCCTCTTTCCCTATAATGGCTCGTGATGAAAAGCAGGATCTTCATTTTGGTTGTCTCTGCCCTCCTACTTGCCGGATGCGGGGGAACGGAGGCTTCTTCCTCTTCTGGCTCTTCCTCTTCGGCTAGCCTCGCCTCGCGGCCGGTCCTCGAGGATGCGCTTGCCCGTTTCAATCGGGCCGGACGCAACAACATCACGTTCAATTTCATTGCCTCCAATCTCCAGGACTCTTCCTCGCCGATTTCCTACGTGAACCCGGAAATCAGGATCGGGTATAGCGAAAAGGGCTATTTCGCCGAGCCTCAGGAAGATACCGGCTGGCCGGAAACGCTACCGGACGGCTTTGGCGTCATCGAATTCAAGGAAGGCGAAATCGACGACTACGAAGCCGGCGTCTACCTAACGAGCGGGACCCTGAACGACGAGAGCGCAAGCTCTAGTTCGTCCGAGGCCGCGGCCAATAAGTGGAACCTGCAAATCGGCGAGAAGACGGACCTCCTCGATCCCTACGAGGGCGACACCCCGCAGTATCTCAGCGACCATGGCGAGGAAATCGCCGAAAAGTTCCACAAGGGCATATCGAGCGAAATCGAGACGACCGAGGACAAGGCGACGATGGAGCTCATCGCCCGCTGCATGAGCGTCGACGGCGTCATCAAGAACGTCTATCCCGAATTCGAGTATTCCCAGGTCGACATCTTCTATGGGCGTTCGGCGACGACGTTCACCTTCTCCTTCTACGGCTATGTGGATCCCGAACACGACGATCCCTCGACCCTTGGCAACGGTTTCTGCGTGGCCGAAGCCGTACTTCTCCCGAATGCCAATTTAAAGATCGATGCCTACGACGAGTTCTTCGAGGCCAACGCGCCCGAGGACTCCTCTTCTTCGAGCGAGGTGAGCGCATGAAAAAGGAAAGCACGACCCCTTCCCGCGGCTATTGCCCGGATTGCAAAAAAAGCTTCGATTACCATAAGCACGGCGATACTTGCCCCTTTTGCGGCAAGAAGATCCCCGAGACGATAGACCAGGAAATCCGCACGCCCCTCGTCCAATCCCTTCATAGGGAGGCGAATCGAATCGGGGACAAGCGCGACGGGGCCATGAGCTTCCTCGTTCTCGGAGCCATCTTCCTCATCGTCGGCATCATCTTCGTTTCCCTTTCCTACAAACCGATATCGGCGACCAATACGACGAAGGCCATCCGCTTCGATTCCCTCGAGTTCGTGATTTCACTCCTCGGCATCGTCATCGGCGGGGCTTCCTTCCTATATGGGCTCGTCCGGGCCATCCTCTTCACGAGGAAGATCAGGGTCCTCCATCACGACATCGCCTACATCAATTCCAAGATGCGGCTCGACCCGGGCCCGACCCCCCTTCTCGTAAGCGAAGTCTATTCGAATCTCTCCCTCCGGCTAAAGAACTACCTGCTCATCAAGAAAGTCGAGCGGGAAAACAAATCCGCGGCCAAGGGCAAGGAAGGGAAAGAATAATTTCTCCTTGCCACTTCGGCAAAGCCAGACTATTATTGTCGGGCTGGTCCGTTAGCTCAGTTGGTAGAGCAGCTGACTCTTAATCAGCGGGTCGCGGGTTCGAGTCCCTCACGGATCACCAAGCACGAAAGCATCCGGCCTATGGCCGGATTTTTCTTTCCTCCGATTGATTGCCTCTTCCCCTAAAGGCTATAATGCCTTTCGAGATATGGAAGCCACCGAAAGAAAAGAAGAAAGGAAAGGGTTCGCAATGACGCTTTCCTCCCTCCGTGCCGGACAATGGATGCGACTGGTCGCCGTCGCGGTTTGCCTCATCGGCCTCGTCCTCTACCTCTGCCTTCCGCAGATCAAGATCGACTATCAGCTCTACGACTCGACCGTGACGGTCGGCGATAGGGTATACGATTTCCCGACCCAGCTCATTTCCGGCATCAACAACTTCTTCGGCGGAACGAGTTTCTGCTATTACAAGAACAGCGATTACCAAGGCGTTGAGGTCTTGGTGAGCCAAGTCGCCAAGTTCAATTGGTTTGCCCTCGGCATGTTCCTCGTCGCCCTCATTGCCTGCGCGATGACGATTTGGCTCAACTTCACGAGGAAGAACGAGAAGTGGTCGAAGCTCGTCACGCTCTTCTATTTCGTCTGCGGGCTCATGGCGATCATGGGGCCGATCTGGTTCCTCGCGACGAACGGCTTCGGCGGGGCCGATTACACTCAGAACACCGATTCCTCCCAATATTGGAACTATTACCAGCTCTACGTCCACGACGCCTACGGGGCCCTCGTGAGCGGCGTGACCATCATTGCCGCGAGCATTTGCTTCGGGATCGGGACTTCGCTTGAAGGAGGAGACAAGAACGATGCGCGCCAAGGCTAGTTTGCTTCTTTTGGCCATCTGCGGCTTCGCCCTGGCTTCGTGCCAGGTCGAGGAGTACGCGGGCATTCCTTCCTCCGAAGGGGACTTCGTCGCGGTCATCGTCGAAGACGAGTACCGTCCTTCTTCCTCGATCGTTACCATCCCGCAGCTTGCGGCCGCCATCTCGAGCCCTTCGACGGCCGTTTCGCTTTTCCCCTTCTCCGGAATGGAAAGCGACGGCATCAGGGAAATCCATTTTTACAACAACGACGGGTTCTCCTTCCCCTACGGAAGCCAGACCGTTACCGGGGTCTATGACCGGACCGACGACTACTATTACCTTTTGATGGGCAGCGGCTCTTCGGCCAAGGGACTCGTCTATACCGATTCGAAGAGGCTAGACGAACTAGCGAGCCAGGCCCACGCCCTCTACGAGCACGATTATGCCGTTTGCCTCGCCGGCTACGAGACTTTCCAGGGAATCGCCCTCGGCACTCTCTCCGGTTTCGATGCCTCCCTTTACTCGAACATAACTTTCGGGTACTCGAATGTCGGGAATACGGCCGGCTACAGCCTCGTGATGGAACGCGACAACGTCAACGGAAACGACTACAAGCTGGAATTCAACGTCACGATGGATCTATTCGAGGACGGGCTTTACGCCATCACCGATTGCTCTTACCGGATCAGGGAGCTCTCCCTGCAGTTCGGAAGTTCCCGCCATTACGTCAAGGAATACAAGTTCGCCTCGGCGGCCGAGATGGACGATTATACGCTCACGAAGAGCAACTATGTCCTTTCTTTCGTCGGCGCTTCGGCCGACGACGTGAGCGAAGGCGACTTCTTCGGGGTGTTCTGATGGCCCTTCCCCGGATCAAGGACATCCGGCAGGCCCTGCGCTTCCTTTCGCGGAGCAAGGCCAAATACGTCTCCCTCGACATGTGCGCGGAGGCGATCGGGATCTATTCCGACGTCCTCGGGGAGGAGCTCTCCTATTTCGCGCCCTCGATCATGCTCGACCCTTCCTTCAACCTCAAATCCCTCGTTCCCTATCTCGAGTCCTACCTCGAGGAAAGGAAGAAGGAGCGCAGGCACGTCAAGCCGGCTTCCAAGAAGGAAGTCGACGAATATTCCTCGGTCGGCGACTTCCTTTACAGGAAGATGACGACGGCCGGCGGCCTCGTCGACAGTTCCGTTACCCTCGACGACCACGACCTGCGGCTACTATCGAAAATCGTCCGCCGCGAAAGGGCCGCCCTGAAGTCCAAGAAGAAGTGACCGCCTAGAAGGGGCAGTTTTCTTTTGGGCGGTTCTTGGTTAGCCTTACCTTACCTCGCTTTTCCCTTAGCCCCTATGGGGCTAGAAAAGCGAAAACCTCATTGCCTCGTCCTTTGGGGGGCCCTATACTAACCCCGGACAGGAGATTTCTTTTATTCAATGAGCGAAATCAAGAAAACCATGAAGTCCGTCGACGGGAACACCGCGGCGGCAATGGAGAGCTATCTCTTCACCGAGGTAGCTGCCATTTACCCCATCACCCCGAGCTCGCCGATGGCCGAACTCGTGGACGTGATGGCCGCTAGGGGCGACAAGAACTTCTTCGGAGCCCCGGTCAAAGTCGTTGAGATGCAATCCGAGGCCGGTGCCTCGGGCGCCGTCCACGGCGCTCTCCAGGGCGGAGCCCTCGCAACCACCTACACCGCGAGCCAGGGCCTCCTCCTCATGATCCCGAACATCTACAAGTGGGTGGGCGAGCTCCTTCCGGCCGTCCTCCACGTCTCGGCCCGGAGCCTCGCGACCCGCGCCCTTTCGATTTTCGGCGACCAAGCCGACATCTACGCCTGCCGTCAGACCGGCGTCACGATGATTTGCTCCAATAGCGTCCAGGAAATCGCCGACCTTGCCCCGATTGCCCATCTCGTGGCCATCGAGAGCTCGACCCCGGTCATGCATTTCTTCGACGGCTTCCGCACCTCCCATGAGGTCCAGAATGTCGAGTTCGTCGATCCGGAAGAATGGAAGAAGCTTCTCCCGATGGACAAGGTCGAGGCCTTCCGCGCCCGCGCCCTCAACCCGCATACCCATGCGGTTACCCGCGGCGGGGCCGAGAACGACGATATCTACTTCCAGGCCCGCGAAGCCCAGAACGCCCACTTCGACGACGTTCTCAAGACGGCCATCAAGTACTTCAAGGAAGCGAGCCGCCTGACGGGACGCGAATATGCGCCGTTCGTCTATTACGGCGCCAAGGACGCGACGAAGGTCATCGTCGCCATGGGCTCGGTCTGCGAGACCGCCATGGAAGTGGTGGACGAGCTCAATAAGCGCGGCGAGAAGGTCGGCCTCGTCAAGGTCCACCTTTACCGTCCGTTTGCCGCCGAGCTTCTCAGCGAAGCCATCCCGGCGACGGTCAAGAAGATCGCCGTCCTCGACCGGACGAAGGAAAACGGCTCGGAAGGCGAGCCGCTCTACCTCGATGTCGTCAGCGCCCTTGCCAGGATGGGCCGTCATTTCGACCTCATCGTCGGCGGCCGCTATGGCCTTTCGAGCAAGGACACCCAGCCCAAGCACGTCAAGAGCGTCTACGACTTCCTCGATAGCGAAAAGCCGTTCCACGGCTTCACCGTCGGCATCGTCGACGACCTCACCCACAAGTCGATCCCGGTCGACGAAAGCTTCGTCATCGATCACGATTACACTTCCTGTCTCTTCTATGGCCTAGGAAGCGACGGCACCGTCTCGGCCAACAAGTCGTCGGTCAAGATCATCGGCGACGCGACCGGACAGTATGCCCAGGCCTATTTCCAATACGACTCCCGGAAGGCCGGCGGCACCACCCGTAGCCACCTTCGCTTCGGCAAGAGCCCGATCCACAGCGAATACTACGTCAAGAACGCCGACTTCATCTCCTGCTCGCTCGATACCTATATCTTCCATTACGACATGGTGAGCAACCTCAAGGAGGGCGGCACCTTCCTTCTCAACACCGACATGGACGACGAAACCCTCGTCAAGTCGATGCCGAACCGGATGAAGCATCTCCTTGCCGAAAAGCACGCCCACTTCTACGTCATCGACGCCAACAAGCTCGCGGCCGAGTGCCACATGGGCCGCCACACCAACACGACCCTCCAGGCTGCCTTCTTCAAGCTTTCCCCGAAGATCATGCCTTACGAGGAAGCCGAGAAGTGGATGAAGAAGTTCGCCGAGAAGTCCTATGCCAAGAAGGGCATGGACATCGTCAAGAACAACTGGGACGCCATCGACGCCGGCCCGAAGGGCTTGCGCGAAGTCGCGGTCGACCCGGAGTGGATCAAGCTTCCCTATAACAAGGAAGTCTCGGCCGACACCGGCGATACCTATTACGACGAATACGTCTCGGTCATCGACCGCCTCGACGGCGACGAGCTCCCGACGAGCGCCTTCGCCAAGCACGAGCTCCTCGACGGCACGATGGAGCCGAACATCACCTTCCGCGAAAAGCGCGCGATTGCCGACCGGGTCCCGATGTGGAATCCGAATGCCTGCATCGAGTGCAATACCTGTGCCTTCGTCTGCCCGCACGCCACAATCCGTCCTTACCTAATCTCCGAAGAGGAACTCAAGGGTGCCCCGGAAGTGGTCAAGAACGGCCTCAAGCCGGTCACGGCTTCCCCGAAAGCCGCTGCCGCCGGGCTCAAGTTCCGCATCCAGGTCTCGACGATGAACTGCGTCGGCTGCGGCCTCTGCGTGAACGAATGCATGGCCAACAAGGCCCAGCTCAACCTCGCCAAGAAGACCGGCAAGCCGGTCGACGAGAGCAAGCTTGCCCTCCGCATGGTCGAGGCCAAGTCGCAAAACGAGCAGCAGGAAGGCGCCGATTACCTCTATAAGCACTGCACCGCGAAGACCGAGTACTTCCCGCTTACCACGATGAAGGGCGTTGGCTTCCTCCGTCCTTACATGGAAGTCTCCGGCGCTTGCGCCGGCTGCGGCGAGGCTCCGTATTACCGTCTCCTTTCCCAGCTCTTCGGACGCGACATGCTAGTGGCCAATGCCACCGGCTGCTCCTCGATCTATTGCGGCTCGACGCCGCTTACCCCGTTCGTCCGCGACGAGAAGGGCGAGGGCCCGGCTTGGGCCAACTCCCTCTTCGAGGACAACGCCGAGTACGGCTTCGGCATGAGGATCGCGAGCGACTACAAGCTCTCGACCATCTGCTCGATTCTCGATAGGGCCAAGAACGAGGAAATCGAGGAAGAACTCAAGGCGGCCATCGAAGGCTACGAAGCTCATATCAAGGACCGCGCCTATATCCGCGAAAACGTCCCGGCCCTCGTCGAGCTCATCAAGAAGAGCAAGAACGAGACCGTCAAGGGCGTCCTCGCCTATGAACGCGACCTCATCGACAAGTCGGTGTGGATCGTCGGCGGCGACGGATGGAGCTACGACATCGGCTACGGCGGACTCGACCACGTCCTCGCCAACGAGGCGGACGTCAACGTCATGGTCCTCGACACGCAGATCTATTCCAACACCGGCGGCCAGGCCTCCAAGAGCTCGCAGACCGGCTCGATCAACAAGTTCACGGCCTCGGGCAAGAAGGAAGCCAAGAAGAACCTCGCCCTCATGGCGATGGCCTATGGCCACGTCTACGTTGCCCAGATTGCCCTCGGGGCCAACCCGATGAAGGCCATCCAAGCCTTCAAGGAGGCCGAGAGCTACGATGGGCCGTCGCTCGTCATCTGCTACTGCCCGTGCGCCGAACAGCACATCAAGGGCGGCCTCGTCAACTCGATCGAGGAAGAGAAGAAGGCCGTCGAGTGCGGTTACTTCACTACCTTCCGCTACGATCCGCGCCTCGAGAAGGAAGGCAAGTCGCCGCTCCAGCTCGACTGCGCCGAGCCCGATTGGACGAAGTTCCAGGACTTCCTCATGCACGAAACCAGGTTCTCCCAGCTCCCGATCGTCAACCCGACCCACAGCAAGGAGCTCCTCGAGAAGTGCGAAGCCTACGCCAAGAAGCGGTGGGCTGCCATCAAGAAGTTCGGAGCCTGATCCCGTCTTCGAAAAGCGAAAAGGAGGAGCAAAAAGCCCCTCCTTTTTTCGTTATCGCCTTGAAGGATGCCGTTTCTCAGGCAAGAAAAAACCTCCCCGAAGGGAGGATCTTTCAAGCTGGTCGGAACGACGAGATTTGAACTCGCGACCCCTACCACCCCAAGGTAGTGCACTACCAAGCTGTGCTACGTCCCGGCCCGACTATTATAGCCATTTGCCTTTTCTATGCTAGTGATAATGGTGGAGTCTCGTGCGTGCGCCTTTCCCCAAAGGGAAAGGGCACTGCGTTATAATCGCCTCGTATGGATCAAACTGACGCCAAGCGCTATATCGTGGTCGAGGGAGCGAGGGAAAACAATCTCAAGAACGTCTCCCTTTCGATCCCGAAGGATACTCTTACGGTCTTCACCGGGCTTTCGGGCTCGGGGAAGTCGACCCTGGCCTTCGATACCATTTACGCGGAAGGGCAACGCCGCTACGTGGAAAGCCTTTCCCCCTATGCCCGGCAATTCCTCGGCGGGGTCGACAAGCCGGACGTCGATAGCATCGAAGGGCTTTCTCCCGCCATCTCGATCGACCAGAAGACGACCTCGCACAACCCGCGTTCCACCGTCGGGACGGTTACCGAGATCTACGATTTCCTTCGGCTTCTCTTCGCGAGGGTCGGGGTGCCGTACTGTCCGCATCACCATGTCCCGATTACCGCGACGACCCCGGTGGAAATGGGCAAGGCCGTCCTTTCCTACCCCGAAGGCAGCAAGCTCATCTTGAGTGCCCCGATCGTCAAACACGAGAAGGGAACGCACAAAGACACCATCGAGCGTCTTCGCGGCCGCGGATTCACGCGCCTTAGAGTCGACGGGGAAGACTATCTCATCGAAGAAGTTCCCGAACTCGACAAGAACGTCCGCCACGACATCGACGTCATCGTCGACCGCCTCATCGTGAGGCCCGGCATCGAGTCGCGGGTCAACGACGACGTCGAGCTTGCCATCGACGAATCGCATGGCTATCTCAAGGTTAGGGACGGAGAAGGCAATGAACGCCTTCTTTCCAGCAAGCACTCATGCCCGATTTGCGGCTTCTCGGTCCCGGAACTCGAGCCCCGGCTCTTCTCCTTCAATGCGCCGCTCGGCTATTGCCCTTCCTGCAAGGGATTAGGCATCTCGAGGACGGTTAGCGAGGAGCTCCTCGTTCCCGATCCGAGCAAGTCGATCAACCAAGGCTGCATCCGCTTTTATAGGAACGTCGTCGGCACGATGAACCTCGATTGGCAGAATTTCGAATGTCTGCTCGATTACTACCATGTCCGGAAGGACGTTCCCTGGAAGGAACTTACCAAAAAGGAAAAGGACATCGTCTTGAACGGCAGCGACCGCCCGATCAAACGGACGATCGTTTCGAGCGGCGGGAACACGATGCACCCCTCGGGCCGGATCGAGGGGGTAAAGGAAAAGATCGAGCGGCTCTACCTCGAAACCAAGAGCAAATGGATGCTCGATTACTACGAGTCCTTCATGAAGGACGACGTTTGCCCGAAATGCCGCGGGGCTAGGCTCAACGAAGCCGCCCTTTCCGTTTACGTGGCCGGCAAGAACATCAAGGAAGCGACCGATCTGACGGTTGATCGACTCCTTTTCTATGTTTCGGAAGTCCGTTCATCGCTCAAGGAGAGCGAGCGGAAGATCGCCGAGCTCGTCCTTAAGGAAATCGAGGGACGGGCCAAGTTCCTCGTCGATGTCGGGCTCGATTACCTTACCCTCTCGCGCCTCGCGATGACCCTTTCGGGCGGCGAGGCCCAGCGGATTCGCCTAGCCACGCAGATCGGCAGCCGCCTGACCGGTGTGCTCTACGTCCTCGACGAGCCTTCGATCGGCCTTCACCAACGCGACAACGCGAAGCTCATCGCGACGCTCAAGGAAATGCGCGATCTCGGCAATACCCTGATCGTCGTCGAACACGACGAGGAGACGATAAGGAATGCCGACTACATCGTCGACATCGGCCCCGGGGCCGGCGTCCATGGCGGCGAGGTCGTGGCGGCCGGGTCTTTAAGCGACATCGAAAGCGCCCCGCGTTCGGTAACCGGGGACTACCTCGCCGGACGCAAGTTCATCTCAGTCCCGCGGCAGCGGAGGAAGGGGAACGGGAAGAAGCTCGTCCTCAAGGGGTGCCGCTGCCATAACCTCAAGAACGTCGATGTCGAGTTCCCGCTCGGCAAGTTCATCGTCGTTACCGGCGTCTCCGGTTCCGGGAAGAGCTCGCTCATCAACGAAACGCTGGCCAAAGCCCTTCAAAAGGAGGTCAACGGAACCGACGTAACCCCGGGCGAATATAGGGAAATCAAAGGCAAAACCTATGTGGATAAGCTGATAAACGTGACGCAGGAGCCAATCGGAAGGACCCCGAGGAGCAATCCGGCTACCTATACCGGCGTCTTCGACGACATCCGCGCCCTTTTTGCCGAAACGCCCGAGGCCCGCGAGCGCGGCTACGACAAAGGCCGCTTCTCGTTCAACGTGCCCGGAGGCCGCTGCGAAAAGTGCGGCGGTGCCGGCGTCACCTACGTCCCGATGAATTTCCTCCCCGATGTCTATGTCAAATGCGACGAGTGCGAGGGCAAGCGCTACAACGAGGAGACTCTGCGCTGCCTCTACAAGGGAAAGTCCATTTACGATGTTTTGGAGATGCGCTGCGAGGAGGCACTGGATTTCTTTTCGGCCCGTCCCCAGATCGCAAGGAAGATAAAGACCCTCGTCGACGTCGGACTTGGCTACGTGAAGCTCGGGCAGCCGGCCACGACTCTCTCGGGCGGGGAGGCGCAGCGGGTCAAGCTCGCGAGTGAACTTCAGAAGCGTCCGACGGGGAAGAGCGTCTACATTCTCGACGAGCCGTCGACCGGCCTTCATAGCGACGACGTAAAGCGCCTCATTTCGGTCCTCGATGCCATCGTCGACCATGGCGACACCGTCATCGTCATCGAGCACAACCTCGACATTATCAAGGTTGCCGACTACATCATCGACCTCGGCCCCGAGGGCGGCGAAAAGGGCGGGACGATCGTGGCGGAGGGGACGCCCGAGCAGGTAAGCGAGGTCAAGGAAAGCTACACCGGGCGCTACCTCAAGGAGGTGCTCTCCCGAGCAGTGGAAAAAGGGCAGCTTGCCTAGTAGAATTCGTTTTATGTTAGTTCCAAGCATCGTTACGCTCGTCGCCGGCATCCTCGTGAGCGCTATCGGCGGTTATTTGTTCTATTCGAAAGTGGCCGCCTTCAATAAGGCATCGAGCGTCCTTGCGGCCACGAAGAAGGACATCGTTCAAGGAGGGATCGGCCTTCTGACGCTGGGCGCGGGCTTCATTCTTCTTTTCCTCACCCCGTTCCTGAACTTCCCGGAATGGGCCAGCTTGGAAGTCCATCCGGAAGAAAGCGTCTTCGCCGGGCAGGCGATCAATTACGGCCTCTACCTTTCGAGCGCCCTCATCGGAAGCTTCTTCTTCGGAATCTCATCGGCCATCGTCGTCGGCGGTCTTTCCATTCTCATGAAGAAGGAAAAGATGGACCCTTTCCAGAAAAAGGTCCTCAAAACCGTCTTCTATTGCGCGATTCCGGTCCTTGTTCTCTCCTTCATCCTCGGCTCGAGCGGATTCGGGCCCTATCTCACCTACCCATTGATCAACGGAATCGGCTTCGGCGAAGCCGGCATCTATTGGCTCAGGGTCGGGGAGCGGGGCGACGGCCTCCATATCACCTGGTATGCCATGTGTTACCTCCTCGGCGTCGCGGTTTGCTACATCATCTGCGACCATGCGATGTACAAGCGCTATGGCAAACACGGCATCATCGATACCTTGGTTCTCGTCGCCTTTCCGGCCGGGATCATCGGCGGCCGCATCTGGTACGTGGTCGGCAACTGGGAACGCGAATTCGCCAGTCGGCCTTGGTATAGCGTATTCGAAATCTGGAATGGCGGCCTCACGATCCTAGGCGGGGCGGCAGCCGGCATCATCGTCGGCTACATATTCATGCGGGTCAGGAGGAAATACGTCGACCCGCGCTGGGCCGTCGACGTCATCGTCCCGACCATTCTCCTTGCCCAGTTCGTCGGGCGGTGGGGCAATTTCTTCAACTGCGAAGTCTATGGCGTCGCGACCGACGTTAGCGGCTGGTCGTTCCTCCCCAATTGGCTTCTCGAGCAAATGCACATTTCCAATAGCGGAAGCCCGCTTCCGGCCGGAGAGATCTACGTCCCGCTTTTCCTCATCGAGGGCGTCATCAACCTCGTCGGCTATTTCGTGATTGCCAAAGGCCTTCCGGCCCTCTTCAAGAAGAAGCTTGTCCCCGGCGATCTCGGCGCTGCCTATTTCGTTTGGTACGGGCTCGTCAGGATGATCATGGAACCGCTTCGCGACACCAATTTCAACATGGGCACCGACAATGCTTGGAGCGTCGTCAACTCGATTGCCTACATTCTCATCGGCCTCGCGATCTTTCTCCTCCTCCATCTCCACGACGGCTACAAGGCCAAGGGAAGCTTCCTCCCATACGCGATCAGCGCGGCCGCGATTTCCTTCGTGGCCCTCTTCATGCCGCTTCTTCCTTCGATCAACGTCGTCGATGGAAAGGAAGTCGTTTCCTATCTAGGCTATGAGGTCGTTTTCTCTGGTAACGCCCCGGTATTCATGGCCGCCTTCGTGCTCATGGCCGTTTCTTTCGTTCTTTTCATCGCGTCCCTCATCATGGTCGTCCTCGAGAAGAAGGGAAAATTGACCAAGAACTTTGCCTTCCTGAGCCTTGGAAAAGGCAAAGGGAACGCCGATCCGCTTCCCCTTTCGTCCGTCGTTGGCTACCTCGCCGCTCCCTTCGCCCTTCTTTCGGGCATCCTTTATTTCGCCGGGACGACGGCGCTTGGCCCCCTTTTCCTCGTTGGAAGCGAGGCGTCGGCCAACCTATCGTACGGGTTCTCCCTCGCGGCGATTCTATTGATCGTCTCCTCGCTCGTTTCCTTGAGCGAGCTGCTTGGGCGCTATGACCGCAACAAGGCCATAAGGCGGGAGGGCGAGACTTCTGGCGCGACCCTTTGAAAATAGGCTCCTCGTCCTCGACATGGACGGAACCTCGCTCGACAGCGAGCTTCTCGTCGTCGTGAGCTGGGTAGAGCTTTACCGCCGCTTTGCCCCAGGAAGGAAGCTATCGCTCATGGATTTGGAGGCTTTTTCCGGCCCTCCGCTCCTCGATTCCTGCAAAAAGGCCTTTCCCGACCTCGATCCCGAGATGGTGAAAAACGCCTACATCGAGACAAGCGACCCGCTCTATCCCCTTTATGCCACTCTTTTCCCGTACGAAAAAGAGGCATTGGCCGAGATAAAGAAAATGGGAGCCAAGCTTGCCATCAATACCAACAAACTGCGAAAAGAAGCCATCATGGCCCTCGAGGAGCAGGGAATTTCGTCCCTTTTCGACGCGGTCGTCGCCGGAGGCGATGCACCGATGAAGCCCGATCCTACCGGGGTTCTTTCCATCCTTTCCGAGTTTACGATAAAGAAGGAAGACGCGGTTTACCTAGGCGATTCCCGCTATGACTATTTGACGGTGAAAAACGCCGGCATTCCCTTCTTTGCCGTCGATTTCTATCCGCGCCGCTTCTTGGAAGAAGAGAAGCCTGAGCGCTTCGTTTCGTCCTATCGAGAGCTTTCGTCTATACTTTCCTCGTGGTGGAATTAGAAGCAGCGATCGTCGGGGCCGGGCCGGCCGGCCTTGCGGCAGCCCTGTATCTCAAAAGGGCCGGCATTTCCTTCGTCCTTCTCGACAAGATGGGGCCGGGCGGAAAGCTAAACAACATCCATGAGATAGCCAACATGCCGGGCTTCTTGCCCATTTCGGGCCTGAAGCTAGCCAACGAGCTATACGCTTCGGTCAAGGAAGCGGGCGTCGATTTTTCCTATGGGGAGGTAGTCAGGATTTCGCGCGGCGGAAGGGGCTTCATCGTCGAGACCGACGTCGAAACCTACTCCGTATATGGAGTCGTCGTGGCCACCGGCTTCGTTTACGAGGCCGTCGTCAAGGGAGAAAAGGAGCTCCGCGGCCAGGGAATCTCGTATTGCGCGACGTGCGACGGGCCGATCTACCGCGGGAAGGAAACGCTCGTCTACGGGGAAGGGAACCGGGCCGAGGAAGAGGCCGATTACCTAAGCGGAATCTGCCCCAAAGTGTATTTCGTTAGCAAATCCCGCTCCCTTTCCCTCAAAAAGCCGAATGTCGTTCCGGTGCTCGATAGCGAGATCGTCGCCTTCGAGAAAAGGGATGGCCTGGTAGTCGCGCATATAAAGGGCCCCGAAGGCGAAAGGGAAATCGGGGCGAGCGCCTGCTTTCCTCTATATGGGGAAAGAAGCGCCCTTACATTCCTTTCGGGCCTCGAGGTCAAAGAGGAGCGGGGCTATCTCCTCGTCGACGAAAGGATGAAGACGTCCGTCGATGGTCTCTTCGCCGCCGGGGACATCGTGAAGAAGGGTTTGCGCCAAGTCGTCACCGCCCTTTCCGACGGGGCCGTTGCCGCGACCTCCCTCGCTTCCTACGTTCGGGGGAAAAGGAAGAATGGATAAGCTCGAACTGATTGTTTTTTCCGGTGTTTCGGGAGCAGGCAAAACGACATCCCTTTCCGCTCTCGAGGAACGCGGCTATGCGACGATAATGGATCTCCCGGGCGAGCTCATACCCGGGCTCGTCGCCCTTATGAAGGAACATCCGAAAGTCTATGGGAAGACCGCCATTTCGGTTCCGATCGTCGCCATCAAGGAAGCGGTGGAGGAGATAAGGAAAGACGAAGCCGTTTCCCTTACGTCGATCGGCCTTTTGGCTAGCCGCGAGGAACTGAGGAAAAGGTATCGCCTTACCCGCCATTCCCATCCGCTCGAAGCCAAGGGACTCGATCTCGAGGAATGCCTCGACCTCGACGAGAAGGCATGGAACGACGCCCGTCCTTCCTTCGATGCGGTGGTCGACACGACCTCCCTTACGGCCGGCGAGCTCAAGCAGAGGATTGCCATGCTTACCGACGAGCAAGGGCCGACGATTCTTTTCGAGAGCTTCGGCTATCAGTACGGACTGCCCCTCGACGCCGACGTCATTCTCGACTGCCGGGCCGTCAAAAACCCCTATTGGATCAAAGAGCTGCGTTCCCAGTCGGGCCTCGACGAGCCGGTTCGCGAATACATCGAAAAGGACCCCTTGGCCGAGAAGTTCATGGCCATGGCCCTCGAGGTGGCTTCCGTTTCCTTCGATTCGGCCTTGAAGGAAGGCCGGAATCTTGTCGTCTTCGCCCTCGGCTGTTCGGGCGGGCAGCATCGGAGCGTCTATTTCGCCTCGCGCCTTGCGAGGGAATTCAAGAGGGGTCGAAGCCGTTCCTTCCACCGCGAGGAAAAGCGGCACGGGCATTATGGAAGCTAAGCCCTACTCCTTTTCGAGTGCCTGCAAGGAAGAGGCCGGCGCCCTTCCAAGGGGAAAGGAAGCCTCGCTTTCCCTCCTTTCCTCCTACTTTCGCCTTCGCGGGGCAAAGGAGGGAACGACCCTGGTTTTCCCTACTGAGCAAGCCAAGATAGCGACCGCCCTTTATTCGAGGGTCCGCGAGGCTTTCTCGACACGGGCCCGCTTTGCCTACCGCAAAGGCAAGGGCTATCTTTCCCGTACCCTCTACAAGGTCCTGCTGGATGACCCGGACGGGGAGAGGGAAGCCGCTCTTGGGATCGCCGGGAAGGAGCCTTCATCAGATCTCGTCGAGGGAGAGGAGAGAGGCGCGGCCTACGCGGCGGGGGCCTTCTTGGCCCATGGATCGGTAAGCGCGCCGTCCTCGAGCAACTACCATCTCGAGATCGTTTCCCCTTCCGAAGAGGCTCCCTTCCTTCTCCGCTTCCTTCAAAAGACGGGTCCTCGCTTTCCTTTCCAAACGGCAAAGCGCGGAAAGAAGATCCTCCTTTATCTCAAACGCTCCTCGTCGATCAGCGATTTCCTCATTTACATTGGGGCTACCGAAAACTGCCTCCGCTTCGAGAACGCCCGGGTCGACCGCGACTTCGCCTTGGTGAGCAACCGCTTTTCAAATCTGGACGGGGCCAATTACCGGCGGACGGCCAAGGCGGGGGAGGAGCAGCTAGCCGCCATCGCCAGGGCTTCCAAAAACCCGAATTACCTTGCTGCCAATCCCAAGCTCGCCGCCCTCGTGTCGCTGCGCCTTTCGCATCCCGATTCCTCGATGAGCGAGCTCGCTTCCCTCATGGGCGAGATGCTCGGCTGCACCGTGTCCAAAAGCAATGTCAATCACCTTTTCAGGAAGATAATTTCCGACTACGGGGACAGGAAATGAGCTCGGTCAAGGAAGGCTTCCTCATATTTTTGGGGGCGCGCATCGCCTTTCTTAGGAAGGAAAGGAAGATGTCGCAGTTGAAGCTGGCCCTCGAGTGCGGGGTCTCGAAAAGCTACCTGAGCGACCTCGAAAGGGGAAGAAGGAACCCATCGGCCTTTACGCTGAGGCGAATCGCGCTGGCCCTCAAAATCGATCCCGGCAAGCTTCTCGAAGGGCTGTGAAAGCCCTCCGGCCTTTAGGCCGGCATCGGAGAATATCAGCCAATCGGTATTTCTTCCCTAATAAAAAAGAGTGTTCTATAATCGACTCGCGGTTTAAGTAAGGAGGACATAATCGAAATGTCAATCAAACTCGCAATCAATGGGTTCGGCCGCATCGGCCGTCTCGCTTTTAGGAGGGCTTACGAAGTCGGCGGCTTCGAAGTCGTCGCCATCAACGACCTCGTCGATGCCAAGACCCTTGCCTATCTCCTCAAGTACGATACCACTCAGGGCAGCTGGCACGTCGACGACATCAAGGGCGTCGTCATCAAGGACGAAGCCGGCAACGTCACCGAGAACTACATCGAGTTCAAGGGCGTCAAGATCCCGGTTCTCGGCAAGAAGGATCCCCACGATCTCAAATGGGGCGAATACGGCGTCGACATCGTTCTCGAATGCACCGGACGCCTCAAGAGCCACGAAGACGGCGACGTCCATCTCCACAATGGCGCGAAGGGTGTCATCATCTCGGCTCCGTCGAGCAGCAAGGACATCCCGACCTTCGTTTACGGGGTCAACACCGACAAGCTCACCAAGGACATGACCATCATCTCCGGCGGCAGCTGCACGACCAACTGCCTTGCCCCGGTCGTCCGCGTCCTCCAAGACAAGTACGGCATCAAGGGCGGCTTCATGACGACCGTCCACGCCTATACCAATGACCAGACCATCCTCGACCTCGCGAAGGGCAACCTCCGTCGCGGACGCGCTGCTGCTAGCAACATCGTTCCGACCACGACTGGCGCGGCCAAGGCCATCAACCTCGTCGTTCCGGAGCTCAAGGGCCGTCTCATGGGCGGTGCCATCCGTGTCCCGGTCCCGGCCGGATCGCTCGTCGACCTCTCGCTGAACCTCGAGAAGAAGACCACCAAGGAAGAGATCAACGCCGCTCTTAAGGAAGCCAGCGAGACCACCCTCAAGGGCGTCCTCGGCTACACCGAAGACGAAATCGTCTCGAGCGACATCATCGGCCGTACCGAAGGCTCGATCTTCGATGCCACCCAGACCGTCGTGTTCGACACGCCGGAAGGCGATCAGCACGTCAAGGTCGTCAGCTGGTACGACAACGAGTTCTCCTTCACCTGCCAGTACGTCCGCCTTGCCGGCATCTACGGCAAGATCCTCGGCTGCAAGTAAGGTCTATTATCAAGGGGGACCCGTTGGGGTCCCCTTTTTCGAACCCCAGGCGGTTCATGCTAAAATCAGTCATAGCAAAGGAGTTAAAGCTAAATGCTTACTGTCGACAATCTCACTGACCTCAAAGGAAAGAAGGTCTACGTCCGGGTCGATTTCAACGTCCCGCAGAAAAACGGCGTCATCCGCGACAACAACCGCATCGTTGCCGCCCTCCCGACCATCAAGAAGCTTCTCGATGGGGGCGCCCGGCTCGTTCTCATGTCCCACCTTGGCAAGATCAAGTGGAAGGAACCCGATCCCGCCAAGATCGAGGAAATGAAAAAGGCCAATGACATGGCCCCGGTCGCCAAGGCCCTCGCCGAGCTTCTCCCGGGCGTCAATGTCCATTTCTGCCCGGCTACCCATGGCGAAGAACTCAAGAAGGCCGTCGAATCACTCAAGGACGGCGAAATCCTCCTTGTTCAGAACACCCGTTACGAAAAGGGCGAGGAAAAGAACAATCCGGAACTTGCCAAGGAGTGGGCTTCGCTCTGCGATGCCTTCGTCATGGACGCGTTCGGCTCGGCCCACCGTGCCCACGCCTCGACCGTCGGCGTTCCGACCGAGATGAAGGCGGAAGGCAAGCCGGTGGCCCTCGGCTATCTCATGCTCAAGGAAGTCGAGAATCTCTCGCGCTGCGTCGAGCCGACGGAAAAGGACCGTCCTTACGTGGCCGTTCTCGGCGGCTTCAAGGTTTCGGACAAGATCAAGGTCATCGACAGCCTCCTCAAGAAGTGCGACAAGATCCTCATCGGCGGCGCCATGGCCTATACCTTCAAGAAGGCCCTCGGCGAGAAAGTCGGTTCCTCTCCGGTCGAAGACGATCAACTCGACTACGCGAAGAAGTGCTATGAAGAGGCCAATGGCCGTCTCCTTCTCCCGATCGATTCGGTAATCACCGACCATTTCGACGAAACGCCGGACCGCGTCATCAAAACCGTCGATGGAGATATCCCGGACGGCTTCGAAGGGGTCGACATCGGCCCGAAGACCGCGGAGCTTTACAAACACGAGCTTGAAAAGGCCCACCTCGTCTTCTGGAACGGGCCGATGGGCGTCTTCGAGCAGAAGGATTTCCAAGCCGGGACCATCGCGATTTGCGAAGGCATCCGGGCCATCGAAGGGAAGGCCTTCACCGTCTGCGGCGGCGGCGACAGCGCCTCGGCCGTCAAGCAATTCGGCTACAAGAAGGATTTCTCCCACGTTTCGACCGGCGGCGGTGCCTCGCTCGAGATGATCGAAAACGACGGGCATCTCCCGGGCGTCGATGTTTTGAGGTAAATCGATGCGCAGGAAACTCCTTCTTGGCAACTGGAAGATGAACAAGACCGTCACGGAGGCGAAGGAATTCGCTTCCGCGGCGGCCCCCCTCCTCGAGCTTGCCAAGGCCCATCATGTCGATATCGGCATTGCCCCAAGCTTTGTCGCCCTCGAGGCCGCGAGGAAAATTCTCCCTCCCGACTTCATCGTCTCTGCCCAGAACGTGAACGAACACGATCATGGGGCCTATACGGGCGAAGTCTCGATCCCGATGCTCAAGGACATCGGCATCGACTGGGCCATCATCGGTCATAGCGAACGCCGCGAATACAATGCCGAGACCTCCTTGGCTTGCAACGCCAAGATCAAGGCGCTTCTTTCCGCGGGCATGACCCCGGTCTATTGCCTTGGCGAATCCCTTGCCACCTTCGAGAAGGGGGAGACGAAGTCGTTCGTCGCCCATCAGCTCGAGGAAGGCCTCCGCGACCTTACGCCGGACGAGGCGAAGAAAGTCGTCATCGCCTATGAGCCGATTTGGGCCATCGGGACCGGGAAGAGCGCGACCAAGGACATTGCCGAGGACGTAATCGGCTTCATCCGCCGGAGCCTCCGCGAGCGCTTTGGCGCGGTCGCCGAGGACATCCGCATTCTCTATGGCGGATCGGTCAAGCCCAACAACGTCCGCGAGTACATGGAATGCCCGAATGTCGACGGGGCTCTCGTCGGCGGCGCATCCTTGACCCTCGATAGCTATGAAGAACTGCTGAGGGGAATGATATGATCGAACCGCTTACCCCGATGGGCAGCCAGCCTGAGGTAGCCGCGCCCGAAGAGAAGGCACTTCCCAACCGCCTTCTTGCCAGGACGCTCGGCTATTTCTCGGCGGCCCTCCTCCTTACGGGCGTCGTCGCCTTTGCCTTCGCTTGGATCATGAGCGCTCTTTTCATCGATTCGAGCGGATACATAAGCGAGACCGGGGCAACGGTTTTGCTCATCACGCTCTTTGTCTCGCTTATTGCCGGCATCGTAACCGGTTTCGTCTTCACGAAGAACGTCGCGACGAAGACGAATCCCCCGTGGATCAGCTATTTCCTTTACTCGGCCATCGAGGGAATCCTCTTCGGGAGCTTCATCATCATCCCCGGCGTTACCTTCGGACTCATCGGGGAAGCGTTCCTCATCACCTTCCTTACCTTCTTCGCCTGCTTCCTCATCGGCTATTTCGCCAAAGGGGAACTGAGCATCCTGAAGTTCCTGGCCGCGGCGCTCGGGATCGGGATCCTGATTTCGTCCATCATCTTCCTTCCCATATATATATTTACGGGATATCAGGGAGTGTGGCTCTTCGACTTCGGGATTTCGGTAGCGGTGGTCATCATCGCGGCGATCCTCGTGGCCCTCGATGCCAGGAATCTCAAGAGGATGGCTTCCGCTGCTGCCAACAACAGGAACGTAGCCATGATGTGCGCCATGAACCTCTATTGCGATTTCATGATCATCCTGGTGCGCGTCCTGTATCTCCTTCTTCTTACTAGAAGGCGGAATTAGTTCGATAAATTCGACAATAATCTAAATGTCCGGGAGGGCGTGAAAACGCTTTCCCGGATTTTCTTGTTATTTTCTGCATTTTCCGCTTGCACCGGCTTCGGCCTTGGGTAAAATACGGTCACTGCCACCTCAAAGGATAGCAGGGAGCAATCCCTCGATGGCGGGTTTAGCACGAGCTAGCGGTTAAAAAATCTTAGCAAAAAGATAAAAAAACCGTTGACAAGGTTAGCTGAAAAGACTATCCTAGCGAGGCACAACAAATCCGGCCCAGCCGGCGGGACACCCCGAGTTGTGCGGTTCGATCTTTGAAAACTGAGTAGATGTACAACCTTTAAACAAAGACGTCGATTCCTTAGTTGGAATCATTAACCAGTAATAATTCAATTGAACTAGATCATAACTTTTTGAGAGTTTGATCCTGGCTCAGGATGAACGCTGGCGGCGTGCCTAATACATGCAAGTCGATCGGGCGGAGCAATCCGCTAGAGGCGAACGGGTGAGTAACACGTAGGTAACCTGCCCAGGAGATCGGGATACCCAGGCGAAAGCTTGGCTAATACCGGGTAATAGGCGAGGGGGCATCCCCTTGCTTTGAAAGGCGCTTCACGGCGCCGCTTCTGGATGGACCTGCGGCACATTAGCTAGTTGGTGAGATAACAGCCCACCAAGGCGAGGATGTGTAGCCGATCTGAGAGGATGACCGGCCACAATGGGACTGAGACACGGCCCATACTCCTACGGGAGGCAGCAGTAGGGAGTTTTCGGCAATGGGGGAAACCCTG
>CALWAS010000011.1 GCA_944375905.1 uncultured Bacilli bacterium
TCCGGGAAAGGGAGATTGAGCCCAAGCGGGTCGGCAGGCCCAAGTACATCCCTGGGCCAAATCACCCATGGAGAAGGTTCGTGATCAAGCCAAAGAAAGGCTAGAAACAAATCACGTCATAACGACAGACTAAGCTGCATAGACCACCAGTTTGTTGATGGCGAGGTTGGACCCGGATTCCTTCGGACTATAGGTGAGAAGAAGCCGGTTGGCCCCGCTGCAGTCGTCGAGGTGGACAAGATAAGTGTCGCCGCACGGAGCCATCCGTCCCCGAAACTACGATCTTCTCCCTTTCAAGGCGATCATGCCGCGTTTCCATAAATCCGCGAACGGCTTTTCCAAAATATCCCTTGCCCATGCCCAGGCAGCCTCGCATAAGGAAAACGCAGGCGCCGTCTTGATTATCCGGGCTCGCCACGAAGCGATCCGGGCCAATCTGGGAAGCTTTGTCGGTTGATTAGTCTATTTATCTATAGGCATAGAAAAAGGCCTCGACGAGGAGGCCCATGGAGAACGGTTCTTGTTGTGATTTCCGGGAAAATCGAGCCCGGGAAACTACAACAATATGGATTAGTGCTGTCCGGGATACGGGAGAAGTCCCATATAGCGGGCGTTCTTGATCGCGGTAGCAAGCTGGCGTTGATACTTGGCGCTCGTTCCGGTGGAAGCGCGCGAAGCGATCTTACCATCGGGGTTGATGAAGCGCTGGAGAAGCTCCACATCCTTGTAGTCGATGTACTTGATGTGGTTCTTCGTGAAGTAGCAAACCTTCTTGCGGGGCCGCATTTTCTTGTATGCCATGGCAATTCCTTTCTAGAAAGGCAGGTCGTCGTCGAGGACGTCGATCGCGTCCGACGAAGAGGAATTCTCACCGCTCGTGGCGTTGTTCCGCTCCGGGGCTTGGGAGAAGCCGCCGGCTGGGCGGGTGTCGCTTTGATACCCGCTATCCTGCGGAGCCGATCCCTTGGGATCGAGGAATTCGACATTGTCGCAAATCGTGTCGATGGTGTTCACTTCGTTGCCGTTGCGGTCGGTGTACTTCCGCTGTTGAAGGCGGCCTTCGACCGCCACCAGGCTTCCCTTGTGGGTGAAGCGGGCAACGTTCTCGGCGCGGTTGCCGAACATCGAGCAGCCCATGAAGAGCGTCTGCTTTTCGCCGTTTGGTCCCTTGCGGGAATCGTCGACGGCAATCCTGAAGGAGAGGACCGGCATACCGGAAGTCGTCTTCCGAAGCTCGGGGTCGCGGGTCATGCGCCCAATGAGAACGACGCGATTCAACATCTTAGATCTTTACCTTGCTTTCTCGCTTATTCCTTGTCGCAGATGACAAGCGAACGGATGACGTTTTGGTCGAGCTTAGCAATCCGCTTGAACTCCTCGAGGCTCGCGAGGTCGGTGGTCGTCTTGATCACGACGTAGTAGCCTTTGGTGTTCTTGCCGATTTGGTAAGCGAACTGCTTCTCTCCCTGTTCCTTGACGTCGGTGACTTTGCCGCCACCGGCCTCGAGGATGCCATGGAGCTTCGAGATCTCCGCCTTCCTGGCCTCGTCGTCGAGGGTCGGAAGGAGGATGTACATGATCTCGTACTTTCTGTACTTATCCATTGTCGCACCTCCTAATTTCGGTCTATGGGCCATATCGATGTGTGGCCATAAGAGTGTGTTGCCCCGTCCTTCTCGGGGCCGGGTAATTATATTACCCAAGTACCTCTTCCATCAACAACGCCTTTCGAGGGAAAGCGAACCCCTCACCATGGATATATGCGCTAGAGGAAGAAAACGACGTCCTTACTTGTCTTTGAGGGTCGGGAAGAGAAGAACTTCGCGGATTGTCTCCTGCTCGGTGAGAAGCATGGTGAGACGATCGATTCCGACTCCGATTCCACCGGCCGGCGGCATGCCGTAATCGAGGGCGTCGATGAACGAGAAGTCGATGTCGGCGGCTTCCTCGTCTCCCCTTTCCCGGGCCGCTAGCTGAGCCTCGAAGCGCTCTTGCTGGTCAAAGGGGTTGTTAAGTTCGCTATAGGCATTTCCGAACTCGGTTCCCGCGATGAAGAGCTCGAAACGATCGACGAAGCGCGGGTCGGATGTCCGTTTCGTAAGGGGCGACACCTCGATCGGGTAAGTGTGGACGAAGGTCGGCTGGATCAAGGTCGGCTCGACGAACTCGTCGAAGAAAGCCTGCATGATATAGCCGGTCGAGTTCCAGGCCTTCTCGAGCGGAACCTTGTGTTCCTTTGCAAGTTCGACCGCCTTTTCGAAGGGGATGTCCTCGGTAAAGTCGATGCCGGTCTTCTCCTTTATGGCCTCGGCTTGGGAAATGGACTTGAACGGCTTCGATAAATCGATGTCGCAGCCCCTCCAATGGAATACTTCCTTGCCGATTACCTTCTCGGCAAGTTCGTGCATCAAGCCTTCGACCCAGCTCATCATGTCGCGGAGATCGCCATAGGCCTGATAAAGCTCAATGGTCGTGAACTCCGGGTTGTGCTTGGCGTCGATGCCTTCGTTGCGGAAAATGCGCCCGATTTCGTAAACGCGGTCGATGCCGCCGACCATGCACTTCTTGAGATTCAGCTCAGTCGCGATTCTTAGATAGAAATCGCGGTCGAGGGCGTTGTGATGGGTCACGAACGGCCGGGCCGCCGCGCCGCCGAGAATCGGGGAAAGAATGGACGTCTCGACTTCGACGAAGCCGCGCTCGTCGCAATACTTCTGGATGCCGCGGATGATTTTCGGCCTCGTTAGGGCGATTCTCCTCGATTCGTCGTTCACAAGAAGGTCGAGATACCTCTTCCGGTAGCGATCCTCTGTATCGGTAAGGCCATGGAATTTCTCCGGAAGCGGCTTAAGGCACTTGGTGAGGTGAGTGTATTTCTCGACGCGAATCGTAAGCTCGCCCGTCTTCGTCTTCATGAGGGCGCCCTCGATCCCGACGATGTCGCCGAGGTCGGCAAGCTTGAAGACGGCGTAATCGTGCTCGCCGACGACATTGAGCCCGATCCAAAGCTGAATCGAGCCAAGGGTATCCTTGAGCTTCGCGAAGCTGGCCTTTCCCATCCTCCGGATGGCCATGAGACGGCCGGCCACGTTCACATGGACCGGATTCGCCTCCAGTTCTTCGGCCGTTTTCTCCGCAAAAGCGGCCCGGATATCGCAAATCCGGTCTTTCCATTCATAACGCGAGCCAAAGGGATCGACCCCCAGTTCCTTGTACTTGGGAAGTTTGGCCCGGCGCGCTTCTTCCTGATCGGACAACTTGATTTCTTCCATCGTTTTAACCTCTAGAAAACCATGGGAATTCTAATGGTTTTGGCCCCTTCTTTCACGCCCTCTTGTCAAATAAAGATTCAATTTCCCGCTCTTGACCTGATTAGACGAGGAAACCGCTGTCGCAAGCGCTTCGCCGAGGTCCTCGTATGCCTTGACCCAATCCATCAGGTAGTGCGAGAAGGTCGCCCGATGCTTGACGCCGGGCGGAAGGTCGATGCGGATGCCCTTTTTGTACTTCTCGACACATTCGAGTTTGAATTCCAGTGTGTACTTCATGAAAAATACCCCTCCTCCTGTTGTCCAGGATTTGGGGTACAGTTCATTTCGGCAGGGGCTTCAATGGACGCCAATTAAGCGTTTGCGGCTTGATGGCCGGTGTAAAGCTGGTAGTATTTGCCTTTCTTGGCGATGAGGTCGTCGTGGTTGCCGCGCTCGATGATCCGTCCTTGATCGAGAACCATGATGGCATCGCTATTCTGGATCGTCGATAGACGGTGGGCGATGACGAAGACCGTCCTGCCCTTCATGATCGCGTCCATGCCATCCTGGACGAGGGCCTCGGTCCGGCTGTCGATGGAACTCGTGGCTTCGTCGAGGATCATGACCGGCGGATCGCTTACCGCGCAGCGGGCAATCGACAGAAGCTGCCGCTGGCCCTGCGAGAGAGAAGCCCCGCCGTTGGTCAAGACGGTGTCATAGCCATCCGGCAGGTTGCGGATGAAGCTGTCGGCATTGGCAAGTTTGGCCGCCCGCTCGATTTCCTCGTCGGTCGCGTCGAGACGCCCGAACCTGATGTTTTCCCTCACCGTTCCGGTGAACAGCTTCGTATCCTGGAGAACCATCCCAAGGGAACGACGCAAATCGCTCTTCTTGATCTTGTTGATGTTGATGTCGTCGTACCGGACCTTGCCGTCGGCGATGTCGTAGAACCTGGTCAAGAGATTGGTGATGGTCGTCTTTCCAGCCCCGGTCGGGCCGACGAAGGCGATTTTCTGACCTGGCTTCGCATACAAAGTGATGTTGTGGAGAACCGTCTTTCCGTTGGAATAGGCGAAGTCGACGTCGTACATGTCGATCTTTCCCCTGAGCCAGCTGTAGGTCGTCGGGGAACCGTCTTTATGCGGGTGCTTCCAAGCCCACTTCCCCGTGCGTTCCGCGCTTTCGACCGGGTTGCCGTTTTCGTCTTCCTTGGCGTAGCAGAGCTCGACATAGCCATCGTCGGTTTCGCTCGGCTCGTCGCCCATCGCGAAGATCCTGGTCGCGCCGGCGAGGGCGAGGGCCGCGATGTTAAGCTGCTGCGAAACTTGCCCGATCGGCTGGACGAAGGACTTCGAGAACATGAGGAAGGAGATGATGTTGCCGACCTCGATGAAATGGGGGCCGGTGAGCGAAAACGACTGGAAGCCGGTTTGATGCCCCATGACGATGGCGATGCCGCCGAGGAGGGCGATGATGGCGTATTGGAGGTTGCCGAGCTGGTTGACCGCCGGCATGAGAATCGAGGCATAGCGGTTGGCCTTGACCGAGTATTGGTAAAGGTCGTTGTTGTGCTCGCGGAAGCGCTTGATGTTCCGCTCCTCGTAATTGAAGACTTTGACGACCTTCTGGCCATTGACCATTTCCTCGATGTAGCCGTTGGTCTTGCCGAGCTCGATCTGCTGGGAGATGAAGTACTTGGACGAACGCTTCGCGATGATCCTCGTAAGGAGGAACATGACGGCGGCGAAGATGATGACCACCCCGGTAAGGAGGAAGTCGGTGATGAGCATCATGACGAGGCAGATGACCATCGTCGCGACGGCCGAAGCCATCGTCGGGAGAGCCCGGGACAGGAATTCGCGAAGGGCATCGACGTCGTTGGTGTAAATCGACATGATGTCGCCGTGCGTGCGAGTATCGAAATAGGAAATCGGGAGCGAGAGCATGTGGTTGAAGAGGTCGTCCCTGATTTTCTTCATGACTCCCTGGGCGATTCTCGCCATGAAGTAGTTATAGAAATATCCGCTTACGAGGCCGATGGCATAAACGCCGGCCATCACGCAGATCATCAAGGTGAAGTCGGGTCCTAGCGACGTCATGCCGCTATCGATGGCCGGCTGGATGAAGTCATCGACGAGGACGGTGCCGACGATGTAGCTGCCGACCGCGCCGGCGCCGCTATTGAAGATGATGCAGAAGAGGACGAAGACGAACTGGGCCGGATAGTCCTTGAGAACCATCTTGACAAGGCGCCCGATCGCCCCGCGACGGTCTTTCTTCGAGACGTTCATTGCGTTGCCCTTGACGGGTTTCCTAAGGTTATTCCGCGGCATCGAAGTCGCCTCCTTTCAACTGAGATTCGTATAGTTCACGGTAAACGGCGCAGTTCTTCATGAGCTCGTCGTTGTTGCCGCTTGCGATGATCCTTCCCTCATCCATGACGAGGATGTGGTCACATTCGCGGACGGAGAGGACGCGCTGGGCGATGATGAACTTGGTAACGTCCTTGCGGCTATTGGAAAGCCCTTCCCTGATTAGCGCATCGGTGTGGGTGTCGCAAGCCGACGTCGAGTCGTCGAGGATGAGAATCTTCGGGTTCTTGAGAAGCGCCCTGGCAATGCAAAGACGCTGCTTCTGGCCGCCCGAGACATTGGTTCCGCCTTCGGCAATCGGATGATCGAGTCCGTCGCTGAATCCTTTGATGAACGGCGTCGCCTGAGCGATGTCGCAAGCCCGCCATATTTCCTCGTCGGGCGCGTACTCGTTGCCCCAAAGGAGATTGCTCCTGATCGTTCCCGTGAAGAGCGTGTTCTTCTGGAGGACGACGGAAACCGAATCGCGCAGCGACTTCAGATCGTAATTGCGAACATCGACGCCGCCGACCTTGACCGAGCCTTCGGTAACGTCGTAAAGCCTGGCAAGAAGCGAGACCAAGGTCGATTTCGAGGAACCGGTCGGGCCGATGATGCCGATCGTCTCCCCTGGCTTAAAATGAAGGTCGATGTCGTGAAGGACCGGCTTTCCCTTGTTGTACTCGAAGGTAACGTGGTCAAAGTCGACTTGGCCGTCCTTGACGGTCGAGATGGCCCCGTTGACCTCGTAAAGCTTCGCTGCGAATTCGAAGAGAACGCCGTCTTTGAGAACCACGCTGGTGCTCGACCCGGCCTTCAGCTTGGCATCCGGGAGAGGCAATGTCTTCTCGCCGCCGCCGATTACTACCGTGAGGCTATTGCCTTCGACTTTGCCTGGTATGTCCTTAAGCTCGGTTCCGTCGGATGCATAGAAGCGCGGAGTAAGCTCGACGCGCAGGCGGTCGGAAGTCCCTTCCGGGGCGTCAAGCGCAACCGGATGGCCGGACTTGAAGAACGAAAGGTAAGTGGCCTCTTCGATCTTCTTGCCCTGGGCCTCGATATGAAGACGGCCGTTGACGAAGGCGATCTCGCCCTCTTCTATTTCCTTCTTTTCCACCGAGGGGCTCACGATGTCCGGCTTCTCCTCGATGATCTCGACAATACGCTCGGCCGAGTTGCGGGCAATGATAATCATTACGTAGACCATCGAGATGAGCATGAGGCTCATCATGATCATCATCGTGTAGGAAATGAGAGTCGAAAGCGTGCCGACCTTGAGCACTTCCTGATTGCTCGCGACGATGATGGTCGAACAGAAATAGGAAATGAGGAGGATCGCAAGGAAGACGGTCCCCTGCATGATCGGGTTATTGAAGGCCAAGATGCGTTCGACATAGATGAACGAATCGTAGATGAACTGGCTCACCTTGCCGAATTTGGCTTTTTGGTATTCCTCGCGGTTGAAGCTCTTTACCACGCGAATGCCGTCGACGTTCTCTTGGACCTCCTGGTTCAGGAAGTCGTAGGTCGTGAAGATCTTCTCGAAAGTCGGATGGACGAACTTCGCGATGAATAGGAGGAGGAAGAGGACGACCGGGATGATGATGAGGAAGATCCAGGCCAGCTGCCAAGCGGTCACGAAGCACATGATGGTCGCGAAGATCATCATGAACGGAGCCCGCATGACGGCGCGGATGATCTGCATGAAAGCGTTCTGGACATTGGTAATGTCGGTCGTCGTCCTCGTAACGATCGAGGAAGTCGAGAAATGGTCGATGTTCTTGAAGGAATAATCCTGGATCTTGACGAACATCGCGTCGCGGAGGTTCTTGGCAAAGCCGGCAGCGCTGGCCGCGGCCCAATAGCCGGCCATGATGCCGGTCACCGCCGCGATGATGGCGAGCCCGGCGATGATTCCCGAATACATATAGAGGTTATTGAGCCCCTCGGCCTCGTTGGTCGTGGCTTGGTAGACCGAATTGACGATGTATTGGGTAAAGAAGGCAACAAGGATCTCGCAAGCCGTCTCGATGAAAACCATCGCCCACGTAAGAAGGGTCGGACGCCAATATCCGTTGATGAAATGAACAAGATGCTTGATCGTTTTCATTCAGTTTCCTCCGCATTGCAGTTTTTCCTGATCTTGGCGACAACCGCGCGGAAGGCCTCGATCTCGTCTTCGCTTATGCCTTCGATCATCCTGGCCTCGCACGCTTGAAGCACTTCGCGCATGGATTCCACGGCTTTGTAGCCTTCCGCGGTAAGCGAGATGTTCTTCTTGCGGTGGTCGAACTTATCGAGTTCCATCTTCACGAATCCTTTCCTCGTAAGCTGGGAAAGCATCTGGGAAGTCGAAGACTTGTTTACGCGGCTGACCGACATGATGTCGCTCGCGGTAGTCGTGCCGCCTTGGCGCGCGATCGAGCGGAGCATCATGCCCTCGGTACCGGAAAGCCCAGGGGTAATGGGCTGCATCTCTAGATCGACCATGCGCTTGACGGCATGGTTCAGGTGGCGGATTTCAACGCCGAGCGGTTTCATTTCCATAAATATTAGTTCGTTACCAAACAGGCGTATTGTACTCAACAAGGGGAAATCGACAAGAGGTCATTTCGAAAAAGCCCTTTCAAAGAAAGGGAGAAATGAAAAGGGGCAGCTTTTCAAAGCCGCCCCCGCTCTTTTACGCGGCTCAGAATCTTCGTCATGCTTTCTCGCGAATCCATTTCGGTCGCCAGTTCGTTGCGCACTTTCTTGTATCCCGGGAAGCCCTTGAAGAAATGCGGAAGGATGCCCCGCAGCTCGTTTACGGCTGCCCGTTCTCCCTTTTCGGCGATTAGACGGGAAGCGAAATCCTCCGCAAAAGCCACCTGTTCGTTCAAAGATGCGGCCGGAAGCAGCTCTTTTCCGTCCAAGAGGCGCTCGATGTTCGATATGAGGAGGGGATTGCCAACTCCCCCGCGGGCAACCATGACATAGGAGGCGCCGGTCGTCTCCATCGCGGCCTTCGCCTGCTCTGGGGTGTAGATGTCCCCGGAGATGGCAAGCGGCACTTTGAGTTCCTTCCCGAGCCCGGCAAGGAGAAAGTGGCGCGCTTCCCCGGCGTAGAGCTGGCTCGTCGTCCGGCTGTGGATCGTTATGAGCGATATACCAGCCTCGACGAGAAGGGACGAAACCTCCCTGAAGTTGATGTGGGCTTCGTCGTAACCGAGCCGGATTTTGGCGCTGACGGGCTTGTGGGAAGAGGCGACGATGGCGCGCGCATATTGATAGAGACGGTTCGGATCCTTGAGGAATGTCGACCCGGCACCGGTCTTCGTGACCTTGTGGACCGGGCAGCCGAAATTGAGGTCGAGAATGTCGTAGTCGGCTTTCTCCTCGAGGATCGCGACGGCTTTAGCCGAGATTTCCGGATTGCTCCCGAAAAGCTGAAGGGCGACGGGCCGATCCGAGGACGATGTCCGGAAATACTCGTCGGTCCGCTTGTTTTGATAGACGAGGGCGCAATCGCTTATCATTTCCGAAAAGGAAAGGGCAACCCCGTATCCTTTCATGAATTCGCGATAGGCAAGGGAGGTTATCCCCGCCATCGGCCCCAAGAGGACATGGCCGTTTATTTCGACGTTCCCTATTTTTCCCATATAGAAGAAAAGGAGGCCCGAAGGCCTTCTATTTCTTTTCCCCTTCCTTTGAGGCATCGGCTCCTTCTTTGGGAGCTTCCGGCCCGGAGGAAGTACCATCTTCCTTCTTTTCGGGGTCCGATGGCTTTTCCCCGTCGTCCTTCTTCTCAGAGGACGGGGCCTTTCCATCCGTTTCGGGCGCCTTCTCGGCAGCCGGCTCAGCCTTGTCCTTCTTCGGGAGGGCTCCCGTCTTGACCAAGGACTCGATTTCCTCGGCCGTGATGGTTTCCTTCTCAAGGAGGGTATTGGCGATCAGCTCGACGTCGGCGCGGTGCTTTTGAAGGATGTCGATCGCTTGCTGATGAGCGGTTTCGATGATTTCGCGCACCGCCTTGTCGATCTCATAGGCAACCTGAGTCGAGAAGTTCTTCTGGCTGTCCATGTAATCGCGCCCAAGGAACACCGAGCTATTGGAACGCTCGTACTGGATGGGACCAAGGTCGGACATGCCGAAATTGGTGACCATGAGGCGGGCGAGGCGGGTGGCTTGCTGAATGTCGTTCTCGGCACCGGTCGAGATATCATCGAAGAAGATTTCCTCGGCCGAGCGTCCGCCGAGAAGCCCGGTGATCTGGGCAATGAGTTCCTTCTTGGTGAGAAGGAAGCGGTCATCTTCCGGCGTCATGAGAACGTGGCCGCCGGTATTGCCGCGCGGAACGATGGTGATCTTCTGGACTTTTTCGCTATGCGGAAGGACAAGCCCGATGACGGCGTGGCCGGCTTCGTGGTAGGCATCGATCTTGCGCTCGGTCTTGGTCATGCCGCGCCCCGACTTGGCAGGTCCGGCGATGCGCCGGTCGATGGCTTCGTCGATCTCGGCCATGCCGACGCCGTCTTTGTTGAAGCGGACGGCCAAGATGGCGGCTTCGTTGAGGATGTTCTCGATGTCGGCGCCTGAGAAGCCGACGGTCTCCTTCGCGAGCTCCGCGAAATTGACGTCCGGAAGGATCTTCTTGTTGCGGGCGTGGACTTTGAAGATGGCCTCGCGACCGGCCCGGTCGGGCAAGGAAACGGTTATCGTCCGGTCAAAGCGTCCAGGGCGCGTAAGGGCGGGGTCGAGGACGTCGTCGCGGTTGGTGGCCGCCATCACGAGGATGCCTGAGTTGTACTCGAAGCCGTCCATTTCGACGAGAAGCTGGTTGAGCGTCTGCTCCCGCTCGTCGTTGCCGCCGCCGAGCCCGGCGCCGCGTTGGCGTCCGACGGCGTCGATTTCATCGATGAAGACAATGCACGGGGCCGTCTGCTTGGCCTTGCGGAAAAGGTCGCGGACACGCCCAGCCCCAACGCCGACGAACATCTCGACAAAGTCGGAACCGGAAATCGAGTAGAACGGAACCCCCGCTTCGCCGGCTACGGCTTTGGCAAGGAGGGTCTTGCCGGTTCCAGGCGGGCCGATGAGCAAGACGCCTTTCGGCAAGCGCGCGCCGAATTTGGAGTATTTCTTCGGCTCTTTGAGATAATCGACCATTTCGACCATCTCTGCCTTTTCCTCGTCGCACCCGGCAACGTCGGAGAAGCGGACGCGCGAGGCTTCGCGCCGCGCCGAGGCTTTGGTAAAGTCCATGACCTGGCGGTTTCCTCCACCCATCGTGGAGTTGACGCGGGAAATGAAGATCGCGCCGATCACCACGACGATGAGAAGCGTGATGATCGTCGGGCCCCAGGCATCCCACCAGCTGACCTCGAAGGCATTGTGCTCGCCATAGCTTCCTTCCGGAAGTCTAAGGTCGGGATTGGCGGAAATGACGGCGTTCCACTCGTCGACCTTGTATTCGAAGATGGATTGATAGGAAAGATGCTGGACGCTTGCTCCCGGAACCGGGGTCCAATCGTTGAACCAGCGGTTGTTCGAAATCGTCACCGTGAAGGCGATGCCTGTCTTCGACGGGAGGTAAATGCCCTCGCCGCTGTCGAATTCGCCAAGCGGAACGTAGGTGCCGCTCACGACCGTGACCTCATAGGAAGTCGAGGCCGTGTAGTTGTAGATGTAGACCGATCCGCTATCGCCATCGCTTTCCTTGCGTTGGACGAAGGAGGAGCCTTCTTTGCTGTATTGGTAGCCGACGAACGCATCGAGTTCGCTGGCCGAAAGGGTTACGGTATTGTTGCTTAGCAAAGAAACGGCCCACCAGATGATGAAGCCGACGACTACGGCGGTCAGGATATATGGAAGGAGCGTCGAGAATAGACTGCGACGCGGTTTCTGTTCATTCATGTGCGTTCTCCATTTATATCAAGGAAAAGCCTTTCCCTTTTATTGGCGCGGGGAACGTAAAGTGCCCCCGGGAGGCATTATGGCTATTTCTCTTCCTCTTTCACGTGAATTTTCAAAACGGAAGTGTGGTATTCGCTGAATCCCTTGACGTAACGGGGGACGTAAACGATCTTTCCGTCTTTGTTCAGGAGCACCGGCCACACCCGAAGAAGGCGGGCGCTCATTCCGGTGGCAACGAGCATCCGGCGGACCGGGACGAGATAGCCGTGATAGCTGTAATTGTCCTGAGGGAGGGCGCTGCGGACGGTTATTGGATAATCGTTCGATTCGATGCCGCGGTCTTCGGCCCCCATCGAGAAATCGAGGTCAAAGACCTCGCAGGAAAGCTTGCCCGGCTTTTCCATCACGTAGCTATACGGCATGTTGGCCCCGTCCTCGTCGAAGCTTATCACGTCGTATTCCTTCACCAGGTAGTAAGTCCCGCGAAGACGATAGGACATGATTTCGCGTTTATCGAGGCACATCGCACGGATGTCGTCGAGCATCTTCGGGGTTATCGTGCAATGGCTCGGCGCATGGGCATTGACGTATTCGAGTATCGTTTCGGCAAATTCGGACGGCGAAAGGGCGAGAACCTCCCTTATGTAGAGTTCGTCGCTTTGCTTCGCGCGCTGCTCAAGCGATTTGACGAAGGAAATCTTTTCGTCGTTTTCGCGCTTCATCTCCTCGATTATCTGGTCGCGCTCGACTTCGTTGAGGTTGTTCACGACTTCCTTGCGAATGTTGCTTTCGAGATAAGAAGCCATGAACTGGTCGGCTTCCTTCGAGAAAGGGACTCCGTTTTGGCGGCAGTATTCGAGCAAGTCCTCTTCGCTATAGTGAAGAAGCGGGCGGACAACGATCATTCCCTCTTTGGCCTGAACCTTCCCGAGGCTTTCGTAACGGAGGTGCTTGATGCCCTTTTCCTTCATGTAGAGATAGCTTTCGATCACATCGTCCTGGGTGTGGGCGATGAAAAGGGCTGCCGCATGGTATTTCTCATACGTCTCTTTGAAAAAGGCGTAACGGATCTTCCGCGCCCATTCGGGGAATTCTTCTTTGCCAGGGGCCTTTTCCTCGACGTCGAGGCATTCGAGGATGAGCCCGTGCCCGTCGGCATACGCCTTGAGTCCTTCATAGGCTTCGTCGAGGGTGGGGTCGACTTTGTAGTTCACATAGGCCAGAACCGGCTTGACCCCCGCTTCTTCCATCTCGCGGAGCAAAGCCATCGATGCAGCTCCGTAATTGCAGGCCAGCAAATAGACGTTCCCCGGCCCGAATTTGTAATTCAGCATCCTTCTTCCTCCCTTAAGGTGTCGCTTACCAAGCGATACATCGATCCGGCCTGGTCCTTCGAGGCATAGGGCCTTATCTCAAGAATCTCGCATTCGAGGCGATGGCGGCCCAGCTCAAGGACAAGCTTGTCCCCGGCTTCGACTTCCGCGCTCGGCTTGACCTTCTTTCCGTTCAGGTAGACCCCGCCTTCGACGGCGAGGCGACGGGCCGTTTCCCTTCGCTTGAGAAGCCGGCTTACTTTGAGAAACTTGTCGATGCGCATACGCAATTTTACCATGCGCGTCAGCTCGCGCGCTTGCGATATACAAGCTCGATGATGGGAAGGGTCTCCAAAAGCCGCTTCACATAGTTGCCCTTCTTCAGATAGGTAAGGCGGAGTTTCTTCTCGACGAAGCTCGCCTTGATCGTTTCAAGATAGGGGGAAAGGCTCTCGAAAAGGGCGATGCCAATCCCGTTGACCTTGCTGAAAAGAGGCGACATGTTGACGAATATGCGATCGCTCAATTCCTCGAGTCCCTCGAAAATCGGAAGGGAAAGGTAGACGTCGATTTTCTTTTTGTCGACGAGAAGCAATGTCTCCTTCGGAAGAGGGCCGTAGAGGTCGCGGGTTTTCTTCGCCCAGGCGTTGACCTCGGGAATCGTTCGACAGGACTCGAGCTCTTGATAAAGCTCGACCTTGTCTGATTCCGAGGCGTAGGAAGGCGGTATGTAGGCGTCGACGTCGAGGATCGCCGAAGCCTTCGGCTCCTCTTTTTTGACGCCCGTCTTCCTTTCCTCGATGGCCTCCCCGAGCATCGAAAGATAGAGGTCGAGTCCGATGGAATCGATGAATCCCGCCTGTTCCGGCCCCAATAGGTCGCCGGCCCCGCGGATCATGAGGTCCCTTTGGGCGATGCGATAGCCGCTTCCGAGCTCCGTGAATTCCTCGATGGCCTTTAGCCGCTTGCTCGCCTCCTCGTTCATTCTTTTCCCTTCTTGGTAGGTCAAATAGGCATAGGCGATGCGGTCACCGCGACCGACCCGGCCCTTGATCTGATAGAGCTGGCTTAATCCAAAGCGGTCGGCGTTCTCGACGACGATCATGTTCGCGTTCGGAATGTCGATCCCGTTTTCGACGATCGAGGTGCAGACGAGGATGTCGAGCTCTCCGGCATAGAACTTCTCGACCGTGTCCTCGATTTCCTCCTTTTCCATCTTCCCGTGGACGACTCCGATGCGGGCCCCCGGTATGTCCTCTTGAAGCTTGGAGGCCTTTCCGTAAATGGTCTCGACCCGGTTATGGACATAGAAAACCTGTCCCTTCCTCGAAAGCTCGCGCGAAATGAGCTCCTTGATGACGCTTTCTTTATAAGGAATGACATAGGTTTGAATCGGCATCCGAGAGGAAGGCGGGGTATTTATCTCGCTCAAGGGCCGAATTCCGACAAGGGACATCTGAAGCGTCCTCGGGATCGGAGTAGCCGAAAGCGTAAGGACGTCGACCGTCTTTTTCATCTCCTTGATCTTTTCCTTCTGCTCGACGCCGAAGCGCTGCTCCTCGTCGACGACCAAAAGCCCAAGCTTGGCGAAGCGGACGTCTTTCGCGAAAAGGCGATGGGTTCCGATCACGAGGTCGACTTCCCCCTTCTTCATCTTTTCGATGATGAGCTTTTGCTGGGCCTCGGGAACAAGGCGGGAGAGATGGGCGATCCTTACCCCGAAGGAAGCAAAGCGTTCAAGCGCGACTTCGTAATGCTGCCTGGCAAGAATGGTGGTCGGGCAAAGGATGGCAGCTTGATATCCGCCTTCGATGCACTTGAAGCAGGCCCTGAAAGCCAACTCGGTCTTTCCGAAACCGACGTCTCCGCAGAGAAGGCGGTCCATTATCGCGTCGCTTTCCATGTCGGACTTGATGTCGTTTATGGCCTTTTCCTGATCTGGGGTGAGCAGGTACGGGAATTGGCTCTCGAAGGCTTTCTGAAGTTCGTCGTCCGGCGGGAAGGCGTGCCCCTTTTCCTTGCTTCGGACGCTATAGAGGGCCACGAGGCGGTCGGCGAGGTCGTTGACGCGTTCCTTGATTTTTTCCTTGCGCTTCTTCCACTCGTTTTTCCCTAATGAGGAAAGCTTCGGCTTGAAGCCCTCCCGCCCGGCATATTTCCTAACGAGCCGGAATTGCTCAAGAGGAACGAACAAGGTGGAGCCGCCGGCATAGGCGATCTTGAGGTAGTCGCGGTGCTGCCCTTCCACCTCCAAGGTCGTAACCTCGAGGAACTGGCCGATTCCCTGATACTCGTGGACGACATAGTCGCCGGGCTTCAGGTCCTCGGACGAACGGAGGACGGTCGCGTTTTTGAAACGGGAGGAAAAGCGGTTGCTCCTTCCGCGGTCGCCAAACAAATCGCGCCCCGAGATCAGGGCCAGGCGAAGGGACGGGATCTCGAACCCGCCTTGAAGCGAGGAATCGGAAATGGAAAGGTTCCCGCTTGGCAGGTCGAATCCCCGGCTTTCCTCATATGGCAGGTTCCCTTCGGCAAGGGCGGAAACAATCGTTTCCTTTTGATGCGCGTCGGGAGCAAAGACGACAACCTTGCCTCCATTGGCAAGATAGCTCTGCAGATTGGGGACGACCATCGAAAGGCCAGTCGACGGAAAGACGATTTCCCGCCCGAAGAAAGAAAGATCGCCTTCGCTTTCCTTGAACGCCTTTCCATAGGAAACCTTCTTGGCTCTGGAAAGGGCGGCGTCGAGTTCCATGTACTGGGCGAGACCGCTAGGAAGGACAAGGTTCTCTCTCAGCTCGGAATAGAAGGCCATGGCTTCTTCCTCGAGAGTTCTTTTGCTCTCCATGAAGGAAGATCGATCGGGTATGAAGACGAAATCCGGCTTCAGGTAGGAAATGACGGAGTTTTTCTCGCCAAGGGCGAATCCGTAATAACGGTAAAGGGCGGTTTTCGATGACAAATCGGCAATGTCGGCAATGTCGTTTTCGACGTTTTGAACAAGGATTTGCTGGCTTTTTCCATCTAGGTGTGTCAAATCGTCAGCCAATTTCGCCTTGATTTTGGCGATGGCGGCATCTTTTTTCGCCCCAAAATAGAAGCTTTCGTAAGCCGGCAAGATCGTCGTTTCCCCTATTTCCTTAAGAGAGGTCTGCTTGCCGATGTCGAAAGTGCGAATCGATTCGACTTCGTCGTCGAAGAACTCGATGCGAACCGGATAAAGACTCGAAACGGAGAAAACATCGATCACGTCGCCGCGGGCAGCAAATTCGAGCGATTGATCGATTTTGCTCACCCGCCGATAGCCGAGATCAAGGAGCCTTCTCTTCAGATCCTCCACTTCCATCCGGCTGCCCTTGCGAAGCCGGATGAGGCTTTCGGCGAAATCATCGGGCGACGGGAGGAATCTAAGAAGGGCCGAGAGATGGGTGACAAGTATCTTCTTCCCCGGCTTCAGAAGCTCGCCAAGGCAATAGATGCGCTGGGCCATGAGCTCGCGGGAGGAGGAAACGGCCTCGGCCCTGAGAAGCTCTTCTCCAGGGAAGAAAAGGATTTCGTCCTCGTGGAAGAAATTGAGGAGGAATTCGTAGGATGACTGGGCGCTGTAAAGGTTGTTCTCGATCAGGGCATAGCGTCCTTCCTTTTCCTGCAACGCCTCTGCCAATAGAAGCGACGGGCCGACGATTTCGTCGGTCGCGATATCATGTCCGGCCAAAAAGGGCTCGAGGAGGCCGAGCCCTTTCATTTTGCTGAAAATCGTTTCCTTCATTTTGCCTTTGGCGAATTGAAACGGCTCATCGTCTCCTCAAATGGGTGCGAAAGCGAATAGACGGCTGCGTCCACCGCCCTTTCGATTGCCTCGTCGATGAGCGGGGCCTCTTCTTTGGACGGCTTACCGAGGACATAGTCGACGACCGCGGCCTTTTCCGCTTTGCCAATGCCGATCTTGATCCTTTTTATCTGCTGGGTTCCGAGGAGATCGATTATCGACTGCATTCCTTTGTGGCCGCCGGAAGAGCCTTTTTCCCGAAGCCGGATGTCCCCGACTTCCGTGTCCATGTCGTCGAAGATCACGAGGATGTCCTCGGCCGGAATCTTGAAATAGGAAGAAGCGGCCTGCACCGCTTCGCCGGAAAGATTCATGAAGGTAAGCGGACGCATTACCATGATGGGATCCGGGAACCTGTCGCCTTTGAAAAGGCAGTAGTCGGACTTGAATTTTTCGTGGTCGAAAAGACCGCCTAGACGGTCGACGAGGGCTCCGGCGGCCCGCCACCCCATATTGTGCCTGGTCTTCTCGTATTGGGGCCCGGGATTGCCCAGCCCGACTATTAACTTCACGCTGATTTCTTGTCCCTTTCCGCGGCTATCATGCCGATCATCCGCGCGATTTTCTCGATCTTGGCCTCGTCATGGACGATTAGCGGCCTTTCCCGGAAGGAAAGCAGGGCCTTCTTGTTGTCGTCGAGGTTGGGATCGGCTTCCATCTTGTTGAGGGTGAATTTCATCATCATCGACCACGGGAACTTGAGCTTTTGGAAGTCGAACGACCCCTGAACCTGATAGTAGCGAACGCGGTAAAGGTCGAGCACGTTGATCGAAATCATTTCCTTGCGGCCTTCCGGGGTCGGATACGACATCCCGCAGGAAAAGACGATGATGTCCTTGCCGGCGTCGTTCATTTCGTCGTAGTGGGAAAGGAAGGTATCGATTCCCTGGATCTTGCCGCCCATGACCCATCCGCCGAAGACGAAGCAGTCATAGGCGCCGAGTCCCTTCTTCCAACGGAATTTTTTAAGGGGCATCGCATCGCCGCCGACCAGCTTGGCAAGTTCCTCGGCATAGGCCTTGGTCGCCCCCATCTTTGATACGTACAAAACGATCGTTTTCATAGCCCCGGAATTCTAGCATAGCCCCGGTCGTGGGCGATAATGGTCCTTGTTTGTTGACAAAATGACTCAATGCAACAAAAATCTTTGCAAAGGTCAGCTATGCCACGTTCAAAGGAACTTAATCAACAGATGCGCGACAAGCGCCGCGAATCGATTCTCAAGAAATCGCTTCGGCTATTCGCATACGACGGTTACGATGCCCTCACGGTAGACGGCATCGCCGATGCCTGCCGTTGCTCCCACGGGCTTTTCTATTACTACTACAAAAGCCGCGAGGAGCTCTTCAATGCAGTAATCGAATGCTATGAAGAGAAGTTCCCGGATTTGATTGAAACGGTCCATTCGTTCGAATCGATGCACGGAAGCGAGGGGATCAAGGCGTTCGCTTCTTTCGTCCACGACATCCTCGAGAAGAGCGGCGAGCCGCTCATGCTTGCCAGGCTTTGCGAAGTCAAGCGTTCGGCCGTCTCCATTGACGAGGATACGAGAGCCAAGCTCAAGGCCTACGACATCAGGCCGACGCTCCGGCGGCTCGTCATGGAAGTCCAATCCGAAGGAAGGGGCTATGCAGTCGACCCCGATGTGCCAATCACTTTCTTCCTTGACTGGTTCACGGGCATCTCTTACCGGAGAATTCGATATAAGGGCGACAACTTCAAAGTTCCCGACCCAGAGCTGATCGCGAGACTCTTCCATCACGATTGATAGCAAAAAGGGGCCGCTTCAAGCACTGCCTAGCTGATATGTACCCAGTTTCCTGGACAAGTTGATCGGATTATATCATAAGGCCCTCATGGATGCCTCCCGGTATTTCGCCGGGGGCATCCATTTTGTTTTGCCCTTGATCCTCCTGTTGTTGTAGTAGT
>CALWAS010000012.1 GCA_944375905.1 uncultured Bacilli bacterium
AAAAAAGCCCACGCGCTTGCCCCCGCCGCGCGCCATGCCTGGCCACGCGGCTCGGGCGATGCCCTAGACGCATAAATCGTAAGTCGAATCGGCGGCCTAAGGAACGCCCTGGCCAAATAGTAGAAAAGAAAGCCCCGCCTCGAAGGCGGGGCGGTCTCTATTTTAGGCCAGATTGTCGATCGTTAGAGTAAAGGTTCCTTCCTCGGCCGACTTTGAATAGATTTTTCAATACTTAATTTTGCATTTACTATCGATGGCATCGGTTATTTTAAGAAATCTAAAACTTCTTTTACTTTACATTGCAACATAAAAACCGCCCGGCGCCTAAACGAACGGGCGGCTTTGATTCTTGGCCGGCAAATCAGATGCCGTAGGCTTTTTCCTCTTCCTCCTTCAGGATGCGCTTGACCGGAGCGACGATCTTCCTCAAGGCTCCGGGGTCGAGCGGCGAAACGAGGCCGGCCTTCCGGACAAGGTGCTGGAACGGAAGCTTGCCACCGAGCTTGCAAAGCTTGATGTACTTCTTCCAGGCGCGTTCATGGTTTTTGTGGTCGAGGGCGAGGAATTCGAAAGCCACGACTTGGGCGAGCGTGTAATCGATGTAATAGAAAGGCGAGGAGAAAATGTGGCCCTGCATGATCCAGCGCAGGCCGTCGCCAAGATAGCCGGCGCCTTCGTACGCCTTGCTCTTATAGGGAGTGAACTTCGCCTCGATTTCCTTCCAAGCCCTTCTTCTTTCTTCCTTGCTGGCTTCCGGGTGGTCATAGACCCAGTGCTGGAACTCGTCGACGGTAACCCCGTAAGGGAGGAAGACGAGAGCCGAGGCAAGGTGCTGGTAGCGGTATTTGTCGGGCTCTTCGAAGAACATGCCCATGTAAGGCCAAGCGAAGAATTCCATCGACATGGAATCGATTTCCGCCCCGTCCATCGTCGGGCAGCGGTACTCCGGAATCGTGATGTTCTTGGCTAGGTAGCTCTGGAAGGCATGCCCGAACTCGTGGGTCAGCACATCCACGTCGCCGGAAGTTCCGTTGAAGTTGGAGAAGATGATCGGGCACTTCTTGACCGGGAAGTAGTTCATGTATCCCCCAAGGGCCTTGCCGGGCTTGGCATCGAGGAAAAGGAGATGCTTTTCTACCATGAAGCGGAAGAAACGGCCGGTTTCCTCGCTCATAGCGTCGTACATTTCCTTGGCGTGCTCGACTTTCTCGTCGGTCGTTCCGCTCGGCACCGGGTTTCCTTCCGGGTAATAGACTTCAAGGTCTTGGTAGGAAAGGGCCTTGAGCCCAAGCGATTTGGCCTCGCCGCGGGCAATCTTCTCGACGATCGGGGTCACGAACTCGTGGATTTCATTCCGGTAGCCGGCAACGTCTTCCTTCGTGTAGTCGTACCTTCCCATTATGAAATAGGAAAGGTCGGTATAGCTTTCAAAGCCGAGGCGGTGTGCCTTCTCGGTCCTGATCTTCACCAACTGGTCGTAGATATCCTCTAGTTCCGGCGCGATTTTGTCCACGGCCTCGATGGCGGCGTCATGAGCCGCCTTTCTCCGGCTGCGGTCTTTGTCGCCATAGAAAGCGCCGATTTCCCCAAGGCCGTAGTCCTTGCCCTCGAAATGGGCCATTGCCTGGCTCTTGAGAGCATCGTAACGGGTAGTAAGGTCGTTTTCCTTTTGGCTCAGCTCGACGATCTCGGGCGAAAAGCTCCGTTTCTGGAACTCGAGCATCGTTAGATAGAGACTGCCGAACTTCTTCTCGATTTCGTCCCGGAAAGGCGAAGAAAGGACGGCATCGGCGTAAGGAAGGGAGGCTGCCTGGATCTCCGGCATGGCCTTATCGATGGCTTTCTCGTTTTTGATGTTCGTCTTGTCCCTGGTGTCGAGGGTGTATTTGAGAGAGATGGTCGCGAAATTGTCCCCTATCTTGTCGCAATACTTTCCATAGGCCTTCATCGCCTTGATGCAGGAAGGGGCGTCCTTGGCTTGCTTGACTTCTTCGATAAGTCCGGCAAGCCGGGCGACGATCTTCTTCGAGTTGACGGAATGGACCTTCCATTCCTCGTAAACGGGCGTTTCTTTCATGGGTGCTCCTTTTATCTATCCTCCGGATTATAAATCCGAAGCCGGGCGCTTTTCTTGTCTAGTGCCCTTCCCATAACTAAAATACGCCCGTATGAGCGAAGAAATGGATCGCCAAATCGAGGCCGTCCTCGACAAGATCCGCCCCTTCATGCAAAGGGAAGGCGGCGACATTACCTACATCGGGGAGAAAGACGGAACCGTATACGTCGAGATGAACGGCGCGTGCGCCGGTTGCCTATACGCGGATGCGGACATCTCGGCCGGCGTCGAGATCATCCTCATGGAGGAAGTCCCCGGGGTCATGAGGGTCGTGAACGATCCCAACGTCCCCCAAGACGTCATGGATCAGTACCTAGCCCGCAAGGAGAAGGCGGCAAAGGAAAAGGCCAACGGCTGAAAGGACAAACTGAAAAAGCCGCCGGACGCGGCTTTTTCTTCGCTTTCGATTACTTCCCTTCCTTTTCGTGGACCTCGACGTCGATCGCCTCGTCCTTCTTTTCCTCATCGTCCCCCGCCATCCCGATGAGCGAGAGGACGGAGATCCATCTCCCCGTCATGAGAATGACCAGGAGATCGCAGATCAGATTGACCGGGTAGACGAATAGCCAAACGACGGAGACAACCAGCGCGACGGTATTCTTGGCTTTGTAGCACTCGATGATTCGCTCGATCGAATAAACGAAATCAACGAGGCAAAGCAGAAGCTTGGCCCAAAGCGGGAGGGCGGCTAACGCCTTCCCCAAGGGGTTGGTTTCCTTTTTCACCTAAGATCCTTACTTGCAGAGAATGAGGTGGTTGAAGAGGAGGACCCAGACGAGGTCGACCCAGCCGAGGACGAAGCCGGTGAAGATGCCGAGGATGAGGCCGAGAAGATTGCGGAGCGTCGGCTTCTCAATGGCGCCGGTCAGGCGGACGATGATCTCGGTAATCCAGTTGATGCCCGGGATGAGGAGGAGGATGATCTGAAGCAGTCTCGACTGGCGGTTAAACCATTTCATTGGTGGTTACCTCTCTTTCTTTAAGAAAACTATACAATGCACGACGAAGAAAGCGTTAGGCTTTGTTTCCATTCAAATGTAAATAAAGGGCAACAATCTGACTTTCCAGCGGAAAATGAATAAAAGAAAGGCGATTTGCTGATGCAATCGCCTTATTGAGATAGACGGGGCAGGGAAACTAAAGATCAAAATTCCCGCGCGAGTTGGCAAGGATGTAACCATCGCGGTTGCATACGTCCTCGCGGTTGTAGCGGTAAGCCGTGCCGTCGGGCTTCAGCATGAGGCCGCCGGCTTCGTTCAAAATGAGATTGCCTGGGGCAACGTCCCATTCCTTCGTTCCGGGCGAAAGGCGATAAGAAACCTCAGCGTTCCCTTCGGCAATTCGAGCGAACTTAAGGGCGGCACCCATGGGCAAGATCTCGCTGAAGTGCTCCCTTCGTTCATCGATGTAGGCTTTTTCGGCATCGTTGAAGTGGCTTCTTGAAACGAGGCAGCGAAGATCGTGGCCTTCTCTTTGCGAAACGTGGAGCCGAACGGCCTTCTCGCCTTCAAGCCGATAGGCCCCCTCCCCTTTGATCGCGTAGTAGAAGAGCTTTTGATTGGGCGCATAGATGATTCCGACGACTGGCTCGTGATAGTGGACAAGGGCGATGAGGACGGCGAATTCACCGTCGCGCTTCACGAAATCGCTCGTCCCGTCGAGGGGATCGACGATGAAAACCCATTCCTTATCGAGGCGCGAAAGATCGTCGGTGCTTTCCTCGGTGAGGAACGCGGCCTCGGGGAAGGCGGAGGAAAGCTCCTTTCTAATTAGGGCATCGCTTCCTTTGTCGGCCGCGGTGACCGGGCTCTCGTCGCTTTTCGTCTCGACTTCGAAATTGGTCTTGTAGATCTCCATGATGAGCCTGCCGGCATCAAGGGCAGCCTGCTTCATGGAACGGAAGGCTTCGTGCAAATCCATCTTCTTCTCTCCTTGGGCTAGAAAAGGCCCGGCCGAAGCCGGGCCTCGTGCTGTCCTACTTACTCGGCCTTGCCGATGCAGCCGAACACTTCGCAATGCTCGCGGACGGTCTCGGCAATGCCTTTCTTCCCCGGGCCGATGATGTGGCGCGGATCGTAGACTTCCTTGTCTTTGTCGAGGACGTCGCGCACGACGCGGGTCCAGTACTGCTGGCATTCGGTGTTGACGTTGATTTTGCAGGTTCCGCGGTCGATGGCCTTGCGAAGCTGATCGTTCGGGATGCCGCTGCCGCCATGGAGGACGAGCGGGATCTTGACGAGGTTATGGATTTCCTCCATCTCGTTGAAGCCGAGCTTCGGTTCACCATGGTAGGGGCCGTGGACAGAGCCGAGGGCCGGGGCGAGGCAATCGATATGGGTTTCCTTCACGAGTTCGACGCACTCAGAGGGAACGGCATACATGCTTTCGGCCACGACTTCGTCTTCCTGGCCGCCGACCTTGCCGAGTTCCGCCTCGACGCTGACGCCGCGCGGATGGGCATATTCGACGACTTTCTTGACGAGGGCGATGTTCTCCTCGAGCGGAAGCTTGCTTCCGTCGATCATGACAGAGCTATAGCCGGCATCGATGGCGGCCTTGCACCACTCGAAGCTGGGGCCGTGGTCGACGTGGATCGCGACCGGGATCGTGATGTGATTGTCGTACATGTAGGCAAGAACCATGTCGACGACGACGTGGTGTCCTCCCATGTAGGTGGCAGCGCCTTTGCTGACGCCGAGGATGACCGGGCACTTGAGTTCCTGGCAGGTGTCGAGGATCGCGCTCACCCACTCGAGGTTGTTGATGTTGAACTGGCCGACGGCATAGTGGCCCGCCTGAGCCTTCTTGAGCATTTCGGCCATGCTCACGTAATTCGTGAGATTGTACTTGTTTTCCATTTCACTCCTCCTATCAAAACAATGGAAAGCCGATCATTGGTTCTGGCCGACGAAAGAAGCGATGTCTTCGTCGAGCGGAACGTTCTTGCTCCCCTCTTCCTCTCCTTCTTCCTCGTCCACTTCCTTTTCGGATTCCTCGTCTTCGGACTCTTCTTCCTTGTCCTTGTCGTCGGAATCCTCTTCCTCGCTATAGACTTCGTTGTAGTCGATGTGAACCTTGTCGTAGGTGTGGTTCTTCCTCAGATCCCAATTGTTGTCGGTGAGGGCCACGAAGCGACCATCGAGGGTGAGGTCAGTGTAGAAGGCCCCGAGGCGGGCGTTTTTCTCCTCCTCGCTCATTTCAAGGATCTCGGCCACTTGATTCATCAAGTCGACGAAGGGGATGGCCCCGTTCTTCTTCTCGAGGATCTCGTAGGCGACCTCGAGCATGCTCTTGTCGTTTCTCATTTTTTCTCCTTTGCGATTTTACATCTTTTCCGGCGCGCTTACCCCTAGTAGGCGGAGCGCCTCCTTGATGACGATGGAGGCGGCCTTGAGAAGGGCGAGGCGGGATTCGGTAAGTTCCTTCTTCTCCCGATCGATGATCCTCGTCGACGCGTAGTACTCGTGGACGAGGGAAGCCAGGCGATAGACGTAGCCAGCCACCTTGTGGGGGGCCCGCTGCTCGCTAGCGGCCTCTATCATAGCAGGGAAGGACGCGAGTTGCTTCAGGATTTCCCCTTCAAGGGGAAGGACGAGCGTTCCCTTGCTTAGGCGCGGCTCGAGAGGCTCGGCGAGCGTCAAAAGCGAATGGCACCTCGCATAGGCATACTGGGAATAGTAGACCGGGTTTTCCTTGCTCTTGGAAAGGGCCAAATCGAGATTGAAGTCGAGATGGGTATCGCCAGAGCGCTCGGTGAAGAAATACCTCACGGCATCCTTTCCGACCTCGGCGACGAGATCGCGGTGCGCCACCGCCTTTCCCGTCCTCTTGCTCATCTTGACCTCGACTCCGTTGCGGTAGACGCGAACGATTTGATAGAGTCCGAACTCGAGGATGCTTTCCGGGTAGCCCTTCATCATGAGGGCGCTCTTCATCCGGGCAAGGTAGCCATGGTGGTCGGCCCCTAGCATGTCGATCAATAGGTCATAGCCGCGACTCAGCTTGTCGTAATGATAGGCGATGTCGGGCATGAAATAGGTGTAGCTTCCGTCGCTTTTGACGATCGGGCGGTCCTTGTCGTCAAGATAGGAAGTCGTCTTGAGGTAGACGGCCCCGTCCTTTTCGTAGGCAAGCCCCTTCTCCTTGAAATAGGCGAGGGCTTCCTCGATCTTGCCGGATTTGCGGATGTCGCTTTCGTAGGTGAACACGTCGAAATGGACGCCGAAATCGGCGAGGTCCTTCTTGATCTTGGCAAGTTCGCGGTCGACGCCATAGCGAGAGAAGAAGGCAAGGTCTTCGTCCGTCCCAGCCAGGAGGCTGTCGCCCTTCTTCTCCTTGATTTCCTTGGCGATGGCGATGAGATCCTCGCCATGGTAGTCGTCGTCCCCAAGCTCGAGGGGAAGGCCGAACTGCTCCTTGTAGCGGGCATAAAGGGAAAGCCCGAGATGCCGGACTTGGTTTCCGCAATCGTTAACGTAGTACTCGCGAGTCACGTCGTAGCCGGCCTTTTGAAGAAGGGCGGCAAGGGCGTCTCCGATGGCCGCGCCGCGCGTATGGCCGAGATGGAGGTCGCCCGTCGGATTGGCCGAAACGAACTCGACGTCGATTTTCTTTCCCTTTTTCTCCCCGTTTCCGAACGCCTGGCCTTCCGCCAGGACTTTTCCGACGACGGCTTCGAGATCCTCTTTCTTGAGGAAGAAGTTGATGAAGCCCGGGCCCGCCACTTCGGCATGCTCGACTAGGTCTTCCGGGAGCAGGGCTATGACTTCCCTTGCTAGTTCGACCGGATTCTTCTTGGCTTCCTTGGCTTTCTTCATGGCGATGGGGCTCGCGTAATCGCCATGGGCCTTTTCCTTGCTTTCGACGAGGGGAATGTCCTCTTCCCGCACTTCGATGCCAAGCTTTTCGAAAGCCTCGGAGAGGGCTTTCCTAAGACGCGAATAGTTGTCCATGTCCTATTCCTTCCTTTCCATGAGGCAGACGGCTACCGCCTTGACGGCCCTGCCTTCGCCGAGGGCATCGAGCCCTTCGTTCGTGCCGCATTTGATCGATATGTCGCCCTTCTCGATCCCAAGGAGCGACGCGGTCTTTTCCTTCATGGCCTCGATATGCGGCTTGAGCTTCGGCCTTTCGAGGACGACGAAGCAGTCGACATTAACGGGCGTGAACCCCTTGTCCTTGGCCTTTAGGAGGGCCGCCCTGACGATTAGGGAGGAATCGATTCCCTCGCAGTTTGGATCGTCGGGCGGGAAAAGGTGCCCGATGTCCTCCTCCCCGACCGCTCCGAGTATGGCATCGGCCAGCGCGTGGTAGAGACAGTCGCCGTCGCTGTGGGCGACGGGCGAGACGTCGTTTGAGATCAAGACGCCGCCGAGAACGAACCTCCCGCCTTTTCTGAGGCGATGGATGTCCTCGCCATATCCGATGCGGAAGCTCATGCGTTGAAGCGGAAGTAGCAGATGTCTCCGTCCTGCATGACGTAGTCCTTGCCTTCGAGGCGAAGCTTCCCTTTCTCCTTCACCGCCTCTTCGCTCCCGAGGGCCTTGAGGTCGTCAAACGAGGTAACCTCGGCCTTGATGAAGCCCTTTTCGAAATCGCTATGGATGATTCCGGCGCATTCGGGCGCCTTCATTCCGCGCTTGAAGGTCCAAGCCCGGCATTCGTCGGGTCCAGACGTGAAGAAGGTGGCCAAATTGAGAAGCGAGTATGACGCCTTGACCAAGCGGTCGAGTCCGCTTTCCTTGGCGCCGAGGCTCTCGAGGAAGTCCTTCCTCTCCTCCTTTGGAAGCTCGCTGATTTCGCGCTCTATCTCGCAAGAGACCGGAATGGCAATCGTTCCTTCTTCCTTGGCGATCTCCTCGACCGTCTTGAAATAGGGGTTTTTCTCAATGCCGGCATAGCCTTCGTCGGAAACGTTGGCGACGTAAAGAATCGGCTTGAGGGTCAAAAGGAAGAAGTTCTTCCTTGCGTAGGCGATCTGCTCCTCGTTCAATCCCTTGGCGCGGCGTCCGGGAATGCCCTGCTCGAGGACTTCCTTGAGCGCGGTCAGGATAGGCATTTCGTAAATGGCTTGCTTGTCTTTGGCGACCCGGGCTTTGATATCCTGCTTCCCGATGCGGTTCTGGACCGTTTCGAGATCGGCCATCGCAAGCTCGAGGTCAATCGTCTCGATGTCCCTTCTCGGATCCACTTTTCCCTCGACGTGGACGATGTTCTCGTTGTCGAAGCAACGCACGACCTCGACGATCGCGTCGCACTCGCGGATAGCCCCTAGGAAACGATTGCCAAGGCCCTCGCCCTTGCTTGCCCCTTTCACGAGCCCGGCGATGTCGTAGAAAGTGAAAGTAGCATAAGTGGTCTTCTTGGGCTTGTAGAGAGAGGAGAGAAAATCGAGCCGTTCGTCTGGGACGGTTACGATCCCCTCGTTCGGATCGATGGTCGCGAAAGGATAGTTCTCCGCGAGGACGTGGGAATTGGTTATGGCGTTGAATAATGTCGACTTCCCCACGTTAGGAAGGCCGACGATGCCAGTTTTCATGCTCATCTATGTACCCCGGCGCATTATAAACCGCGCGCCCGAAGGCTAAAAGCCTTCCGCGCGTAATAAAAATCCCCCGCTTTCGAGGGGGATGTCCAACTCTGCGGTAGACTATTCGTCGATGCGGACGACGTGCTCAGCCCTGGGGCCGCGCTCGCCATTGGTCGCCTCGAACTCGACATGCTCGCCCTTTTCGGCAGTGTGGTAACCTTCCATCACCAAAGCCGAGAAGTGGAAGAAATAGTCGATGTTGTCCTCGCCGTGGATGAAGCCGAAGCCCTTCTCCGCGTTGAACATCTTGACGGTTCCCTTCATGGAAATCCTCGCTTTCTTGGCCCGAAGGCCGGCAATAATATAGCACCGCCGTTTTACACATGGTAACGCAAAGTAATTCTTTTGGAATCGGCATCGCGACTTACCAGCTCTCCCTTAAGGGAGCGACATGAGGCGCGATGGCCGCGAATTCAAATTTACGGTATTGAAAAATCCACTACAAAACCCGCTTATCCCGATGGTTTTCATCTTCTGGAACGGCGGGAGAAATCCCTTCTCCGCCCTTTTATGGAGAAGGCCAACGCCATCGCGAAAAGGGAAAGGGCCGAGAAAAGGGCCACCTCGAGAAGGGGGCGGGTTTCTATTCTGATGGAAAGCGGGAAAGCAAACGCCGATGAGAGGACAACGCTCATCACAATCTCGAGAAGAAAAATCGTTGCGAGCGAAAGGCAAGAGGAGAGGAAAAGAGGAAGGGCAAGCGAAAGGAAATCCCGGAGCGAAACCTCGTCTTTTTGAAATCCGGAGAGATAGAGCCCCTCGCCTTCCTTCCTGCTTCTTTCCGCGCCAGACACGGCTACGGCAACCACGGCCAAGAGGGCGACGAGCGAAGAAAAGACGACTAGAAGCGAAAAAAGGGCTTCCATGTAGGAAAGGGCTTCGGAAATTCCTCCCTCGACCGCCTCGCTTACGTCGATGAAGTCCAAAAGGGGGTATTTCGCCCGTAGGTAAGGAAGAAAAGAGCCGTCGGTTCCTTCCTCGAGGAAAAGGACGGCCGAGGAAATCAAAAGCGAGAAGGCATCGCGCCCGATTCGATCGCGGAAGAAGTCGACGCTCCAATACGGAACCGTGACCATTTCGCGACCCTCCCCGCCATAAACGCCGGTAACGGAAAGGGGAACGACGGAATAGACGTCCTTAACGCGGCCTTCCCCGAGGCCTTCGCTCTCGCGGTAACCGGCCGCATAGACCGTGTCGGGGCAGCCAAGCGCCTGATACAAAGATTTGCTTAGCCCGATTTCATCGATCGTTTCCGGGGCTCTCCCTTCAATCGGGACGCCTCCGCTTTTTAGCACGATGCCATCGCTTCTAGGCAATAGGACGTATCCGGTTTCGATGCCTTCAAGAGAGGACGGGAATGGCCTTCCTCCTTCCAAGTCGTAGCTAGGAAGTCCCTCTACGGCCTCGATGAGAAGGCTTTCGCTGGGCGAAAGGAAAAACGGCTCTGCAAAGCCAGAGGCCATTGCCTCGGGCAATGCCAGGTAAGATCCGCCTAAATATGAGACTCCGGCGATTTCCTCGCGCCTTGCGATTGTCGAAAGATCCCGCGGCTCCAGATAGGAGGCGCTTAAGGCATACACGTAGACTCTCTTCAAGTCCGTTGGTCCGTCACGTCGGGAAAACGTCCGGTTAAGTTCATCGTTCGACCGCGCGAAAAGATATCCGTCAAGCCTCGGGTCGTCCCTTAGGCGCGAGATGAGCGCGGTTGGATCCGCTTTCGGAAGAAGATAGGGAACCTTGTAAAGGGCCCATGGCTCGCTCGATACGCCTTCCTCTTGGTAGGATGGCAGCCTCATCCTCTCCTCGAGAATCGTTTCGCTCCAAGAATTCGAGCAATGGATAAGACAAACTTTCTCGGTTTTTGCCACGGCCACGATTTCTAGCAGCTGCTCGTCTTCGTATCCCCAGCCGTTATTCTCGAATGAAAAAAGAAGCTCAATCGGCTCGTTGCTTAGGAAATTGCCTACCGCCCCGTAGCTTCGCGAGAGATTGTAGGCAAGGGCCATCTCGTTCATTTCGCGCTCGGGAAGCCCGAGGACGACTTGGTCGTCTTCCATCACTTCGGGCTTGGAAGGAAAGAAGGCAGTCGATTCTGCCTCTTCCGCAAGAAGGTAATCATTGATGCCGCGCGCCCCTAGGCCCGGGACGATCCACTCGCGGTTTTTGAAGGAAACCGCGGCCTCGTTCCGCTCCGGGAAAAGGCTTTCCCAAGGAGCGACGTAGCTAACCCCGATCGAGGAAAGATCGTCATCGAGGAAGCTGACGAGGCCCGCCAATGAATCGCGCGATGGAAGATAGGTTGAGACGGAGTCTGGGACCTCGCGCGGGCGGACTACGATTTCATCCCGGCCGGTAAGCGAGGAAAACGAAGAGGAAAGGGCTTCTGGCAATGCATCGGAAACGTAAGAGGAAATGCCGATGGATGTTAACGAGAAGACAAGAACGAAGAGAAAGAAGGCCGTTTCGAATTTGCGGGATTCCATCCGCCGCTTGGCAAGCGAAAGCAAAATCTTGGCAGTGACTTTCCTATTACCGCGCGGGAGCCTATGGCTTGTTTCGCCCCGCCTTTCGAGAAAGAAGAGCATTTCGGCCTTGCCGTCTGCCAATCGATAGGCGCCATCGAGATATGGGGTGGCCCTTTCCTCGTCATGGCTAACCATGAATACCAGCCTGGAAGACGAAATTTTCCTCAAAAGTGAGTAGATTCCACGGGCGTTTTTCTCATCGAGGGCGCCGGTCGGCTCGTCCGCCAGGACAACCGGCGGATCGTTAACGAGGGCGCGGGCTAAAGCAACCCTCGCCTTCTCTCCGCCCGAAAGGTCGCGGCATTTCCTTCTTTCCTTTCCCCTTAGGCCTAGGGCCCGGAGAAGGGAGATGGCCCTTCTTTTCCCCTCCCGGCGCTTATGACCTGAGGCCTCGAAAAACACCGAAACGTTGTTTAGGGCGCTTTCTTCCTCGATGAGATCGTAGCTCTGGCGCAAATAGCCGACGTCGAGAAGGCGGTCTGGATATCCGGCCCCGACTTCCCTACCCATGAGTAGCACTCTTCCGCCGTCTTTTTGCTCAAGGCCGGAGACAATGTCCAAAAGGGTGGACTTTCCGCTTCCCGATGACCCGTGAAGGGCAAAGAAGCCGCGCCGAGGCAAGCGCAGGGAAAGCGATGAAAAAAGCACTCGATCGGGGAATTCCTTCCGAAGCGAGGAAATCTCGATTCCGTTCATTGCTCGGAAAGCTCCTTTCTAAGCGATCGCAGGGAGCCGAACGCCAAGGGAACAATCCCGGAAAGGAGGGGGAGGAAGAAATGGATTATGATGGCGAGGGGAAACGCCGGGAGCGGCAAGCGAGGCGCCAGCATCCCCATGCCGGCCTTCGAGAGAAAATACGCTCGCCCTAGCGAGAGGACGATAGGGGAAAGGGCAAGCGAGGCACCAGCCCCAAAAAGAGAAAAGACGGCCGATGGTAGCGCGCTTGCCAGCATGATGTCGCCGCGTCTCGCCCCGAGGGAAGAAAAGATGGCAAACTCCCGCTTTCTCGCAAGGAAGGATGAATAGGACAGGAGACCGATGAGAAAGCATCCGGCTAGGATCACGCTGAGCAAAAACGGTTCCAGCACGAGGATGAAGGCTCCCGAAAGACTCGAAAAGGCTTCGGCGGACAGCGCGGCTTCCGAGGAAAGGGAAAAGCCCGGCGTATCGCGCTTTCGCTCGTAGAAGGAAGCGGCGATTTCCGAAGAAGGGAAGAAAAGGAGCCGCCGATACGAGGAAAGCGGACTTCCGTCGTCGGCTTCGGCCACGAGCGAATACGGGTTGCCGGCCATCGTCGCGAATTCGACGTTGCTTAGCATTCCTGCCAAGGCATCGTAGCAATAGTAGATCCTAGGCACGGATAAAAAGGAGAATTCGTCGACGACGGCCGAAACGACGAAAGAGAGTCTTATCGCGAAATCCTCGGTAAGGTCGTCCTGTTCCAAATGGATGTCCCGTTCTATCAAAACCGTCTTTCCTAGCGCCGCTTCGCCGATGAAAGAGGAAAATTCGCGGTTCACGACGCAGTATGAAAGCGGGTTTCCGCTCGGAATCTCCCCATCGACCCTGTCTTTCCAAAGCGCGGAGGAAAGCGAAGCGAACGACGGCACCGGGCAAAGGGATACCTCGTCGACCGGAAAGCCGTTTACCCGCACCGGAAGCGAGGACGGAAGATAGTAAGAAAGATCGATTTCGGCTGTCGCTCCCTTTTCGCCATCAAGAACGCTCTCGGTCTCTTCCTCGCTCGGCCGGCGCGACTTCGTGAGGGTTATGAGCCCGTTTCCTTCCACCGTCTCTTCTTTCGATAACCCCATCGAGAGATAGGAAAGCGAAAGGAGGCTCTCCCTTTCGACGGAAGCGGCCGCCCCGCCATCGAAGGCGACGACGAAGGAAAAAAGGGCAGTCGAAAGCAAGGACGAGGCGAAAGTAAGGGCCATCTTCCCGATGTTTTTGCCAACCCCGCGGAGAAGAGGGGAAATCAAGAAGGCAGACGACCTGCTGGCGCGCTTGCCTTTTTTCCCGGCCACTTCCCCGCCTTGGCAGGCCGGCAGGCGGTTTTCGACGACTTTCCCGTCGCTAAGGCGAATGTAGCCGTCGACATATCGCCGCGAAAGGCTTTCGTCATGGCTTACGATGATAACCAGCCTCTTCTTCCCTTCCTCTTTTAGAACGGACATCGTCATCGCGGCATTTGCTTCGTCGAGGTTACCGGTCGGCTCGTCGCCGAGAAGAACGGAAGGGCCTTTGGCCAGGGCACGGGCAAGGGCGACCCTCGCCTTTTCCCCGCCGGAAAGAAGCGATACCCGCTTTCCCGCCGATGACGATAGCCCGAGCCTTCCCAAGGCCGAACGGGCCATGGCCGCTGCCTTCCTTTTCCTATTCCCGGCCATCATAAGGGGGAGAGCCACATTGAAAGCGGCGCTCTCTTCTTCAAGGAGGTCGAAATGCTGCGGCAAGAATCCTACTTCTCTAAGAAGGTAGTCTTCCTTCTTCCTTCGCCCCATCCTCAGAAGGTCGATGCCGCGACGGTCGATGAGGCTGCCCTCGGCCTTTTCGAAAAGGGAAAGGACCGAGAGCAGCGTCGACTTTCCGGACCCCGAGGCGCCATAGACAGCGAAAAAACCTTTCGAGGGGAAGGCGACATCGATTCCGTCGAGGGCGACGCAACTGCCTTCCCCTTTTCCATAAACGACCCTTATTCCGCGAAGTTCCAAAAGAAAGTCCCTCTCTTCGATATAGGGAGGGACCGGGAGAAAACGACTTAGATTTTGATTATTCCTTCATTCGGGCCGACGCGGCGCTTGACCGTCTGATCGAAATGGTCGCGATCCATCATTATCGTCCGCCCGCAGGCAAGGCAGGTGAGCTTGACGTCGGCCCCAAGGCGAACGATTTGAAACAGCTTGTTCCTTTTTCCGCAAGGATGAGGCTTTTTCATTTCGACGGTATCGTAAAGAAGGAACGTTTTCCCCTTCACCATGGCTCATCCTCCATCTTGATCGCCGCCGGGACTTTCGGAAGGCCCGGCATCCGAAGAATCGAGCCGGCAAGCGGAATGACGAAGCGGGCCCCCTTCGCGAGCTCGACGTCGCGAATGTGGAGCACGTTGCCCTCGGGAACGCCTAGTAGCTTCGGGTCGTCGGAAAGGGAATTGGGGGTTTTGGCCATGCAGACATAGAAGTCGCCGTATCCCCGCTTCTCGCATTCCTCGATCTTCTTCTCGGCCGTCTCGCTGTATTCGACTTTTCCCGATCGGTAGATCTCCTTCGCTATCTTCTCGATTTTCGCCTTAAGCGGCATCTTGAGCTCGTAAAGGGGATGGTAGTCGCTGCGGGCTTCGCCTAGGGCCTCGATGACCTTGTGGGCAAGCCCGACGCCGCCCTTTCCCCCGCGCTCAAAGGCGTCAACGAAAGCGAAGCGAATGCCGCGCTTGCGAAGGAAATCCTCCAAATAGGCGGTTTCCTCCGGATCGTCGCTCGCAAAATGATTGATCGCTATCACACTGTCCATGCCGAATTTGCGGAGATTTTCGTAATGGGCAACAAGATTCGGCATTCCTTTTGCCAAGGCATCGACATTCGGGGTGGAAAGATCCTCGAATTTCATTCCGCCATGGAGTTTGAGGGCCCTGATCGTGGCCACCAAAACGGTAAGCGATGGCTTGATCCCGCCCTCGCGGCAAGCGATGTCGAGGAATTTTTCGGCTCCGAGGTCGCTAGCGAAGCCGGCTTCGGTGATGACGAGAGGCGAAAGCTTGAGGGCAAGCTTCGTCGCGATGAGGCTGTTGCAGCCGTGGGCGATGTTCGCGAAGGGGCCGCCGTGGACGAAAACCGGGTCCCCTTCGAGGGTCTGGACGAGATTAGGCCGGAGCGCCTTCTTCATGAGGCGCATCACGGCGTGGGAACAACGAAGGTCGGCAACGGTTATTTCCTTTCCCGACTTGGAATAGGCGACGATGATGGAACGCAGCCTTTCATAGAAGTCGTTCTCGTCGCTTGCAAGGCACATGATGGCCATTAGCTCGCTTGCGACCGTAATGACGAACCCGTCGTCCCGCACGACGCCGTTTTTGTTGCCGCGTGCGATTTCTATTTCCCGGAGCGCCCGATCGTTCATGTCGATGGCGCGCTTCCAGACGACGCGTTCCGGATCGATGTCGAGGCCGAGCGTCCCGTGGAAAAGCTCGTTGTCGATCATGGCCGCTATCAGGTTGATCGATGAAGTGAGGGCGTGCATGTCGCCGGTGAAATGCAGGTTGATGTCCTCAGCGGGATAGACGGATGATTTTCCTCCGCCGGTCGCTCCTCCCTTGATGCCGAACACCGGGCCGAGGGCCGGCTCCCTAAGGCAGAGGATGGCGTTCTGCCTCATTTCCCCGAAGCCTTCGGCCAGGGCGATGGAAGTCGTCGTCTTTCCCTCGCCGGCCTTCGTCGGGGTTATGGCCGTTACGAGTATGAGCTTCCCGTCGTGGCGGGAAGCGGCCTTTTCCTCGATTCCCGGAAGAATTTTGGCCTTGTCCCTCCCATAGAGCTCCAAGTCCTTTTCGGGGATTCCGGCTTTCCTTGCTACTTCGACAATATCCAAAATCATTATGTGGCCTCCTTGCGATGCAAAAACGTCTAGGAAAAATGATAGGAGTTGCCGCGGCTATTTTCCACCACTCTCCCGGGAAAGAAGATAATCGACCGCCGCATAGGCAAGGGCCAGTCCGGAAGCCGACGGAACCATCATCATGGAAGCGACCTTCGCGCCCCTCGAAGCCGGAAGTTCCTCACTATGGGCGAAAAGAACCCCGCGAAGGGAAATTCCCTGCTCCTTGGCCTTTTGACGAAGGGCCTTCGCAAGGCGGTCGCCCTTGATGTCTTCCATCCGATCGATCTTCACTTTGGTCGGATCCCTCCTGAAACCCATCCCAAGGGAAGAAAGAAGGAGGGCACCGCTTTTTTCGGCCTTCTTGATGAGGAAGGCCTTCGCATTGACGTCGTCGATGCAATCGAGGATGACATCGTAATCGGCGAAGGGGAACGAATCCCAGGTTCCGTCGATTCTTTTCTCACTTATCTCTATTTGACAGTCGGGGTTTATCGATAGGGCCCGTTCGCGCGCGGCCTCCGCCTTTGGGCGGCCGATGTCTTTCTGCGTGAATAGAATCTGGCGATTCAGATTTGTGATGTCGACGCTATCGCCGTCGACAAGGAAAAATGAGGAGACGCCGCTTCTCAAAAGCGACTCGAAAGCCGTGCCTCCCACTCCTCCTAGGCCCGCGATGAAAACCTTGGCCCTCGCGAGGCGCTCGGCTCCCTCTTCACCGATTAGAAGAGCCGTTCTGGAGCGAAAGGAAGGAAGAGATGGCATCGATAGAATCCTCCAACCCAGTTATCTTAACCGCGTTGAACTGGTGAGCGAAGAACGTTTCCTGCCTTTTTGCGTATCTTCGCGTGGCTTTCTTTATTTCCTCCAAGGACTCCTCGAGGCTTCTTTCCCCCTTAAGGTAAGGGAAAAGCTCCTTCGCGCCTATCGCTTTGAGTCCTGGGGCATCATAGCCGTACCTATCGACCAGCGCCCTTACTTCCTCGACCAGGCCGGCCCTTTTCATTTGCTCGACCCGACGATCGATCCGCGAGTAGATTTCTTCCCGCGGCAACTTGAGCCAAAGGAAAAGGGTTGGCTCGATGGGTTTTCTAACGCCGGAGAGAAGGTCGCTCTTCCTTTTTCCCGTTCGAAGGCAAATCTCGATCGCCCTAAGCACCCGTACGCGGTTGTTCTCGTGGATCTTGCTTGCCTCGTAGGGATCGAGTTCCTCGAGTTTCGCATGCAAATCCCGGTTGGACAGTGCGTTATACGGGGCAAGGTCGACGGACGCGCCCTCTTTCGGAAACTCGTAGTCGAATAGGGCGGAGCGAAGGTAGAGACCCGAGCCGGAGACGAAAAGGGGAATCCTGCCTTCGGCTTTTACCTTGCCGATCGCTTCCCTCGCTTCCTTTTGATATGAGGGGGCATCGAACGGTTCGGAGACCTCGCGGCATGAATAGAGGAGGCACTCGTGGCGGGCCATCTCATCGGCCGTCGGGGAAGCGGAAAGGATCTCCATCCCCCGGTAAGCCTGGAAAGGGTCGCCGTTTACTATGACAAAGGGGAAGCGGTCGGCAAGCTGCTCGGCAAGCGAGCTCTTCCCGGAGGCGGTTGCCCCCAAAAGGGCGACGATCATCCCTTGACGATCTCCTTGAGCGTCGCGATCTCTTCGCCAAGCCGCGAGTGCTCGCGGGCGTAGTTGACGGCCAAAGGATCGCTTTCGATGGCCGATACGAGGGATAGGTATTCCTCTTTGGCTGCCTCGTGGGCTTCCCTATCGGACATGGCTAGGGCCATCTTCTTCTGGCTTGCCCTCAGCTTCTCGTCGATTTCCCTTAGGCGGGAAACGAGTTTGGGGTTATTCGCCGTCTTCGAAAGGAAGGAAAAGGACGGGTCGAGCGAAAACAGATAGGCGACGTCCTTGGCCTTTGCCTCGACGGGGTCGATGGCAAGCTCGCCCCGGAGATGGAACGTCTTGCTTTCGAGGATCTTGACCGGGAGGATGCAGCCGCGGAGATAGGCCGGACCGGGGAAATTGACGAGCTTTCCCTCACGCGTATACCCCGAAAGGACCGCCCCGTCTTTCTTCGACGGACCGTCGACAAGCACTTCGACCGTCTTCCCGACGAAGGTCGAGGCGTATTCCGAAGTGGAAGCCTCCACCGCGTCTTTGAGACGCAGGAAGCGCTCATGGCTTATTTCCGATGGAACTTGTTCCATCTTGGCAGCCGGGGTTCCCGGGCGCGGCGAGTAGATGAAGGTGAAGGCCGAGGCATAGCGAGCTTCCTTGACGAGGGATAGGGTATCTTCGAATTCCTCTTCGCTCTCGCCCGGGAAGCCGACGATGATATCGGTTGAAACCGCGATGTCCGGAACGATGGAACGGATTTCGCTTAGCCTTTCGAGATACTCTTCCCGGCTATAGCGGCGGCCCATCCTCCTCAGGCAGGAAGTCGATCCGCTCTGAACCGGGAAATGAAGGGCATGGCAGATATTGGGATTGTCCCGCATGGCTTCGGCCATTTCCCTGTTGAATACCGTCGGATAGGAAGTGAGGAAGCGCAGGCGCGGGATGCCCGTCTTCGCTACGTCGCGAAGGAGGTCGCTGAAAAGATAGCCGTCCCCCCGGTCGAGCCCATAGGAATTCACGTTTTGGCCTAGCAGGGTTATTTCCTTGTATCCGTCTTTGACGAGTTGCCGGCATTCGAAAAGGATATCATCCTTGTCCCGGCTCCTTTCCCTTCCCCTGGCATAGGGAACGATGCAATAGGTGCAGAATTTGTCGCACCCATAGGAAATGTTGACATAGGCCTTGTAGGGATCAAGACGCCTGACCGGCGTCCCTTCCACCACCTCTCCGCGGAAGCTATGTATGGCGATGAGGCGGCGGTCTAGCGCCTTATCGAGATAGACGAGAAGCTCGCCTACTTCGTGGGTCGATATCACGAGTCTTACCCACGGATAGCGTTCCATGAGCTCTTGCGCAAAGCCATCGATGGCCATGGCGCAGCCGGCGATCACGAGCATGAACGAATCGTCTTTCTCAGCGTTTTCCTTATAAAGCCCAATCTCGCCGAAGATCTTCTCCTCGGCATTTTCCCGGACCGCGCAGGTATTTATGACGGCAATCGAGGCTTCCTTTTCGCTTTTCGCCTCTTCCATGCCGAGCGAGGAAAGAAGGCCCGCCATCGTTTCCCCGTCCCGGACATTTCCCTGGCAGCCGTAAGTTCTGACGAAGTATTTCCTGCCGCGGTAAAGCGAAACGAGCCGTTCCGGCGGTTCCTTGGCAAGCACTATCCTTTCCCTCGGAGCCCGTTTGGCCGCTTCTTGTTGGCAAGCAACTGAAAGTTTTTCGATCATCGCTTTTTCCTTTCGTTTATCCGCTTGATGGAGATGGCCTCCCCGCTCGCCTCGTCGATGGCAATAAGACAGGCGTTGGCCATAAGCACGCCCTTCTCGAGAGGGCGGATCGTCGCTTCCTCATGGTAGACGAACCTGGAGATGGCCTGTCTCGGGTCGAACCCGATAATGCCTTCCCCGGCACCGGTCATCCCGACGTCGCTAATGAAGGCCTCGCGGCCGTTGACGATGCGCTCGTCGGCCGTCTGGACGTGGGTATGGGTCCCGACGACCGCGCTGAGGGAGGAAGAATAACGATGGGCGAAAATCGCCTTCTCGCTCGTCGATTCCCCATGGAGATCGACGATATGGACCTTCTCTTGGCTCTTTTCGAGAATCCTATCCATCGAGACGAAGGGGGAGGCATAATCGCGGTCCATGAGACCCGAGCCCATGACGTTCGAAACACGGATGGGCACGCCTTTGGTCATGAAGACCCTCGAGGACGAGCCCTGATAGACCGCATCGTATCCCTCGGGACGGATGAGGCGGCTTTCCTCGTCGAGATGGGGAATGATGTCCCCTTTCCGGTCGAAGTGGTTTCCAAGCGTTATGGCATCGGCCCCGAACGAAGAGATCCTGAGATAGTCTTCGTAGGTGATGCCCCGTCCGTCCTTGGCCGCGTTTTCCCCGTTTACGATGACGAAGTCGGCTTTCTCTTTTTCCCTCAATAGAGGCAAAAAGAAGGAGAGGGCCTCAAGCCCGCTCCTTCCGACGACATCTCCGAAGAAGAGAACGCGGATCATCCTCTACTTGGCCGTTTCGACGGCGCGATATTCGCGGATGACGTTGACCTTGATCTGTCCTGGATATGTCATCGTCGATTCGATCTTGTCCTTCATCTCGACGGCAAGTTTCACGGCATCGCTATCCGAGACTTTCTCCGGGATGACCATGACCCTGATCTCGCGTCCGGCCTGGACGGCGTAAGCCTGCTGCACGCCTTCGAAACCCTTGGCGATTTCCTCAAGCTGGCTAATGCGCTTGACGTAGGTTTCCATCGTCTCGCTCCGAGCTCCGGGGCGGGCGGCCGAAAGGGTATCGGCGGCGGCAACGAGATGGGAGATGACGTATTTTGCCTCGACGTCGCCATGGTGGGACTCGATTGCGTTGACGACGACGTCGGGCTCGCCGTACTTGCGGGCCAGATCGGCGCCCAAAGCGACGTGGCTGCCTTCCACCTCGAAGTCGACGGCCTTGCCGATATCGTGGAGGAGGCCGGCGCGCTTGGCGAGGTTCTGGTCGAGGCCAAGCTCGGCGGCCATGATGCCGGCCAAGTGGGCAACCTCAACCGAATGCTGAAGGGCATTCTGCCCATAGGAAGTGCGGTATTTGAGCTTCCCGAGTTGGGCAAGCAGCTCGCGGCGAATCCGCGGAAGCCCGAGCTTGTTGGCCGCTTCCTCGCCAGCCTTGGCCGTCTCGGTCTCGACTTCCTTTTTCATCTTGGCCGCGACGTCTTCGATCCGGCCGGGCTGGATGCGCCCGTCTTTGACGAGGGTTTCCAAAGTCCGACGCGCGATTTCCCTCCTTATCGGGTTGAAGCACGATACGGTGATGACCTCGGGCGTGTCGTCGATCACGAGGTCGACGCCGAGCGTCTGTTCGAGGACGCGGATGTTCCTTCCTTCCCGCCCGATGATCCTTCCCTTGAGCTCGTCGCTGGGAAGGGCGATGACGGCCACCGTCCGCTCCGTCGTGACCTCCTGGGCGTATTTGTCGCAAGCGAGGGCAAGCAGGTCGCGGGCCTTTTCCTCAGCCGTGTCATGGGCCTCGTCTTCGGCGTTCTTGATGTAGGCGGCGATTTCGCTCGCCATCCGGCTTTCGACCCGGGCCATGATCTCGTCATGGGCTTCCTTGGTCGACATGCCAGACACCTTTTCGAGTTCGGCGATTATCTCCTGGATCTTCTTGTCGAGTTCTTCGCTCTTCTTGGCATTGGCCTCGATGCGCTGGCTTAGGAGGTTGTTCTTCTCCTCGAGCGATTTCTCGCGGTCGAGAAGGGCGCGGTCGCGCTGATCAATTGTCTTCTCGCGCATGGAGAGGTTGTTTTGTTGGGCCACGATCTCGCTTTTCATTTCGCGAATCTCGTTCTGGGTCTCCTGCTTCTTCTCGAAGGCGGCCTGCTTGGCATCGAGCTCGGCGCTCTTCTTGATACGCTCGGCCTTGATCTCCGCGTCCTTCAGTATCTGCTTGGCTTCCTTGCTCGCGCTCTTCTTGGCGAGCTTCGGCCCGAGGACGAGGAAAAGGACGGCGATGATGCCGGCTCCCACGATGAAGGCCGCGGCAATCGAAATGCCGAACACCGCTTCGCTAATGTCTAGGTAAAACATTGTTTCTTCTCCTTAACGTAGCCTCCCTCCGGGGCGCTCTTCCGCCATGCGGAGAGGATTCGGTTGCTATCTAAAGGGGCACGCCCGAGATCGTTCGAGATTCCAGGATGGAAGGCTCGACGAAATTGTAATCCGCTTAGGCAGAAACCGCCATAGCAACAAGAGAAGCCGGCCCACGTTCGATCTTTGACCCCTAAATGAAGTGGATCGAGGGGGAAGGAAAACGGCGTCAAAGAAGCGTTATCCCCGCAAAAGCCGCCTTTGTATTGCGAGTTTGGCAAAAAAGAGCACGAAAAAGGGGCCCGCTAGGCCCCAATGCGCAAATCTATTCGGAGATGACTCCGCCCTTGAGCGAGGCCACGACTTTCCTTTCGAGATCGTCCATGACTTCCGGGTGGGACTCGAGGTAGCCCTTGGCGGCTTCCTTCCCGTTCCCGATCTTGTCTTCCCCAAGCTGATACCAGTTGCCGCTCTTCTTCAAGAAGCCGTACTCAACGCCGAGATCGACGAGTTCCCCGGATTTGGATATTCCCTTGCCGTAGACGATTTCCACGGTGCAGGACTTGAAGGGCGGAGCGACCTTGTTCTTGACCACCTTGATGCGGACGGTGTTGCCGACGATGTCGGATCCGTTCTTGATGGCCTCGGCCCTCCTGATGTCGAGCCTGATCGAGGCATAGAACTTGAGGGCCCGGCCGCCGGTCGTCGTTTCCGGGTTGCCATAGACGACGCCGACCTTCTCGCGAAGCTGGTTGATGAAGATGACAAGGCAGTTGCTCTTGGCAAGGATGCCGGCGAGCTTGCGCATGGCCTTCGACATGAGACGGGCTTGGAGACCGACTTGGTTATCGGACATCACCCCATCCAGTTCCGCTTGGGGAACGAGGGCGGCCACCGAGTCCACGATGATGATGTCGATGGCTTTCGAAGAAGCCAGCATGTCGACGATCTCAAGCGCCTGCTCACCGCTATCGGGCTGCGAGAGAATGAGCTCGTTGATGTCGACGCCGAGGGCGCTCGCGTATTCAGGATCGATCGCGTGCTCGGCATCGATGTAGGCGGCCCGGCCGCCGGTCTTCTGGCACTCGGCCACCGCTTCGAGGGCAAGCGTCGTCTTGCCCGAGGATTCGGGGCCGTAGATTTCGACGATCCTGCCGCGCGGATATCCGCCGACGCCTATGGCTTGGTTAAGAAGGAGCGATCCGCTCGAGATCGCATTCACATCGACGTGCGGCTGCTCGCCCATCTTCATGACCGAGCCCTTGCCGTATGTCTTCACGATGTTCTTAAGCGTTTCCTCGAGCAAGTCGTCCTTGCTTTTGATTTGCGTCTGTTCTTTATCTGCCATAATTCCCTCCACTCACATATACGAAGCAAAAAGCGAAAGCGACCATCATTCGTAAATCGAAAGAAGGGCGTCGAGCATCATCTCGACCGCTTTTTCGCGTATTTCGTTCCGGGTCCCGGAAAAGTCCTGTCCCATGGATACGTGGCCGCGTTTCGTCGCGATGCACATCTCGACGCGCCCGACCGGGGCTTCGCCCGGCTCGGCGGTCGGCCCCGCGTTGCCGGTAAACGACACGCACACATCGACATTGAGAGCCCTCAAGCCGCCAATGGCCATTTCCGTTGCCACCTTCTCGCTTACGACCCCGAAATAGTCAATGTCTCGAAGCGAAACGCCAGCCAGGCGGTTCTTTATCTCGGGAACGTAAGTAACCAAGGCGCCTTTGAAGCTTTTCGAGGCGCCGGGAATCGAGCAAAGGGAAGAGGCGAACAATCCGCCGGTCAACGACTCGACCGAGCCAATCGTCAGATTCCTCTTTTTCAAGGCATCGAGAAGCTTATAGCATTTTTCCGCCGAAACCATTCCCGATCATTCCTCCTTTAGAACCGAGCGGTTCTTGTAGAGATAGTCGACCATCGAAAGAAGCGAGGCGGCCGTCGATAGATAGACAACCCACGAAACGATTCTCAGAGCCGGATCCCAACCGCCGTCGAAGTAGACGAAGGGCCAGCCGTTCAAAAAGACCAAGACGATCGCCGCCATTTGGGTGACGGTCTTGACCTTGCCAAAATAGGAGGCCGCTAGCACCTTTCCCCTCGAAGCCGCGACTTGGCGGAAAGCATCGACGACGAGATCGCGGGCAATCATCAAAATGGTGCAAACCAGGTTGATCGAGATGTTGTCGAACCTGGAGAAGGCCAGATAGATGAGCATCGAGTCGACGAGGAGCTTATCGGCGATCGGGTCGAGGAATTTGCCAAGGGTGGTCACTTCGTTCCTCTTCCTCGCGAGATATCCGTCGACGAAGTCGGTAAGGCTTGCCACGAGGAAGACGAGCATGGCGATGAGATAGGTCAAGTTGATGCCGCTCTCCCCGAAGACGATGGGATTCGGCATGAGAGCCTCCGCAAGGAAAAGGTAGACCCATAGGGCCACGACCAGAGCGATTCTTGAACAGGTGATTTTGGTTGGAAGGTTCATATGATTTAGTTTGAGTTCCCGGCCCGGTAAGCCATGTTCTGTCGAGGACGGCAATTAATCTCGGCTTTCGCCGAAGCTAGGCGCTTCGTTTCGCGCTTCGCCTTTCCCCTACCAAATTTGGGTTTCTCGCTTGCGGGGTTTGCCTCGTTTCATCCGCCCCTCGCGGGGACGGCTCGTCTCTGTGGCACCTTAGGGAATCCTGTCTCGGGGAGACATTCATCCGCCGTTACGCGCTCCCGCGTACCTAAGCTTATCGGTTCGCTTAGCACAAACGTTACGGCCATCGCAGGCCGTGCGAGCATGGACTTTCCTCTGCCCGGGGGCAGCTGCCGTCTGGGCCGGGATTATTTCATTTCCTCTTTGCGAGGGTGGTTGGGTCGTAACCGAGCTGGTAGAGGAACTGCGACAGCCGGTTGACTTGGTTGATGAGCCCGATGTTCTCCGCGGTCGGGGAATCCCCGGGACGGATGTTGTCGAGCTTGTTATGGAGGGAAGCGTTCTCGGCTTCGAGCGACCTTATCCTTTCGGAGAGGCGCTTTTCGTTGTCGCGCGCACCGGCGGAGGAGCCGCTTGCCTTTTGAAGTTCCGCCCGCAGCGACGCGATGTACTGCTCGTTCTCCTTTTGGTAGGAAAGGAACGATTGGTAGTCGAGAATCACCTTGTCGAGAAAGGCATCGACCTCATCGGGGTCATACCCCTTCACGTTCTTGGTGAATTTCTCGTCGAGTATCTTCTTCGGGGAGAGCTCAAGCTTGTGTTCCATAACGCGAGTCGATTATATCCGCTGGCAATCTCCCCTTCAACGAAGGGGAAGAAAAGAGGGGAATCGCTTCCCCTCCAATCGCTAGCGTTTCTTTTTCTCGCCCCGGCGCTTGTCGTTTATCTCGGCCATGACCTTCTCGTCGATTACCGTTATGCCGTTTTCCTTGGCGTATTTGACGCAACCGTTGAGAACCGTCTTGAGGAAGACGCGCGGGACTTTGACGAGCATCGCGCAAGCCTCGTCGGTGAAGTGGACATTGGGATCGGTCCGATCGGCCGCGAAGCGAACCGAACCGACGCTATTCGACTGGACGTTCGGTATCGGGCACTTGAGGCCGCGGCGGAACTTCGTGTACCAGAAATAGGTGCTGTCGCGATAGCCGAAGTCGATCGGCACCTTCGGGAAAGAAGAAGCCTTCACCCCGTTCACGATGGCATCGTAGAACTTTTCCTTCATGAGGATCTTGTCGACTTTGAGGATGAAATGGCATCCGAATTTGCTCGTGATTCCGTTGAAGCTCCGATAAGGCGGCTCGACGCCGTCGAGCTGCCCGACCCGCTTCCTGTCCTCGTAGGCATCCTCGAGGCTGTCGTCCCAGGTGCATTCGAATACCTGATAGGCCTTCTTGATGACGAGGGGCCGGTCTTCGCCTCCGGCAAGTCCCTTTTCAAGCTCGAAGGGGCAATTCTTCATCTTTTCCTCTGGGGTCTGGCCCGGGAAGCCGAGTTTTACGGTCTCCGCGAAATCCCGGTAGGAATCCTCGAGGAAGTTAAGGGCACATTTCCCGCGCTTGAGGATGTTCTGAGCGGTATTGGATGAATTCCGTGCCTCAAGGATCATCGCGTAATAGCTCTTGCCGGCGATGTAATAGGGGAAGACGAGGGAGTAGGCTCCAAGCGTCGTCTTGCCGCTATCGTCGAGCGTCGAGATGAGGACGGTCGGCATCGGGAAGAAGGCGCTCGATTGATAAAAGTTATCGACGATTCGCAAATCTTTGAAACTGGACATTCATTGACCTCCACCGCTAATTTAGTTTCGATGTCCCCTCTTTTCAATGGCACCGAAGGCAAGCTTCGACTATGGTAGGATAGACCCGTGAAAATAATCGAAAGAGCCCTGAGGGGAGCCTCGACCTTGGTATTCCTGGACCTCGAGGCAACGCAAATCTCGCACGAAACCATCGAAATAGGGGCCGTCATGGCCGACGTCGATGGCGAAGGAAAAGTCCGCAAAACCTACCCTTCTTTCAAAAAATACTGTCGGGCCAAGCGCCCGATCGGGCGACTTGTCTCCTCGATGACGGGAATCGACGAGCGGCTCCTTCAGAAAGAGGGCGTGACCTTTGCCGAGGCGCTGGAATCCCTCCGCAAGTACACCGGCTACCACCGCGAAAATGCCCTTTTTCTAACCTGGGGACCAGGCGACATCTCGATCCTCGAATGCACATTGAAGTATTCGCCCCTCGAAGATCTATCCTTCATTCGCTTCATCAAACGCAGGCATCTCGATTTCCAGTCGTTTCTCCGCACCTACGTGCAGGACGGGCACGGAAACCCCCTCTCCCTCCATAACGCCCTGGCGGCCTTCCGCGTGAGCCCGTCTTTGCACGAGCACGACGCGACTAGCGACGCCGAATCGCTTTTCCATCTCTATGAGGCCGTCATCTCTTCCCCTTCGATCCTCGAACGGGAATACATGAAGACCCTTTCCCATTTCGGGAAGGCCCCGGCCCCGCTCCTCAAAGTCGTTTCCGATCTTCGCGATGGAAAGACCGTGACGCCCGAAGACTACGAAAATTACGTGAGGGAGACATTCAAATGAGCGGGGTTTTCCTCTATCCGAAGGGCGTTAAGCCGCCAAAGAAGGAAGAAAGCATAAAGGAAGCCCTTCCGAGAAAGAAGGATCCAAGGGCCGCCAACCGCGGGATGGATTTCGAATCCGAGATAAACGAGACGAACGCGTACTATCTTCAAAAGGATCTCTGCGTCGTCTACAAAAGGCCGACTCCGATCAAGATCGTCAAGGTTGATTACACCCACGGGGCCAAAATAAAGGAGGCCTATTTCGAGACTCAGTCCACTACCGATTACAATGGCGTTTACAAAGGACGCTACCTCGACTTCGAAGCCAAGGAATGCCGATCGAAAACCTCGTTCCCGCTCCATAACGTCCCCGCCCAGCAAATCGAGCATCTCAAACGCGTGATCGCCCACGGCGGCATCGCCTTTTTCCTCATTCGCTTCACAAGCGTCGACGAAACCTATTTCCTGCCGGCATCCTATCTGATTTCGTTCCTTCAAAGCGGAGGGAGGAAATCGATTCCAATCGACGAAGTAAGGAAAAACGGAGCCCGGGTCAAGGAAGGGTTCCGTCCTCGCTACGACTATCTATCCCTCGTCGACGATTTCTTCCTGAAGTAAGGGCAAACCGCCGCCAACTCGCAATCCTTGCAACGCGGGGAAAGCGACAAGCAGCGCGCCCTCCCATGCGAAATGAGGGCCAAATGGACGAAGTGCCAATCTTCCCTCGGGAAAAGCCTTTCGAGCTTTCCCTGGATGGCGATGACGCCATCTTCTTCCTTTGCAAAGCCAAGGCGCTTCGAAAGGCGCCCGACGTGGGTGTCGACCGGGATGGCAGGAACATCTTTCCGCTCGAGGAGGAAAACCGAAGCCGTCTTGTGACCGATGCCCGGAAGCGATGTCAACTCGTTCATTTCGACCGGGATTTGCGAGTGGAAACGCGAAACGATTTCCCCTGAAGCCCTGACGAGGTTATGAGCTTTCGTCTTGGCAAGGCCAATACTCGATATGATGCGTCGGACTTCTTCCTCATCGGCCTTGGCCAGACTATCGACGTCTGGATAGAGGGAAAAGAGCCTCGGCGTTACCTTGTTGACCGATTCGTCGCTCGTCTGGGCGGAGAGGGCTATCGCGAAAAGACATTCGTAGTCATTGCGGAAGTTAAGGGCGCATTTCGCGTCGGGATAGGTTTTCCTGAGATAGGACAGGACGATCGCGGCCCTTTCCTCTTTCCTCATTTTTCGAACTTCGCCTCGTCTTTTCTAAGGCGGTCGCCGATCGGCTCGGCGGAAAGGTGGGAAACGGCGCTGGCCCCTTCGCTAAGGCGGTCGTCGCTTTGACGCTGGGCAATCAGCCGGCGTTCCACTGCCTTGAGAGACGATTTGCCATCCCTTATGCAATCAAGAAGGGCGTTTTTGACCTCGTCGTCGCGGAAGCCCATCTCGAGGAAACGGGAAATCGACGAACGTTCGAGCGGGGAGAGGGTCCGTTCGAGCCTGTCCTCGAAAAAGGAATTGAGTTCCTCGGCCCGTCGCTCGTTTTTCGAAGTTCCGTCCTGTTCGGCGACGGCGGCGCGTAGCCTCGCATACGCCCGCTCCTTAGCCGGCTCGACAGAAAGGGTCGATTGGCCCCCTTCTTTCCCGTAAGCAATGAACTTACGCGAGAAAAGCGAGGCAAGGATCGCGTCGATCTCGTCGCTTTTAAGACTCATCTTCAAGGCAAGCGAGTCGCTATTCAAAACCGGGTTCCGGAGTTTGACTAGATGGTCGAGCATCAAAAGGACGGCCAATTCGTTTTCGCTGAGCCCCAGATCTCGATAGGTCTCGAGCAGGGCGTATTCGAAGGGGATGAAATCCCGAAGTGAGTTCATTTTCGCCATATCCATCCTTTCCTTTCCTCTTCCTCGAGCTTGGCCGGGTTTATTTCGCCAAGGAGAGGATAGCACGCCTTAAGCGCCTCCAAAGTCCTTTCCTCGATTTCGAAGCCAAGGCGAAATGAGAAGCGCTCGGCCCGACAAATGCGGAGGGGATCCTCGCGAAAGCGAATATAGGGGTCGCCAATCGTCCTTATCGTCTTCGAGCGAAGGTCGTCTAGGCCTCCATGGAAATCGTGAATCGACATGGCAGAGTCGATGTAAATGGCATTGATCGTGAAGTCGCGCCTCCTTGAATCGGTCGCGAGATCCTTAACGAATTTGATGAAAGAAGGATGGCGATGATCTAGGTATTCCCCTTCTTCCCTCAAGGTCGTTATCTCGGCCCGCCCTTGCGATTTTCCGAGCTTGACGCGGCCATAGCGGGCAAAGGAGTAGTCGCTTCCTTCCGGCAGGAAGGCCATCTCCTCTTCCACCGTCGCATCCGTGCAGAAATCGAGGTCTTCGAGCGGCAAAGAAAGCAAGAGATCCCGGCTGGTTCCCCCTACCATGTAAAGATTGAATCCGTTTTTCGCGTACAAAGCGGCCAATTCGTCGAAAATGGGCAGGCGTTTCATCGAGAGTGATTATAAATAAAAAGCCCGCCGAGGCGGGCTTCTCATCCAAAGAAGAAGTTAGTTAAGCTTTTCTTTGAGGGCCTTGGAGATCTTGAAGGTCGCGGTCGCGGAGGCCGGGATCGTGATCTTCTCCTGATTGGCCGGGTTGGTGCCCTCTCTCTCGGCGCGCATCTTCTTGGCAAAGATGCCAAAGCCGGAAAGCTTGACTTCCTGGCCGGCGACGAGAGCATCGGTGATGACATCGATGACGGCATCGACCGCTGCTTCGGCGTCCTTCTTGGTGAGGTTGCCCTTGAGCGCCACTTCTTCGATGAGTTCAGCTTTGTTCATGGTTTCACTCCTTTCAAAACTGTGCTCATACGGTAACAAACGCCTTTGTCAATATCAAGTACATTAAAGTCCAAAATCACTCGATATTACCGAATGTATATGGTTAATTAACCCGGTTAGGAAATAAAAATTTTCACTTGTTTTCATAAATCAACTTATTCCAAATGGTAAAAATATGCCGATTTTGCGTTGGTTTTTCGCTGTTTGAAAATAATTTATGAAAACGCTTTCATGGAATGAATTACCGATTTGCTAAAGTTCACGAAAAGTGAGAATTTACCGATTAAAAATCTATTTTCGTTCCCGATAGACGATCTTGATGGGGCTTCCGTCGAAGGCAAACGATTCCCTAAAGCGGTTTTCGAGATAGCGCGTGTAGGAGAAATGCGCGTGCTTGGGATCGTTGCAGAACATGATGAGGGTCGGAGGGGCGGTCCTTGCCTGGCTTGCATAGTAGATCTTCAGCCGCCCGTGATGGAAATCCGGCGTGGGGTTGAGGTCTTGGGCATCTCTTACGATATCGTTCAAAATGGCCGTGGATACGCGCCGGTTATATGCCTCGTGGGCTGTTCTGGCGGCGTCGAGGACCTTTTGGCATCCTTCCCCGGTAAGAGCCGATACGAAGACAATCGGGGCAAAATCGAGGAACTTGAATGCCGTCCTGATTTCCTTCGTGAAGGATTCCTTCGTTTTTCCCTTGGCCTTGGCGAGATCCCACTTGTTGACGACGATGCCCATTGCCTTGTCGGCTTCGTAGGCGTAGCCGGCAACGTGCTTGTCCTGTTCCCTTATCCCCTCGCTGCCGTCGATCAATATGAAGCTGACTTCCGAGCGGTCGATGGCGCTGAGCGCCCTCAGGGCAGCGTATTTGTCTATCGATTCGTAGATCTTCCCCCGCTTGATCAATCCAGCGGTATCGATGGCGACATAGGAAACGCCGTCTTTGATGAAAGGGGTATCGGTCGAATCGCGGGTCGTTCCCTCGATCGGCGCAACGATCGAGCGTTCTTTGCCTATGAGGCGGTTGACGAGGGAGCTCTTTCCGACATTCGGCCGCCCAATGAGGGAAAAGGGTATCGCCCCTTCGTAGGTCGTGGCTTCCTTTTCCGGCAGTTCTCTGACGATGCGGTCGAGCAAATCGCCAATGCCAATGCCATGGGCTCCGGAAACCGCCATCGGCTCGCCGAAGCCGAGGCTGTAATACTGGCTCGTGTCGCCGATGGATTCGATGTTGTCGAGTTTATTGGCGACAAGGATCGTCGTCTTTTTCTTCTGGTGGAGCATCCTTGCTATCAATCGGTCGTCATCGGTAAGCAAGGTGTGGGCATCGGTGACGAAAACCACAAGGTCGCTTTCCTCGATGGCGATTTCGACCTGGGCCCTTATCTCGGCTTGAAAAGGGGCGTTTTTCAATTGAATCCCGCCCGTGTCGATTATCGTGAATTTCTTAGTAAGCCATTCGGCGTGGGCATAAAGCCGGTCTCTCGTAACGCCCGGGGTCTCTTCGACAATCGAGCGGCGTTCGCCGACGATTCGGTTGAAGATGGTGCTTTTGCCAGACGATGGGCGGCCGACTAGCGCAACGGTTCCTAGCACTGGAAATTCCCTCCGAGCTTTTTCCTGATGGAACGCAGGACGGCCTCGACCGCTTGGTCGATCGAAAGATAGGACGTGTCGATCATTATCGAATCGGAAGCCGGGCGAAGCGGCGCAAAGTCGCGGTGACTATCGATGTAATCTCTCATCCGGAGGTCGTTTTTTACGTCCTCGAGCGAAGTCTTTATCCCCTTCGAGAGGTTTTCTTCATAGCGACGGATGGCCCGCGTGTCGACCGAAGCCGTCTGGAAAATCTTCACGTCGGCATCGGGAAGAACGTAGGTGCCGATGTCCCGGCCATCCATCACGACGGAGTGCTTTTTCGCGATTGCGCGTTGCATGTCGACGAGGGCGAGACGAATCGGCTTCATGGCAGCAATATAGCTGACGTTGCCGGATATGAGCGGCTCCCGGATGACCTTGGTCACGTCCTCGCCATTGCAGATGACCCTCCCGTCTTCGAGAAGGTCGATGTCCATCCCGGGAATGAGAGTCACGGCCTGGGCTTCGCTTTTCGGGTCGAGGCCCCTTTTTATGACAGCATTGGTAAAGGCCCGGTACATCGCCCCGGTATCGACATAGGTAAAGCCGAGCTTGGCCGCCACCCTTTTCGCTATCGTGCTCTTTCCGGCCGCAGCCGGGCCGTCGATGGCAATCTGAAAATGCTTTTCTTCCATGTTCCCCCTCCTCAAATGACCCAAAGGAAATATACGAGCACGAACGCTAGGACGGTAACCAAAAGGGCGGCCGTCTTCATGATAAGGTTCCGCCGCTTCTTCTCGACATAGGAGCGATACGGCGTGAGCTGAAGCTTCGGCTCGTAGCTTGGCGAAAGCGAACCTTCAAGCTTGGCACGGTCGGCCTTCGAGAACGAGATGGCGTTCCCTTCCTTCGGCTTGAACGATCTTTCCGGAAGCGACTTGATCTTGGCGCGGTATTTTCGCCACTTCTGTTGGCGGGTTTCGGCTTTCATGTGATTAATTCTACCTTGATATAACTAAACCTTCACTCTCTAAGAGAGCGAAGAAATCGATTTCATTCCTAGAGACCTTGCGATGGTACTGAGAAAGGCCCTGATAAAGATAACTGGAGGCCGGCCTAGGGAGAGGCGAACGGCCTTCAAGTTGATACCGGGGATTTTCACTTCTATAATCCATTCGAACCAGGAGGAATGAAAACCATGGCCAAGAAAGTCAAAGTCAACGCCGATGCCTGCATCGGATGCGGTCTCTGCGTCTCGACCGCCCCGGATGTGTTCGCTTTCACCGACGACGGGAAGAGCGAAGTGATCGGGGATGTCGCGGACGAAAGCCAGGTCGACGAGATCGTCGCCTCGTGCCCGGTCGGCGCGATCGAGGAAGACTAACTCCTCTAACGATCATGAAAAGCCCCTGCAAAAGGGGCTTTTTTAATTGAAAACCGCTCTAGTTCCTTTGATATCTAAGGAAGACGTGAAGGCTACGGTAAATGAGGAATGTCGCCGCAATGACGATGGCGTCCTTGATGAGATTGAGGGGGAGCACCGCAAAGAACGCATACGGCCATCCGAGGTCGGTGATATTCGGGTTGGCGGCCTGACACATGGCAAGGAGCGATTCTTCGCTGAACCCCATGACGAACATGTAGAAAGGGAGCATCAAGTAGACGTTCATCGTCATGGCAACGAGGACTTGAAGGACGGTTGAAACGGCAAAGCCGATTGCCACCCCCTTTAGATTCCGATGCTTCTTGTAAATGATTGCCGCCGGTATGACGAAAACCGTCGAGAAAATCAAATCGCTCAGTTCGCCGACGCACAAGGTAGAGGTAAAAGGAAGTTTGATTACGGTCTTGACGAGAATGACCATGAAGGCCGAAAGCGGCCCGTAGGCGAACCCGGCCACGAAGATCGGGATCTCGTCGAAGTGAAGGGCCAAAAATCCCGGAATGAAAGGCAGGTTTATCGAAAAGACGGGAACGACGTAAAGTACGGCCGCAATCGCCGAGAAAACCCCGATGCGTGCCACGAAGCGAGGCCAGTCGAAACTGCCGCTGCGATGCTCGCGCCCGTAGAAACGAATGAGGAGCACGGCGAAGACGGCGATGAGGACGATGACGAGAACCGAATGCCAATCCATGAAAAAACCCTCCGTTCTTCGCTAGAGGGTGAATGGATTCGCTTTCGCTTCTTCCAATCCGGACTTTACCGTTGGCGCCGGAATCCCACCGGCTCATGCCCATCAATCGACGGGCTCGCGGGCTTTACCGCCAGTCGACGTAACTATCGTCGCCCTGAAGCACCTAAATTCTACGTAAGGGGGAAATGGTTTCAAGCCCAAGTCGAATGCACGGAATCACCGCTCGTCCAAGACAAGCAATTTCAGGCGTTCGAGAAACGCTTCCTTCTCCTTTTCGCCATCGAAGACGAAAGTCAGGCTCCTTTCCTTGCTCACGATGTCGCGTGCGCCAACGGAAACGGCCAGCGGGTCTTCCTTCTTTGCTCCTTCTCCGCGATAGGAGGCGGCCAGGGCCTCGGTTTCCCTTACCGACAGATTTCGTTTTTTAATCTCGCGCACGGCCCGGTGCACTAGCGAGGAGGATAGGGGGCAGATGGCTCTTGCGTGCCCATAGCTGAGCTCGCCTTGCGAAACCATCTTGATGACGTCCTCGGGCAAGGAAAGGATGCGCATCGAGTTCACGACCTGGCTGCGCGATTCGTGCGACAAGGTGGCAAGCGTCTTCTTGCTGTAGCCGTATCGCGTGCTCAAAGCATCGTAGAGAACCGCCATCTCCACCACATTGGCTTCCCTTTCGTCGCGAGTATCGGCAAGAAGCATGAGGAGCGTTTCCTCGTCGTCGAAATCGGCGACGATGGCCGGTATCGAGTCGAGGCCGGCTTCCTTGGCGGCAAAGTAGCGCTTTCTCCCGAGAATTAGTTCGTAATGAGACGAAACCTTCCTGACGACGATTGGCAGGAATAGTCCCTTGGACCGGACCGAAGGAACCATCCGGTGGATGATCTTCGAGTTCGGCTCGACAAGCTTAAGGAAAGGCGAATCGTCAATTTCCCGCAAAGGAAGCGACGTCGGGGATAGGGACTGGTATTCCTTTTCCATCTCGGCGATGACATCGCTTTGAGAAAATTTCTTAACGAGTTCGGCAAGGCCGGGATTGAGATTAGCTTCGCTTTTCTTGCTCATGGTCGATCACCTCTCGGGCCAGGGAAAAATAGGCAATCGATCCTTGGGCCGAGGGCCGGAAACTCGTTACCGGCAGGCCACGGGCCGATGCCTCGGGAATCGATGCGTTGCGCGGAACGACCGTGGAGAATGTGTTCTCCCTGAATAAAGTCCTGACTTGGCGGGCCACCTCGGTAGCCAAGACGGTTCTGGGATCGTACATGGTAAGCAGAAAGCCCTCTACCCGAAGCGGCGGGTTGTATTCGTTTTTGATTTTCGTAATCGAGGAAAGGATCGCGGCAATCGCTTCCATCGCGAAGTATTCGCACTGAACTGGAATGAGGACCGAATCGGAAGCCACGAGCCCATTGATGTTGAGCAAGCCGAGGCTCGGCGGGCAGTCGATGACGACGTAATCATAGCCTCCGTCGATCTTTGCAAGGCAACGCCTCAAAAGGAAGAAAGGATCCCTTATTCCGCGTTCGGCCACCTTGGCGTCGAGCGAGGCCAGGCGAAGATTGCTGGGAAGTATGTCGACGCCCTCGACTCGCGTCTTTAGGCAAAGAGATCCCGGATCGGGCGCGAAAAGGGCGTCAAGGCTCGTAGCCAGAAGCGAGTTGACATCGATTCCCAGTCCGCGGCCGGCATTTCCCTGCGGGTCGAAATCGACCAAGAGCACCTTCTTATGGTGCCCAGCGAGGGCAGCCGAAAGATTGATGGCCGTCGTCGTTTTACCGACGCCGCCCTTTTGATTGGCAATGGAAATTATGCGAGGCTTCATAGTGGGTTTCTTTTGATATCCGCATAATCGCGGGGGAATTTGCGGGCGGTTTTCCTTGTCTTGAGGAAGTAAAGATTCGTTCTGGTCCCCTTTTCCTCGGGCAAGGAGGAGACATCTTCCTTGGTTAAGGAAAGGGAAAGGGATTTCATGGCATGGGCGGATCTTTCCAGTTCCTCGTGCCCGCTTCGCCCTTTCATCGCTATCAAGCAACCGCCCACCTTAAGAAGCGGCGCGGAAAGTTCCATCACGATCGGGAGGTCCGCGACGGCGCGGGCCGTAACGAGGTCGAAGTATTCCCTTTCTCTCATGCTCTCGGCCCTCACTGCGGCAATTCTCACGTTTTCAAGGCCGAGTGCCTTGCTGGCCTCGTGCAAAAAGGAGGCTTTCTTCCCATTGCTTTCGACAAGCGTCACCTGAAGATGGGGATAAGCAATGGCAAAGACGATTCCGGGGAAACCGGCCCCGCTTCCAAGATCGGCAAGGTGTCCTTTCATCTCCACGAGAGCCGAAGGATAAAGCGAGTCATAGAAATGCTTTACCACGGCATCGTCTTCGTCTTCGATCCTCGTGAGGTTGGTTACCGAGTTGGCATTGGAGACAAGAACGTAGAAGCGATGGAAAAGCTCGATTTTGCCTTCGTCTAGGCATTGAGGGAAGAATTTTAGCAAGTCGGTGAAAGTCATTTGTTTGCGACCTTCCGTAAATATAGCAGAAGAACCGTCACATCGGCCGGGTTGACACCGGGAATTCGCCCCGCTTCGCCAATCGTGAGGGGATCCCGCTCCGCTAGTTTCTGCCTTGCCTCGAGCCTTAGCCCATCGAGACATGCGTAATCGATTCCCCGGGGGATCGGCATTTTTTCGTAGGCTTTCGTCTCACGGATTTCCTTTTCCTCCCGAGCGATGTAGCCTTCGAACTTGACCTCGGTCTCGACGGTAAGCTTTGAGTCGGGCGAGAGGGAAGCCAATTCGGGAACGAAGAGGGAAGCCCCCTCGATGCTAACCTTGGGCCTTTTTAGAAAATCTTTGGCATTTATGCCAGTATTGCTATCTTCATATCCAAGTGATGCAAGATATTCAGCCCGTTCGATCGATGGCCTTATTTTCGTTTTAGAAAGGAGATCGATGGCCGCTTCGACTTCTTTTTTCCGCTTAAGGAACGAAGCGTAGCGCACGTCGTCGACCAAGCCAAACCGGCGCCCTTTCTCACTGAGGCGCAAATCGGCATTGTCGTGTCTTAATAGAAGGCGATGCTCGGCCCTAGAGGATAGCAGGCGATAAGGCTCATCCGCCCCTTTGGTCACCAAATCGTCGATCATCACGCCGATGTATGCCTCGTCCCGTCCTAGCGATAAAAGCTCTTTCCCGGCCGCGCTAAGGGCTGCGTTCGCCCCGGCAACCAGTCCGAGTCCGGCCGCCTCTTCGTACCCGGAAGTCCCAACGATCTGGCCAGCGCCGAAGAGACCTGCCACTTTCTTGACGCGAAGATAGTGATCGAATTCCAGCGACGAAATCGCATCGTATTCGATTTGGTAGGCATACTTTAGGATTTTCGCGTGCTCGAGCCCGGCGATCGTATGAACCATTTTTTCCTGCATCGATTCGTCGAAACCGGTGGAGAATCCTTGAAGGTAAACCGACGAATAATCGGCTTCCTCTGGTTCAAGGAAAAGCTGATGCCTCGTACGGTCCGGGAAGCGAACCAGCTTGCTTTCAATCGACGGGCAATAACGAGGCCCGATGCCGGAAATGAGTCCGCTATAAACGGCCGATTCCTTCAAATGCTCCCTTATTAGGCTATGGGTCTTCTCGTTGGTGTAGACAAGATAGCACGGGAGTTGATTTTCGAGGGGCGTGTATTCGCGCGTCAAATAGGAAAAAGCCAATGGCCCGCCTTCGCCCGGCTCGACTTCGGCTTTCGAGAAATCGATCGAATCGTAGGCGAGGCGCGGAGGGGTCCCGGTCTTGAAGCGAACGATCTTAAGCCCCATCTTTCTAAGAAAGGCGGCCAACGATATCGAAGCCGGCAGTCCGTCCGGCCCCTCCTTCTTCGCGTTGCTTCCGCGAATGACCGAGCTGTCAAGAAAAGTCCCAGTCGTAAGCACGACACTGTTCGAAGTTATTTCTTCCCCGCTCTTTAGCTGGACGCCGGTTACTTTAGCGCCGTCGAAAAGCAGTCCGGACACTTCGGCCTCCCTTATTTCGAGATTCGCTATTTCTTCCAAAAGAGCGAGGATATGCTTTGGATATTCGTGTTTGGCTACTTGGGCCCTAAGACAGCGGACGCCCGGGCCCTTGCTCCGGTTCAGCATCTTTATCTGAAGGGGATGGGAATCGGCGGCGAGCCCCATCAGCCCTCCTAGCGCATCGACTTCCCGCACGACTATGCCCTTGGCGCTCCCCCCGATGTGCGGGTTGCATGGGGTATTGCCTATCATCGCTTTCGAGAGGGTAAGCAAAAGAACCCGCCTTGAAAGCGAAGAGGCCGCGCGTGCGGCCTCGATTCCGGCGTGACCGCCGCCAACGACGATTACATCGAAATCCATTATCCGACCGATCCAGACATGTCGAGTTTGATGAGTTGGTTGAGCTCGACTGCATACTCCATCGGAAGCTCTTTGCTGAAAGGCTCGATGAAGCCCATGACGATCATCTGGGTCGCCTCTTCCTCGCTTAGGCCGCGAGACATCAAATAGAAGAGCTGGTCCTCATTGATCTTGCTGACCGTGGCCTCGTGCTCGATATAGCTGGTCCCGTTCTTGATTTCGTTTTTCGGATAGGTGTCGCTTTGGCTCTCCTCATCGAGGATCAATGTGTCGCATTCGACGTGGGCATGGGCGTTTTCCGCGCCGTTGAGCATCCGAACGGTACCGCGGTAATTGGCCGTTCCCCCACCCCGGACGATCGACTTGGAAATGATCGTCGAGGAAGTATCCTTTCCAACATGAATCATGCGGGCGCCGTTATCTTGGAATTGATCGGAGCCGGCGACGGCAATCGAGATGGCCGATCCACGGGCCCTATCTCCCTTCAAAATGCAGGCCGGATACTTCATGTTCCGATAGCTTCCGATATTGCCATCAACCCATTCCATGAGGCCGTCTTCTTCCACGAGGGCCCTTTGAGTAACGAGATTGACGATGTTCCGCGACCAGTTCTGAACGGTCGTATAGCGGCAACGCGCTCCCTTGAGAACGACGATTTCAACAACGGCCGCATGGAGCGATTCCTGGCTGTAGACCGGAGCCGTGCAACCCTCGACATAGTTGATGTCGGCCCCTTCGTCGACAACTATAAGCGTCCGTTCGAATTGACCGGTCTTTTCGTTATTTATGCGAAAATAGCTTTGAAGCGGTTTTTCAAGATGCACTCCTTTTGGAACATAGATGAAACTCCCGCCGCTCCATACTGCTCCGTTAAGGGCAGCGAATTTGTTGTCTAGATAGGGAACGACGGTGCCGAAATACTTTTTGAATATTTCCGGGCACGTCTTGAGCCCTTGGTCCGTCGAAAGGAAAATGACCCCTTTCTTCTCCACTTCCTCGAGCATGTTGTGATAGACGACTTCGCTTTCGTACTGCGTGGATACGCCAGCTAGGTACTTCTGCTCGGCTTCCGGAATTCCAAGGCGGTCGAAAGTGTCCTTGACGGCCTTTGGAACCTCGTTCCAACTCGATTCGTCGCCGCGGGCAACCCTTGTGTAGTATGTGTAACTCTCAAAATCCAAAAACGAAAGATCGGGCCCGTAGGAAGGCATCGGCAGCTTCTCAAACGCCTTGAGGCTCTTGAGCCGATAATCGAGCATCCATTCTGGCTCGCCCTTAATTTTCGATATGGCTCTGACTACGTCTTCGTTGAGACCCTTGCCGGTAGTGAAAATGGCCTTGGCATCGGTCTTGAAATCGTACTTGGACTCGTCGAGGAACGGAGCGTCAGCCATTGTTCTTGTTTCCTCCGATCAATTCGTCGAGAGCGGTCCAGCCCATCGTCGCGCAGTGAATGCGTGCCGCCTGTTTCCCGGTATTCACGAAGGCAAGCGCCTCGTCGAGGACGCTTTCATCGTATGGCTTTTCCGCGATCATGTTCATGAACTGCTCGACTAGATAATGGGCGCCTTTGGCATCCATCCCAATTGCCCTCTCGCAAAGGATGTCCGTCGAGGCTGTCGAGATGGTGCAGGCGATTCCATCCCACATCGCGTCGACGATACGGCCATTCTCTTCCTTCAGGTAGAGGTCGAAGTCGTCAATGCAGTTCTCCGAATCGGCATGCGTCTTCAAATAGCCGTGAGCGTCGGCGGGAACTCCCTTATGACGCGGATTTGAATAATGGTCCATTATGATTTCCCGCATCAACTGCGGGGTAAGCTCAAAAGTAGGCATCGAGGAACTCCTTTCCGTGTTTTACGGCATCGGCGAGGGCGTCGATGTCCTCCTTGCTCGTATAAATGTAGAAGCTTGCTCTCACCGTGGCATAAACCTTCAAATAGTCGATGAGGATCTTTGCGCAGTGGTTTCCGCTGCGGCAGGCTATCCCGCGGCTATTTAGGAAGGTCGCGGCATCCTGGGAGAAAACTCCCTTGACATTGAAGGCTACGACCGGCCCTTCGCTATGGGGGTTGTAGATGTCTGCCATCCCCGTTTCCTCAAGCTTCTCAACGCAGTATTTCTTAAGCATCCTCCCATACGATTCGATTTCATCCATGCCGATTTTGCCAAGATAATCGATGGCAGCGCCAAGCCCGATGATTCCCTCGAGGTTTTGGGTACCGGCCTCGAATTTGAGCGGCGGCTGAAGGTAGCCAACGTCGCCGCACATATCGAATTTGGCATTCATTCCCCCTCCCGTCATGAAGGGATCGGTCTTACATAGAAGGTCAAATTTCCCATAGAGGACGCCGATGCCGGTAGGACCGAGCATCTTATGCCCAGAGAAGGCAAGGAAGTCGCAATCGAGGTCGCGGACGTCCGTTTTCATATGGGGCGTCGACTGGGCGCCGTCAACGACTAGAATCGTTCCGTTCTCGTGGCACGCCTTGGCGATTTCCTTAATCGGCGCAATATACGCCAACACGTTCGTGACATAGGCGACTGCGACGATTTTCGTCTTTGGGGTGAGGGCCTTTTTCAGGTTTTCGACAGTTAGTCTCCCTTCTTCGTCGAGGGGAATGTAGCCGATCTTCGCGCCAGTCATCTCGGCAACCTTGAACCAAGGCAGGACATTGCTCGCATGCTCGGCCTGGGTGAGAAGTATCTCGTCCCCTTCCTTCAGGTATTTCGCTCCATATCCGAAGGCAACCAAATTTAGCGAGGCGGTAGTTCCCGAAGTGAAAACGACTTCGGTCGGATCGCAATTGATGAAGTTCGCAACCTTCTTGCGGGTATTGAGCACTTCCTCGTCCATTTTGAAGCAAAGGTCGTAATCGCCTCTGTGGGAATTGCTCGTCTCGGTTTCGTAGTACCGCTCAACGGCCTTTTCGACTGAATAAGGCTTGAAGGTGGTCGAGGCATTGTCGAGCCAAACCAACGGATGGCCCTGCATTTTTACCCCGTTTACGAACATCGGGAAGTCTTTGCGGATCAAATAGGGATCAATCATGGAACAGCCCTCCCATTATCGTTTCTTCGACGAATTTCCTCTCGCGCTCCTCAAAGCGGGAAGCAACGGGAAGCAAATAGCCAAGTGCAATGAGGCGCCTTGCCTCGTCGCGAGGAATTCCGCGGCTTTCCAGGTAATAAAGATGGTCCTCGTTTAGGCGCCCGACGACAGCAGCGTGGGAAGCCTCGACGTCGTTATCCCCGATTTTAAGCATCGGAGCGGAGCGCCCGTCGCTTTTGGGATCGAAGACGATGACTTTCGCGGTCTGCCTTGTCTTCGACTTCCGGGCATACTTTCGTATTTCGGAAACGCCTGAGAAATCAAGGCGGCTCTCGCCGGTTGCCACGCCATAGCTTTCCACTTTCGCGGTCGTGTTAGGAGCGAGATGGATGACGCTCGGCGCGAATGATTTTTTGTCCCCGCTAGAGGCGAATGAAGAAAGAAACCATTGGGCGCTCGAACCTTCTCCCTCGAGCAGGATTTCTGATTCAAAATGCCCTGAATGGCCAATAACATCAGCAAAAACCACTTCAATCGACGCGTTTTCACCCACTTGGAAGCGATAGCGAACATCGGAAAAGGCAACCTTGGGAAGAAAGCGGACGAGCAGCCTCTCTCCGGCCCCGACCGTTAAATCGAGAGTATTTGGGATGGCGCCGAAGTAATCGATTCGACGCACGGAACTATTTTCCATTGTCGATTGCTTCCTTCGTCGCACACACCCCAATCGAGACCTGGTTCATCGACGGGGCGATTTCCTTCTCGATTTCGATTCCCAGTTCGCGCTTGATCCATTCGTAGCCTTCGCGGTCGACCCGTTCGATGAGCGACGGATCGCCATCGACGGCAATCCTGCCGTTTACCATGATGGCCGCCCTCGTCGGCTTGAGCATCCGGTAGAGCCTTGCGTAGTGGCTCACGACGAGAAACGAAGTTCCCTTTGCCGCGGCTTCGTTGATGGCCTTCGCAACGACGTTTATGGCATCGACATCGAGGCCGGAATCGATTTCGTCCAGCATCGCAAGCGACGGGTCGAGCAGCAGCATCTGAAGAATTTCGTTCCGCTTTTTCTCTCCTCCCGAGAAGCCCTCGTTCAGATTCCGCTTGCTCATCTCGAGGGGAATGCCCATCTCTTTGTAGGCAGCTTCCATTTTCCGGTAAAACTCGAAAAGGGTCAGCGGTTTTCCCCGGTGGGCATTCATCGCCGCCTTGAGGAAATCAGCTGAATTTAGTCCAGGGATCTCCGAAGGATTCTGCATCGCGAGGAAGAGCCCGCGCTTGCTTCTCTCGTCGGGTCCGAGGTTAGTTATGTCCTCTCCATCGAGGATTATCTTGCCACCGTCCAAATGAAATCTCGGATTCCCCATGATTAGGCCCAAAAGCGTGCTTTTGCCATGGCCATTCGGGCCGAGGAGGGCGAGGCTTTCCCCTTTTTTGATCGACAAATTGACGCCGCGGAGGATGCTTATCCCGTCAACCGAGGCGTGAAGGTCAATGATTTCCAGTCTTTCCATAGAGCGCGCTCCAACCGGGGGCTATTCTAGGTCAGCCCCCATGACCCTTCAAACGATATGGTAAGGCTTGCGGCTTCCAAGGTCGAATGGAAGGTCCTTGCCGGGTCGTAAAATGGGCACGGCGACGGCTGTTTAAATATTTCTTGCGCCCATTCTCTTTAGAGAATATCCTTAGAAGCGCAATGTTTGGAAAAGGAGGATTCGAGTCCACACTTATGAACAAAAAAAGAAGTGCTCTCGGCCTAGCTCTCTTGCTTGGCGTCACCATTGGGCTTGCGTCGTGCGACATGCCGACGGAAGTAGACAATGGCAGCGTTCTTACCTATACGGATGCCCAAGGCAATCGCGTGAGCTACACCGCCGAGGAGCTTCTGGACGACTATCTGGATGACGGCAGCTCGCTCAGCACGGAGTTCGACCGCGTTTACGAAGTTTTGGTCCGGAATTACTACAATGATCCCTCGCAGGCTTCGGTTTTGAGGGAACTACAGGAAAGGGCCAGGGCGGACGTCATTACCGACAAGCAGACGGCGACTTCCAACGCCTCTAGCAACGGAACGACTTTCGAGGAAGAGTTCGAGATCATTCTCAATTCCCACAACTGCGATAATGCCGACGAACTCTACCAGTACCACCTCTACCAAGAGGAACAGTCGCGTTTCCTCGACGATTTCTACGCGACCTTCGGCACCGGCGACTCCAAGATCAACGGCACTGAGGTCATGCGCGATGGCGAGCTTACCATCGACGGAAAGACGACGGCTGCCTTCCCCGCTAGCGAAGAATGGGGACGCGGCGATGCCGGTTACCTCAAGGAGCAGATGCCTTATCACATCCGCCATATCCTCGTTAAGCTTGCGAGCGCCACGACCGGCAATTTCACGCAGGACACCATCGGCGAAGCCGACGGCGGAGGCGAAACGACGAAACTCGCGACCGTCATATTCCGTCTCGCCGGGGTCGACAACAATCTGCAACCCGCGACCAACCGCTGGAACTTCTCGGAAATCGCCAGCCGTTTCTCCGACGACACCGGAAGCGCGGCCAATGGCGGCGAGCTTGCGACGAGCGATTCCACCGGCCTCATGACCAAGAGCATGGACAGCGATCTCGTCAACGAGTTCAAGCTTGGCATCTATGCCTATGAGTCCTTATATAATCAACGCGAGAAGAGCACTGCCTACGGGCAGGCAAACGTCTATCGGATCACTCCGGGGCTGACCGAGTTTGCCGAAGACACGAGCGACATAGACAACGAGCAGGTCCTCTCCGACGGAACGACCGTCAATGCCTTCTTCACCGAACAGGGCATCGGCACCATCCCCTTCGGCGCGGCTCTCGCCCTTTGGGACTACCGCGATACCGATACGGATGACAACGGCAACACCGTAAACGACAACAATGCCGCCTTCTATCCCCGCAATATCGTTTTCAACAAGTACTTCAACAAGCACAACGTCTGCGTGATCACGCCGAATGCCATCCAGCTAAATGCCGAAAAGCATGCTGGAACCAAAATTGCCGAAGCGGCTCGCAATGCCACCAATGTCGTCGGCGGCGACGGCGACAAGTTCGTTACCGGCGAAGACTACGACGGCGCCTATTGCGAAACCTTCGCTGCCCTCCCGGGCTTCCAGACCGATACGACCGACATCCTCCCCGACATCGGCAGCAACGTGCTCACCGATAGCGAAGGACAGGTCGTCCTCGCGGTCCGTGCCGGAACCGACAGCTACCAAGGCGTTCACTTCATCGTCATCAATCGGAGCGCCCTTTCGCAGTTCGGTCTCGCCTATGACGCGGAAACCAATAGTTACGTCGAGAACGCCGAGAAAGTCGCTAGCACGGCCGACCTCAGCCAGTACTACACGACCTACACCACTTCTTCGAGCAACTACCCGACTGATCCCGAGACCAAGCAGCCGCTCAACACCTTCGTTAACTACAACGCCCCGCGCGTGACCGACCAGAATACGCGTTCGGGAAACCTCGTTAGCGAAATCCGCGGCTACAATGACAACCTGACTACCTTCCAGTTCCAGTCCTTGGTGGATGGCACCTCGACTGGCCAGAAGATCACCTTCGCGGACGACGGCGTCAAAGAGAACATGCAAACCTATGTTCAGACTTCGCGTCAATCCACGATGGACGACAAGTTCAAGACTTGGAGTGACAACTGGCTAGCCTATGCCGAACTCATCCAAGCCCAGGACGAGGAACGTGCCCGCGGAGCCTCGACGATGACCGGCTCGCTCATCAGCGAAGCCTGCGCCGTCGGCTACGGGACCCACAGCGGTGCCCTTTGGACGGAGAATGGAGCTTGCTACTATGCTGACTAAAAAGAAACCGATTATTCTTACGGTCCTCGCGGCCTCGGCCCTCCTTCTCGCCGGATGCGACGATTTCGAGGCCAAACCGACGAGCCAAGTCTACGATGCCCCGATTCTCAATCTCGAGAACGACATCCCGCAGAATGCCATTTCGCTCATCTACGATGCCCTCGTCACGGCGGGCGATACCAATAGCGAAAGGGTCCTCAACAATATCCTTTATATCTACGCGGAATCCCAATACGGCTCCTTCTTCGACAAGACTTCGGAGAATGGCACCGTAATCGAAGGGCTCCGCAGCGTCGTCGAAAGCGGCGACGCGGCCAAGATCAAGGCGTTTGCCGAGACCTATCCGGCCTATGAAGGCGACAGCACTCGCGTCACGAACTTCTACAAGGACGTCCTCTACCGCATCCGCTCGGTCTTCTATGGCTACGCGCTCGATGCCAATTACCAGGATCGTTCGCGCTTCGTCGAGAAGAAGTTCTACGATGCCCAGATCGCTTCCTATTACGACATTGCCATGGTCGACGGGGACATCTACCCCTACAATCGCGGATCGATGCAGGTCGAAGGCACCTTTGTTCTCTCCGAGGACATCGTCGAGCCGGGACCGATCAAAATCGATGGTGGCAATCGCATGGCGGCCGGCGACATCGAAAATGCCTATTTCAAAGACATCTTCGGCACTTATCAAAACTACATTGAATCGGCGGTCCTCCCCGATATCTACCGGAACGAACTGACGGTTCAATACCTTTACACGGTCAACCGCACGACCCTTGAGCTCTCGAGCGCCCGCAAGGTCCATTACATTGCCCTCCCGGACAACGCCGACTATATCGGCGCCACCCGCGACCTAATGGTCTCCTATGCCCATAACATCGTCGAAGGCAGCACCTACGACGACAGCGTCTACGATCTCAACTTCCTCGATTCCCTATATGGCGGATACGATTACGTCTATGGGAACTGGAAGGAAAGCGATCCGGAGCGCTATGCCCTGGCTACCAAAATCTACCAAGACGCCAACTGGACGACCGACACGGTGACCATCGGCGACGAGCAGATCACCTACTATGTACAGTCGAGTTACGGCAAGATCATGAGCGACTACAAGAAGCTCTCCGATTCCCGTTTCCTCGATGACACGACGGTGCGCAGCGAATTCACCTCGAACGGCACCTATACCGTCCAGACCGGCCTCATGATCAAGACCAACGCCCTCCGGGCCGAGGATCACACGACCGACGGTTGGTTCGCCAATGCCTCGGCGATGGACGACAGCTACCCCTTCTCGAGCGATCTCTTCGATACCCGCGTTGCCAACGAGGTCGATTCGGTCAAGTTCGAAAACGGTGCCTACCAAAACAGCACCGCTAGCGACGGACTCGAATACGGCGTCTATCGCAATGGCCAGTATTACATGACCACCAATAACGAAAACGGCAGCGATATCTCTTACATCGCCCTCAACGACGGCACCTACTACATGACGATCGTCGACGAGGCAGTGAAGCGGGCCAAGGTCAATAGCTCCTACGAAGACCAGTACTACGACGGCCTCGAAGCCCACAAAGGCGAGGAAGGCTCCTTCGCTGAGATGGTCCTTCGCAAGATCGGCTACTCGCTCTCTTCTTCCGAGACCTGGACTTCCAGCGCCCACAACTACTATGTCGAGAAGATGGCAACCATCTTCCACGACACCTACGTCTACGACTACTTCGTGAAGACGTTCCCCGACATCTTCGACTGAGCTGCTTACGGCTTATAATCTAGGGGCAGGGCAACCTGTCCCTTTTTTCCTAGGAGAAACAAAATGAAAGATGTCTTCTGCCGCATCATCGAAGGCGAGCTTCCGTCGACGAAAGTCTATGAGGATAGCGACGTCCTCGCCATCCTCGACGTAAACCCAGTGGCCAAAGGACACTGCCTCGTAATGCCGAAAGCCCATTTCCAGGACTTCCTATCAACGCCCAAGGATATTGTCCACAAGGTGTTCGACGTGGCCCAGCGCATCGGCCAGGCCGAGATTTCGGTCCTCGGTGCCAAGGGCATCAACATTCTGACCAACGTCGGAGAGAAAGCCGGTCAAAGCGTCCCCCACTTCCACGTCCACGTGATACCGCGGTATGTCGCCGGCGAAGGCGGCTTCCAGCTTACGATGAACGCAATCGATTCCTCAACCCTCGACCTCCCGGTTCTTGCCAGCACCATTTCCAAAGGGCTCAAGTAAGCATTTGAAAAAGCCCGGATCGAAGCTTGTCGGTCCGGGCTTTTCCTTTTCTCCCTACTTGCCTTTCGGTCGATAGAAGGAGCGGCCGTCGAAGGCAAAAAGCCGCTCGGTCCAGCCACCGGGCTTCGTCGCATCCAGCGCCCGGTCGATCATATTCATTTTGGCATCGAAATCGTCGATCATCGATAGAGCCAAGGCTTCCCTGGTCATCGGCTCGACCGCGGAACCGAATTCGGGCTTCCCATGGTGGGAAAGGATCATGTGCCCGAGAAGGTCGGGCACTTCCCCGCTGATGTTAAGGCGGTCCGCTTCTTCCTTGATGATTGCCGCCATGATGGAGATATGCCCGAGAAGCTTTCCTTCGAGGGTGTACTCGGTCGCGACCGGACCGGAAAGCTCGATGCACTTGCCTAAATCGTGGAGAAGGCAACCGGAAATGAGAAGATCGCGGTCGATGCTTGGATAAAGAGCGGCCACCTTTTCAGCCAAATCGGCCATGCAAAGACTATGGTAGAGGACGCCCGAGCGGAAAGCATGGTGGTTCTTGACCGCGGCCGGCCAGTCCACGTAGCGAGAGCGGTACTTCTCGATGATGGCGCTTACGAGGGTCTTCAGCTGTCCTTCCTTGAGCGAAGATAGATAACCATCGAGTTTCTTTTCGAGAATGTCTTTCGCGACCGGGGCCGGGGCAACGAAATTGTCCATGTTCACATGTTCCTTCGGGACGACGGTTCCCGAAAGGAGCTTGAGTTGGAGATTGTTCTTGAATAGATTCGCCTCGCCTTCCACATAGACGACGTTTCGCGGGGCGAATGTTTCATAGTCCTCGGGATCGACGTCCCATTTGCGGGCATCGATGGTACCGGATTTGTCTTGAAGGACAATCGTCAAATATTTCTTCCCGGCATTGGAAACGCCTTGGGCGAGGCTCATGACGAGGTATTCGCCCCGTACATGCATTCCGTCTTCAATATCCTTGATGAGCAGCATTGGCTAATTGATTGATTTCCTTTCTGGCTTCGTCGGCCCGATATCCCTTTCTTATCAAGGCCTGATAGACCGCGTATAGAAGCTCCCGCCCATTATACTTCCTCGCCATCCTTTGATAGACGAGCAAGGCATCCCGGCGGAGGGAGGCGGCCACCTTTTCCGTGTCTTCGCCTAGATCCTCCAGCGAAGAAAGAATGCAATGTTCCTCGAAACCGCGTCGGAGAAGGGCTTCATAGGCCTTTTCCCTTTTCTTCTTCAGGGGAAGGGAAGAAAGCCGCGGCTCAATGGCCCTTAGGGCTTCGCGGCACGTCTCATCCTCCCTTTCGGTGTCCAATCCGGTCAACAAGGAAGGATCGACGGCGGCATCTTTCAGCTCTTGTGCCACCTTGCGACGTCCAACGAGGCGAAGGGAAGCGTTCTCGAAGGCTTCCTCGGCATATTTTCGATCGTCTAAGAGCGAGGCTTCCTTAAGTCGCTTAACCGCTTCGCGGGCGTCTTTGGGACGGATGCCCTTCCCATTCATGAGTTTTTCGAGAAGCGCGTGCTCGCTGTAAGACCCGCGGGCAAGGCATGAGAGCGCCTTTTCGTAGGCCTTCTCGCTGGCAGCTAGGCCCTTTAGCTTTCTAAGTTCCGCCTCGCTAAGGACTTTGCCTGCATAAAGCGGAATTTCGGTCGCCGCTTCTTCTCCGAGCGCCATCGTGCCGCCTTCGTAAATTAGACGATAGGTTCCCTTTCTCTTTCCCGGCACGAAGGCAATGACGCGGCTACCACCCTTTTTTGACGGCACGTCCGTAAACCTCCATGACGTTGGTATAGAACCTTTCAAGCGAGTAAGGCTCGATAGATGCCAGGGCATTGTCTTTTATGGCTTGGAGACGGCCGCCTGAAAGCGAAACGATGGAAGGGAGTTTGCGGGCGAAATCGTCTTCGTCAATGAAGAAAAAGCCGTTTGACCCGTCTTTTATCGTCCCGAGAAGCGTATCGTCGTAACGGGCAAAAAGGACGAGGCTGGAAGCCATGGCCTCCATGAAGGTAAGCCCCTGCGTTTCAGTAATGGAAGCCGATACGAAGCAATTTCCAAGTTGATAGTATTTCGGGACTTCGTCGGGATTTACGGGCCCGACGAAATAGACGCGTTTGTCGATTCCAAGCTTCGCTGCCAAGCGCTTGAGCTCGGAAAGGGCCGGTCCTCCGCCGACAACCACGAACGCAGTTTCGCGGGACGGCTTTCCTTCTAGATACTTCGCATAGCCGCGTAGGCAGATGTCGATTGACTTTTCCTTAGCCACCCTTCCGAGAGAAAGAATCACGTAGGCATTCGTAGGAATGCCGAATTTCTTCTTGAGGTCGAGTACGGTTTTGCGGCTCGTCTTCTTCTTGTCGAAGGCGGCAAAATCGATGCCGGTAGGAATGACGGAAACATAGGAATCGATCCCAATCGAGCGCATGTATTCCTTGATTTTGTTTGACGGGCAGATGAATTCGTCGGCCGTCTTCGATTTATGATGGATATATTGGCGGACGATTCCCTTGGCCGCCCGGTCGAGGAATCCCTTGGTCGCATAGTAGGTGTAATCCTCGTACATCGTGTGGAAGGTATAAACGACCGGGACGTTGAGCCGGCCGGCCGCGATGAAACCGAATTGCCCGATTCCGGCATCATGTTGGGAATGGATGACGTCCGGGTGGAAATCGTGAATGAGATTCATGGCATGGCGATTGAAGAAAGGAGCCGCCCGATAGCCATATAGTTTCTTCAGTTTTATGCCGGGGATCCTTATGATGTCCCCGTCTTCGAACAATTCCTCGTTCCACGGATTGGTGGTAACGACGCGAACCTCCTGCCCATGGGCAGTCAGCGTCCGGTAAAGGTTGCGGCAAGAGGTGGCAACACCGTTTATCTCGGGGGGATAGGTATCCGAAAAAATGGCTATCTTCATCTTTTGCCTCCTTTCTTTTCCTTGTTCGAAGTCCGGGCTACGATTCTACTACCCTCTGGCAAGCGGTGGATTACCTCGCCCGACAGGGCATCGTCCCCCGTATCGAAGCCTTCCGGAAGGTATCGTTCTCCTTTTAGGCGCGAACGAATTGCCTTTTTTGATAGCTGCCTCGTCTCGTAAAGGGTATCGACCGACCGTCTTCTTTCTTCGTAAGTCATCATCTGGAGATCGACGAAGGTCTGGCGGGATGGATAGACGGCCCTATTCCTTTCTTCGCCCCTGCTCCGGTACAAGGCAGCGACGAAACCGGAAATTATGAACACGAGATAGAAGGTGGCGATTCGCCAAAGCAGCTGGGCAGCCATCATGTTCTCGTTGACCGAACGGATTTGTACCCCGCCTTGAACCGTCGCATGGAAGAAGCCGCCGAAGATCGTATTGAAGAATAGTTCCGAGACGCCAGCCGATCCCGGTATCGGCAAGAGACCTGTGACCATCTGGTGGAAAGCGCTCCGGAAGACCGAATCGAACATCGTCGATATGTCGAATCCGGCTCCTTCCCCATAGGCATCGAGAGCCAAGCCGGCGAAATACGGAACCGTAAAGCGAAGCATGAGCATGGCGGTCAAAAGCACGAATATGAGGATCGTGACCGGGATGTTGCCAAGAAGGCGCCTAAGTTCGATTTTGAAATTCTCAACCTGTATTCGCAGGTTTTCGCGAGAACGATCGGGATTCTTCAAGACCTTTATCTTCCCTAGGAATCCAACGCAATAATGGAGGATGAAATTATGGAAGCGATGGCTATAGCTCATGAGGAAAAGCAGGAGTACTACGCCGACGTTCAAAACGAACCCGACGATGATGAGCGGGACGATGGATACCTCGCCGTTCCAGCCCATGAAATCGCCAGTTGGTATGATGTCGATGCCATTCAAGCTGAGAAGGCTTGGCCCCATGACAATGAGCGAAACGATGTCGACGAAGATGAGGGCCGCTTGGTAGATGATAAACCACATGACCATGATGGAAGCGGCATTTGAAACGGCGATTCCCTGCTTCTTGAAGGTATAGGCTTGCATGAACTGGCCGCCGGAAGCCCCGGGCGTGACGTTGTTATAGAAAGCGCCGACAAGCGTGTTGGCAAGCCCTTGGTGAAAATGGTAATGACGGGTATAAAGACGGGCAAAGACCATCAGAACCAAAGCATCGATCAAATAGGAAACGACCATTACCGCGGCAATTACCGCGAGCCAAAGCATCTCGCATTGCGCGATGGCGTCGTATATCGTCGTGGCCCCAACCTCAATCGCCTCAAAGACCGGGAGCTCGGGATTCACGGCCGTGCCGGCCGTGTGGAAGTTGACGAGAAGGGCAATGCCGGTAAGCAAAAAAACAAGGCTAAGCGAAATTACATAGCCGCGTTTGCGGCTCTTTTTGCGTTTGCCGTTCGTAATGTCTTCCATGCTTCGGTGATTGTAGCACGCGCCCACGCGCGATACTTACGACTAGTTAATCCCCTAATATGTACGCATAAGCGGAAAAAAGGACCAAGATGAAAAAAAGGCTCAGCAGAGCCTTTTGGAGCATTTGGTCGCCGGCTTACCTCTTGCCAAGCTCTTCGTCGAGCATCGCAAGGCCCTTGCTATCGATGGCCAGGCGGTCATAACGGTCGATGAGCGCAAAAGCAGTAGCCTCTTCCTCGCTTTGCTCGTCGATGAACCAGTCGAGGAAATGCGCAACCCGGCGATCTTTGAATTCATCGGCCAGGTCATAGATTTTCTCAATGAGGGAGGTGACTTTCTGCTCGTGCGCGAGCTGAATGGTCAGCGGCTCGCGGAGGTCTTTGTAAGCACGGGTTTCGCCATTGACCGGCTTAAGCTCGACATGAGCGGCATTCTTCACGAGGAAATCGATGAACTTCTCGGCATGTTCGGCTTCTTCGCTGGCCTGTTTCATAAACCAATGTTGGAAGCCATAGAGGTGTTTTTCTCCATAGAAATTGGCCATGTCGACATAAAGATAGGATGAGAAGAGCTCACTGTTGATCTGCTCGTTCATTGCGGCAATTATTTTTTGGTTCAGCATATTGGATCTCCTTTTTTTCAACAATAGGTTAACCTCGGCTGGCGCGAAGGGCAAAGCATATGCTCATGCCTTGTTGTCGGGGCGAAGAAGATCGTTAACCTCGCTTTTTACGGAAGCGGCAAAAGAAGCCGCGTCGGTATCGATTCCCCTTGTATCGACCAAATGGCGGAACAGCGGATCCAGGCGTCTTTTGACTTCTTCCAGCGCGCTTTCGGAGGCGGTCTCGAGTGTAATCACGAGCTTCCAGGGTTCAACCATGTAGAGGCAATGCATCGGACGGGTGTCTTTGCGAATGTAATAGAAATCGGCACTGCCGTAACGAAGGGTTAGGTTTTCGTAAATGAGGCGATAGGGCGATTCCATCATCTCGCCAAGAAGCGGATCCTCAACGAAAGATATAAGATCGCTTTTTGCTTCGTCGTTTGGTTTGGCTCCCCTTAGGGAGGGAAGCGGGTGCTCGGGAAGGCTTTTGGGTATCTCCCAGCAACCATTGTCCGCGGAAAAAGCCACGAGAACCAAACTGCCAACCTCGTAGGCGTCCGAGCAAAGGGCAATTCGAATCGAGTTTCCATTCAATAGGAGTTTGCCGCCGGCTCTTCGGAAATCCTTGTTCAAAGGACGATTGAGCTCGGCAACGAACATTGACCTGTCGGTAAAAAGAAGCTCATTGGCTCCCGGGAGGGGGAGAAAACGCTTTTTGCCATCAGGAAAGCCAATGTCGAAGACGACCGACGAATGTGATTTCAACCCAAAGAAATTAACGGAAGGCCTAGCTCCGACAAATTCGCTGCCGCTCATGATCCCGAACATTCCAAGATGACCAAAAAGGCCAACCATTTCTTCATAGGAAAGACGATAAGGCAATTTAAATTCCCGGTCGCAGCGGAAATAAACGCCTTCGGGAAGCAGCGCCATTGCCTCTTGGAGGTCTTCGTGCGTTGCTTTCGCTTCCGGGTTCTCGGGATCGCGTTCAAGGATCAATGAAACGACCCGGTCGGCGAGAAAAAAGTTGGAGGCAAACGACGGGCCCCTAACGCCTTCGATTTTCGAAAGGCGAACGCAGATTTTTTGAAGAAGATTCAAAGACGATAGCGATTCGGCATCAAATCCCGGTCCAAGCAACCGTTCATAGGCCTTTTTTGCAATAGAAAGGGCGGTTTTACGGTCTCTTTTCACAAAAATGCCATCGTTATAGCAGTCAAAGAGAAGATAGGAACCGCGGATCGATCCTCTTATATGGGCCGTGGCCAGATGCCGATAGGCCAAAGCCTTGCCATCCTTCCTTTTGCTATCGAGCAGCAGCCTTCCGGCATCGGCTTCGGCTTCGGCAAGCCCGTGCAACGAAGCCTTCTCGAAAAAGCGCAACGCCTTTGCCTCGTCACGAGCGAGTGCAAGGCGCCTGGAATTTCCGGCATATCCTCTCCCGAGCTCTAAATAGGAAGAAGGGTCGCCAAGGAAAGCGAGCTTCTCAAGGACGATTTCATACCGTCTCTTGTCTTCGCCGCTCATTATTTTCAAAGAGCGCCGTTCATAACATTCCCTCAGCGCCAGCAGTTCGTCTTTTGAAAGCGAGATATTCTCGAATCTTAGCTTCCTCTGCGTCTCAATGGCGCTGATTTCTCGAAGCGCCGACGTAGCCCATTTAGCCAATGCCTCTTCCGATGGATCTCCATCCGGGAAGCCGGCAGCCGAACGGAGGACTATCAAGTATCCGGCAGCATCGAAGTCACCCGGTTCGTCGATATCCGGGAGGAGAAACGAGATGACTTTCGCAAAAAGAGCCGCTTCTTTTTTCGACATCTTCCCGCTTTTTATTTCTTCGAGCCATCGTCTTAAGTCTTCGTAAGTCGGGAGTGCCCTCGCCCCTTCTTTCATGGCGACTGGCAAAAGGGACTCCGGAAAGGGACCCTTGTCGAGAAGCAAGGACAGATAGCCATGTGTCTTTCTCTTAGCAACGATGCGCTCTATGTCATCACGGGAAAGGTTGTTGAATCTCTTCATTGCCATGGATTATAGAGCCCATCGGCGATCATATGCACCGCCGCTCCCATTCAAAAAAGAAAACGCGCCGCAAAGCGGCACGCCAATGGCCTCACTGGCCAAAAGTAGTTTTTGCAAATTGGTGGGCCCTACAAGAATCGAACTTGCACGGGTTGCCCCATTAGATCCTAAGTCTAACGCGTCTGCCTATTCCGCCAAGGGCCCAGCGTCGGTAATTATCGTCTTTGCCGTAGCAATAAACAATAGTTGCCTCTCATAAAGAAAAGGCAGCCCGAAGGCTGCTTCCCCGCTTGCTCAGATGCTTGCGTAGCCGCTCAGGATGCTGTCGACAAACGTGTCGGCACAACCGTCAGCGAAGCGTTCGACATTACTCTTGTTTTCATTCCCGTTACCAAGGTCGAAGCTGGTATCGGTCATGGCTTTTTCACGGATAATATCAAAATATTTCATCGCGATCGACCTCCTTTCGTTGTTTCCTTCTCATCGAAGGTCAGTCAGTATAGTCCGAAAGTTAGTTTGGTCAACAAAGAATTTTTATGAAAGCGTTTTCAAACGTCAATGATTAATCTGTTTCGCTTTGAGCGAAGCTATATCTGAAGTTCTTTTGATCTTCTTTAATCGCCTGTAGTTCTCGTTCAACGCCCGCTCAATCGAAGAGATGCTTGAATCATTGGGAACGTAAAAGGAAAGATTGCGGTAGCTCTCCGGCATGTACTCTATTTGCTCCCAAAGATCGGGCCAATCATATGGGTATTTTTCTTCCTCTTTTAGATTAACCGGGGTGTATTTGATGTAATCCGGGACCAGAAAAGGGGCTTTCTTCGCCAGCTCCATGGCCTTTTCGACCGCTAGGCAAGATGACTTGCTTTTCGGAGAAAGGGCCAGCTCGCAGACGGTAAAGCCAAGCGGTATGACGGCTTCCGGCAAACCCACCTTCTCAGCCGCCTCAATGGCTAGCTGGCAACGCATCACCGCGGCCGGATTGGCTAGCCCGACATCTTCGTAGGCAGTGACCAGAAGGCGACGCTTTACGCTATCGAGGTCGCCGCTCGAAAGCAGGCGGGCCAAATAGTAAAGGGAGGCGTCGACGTCGCTCCCCCGTATTGATTTCTGAAGGCCGGAGACGGAATCGTAATGTTCTCCCTCATCCTTGTCGATCATGTAATTAGGAACTCTCTCGATGTCCTCGACCATGGACTTGCTGACCTTCGAGCCGTCTCCATATTGAAGCAAGCACTGCTCGAGGGTATTGAGCGCAAAGCGCAAATCGCCTCCGGAAAGCCTCGCTATGAATCGGTAGGCGTCCTCCTCGAGCTCGATTTTTCCCTGCAGGCCCCGTTCGGAACCAGCCGCCCTTTTCAATCCGAAAACCACTTCATCTTCGCAAAGGGGTCTAACCTCCAAAAGCCGGGTCCTCGACCTGATGGCCTTGCTTATGGAAACATAGGGGTTGGCCGTCGTGCAGCCGATAAGGTAAAAGTCGCCGGCCTCAACGTAAGGGAGCAGGTAATCTTGCTTTCCCTTGTCGAGTCTATGGACCTCATCGACGATGACAATGCTCGTTTTGTAGAGTTTGGAGGTTTCGATTGCGGCCTCGATTTCCTTCTTGTCGCAAGTTACGGCATTGAGGAAAGAGCAATGAACTCCAAGGTCGTGGGCATAGGCCCGGGCAATCGTCGTCTTGCCAGTGCCGGGAGGCCCGAACAATATCATCGAAAAAGGCATCTTTTGAGCGGCCGATCTAGTCAAGATGCCGTCTTTCCCTACCAACGTGGATTGGCCAATCACTTCCGATAAGGAAGTCGGCCGGACTCTAAAAGCCAATGGTTCGTTCACGATGAAAAAGTATATAGGAATGAGGATTGGGGTGTATATTTTGAAGCGCTATGAAAGTAATCAAAAAGCAAACTCTTTCCCACGACTGCATCGTCTGCGGACTCGATAATCCAAATGGAATCAAGGCTCGTTTCTATGAAATGGAAAACGGAAGCCTAGTTGCCCTTTTTTCCTTCAAAAGCACCCATCAATCCTACCCTGAGCGCACGCACGGCGGACTCATCTCGGCCATGATCGACGAAACGATCGGCCGGGCCATCTGGATCAAGAAGCCAGGCGCTTGGGCCTGTACCATAAAGCTCAACATCGAGTTCCATAAAGGCGTTCCATACGACGTTCCGCTAAAATGCATCGGCACGATCGACACAATGTCAAAGATGACCTTCAAGGGACATGCCGAAATCAAGACGATGGATAACGTGCTACTGGCCAAAGGGGAAGCCCTTTACATGTTCTTGCCTCTTTCGACCATAGCCCCGCATAGCCATCTCAGCCCCGACGACGTGAACGTCCCCTGCCCCGAAGATGACCCCATAACCGAAATCGATATTTGATCAAAGGTTGAAGGAAAATCAAAAAGGCCCGCAAAATGATATGTACCCAGTTTCCTGGACAAGTTGATCGGATTATATCATAAGGCCCTCATGGATGCCTCCCGGTATTTCGCCGGGGGCATCCATTTTGTTTTGCCCTTGATCCTCCTGTTGTTGTAGTAATCGATGTATTCCGCGATGGCAGCCTTCAGCTGCTCGAAGGTCCTGA
>CALWAS010000013.1 GCA_944375905.1 uncultured Bacilli bacterium
AACGACGATCCCAAGCCCCAAGGCAACAAGGCCGAGCAGGATTTGGACCACCGGAAGGGTGGCATTGTAGAGCTTGCGGACGAGGAAGCCGATGGCAAAGGCGACGAGGCTTGTCCCGCCGACGATGAGGAGGATGCCGATGAAGTTCGCGAGGAAAGTCACGATGGCGTTGAAAGCGGTCATTCCTTGGCTTGCCAGCACGATGAGGCTGACACCAAAGGCCAGTTCGAAGCTTCCTCCGACGACGAGCCCGAAGCTTAGGCCGGCGCGTTCTTCGGGCGCTAGGCGGATGAGCGGCAAGAAATTGAGGATGCATTTGAAAGCGCCGCTGACGATGAGGAAGGCGCCGACGATGGTGATTATGGTCGTTTGGAAATCGGGGTTGCCAGAATAGGCGATGGCCAAGATCCCGGCTACCACGAAAAGAATTGATTCGATGATGCCGAAGATCGTCGAGACGAGGCTGCCGCGGCCGAAGTCCACGGTCTTTTTCGGATTGGTTTCGTTCATATGTTTCTCCTAACGGAATTCTACACGCCTATGGGGCCATGAAACCACTTTTCTTCTTTCGGGGAGTTTGGCGTCCCGCTTCTGTGGTTAAATAGGCTTGGGAAGGAAAAACAATGATAAAGAAAACTATTTTGAAGTCATATGCCGAACTCATCGTCCGGTCCGGCATCGCCCTTAAGAAAGGACAGGAAGTCGTCATCAGGGCCCAAGTCGAACTCGAGCCGTTCGCCGAGCTCGTCGCCAGGGAGTGCTACCGGGCCGGCGCCAGCCGCGTATGCTTCGAATGGCAGTCTTCGAAGATGGCCAGGTTGCTTGCCAAGTATGGAAAAGAGAAGGTGATTTCCGTTCCGACGCCCATGGAAATCGGGCTTCAGGAATACGAAACGGAAACGCTTCCGGCGACCATTTGGCTCGACGGGGACGACCCCGACGGCCTAAAGGGCGTCGATAGCGAGAAGTGGGGGCGCGTAACTGCGGCCAAAATGGCCGTCTACGGCCCATATCGCAAGAAGCGCGACAACAAATACCAATGGACGATCGTCGGCGTTCCCACGGTCGCTTGGGCCAAAAAAGTGTTCCCCGATCTGCCGAAGGGAAAAGCCGTCGAGAAGCTCTGGGAAGCCGTCTTGACCTGCGCCCGGGCCATCGACGGAAATGGAATCCGCAATTGGGAGGAGCACGAAAAGACCCTGAAGGAAAAGTGCGCCAAGTTGAATTCGCTCCGCCTCAAGGAACTTCATTACACGTCGTCGAACGGAACCGATCTCACGGTCGGCCTCATTCCGGGCGTCATCTTCCTCGGCGGAGGCGAGAAGACTCTCGACGGAACTCTTTTCCAGCCGAACATGCCTTCGGAAGAATGCTTTACCTCACCTTGCCGCGGCAAGGCCGAAGGCGTCGTCTATGCTTCGAAGCCGCTAGCTTACAACGGCCAACTCATCGAGAACTTCCATCTCGTCTTCAAGGACGGCAAGGCCGTCGAGGCTTATGCGGAGAAGGGCGAGGAAGCCCTTCGCTCGATACTTTCGATCGACGAAGGATCGGCCTACCTCGGCGAATGCGCGCTCGTTCCTTTCGAGTCGCCCATAAACGAATTGGGCTTCCTTTTTTACAACACCTTGTTCGACGAGAACGCGGTCTGCCATTTGGCTCTCGGACGCGGCTTCACGAACCTTTACCCGGATTTCGAAAAGTACACTTCCGAAGAACTCGAGGAAAAGGGAATCAACTATTCGGCATCCCACGTCGACTTCATGATCGGAACCCGCGACCTCAAGATCGTCGGAACGACCGAAGCGGGGGAAAAGGTAACCGTTTTCGAGAACGGAACCTGGGCCATCTAAGCGTTATCTCCGATAAAAAGCCCCGGAATTCGATTTCCGGGGCTTTCTATTATAACGCGACTGCTTCGCCGCTTCCCCAAGACGGGCTATCTGGCCCGTTTCCTGGGTGATGGCCGCCTGGATCGTAGCCTCCGCCATATGGGCTTGGGAAGCTCGATGGGTCGTCTTCGAGAGCCAGGAGGTAAGAATGTACCGCGTCGAGGAAGGAGAGATATTTTTCCTTGCTTTCGGCTGCCTCGAGGAAAATGGCCTTTTGAATGGCGATGAATAGGTCGACGGCTTCGCTGGACATGCCGTCAAAATCGTCCTTGGTAGCCGGATCGAGGAAAAGGTAGTAAGGATCGCTTTTCAAAACGTCGAGATCTTCGATGCCCCATGGGAGATCGTAGCCTCGCTCTTCCATTTCGTCTTTGAGGTCGCTTAAAGGGCTTGAGCTAGACTCTTCTCCGGGGCGGCTTCGATAGATGCGGTAGGAACGCGCCATGTTCCGGGCCAGCGACTCCCTAGCTCGATCGCTTATCCGGGTTGACGACAGGACCGACGCGATCTTTCCGATCGAGAAAATGACCGAAGCCGATTCGTCCATAAGATCATCGTAGGCAATCGTTTTGCCGAAAAGCTCGTAGCACCGGAATATTTCGGCCGCATCGTCATAGCTTAGACTCGAGAGGATGTCTGGCGCTTTTGTAATGCTGAAGCTTACGCTGGCGTAGAGACGGTTGTCCTCGATGGCCTTTGACATGGCACTCCAGATAAGCGAGACGTAGCGCCTTTCGTAATCGCTTTGATCGGTATAGAGGGAAACGTTGATTTCGTTGAATTTGCCGGGATCGCGGGCCTCGATGTATCCGTTTTTATAAGAGCTTTCGATGAGGTCGGATACGACTTCATCAAGGGAAGCCGTGCCATCATCGGGAGCCTCAATCGAAGAGGCGACGTAGGAAGCCGAGAGATTAAGCGGAATGAGGCCGTTTTCCATGACGGTCGCCCCGCAGGTGGAAACAAGTGAGAATTCCGGCGTATAGGCGACTTTCGCCTCGCCTTCGTCTTTTTCTAGCGCCACGGAGGCCGGGGCAATGCTGACGCGAAGCAGGGCGCCCGGTGCGACGTCGGCCGAATTGATCGGCGTCGTTGCCGCCGCCGCCCCTACGATGAAGACAAACGAAAGGCAAGTCCCGATAACGCCGAAGGCCCGGCGGGCCGTCCAGCCTTGGAACGGCATCCATTTTGCCTTGATGCCGGTTTTTTCAAGGATGTCCTTTCCTATGTTGGGGACGATTTTGGAGCCTTCGATTCCAAGGATGGCGGTGAGGCTTAGTTCCTCTTGGGTTTCGATCGGCGAGAAGGTCCCTGTTTTCCTTTTGACCATCGGAAGGACGTTTGGAACGAAAGCGTCGGCTTCCTTCTTGATGGCGACGACGACGATTTCCTCGTCGGTTTTTTCTAGGGCCTCGCGCTTAAGCACCGCCTCGTCCCGACTAATTGCTTTGGAGCTGTCTTTTAAGGGCATACTTCGTTTCTTCGTCGGCGAGAGCCTTGCGGAGCTTCTTTAGGGCCGTCGCGTACTTCCATGTAACGGTTCCGAGCGGCATGTGAAGGAATTCGGCTATTTCCTTGTGCTTGTATTCGCCTATCGCATACATCATCACGATGTTGAACTCGTCCTCGGCCAAAATCTTGTTGGCCAGGGCGATGGTCGGGCTTTCTATGTCCCCAAGGTAATAGACGCCGCCGGCATTGGGCTCGCTGTCGAAATCGAAGCTGATTTCCCGGTTCCTCTTCCGGAGCTTGGAGAGAGCCGTGTTCTTGGCTATCGTAAGCAGCCAGTTGCGGGGGTTCGTCCCGGGGCGGTACGAAGAAATGTTCTGGTAGCAGCTTACGTAGGTATCCTGCATTACGTCTTCGGCCAATTGATAGTCGCGCAATATTGGAAGAACGAATGTGAAAACGCCCTTGCTCGTGAGAGCATAGACTTCGCCCAGCGCCTTCCCGTCTCCCTTCTGAAGGGCAATCATGGCTTTTTCAAGCTTTTCTTCGTTCATTCTTAAAGTGGTGTTCCTTATTAAGGGCGGCCCTTCCTGAAGGGGGCATGCATGGAAGAGTCGCCCCGAGCCTATGGCTCACCTTATTAATATCCCATTTCCTCGTTTTGTTGGGAAAGAAAACACTCTTCTTCCATTTCGACGTCGATTATGTCAACGAAAGGAACTTCCATGAGCTCATAGGCAAGCGTTCTTCTTCGGAAGTCGATTTTAAGGATGGGAGCTAGCGTTTGGCGTATTTCCCCCGAGCAATAGAACGTTATCTTGACGCTTCCTCCGCGATAGCTTTTCAAGAATTTGTCTATTTTCTCGGCTCTCGCTTCCAAAACGATTGGGCGTTGGACGCGGCTTTTCCTTCTTATCGCCTCGTTCAAATACGAGCCCTGCTCTTCGAGAGACTTGTAGGGCAGCCACTTTTTCATCCCTCGATCGCTCATCTTTTGTGTCCCCCTATTTGGCCGTGACGCATCTTCAAGGTCGATTGCTCGAGAAGAGCCGAGCACTTCAATATGGAGTCTCGACCGTAAATGGCCCTGATGGCGTCGCTCGTCAAGGAAAGCGAACGTCTCCTTTCTGCTTCATCCGGGTCTTCGAATATCGTCAATTGCTCGTTTTCAATGGGAACTAGCTTTCCGAACGCAATCGAGAGCGACCTAATCGGGATGTCGCCTTTCCCTTCGCGAAGGAGCGAAAGAAGGGCAGATTTGAGGACCGCTTCGTCGTCGCTAGGCGAAATCAGCGAACGCTGCCTCGAAAAAGCGCCGTGGCCGTCGCTGTAGCCGAGGAAGAGGGAGACCTTGCCGGCAAGTTTTCTGGATGCTCGAAGGCGCTCCGAGAGTTCCTCGGCCATCTCGCGGACAAGCAAGGATATTTCCGCGCCCCGGTAGTCGCGGTTGAGGGTTTGCCCGAGGGTAAGGGACGGGTTTTCGGGCGTGTATTTCTCATTGACCTTCGTTTGGTCGATTCCGTTGGAGAGATCGCTGAGTTGCTGTCCTATGATGCCGAATTCGCGTTCGAGCATTTCCTTGCTGGCCAAGGCAAGGTCCTTGAACGTTCTTATTCCCCTTTTATGAAGACGGCGGGATGTTCCTTCGGCTATTCCCCATGCCGATGAAAGCGGATAAAGCCCCCAGAGCTTTTCTCGCCCGTCGGCCGAATTCCAGCGAGTTAGGTACGGCGCCTTCTTCTTCCCCTCGATGTCCAACGCGCATTTTGCGAGAAACATATTGCCGGCAAGGCCGGCAGTTGCCGTTATTCCGAGCTTCGCTTTGATGTCGTTCTGGATTTTCCTAACGAGATCTTCAGCGCGGCACCCATACATTCTTAGGTATGGGGTCAAATCGAGAAAAGACTCGTCAACCGAATAGACGTGTATGTCTTCCAAGGCCACATAGTCGAGGAAAATGGAAAGCACTTTGGCAGACATCCTTAGGTAATAGCTCATCCTGGGCACGGCAAAAATCATGCCATCGACCGCCGGAAGGTCACGCCGTCGGCAGACATTCGGAATCTTGTACTTGGATTTGAGATAAGGACTCACGCTCATGACGACCGACGAGCCGGAACGATAGGGATCGCAGCAAACCAGCGGGGTCGAAAACGGGTCCAGATGCCGGCAGACGCATTCGCACGATGCGTAAAAACCCTTGAGGTCTATTACGGCGATTTCCCTTTCCATGGGCACATTCTATGAAGGGAGATTTTTAACTTCACGGCTTGACTTTCGAATACTCCGATTGCTTCTCGGAAAAGATTTTTTGGCACCTTCATGACACATTTTTGTCCATTTTGCGGGCAAGCCGCGTGGCTCTGAAGGCTAGAATATGAAGGGAGGAATAGCCATGCTTGAATATGTCTCGATTTCCATGCTTGCCGTTCTTATATTGGCCGTCATCGTCTTAATCGCCATAGTCGTGACCAAGAAGGAGAAAAAACCGGACGATGCCTCCTATGGCCACCTGGAAGCGCGCATCGAATCGCAAGAGAAGAACATAAATCAAAAAATCGAACTGGTATTTGCTGAGAAAATGGCCTTGCTTGGCAAGGAACTGCGCGAGGAAAACGATAAAGCAAACTCCCAGCTTTCGTCGTTTCAGAAAACGATTGGCGGTACCGTTTCCGATTCCATAATGGCCATGAACAAGTTCTTGAATGAACGAGTCGACAAGATGAACGAAAGCCTATCGAGCCGCGTTGGGGAGCTTACCGCGAAGATCAATGAAAACCTCTTGGCCATCAACAAGAAGGTTGGCGATTCCCTCCAAAGCGGGTTCAAGCAGAACGCCGAGGCAATGGGAGACGTAAGGGCCAGACTTGAGAAGATCGACGCCGCGCAAAAGAACCTTGATTCCCTCCAAAAAGAAGTTGTCTCCTTGAACGGTATCCTTTCGAACAACCAGAGTCGCGGCCAATATGGGGAACTTCAGTTAGAGATGCTCCTCGAATCGACCTTCCCGGGCGGCAAGGGAAAGTATTACGAACTGCAGGACGATTTGGGGGAAGGCAACGACGGGAATCGAATTCGTCCGGATGCCACGATCGTCTTTCAGGCTTCTTCGGGAAAGATAAAGCTTGCCATCGATTCGAAGTTTCCTCTTGCCGACTATCGCCGCCTTTTCGAGTCGAATGGCCTTGGCGAGGAAGAAAAAGCAACGCTCTCAAAGAAGTTCAAGCAAGCTGTGAAGGCGCGTATCGAGGAAGTGGCCAGCAAATACATCGTTTTGGGCAAGACGGTGGACAGTGCCGTTGCCTTCATACCGAGCGATGGGGTTTACGCCTACATCGCAAGCCGCTATCCAGATCTCATGTCGCAGGCACGATCCGAGCACGTCATCGTCGCGTGTCCTTCCACCATTCAGGCCGTCATCGTCCTCTTTCACAATGCTGCCATCGACGCCGAAAGAAATAGAAACCTTGAAGTAATCAACGATGAGCTTCAGCGCCTAGGCGTCGAGTTCGGCCGGTTTACCGCTCGCTGGGACGCTCTTTCTAAGAGCATATCTGCCTTGGGCAACAAATCGGAGGATTTAGGCAAGACGGTGAAGAAGTTAGGAAGCCAATTCGACCGCATAAGCAAAAACCAAATAAAGGCCCCGGAAAGCGAGGCAATAGACTATGAGGGCGAGAACCCGCTTCTCGCCGGTGATGCTGCGGATGAGTGATCTAGAGGAAAAAGTCTTTGCCCACCGACTGTCTCAAAAGGGGAGGGGTCTTTACTCAAGGAACCACGCTACCTATAATATGGCCCGCGGTTTGGGGCTGTAGCTCAGTTGGGAGAGCGCATCGTTCGCAACGATGAGGTCGCGGGTTCGATCCCCGTTAGCTCCACCAAAACGTATCGTAGACGCCTTCGGGCGCCTTTTTTGTCGTTCCGATCAGTTTGCATTTATAAATTCTAAAGAGTGCCGAATACGCATTTTAATAAAAATATTTTCTCGATTGGGAATCGTCAAAGAACACCTAATGGCTTTGTGGGTTTAGACTAATCACATGGATTTCTCAGGTTGGGAAAAGCTTTCCCTTGTTGATTATGACGACAATATAACGACCACCCTTTTCATGGCAGGGTGCCCTTTTCGCTGTCCTTGGTGCCATAACTCAGCGCTCGTCTTGGATCCGGCGAAAGCCGGCCATATTCCATGGAGCGAAATCATGGACTATCTCTCAAAGAGGAAAAACGTTCTTGATGCCGTTTGCGTAACTGGTGGCGAACCCACCGTCATGCCGGATCTTTTGGACAAGTTAGGGGATATCAAGGAACTTGGCTACAAGATAAAACTCGACACCAACGGAAGCGATCCGATACAGCTGCGTGTGGCTGTTGAACAAGGGCTCGTCGATTACGTTGCGATGGACATAAAGAACTGCGAGCGCCGCTACGCCGAGACCGTCGGGCTATCTCATCTCGACTTTGAACCGATTCGAGAGTCGATTGATTTCCTTCTATCTGGGAAAGTCCGCTATGAATTCCGGACGACGTTAGTTGAAGAATTCCATTCGCAGGGCGATATCGAAGAGATGGGAAGGCTCGTGAGGGGAGCCAAAAGGTTTTTCCTCCAGATGTTCATCGACAACGAAAACTGCATCAAACACGGCTTCCATACCGTCCCGAAAGAAAAAGCCCTGGTTTACAGGGCTATTCTTCTCAAATATGTAGAAAGTTGCGAACTTCGCGGTTACGAGTGAGTCTCGAGCTTATTGAGATAGGCGATGGCCGATAGAGCCGCAATGGCCCCGTCGCTTTCGGCGGTGGTAACTTGCCGGATTTTCTTGTCGCGGCAATCGCCGGCCGCATAGATTCCAGCGGTGGCAGTGGCCATCGCCCCGTCGACTTGGATGAAGCCGTCGGCCGTAAGGCGAACCAGCCCTTCGAAGCGCGAGTTGTCAGGCAGCTGCCCGATTGCCACAAAGCATCCGTCGGTCTTCAATTCGAAAGAGGATCCGTCCTTTTTCTTGAAAAGAATGCTCCGAAGCTCGGCATCGCCTTTGAATTCGGTGGCCGATACATCGTGTATGACTTCGACGTTTTCGCGTTTTAAAAGGGCTTTTGCGGCGGATTCTTCGCCAAAGAACCGGTCGAAGAGCGTGCAGACGGCAACTTTTCTCGAAGTGTCGGCCAGGGATAGAGCATAGGACAAGGCGGCATTTCCGTCTCCGATAACGGTTACGTCCTTGCCCTCGTAAAAGGCGCCATCGCAAACCGCGCAATAGGAAACGCCTTTCCCTAAGAACGTCTCTTCCCCTTTGATTGCAAGCTTCCGGGGCTTGCATCCCGTTGCTATGATCACGGCTTTAGCTTCATAGGAAGCGTATTCGCCCTTGGCCGTGAAATAGCCGTCTTCCTTGATGACGGACTTGATATCGTCCATGTCGAAGGCGACGCCTAGATCGCTAATCTGGTCAAAGATAAGGGAGGCGTAATCCATCCCGGAAATGGACTTGATGGAAGGAATGTTCTCGACTTTTGGCGATTCGGCTATCTGGCCGCCGAAGGCGCTTTTCTCAAGAAGGAGAACCGATTTTCCGGCCCTTAAAGCGTAAAGGGCCGCGGTCATACCCGCCGGCCCTCCTCCAATTATCAATATATCAGGACGCATGGCTTCCCTTGGTGGCCTCGATATAGCCGCGGATGAGGGATGCATTGTCGTAGATGTCGTAGCCGTTTCCGGTCGGGACGATGAGCGTCGGGGCCTTGCTTATGCCATACTCCTTTGCCAGGTCCTGCTTTTCCATGGCGTTGATGTTCTCGTAGGAAATATGTTCGCGATCGAGCATCATTTTGGCCATTTTGCAGTTCGGGCAAGTCGGAGAGGTGAAAAGAAGGGCATGGGTAGGAACTGGGGCGCCTTTGCTCGGGGTTTGGATCTTGCAAGAGGCGTTCTCGGAAATGACCGGGTTCTCGTTCTCGCGGATTATGTAGGTCTTCCTGTCCTTGAACTCCTGGACCTTTCCTTCGTTCCAGTTCTTGACCGGGCGATAGTATCCGGTAATGCGCGAATAGACCTCGGTCGTCTTGCCGCAAACCGGGCACTTCCATTGCTCGCCGGTAATGTATCCGTGGTCTGGGCAGACCGAATAGGTCGGAGACATGGTGTAGTAGGGGAGCTTGTAGTTCTCCGCGATCTTGCGGACGAGCTTCATGCAGCTTTCCCAGTTCGGCAGCCTCTGGCCGAGGAACGCGTGGAAGACCGTGCCGGAGGTATAGAGCGTCTGGAATTGATCTTCGATGTCGAGAGCCTCGAAGATATCGGAAGTGAATCCAACCGGCAGATGAGAGCTATTGGTGTAATAGGGAGTGCCCGTATTGTCGCCCGCGCAAATGATGTCCGGATAACGTTCACGGTCGTGCTTGGCAAGGCGGTAAGCAGTCGATTCGGCCGGCGTCGCCTCGAGGTTGTAGAGGTCGCCATAGCGCTCCTGGTAATCCGAGAGGCGCTCGCGCATGTGGTTGAGGACCTCGACGGTGAAATCGTCGGCTTCTTTGTGGGTGAGGTCCTTGCGGATCCACCTTGCGTTGAGGCAAGCCTCATTCATGCCGACAAGGCCGATGGTCGAGAAGTGATTATTGAAGCTTCCGAGATAGTGCTTGGTGTAGGGATAGAGGCCGGCTTCGAGAAGGGCCGTGACGGTCTTCCTCTTGATCGACAGGGACCTGGCTGCAACATCCATGAGATGGTCGAGCCGAGCATAGAAATCGTCTTTGTCGGTCGCGAGATAAGCGAGCCGCGGCATATTGAGGGTGACGACGCCGATCGACCCGGTCGATTCGCCAGAACCGAAGTAGCCGCCGCTCTTCTTACGAAGCTCGCGAAGGTCGAGTCGGAGTCGGCAGCACATGGAGCGAACGTCGCTCGGCTTCATGTCGCTATTGATGTAGTTAGAGAAATAAGGGGTACCGTACTTGGCGGTCATCGTGAACAGAAGCCTGTTGTTTTCGGTGTCGGACCAATCGAAGTCCCTCGTGATGGAATAAGTCGGAATCGGGTATTGGAAGCCGCGTCCATTGGCATCGCCTTCGATCATGACTTCGATGAAGGCCTTGTTGACCATTCTCATTTCCTCGACGCAGTCCTTGTATTTGAATGGCATTTCCTTGCCGCCGACGATGCAGTTGAGCTCGGCCATGTCATCGGGCACCGTCCAGTCGAGGGTGATGTTGGTGAAAGGCGCCTGAGTTCCCCAACGAGACGGAGTGTTGACGCCATAGATGAAGCTCTGGATGGCCTGCTTTACTTCCTTATAGGAAAGGTTGTCTGCCTTGACGAACGGAGCGAGATACGTATCGAAGCTCGAGAACGCCTGAGCGCCTGCCCATTCGTTCTGCATGATTCCGAGGAAATTGACCATCTGGTTGCAGAGGGTCATGAGGTGACGAGCCGGCGAGGAAGTGATCTTGCCCGGAACTCCGCCTAGTCCTTCTTGGATGAGCTGCTTCAAGCTCCAGCCTGCGCAATAGCCGGTAAGCATTGAAAGATCGTGTATATGCATATCCGCATTGCGGTGGGCATCGGCAATTTCCTTGTCGTAGACTTGCGACAGCCAGTAATTGGCGGTTACGGCGCCCGAATTCGAAAGAATGAGGCCGCCGACCGAGTAAGTTACGGTTGAGTTCTCCTTTACGCGCCAATCGTTGATTTTCAGGTAGTTGTCGACGACCTTGGCATAGTTGAGCTCGGTGTTCTTCATTTCACGCAGCTCTTCGTGCTTCTTCCGGTAATCCATATAGCTTCTCGCAATCTGGACATATCCGCTTTCGATGAGCACGACTTCGACCGAATCCTGGATGTCCTCGACCCCGACCACTTGGTCCTTGATCTTGGGTTGAACGTCGCTCGAAACCCGGAGAGCGAGCCTCTCTAGGATTTCCGAGTTCACGTCAACGTGTTCGGCGTCGAAAGCCTTAGACATCGCGTTCTCTATTTTCTTGAGATCGAAATCGACGATCGAGCCGTCTCTTTTTTTGACTCTCAGCATGGTGCATTTCCTCTCTTTCACGCATGACGGAATGGGGTTTCCGATGGGGTTCCAAAACGCCTTCGCGGTGCATAAGAAGGTCAAATTGGAGTCACAAGGGATTCTTCCCCGTCGGGAGTTATATTAACCGGGTGACTTTGTTTTTCAATTGCATTGCTCAGAGCCTTCTTTTCGATTTCCGTCCTGCTTTTCGGCGACAGGTCAAAAGGAAGCCCGTTTTTGCCGTTTTATGGCCCATTTTTAAGGGAGAGCAGGTCATGGCAGATACTGTCAATAAGTACTTTTTTGATTTTAGACTCGGTACAGAAAAAGTCAGAATAAGGACGATGGATCCTTGAAAAGTTTTTAGGAACCCACGAACGAGGACAACCAGTAGAAGAGTTGGTTGCCGTTTACCAGCCATTTGGCCAGCGACCAGGCCTCTGGATCGTTTAGGCGAAGCGTTTCAATGAAGTAGGTGGCGGCTTCCGAGTCCGTCGATGCCACAATTGCGATGGCGAACGAAATGATATAAATGACTAGGAAACCTTCGGCGAACTTTACCAGCGCGCCTCCTAGTCTAGAAAGCATTGATGGCTTTTTCCTCGCCCCGTGCCGCATGATCCAAAGAATCAGCTTGAAGATGAGGAAAACCGCTATTACGGCAACGAAGATTATAGAGAAGGCAACTAGCATGGCGATGGCAAGCGACATGCCTTCCTCGATGGCCTTGCCGACGGCCATGACCTCGCCGTCCTCGATGGCAGCCACGACCAAATTCGTAAGCGGAGAATGGAGGAATCCCGGTATGTTCAGTTCGGCATAGATTTCCGCCATGGCTTGCTGGCCGACCTCGCTTTTAAGGCTGGAGGCATCGACAGGAAGGACATAAATAAGGGGATTGAGGTTTTTCTGAAGCCACGTTTCGATTCCGGACGAAATGCTTTCGCCTATGGATGAATCGAGAATGGCGTTGCCGACCGGTTGTGCCAAAAAGAAGGCCACCACGGCAGCGACGATTATTACCGCGAGAGTCGGGATTGACCGAAAAAATCCCTTTTGGATTCCGATTATGATTCCCAGGATGAGGATGGCTATGTATACAATCGATATCCAATCAAAGAACATGTCCCTATTTATAGCGGAGCTTTTCGCCAATGCAAGGAAATGCCTTGCCTAGTAACATGGCAAAGTAGGAAAATCCGGAAGTAGCGAGGGAGGTTTGACATGCCGAAGGAAAAGAAAAAAGAAGGCAAGAAGGCCATAAGGAAAAAACTAAAAACAACATGGGATGAATTTCGCAAGTTCATTTCGAGGGGATCGATCATCGATCTAGCCGTTGGCGTAATCATTGGCGGCGCGTTCAACGCGATAGTCACCTCCCTTGTATCCATCTTGATGAGTATCTGCACATGGGGGGTGCCGGGAGGCATATCCGGCTTGGTGACCGTGCTCCCGGCCGCCAATTCCGCCCAAGCCGGGGTCCCCGGCATCGGCCAGAAATTCGCGGCCGACGGCGACACCATATCGGCAATGGTCGAGATATACGCCAATGAATTCGGCCTAACTGGGGCAATGACCACTGCGCGAAGCGAGCTTCTTGGGAAATATACCCTCCATGGCGGCACTTACTACTACAACGGAAGCGCCCTCATCGACTGGGGCAGTTTCATCAACGCCGTAATTTCGTTCTTGGTCATCGCCATAACCCTTTTCGTAATCGTGAAAGTGTTCAACTACCTCCAAAAGAAGAGAGAATTGATTGCCGAAAAAGCTCGCGAGGAGCATTACAAGAAGCATCCCGAAGACCGGCCTCTGCCTCCAAAACCCGAGGAGCCGAAGCCAACAGAGCTTGACGTTCTCATCGAAATAAGGGACCAACTTGCCAAAGCGAATGCCGGAGGAAACCCCGATGCCGTTAAGACGGATACCGTTGAAGGGAATCGACAACTTTAGAGATCTTGGCGGGTATCCGTGCCGCTATGGCGAAACATCGTTTGGCGTCATTTACCGATCCAGCGAGATTTCGAATATAGATAAGTCGGATTTGCCGTTGATTTCGTCGCTTGGCATTAATTCGATAATCGATTTTAGGGATAGCCGGTCTAGGGAGGAAAGACCAGATCAAGTATCCGCCTTTCCGTCCGCCAAGCACTATGTCCTAGAAGTGAACGGAGGCGGTCGCATTGCGAAAGACGAGGAAGACATGTTCGCTTCCTATTTCGAGATGATCGAAGAAAGAGAAAGCGCGTCCCATATCTTAAAGGCGATCATCGAGTGCAAAAAGCCGATGCTAATGCATTGCAGCGCGGGAAAGGATCGAACCGGCGTCTTCGCTTCCTTGCTTCTTTTGGCAAACGGCGTGGATCCTCTCGACGTCAATGCCGATTATCTTCTCTCCCTCCCGCTATTGAAGCACACAAGGGACATTACTTTAAAAAGACACCCTGATTTTCCGAGGGCCGTCCTTTATCCATCTTGCGACTTCCTTCCCGAATTCATTGAACGGTTTATGAAAAGATACGGGAGCGTCGAAGGCTATTTCCACTCGATTGGTCTTAGCCGGATTGATTACCGCACTTTCTCGAATTTGCTTGGAATCCAGGAAAAGAGCTTCGGTGCGGCCTTGTTCAAAAACGGATGCCCGTTGCTAGAAAAGATGGGGCTTGGACACATATCAATCCCAAAGGGACATGCTGAGGCATTCGATAAAAGCGAACGGGATACGATAGAACGGGAAATAGAAGAAGAGCTTTCCCTCTCTCCTGACGACTACGACCTATTCGACGGCGAAAGATACGCCATTACCTTTTCCCCAAAGGAAGGGCATGTCAAGCGCGTCGAGTTCGGCTACGGGATCGTGAAAAACGATAGTTCCTTGAAGGTCGATGGCATCGAAGTCGAGGATGCTTACTACCTGCCGTTTGAAAAAGCCATGGAAGAAATCACCTACGACAGCGATCGCCGCGTCGTGAAATGGGCTTACTCCAAGTTAAAGCCCTAGCTTCTTTTTGATGAAAGAAGCATACGCGGCGGCAACATTAACGCCGGTTGTTTTCTCAATCCCGTCCAAGAAGGCATTAGAGTTGACTTCGCAAAGGATAGGTTCCTTGTCTTTGCCGACCAAAATGTCGATTCCGGCATAGTCGAGACCCATGATTTTGGCTGCCTTCTCAGCCAGGTACTTGTAGCCGTCAGGAATCTCGACAGCCTCGGCTTTGCCGCCTTGGGCTAAGTTGCTGCGAAAGTCGGATTCGTTGTGTCTTTTCATCCCGGCAACGAATTTGCCTCCAACGACAATGAGTCGGAAGTCGGTTCCGGATGAAGAAGCAATGAATTCCTGATAAAGGTGGGCCTTTTTTGTATTCTCGGCCTCGAAACGTTCCAAATCCGATCTATTTGAAATCAGCGCGACTTCCTTTCCAAGCGAGCCGAAAGAGCATTTCCCAACCATCGGGTATGAGAGCTCCTTTTCAACGAGATTCAAGAAGCCAGCGGAAGAAGTTCCGGCATAATTAAGCGGAGCTCCAATCGTTTTTGGCATATTTATTCCATGCCCTGCCAAGGTAAGGTACGTGAGCATCTTGTCATCGCTCAGCCTTATTGCTTCGGCCGAATTGAATAGACGATAGCCTTGTTTCTCCAACGCCTTCGACAGATAAGCGTCTTTATCGAGAAAGAGAATGAAAGTAAAAAGGGATGGAAGAATTCCTATGGAACCATCTCTTCTTATAAGAGAAAGGAAGTCGGTTGCTCTGACGAGGGAAAGGCCGATGTTATCCTTTTCCAATTCCTCCTTCATTCTTTCATAGAAGTGTCGGGGACCTTGGAGAACTGAGTATCCGTTGATAATCGCTAGTGCTTTTGCCATGGCCGTAATTATAAATTTTGCGAAGCACATGGGTATCGTCACATAAAAGGCAAAAAATGGTAAAATATTGTCATGAAAAAGACAAAGCCGATAACTGAACTGAGAGATACGGGAAAATTGGAAGAAGACCTCTCCCTTAACAATGGAACGCTTGCTATTACGAAAAACGGAAAGGTCCGTTTTCATGTCCTTTCGCCAGAAGCCTATGAGGAATTTCAGAACAAGGACCAAACGAGGGGCTTTGAAGAAAGGATAGAGCCGCTTCCTTCGGGCGGCGGTAAAAGCGATTGTCTCGGCTTTGTTCGTATGGCGGCAGCCACTCCTTTCGTAAACTTGGGAGCTCCGGAAAAAAACGCTGAGAATATAGTCAACGAAATTAGAAAGGCACACGAGCAAGGCGTTTCCGTCTTAGCCCTTCCAGAACTTTGCCTGACCGGTTATACGTGTGGCGACCTTTTCCTTGATGACGAGCTTCTTCACTCGTGCGACATTGCCATAGCGAAGATACTAGACGAGACGCGGGAGCTTCCGATTCTATTCGTTTTCGGCGCTCCGTTTCGGCCTGTTTCCCGTCTTTATAACTGCGGCTTTGTGTGCTTGAAAGGGAAGATACTGGGAATCGTCCCGAAAGCCCATCTTCCTAACTATTCCGAATTCTACGAAGAGAGGCATTTTGCTATCGCCCCCGAAAACAATGTTTTGGTTTCCTATCTAGGACAAGAGACTACATTCGGGCGAAAGCAGGTCTTCGTCGATTCGTCTTATCCGCGATTGAAGATCGGGGTCGAGCTCTGCGAGGACCTTTGGGTCCCTTCATCCCCTTCTTCCATCCTTGCCTTGCATGGTGCATCCGTCATTCTCAATCTTTCTTCCTCGAACGAGATCGTTGGGAAGGCCGATTACAGAAGAAGGCTTGTTTCCATGGCATCGGCCAAGGAAGCAGCTGCTTATGTCTATGCCGATTCTGGCGATGGCGAAAGCACTTCCGATTTGGTTTTTGCCGGGCACAACATTATTGCTGAAAACGGAAGAATCATCGCTGAAAGCCGTCTATTTTCCATGAAATCGGCCGTTGCAGACATCGATTTGGAACTTCTCTCGGCCGAGAGAAAAAGAATGAATTCCTTCGTACCTACGGGAGAGGAATTTCATTATGTCCCATTTGATCTTGAGCTTCGGCTCCCTTCGAATCTTCTTAGGAAATATGGCCAGTCGCCGTTCATTCCCGAGGGCGAGATGGATTTCGAGAGAGTCAATGCGATTCTCGACATGCAGGCGGAGGGTTTGAAGAACCGGCTTAGGGCCATACATTGCACAAAAGCCGTAATTGGTTTGTCGGGAGGGTTAGACTCAACGCTTGCCCTCCTTGTTGCCCATCGGGCATTCAAACTGGCCGGGCTCGATCCTAAAGGGCTTTTGGCTATCACCCTACCTTGTTTTGGAACGAGTAGCCGGACCCATGACAACGCTGTCAAACTCGCCAAGTCGCTTGGCGTTTCGTTTAGGGAAATCAACATTGCCCGCAGCGTGGAATCCCATCTTAAGGACATCGGGCACGGATCTAGCTTGAATGTGGCTTTCGAAAACGCCCAAGCTCGCGAAAGGACGCAGGTGCTCATGGACATTGCAAACGATATCGGGGCAATCATGGTAGGCACCGGGGATCTTTCCGAGCTTTGTCTTGGCTGGTGTACCTACAATGGGGATCACATGTCAATGTATGGCGTCAATGCATCAATACCGAAAACCCTAGTACGTTACCTCGTAAAGGGCTATTCCATGATGCACAAAGAATGCTCAGAGGCGCTCGACGACATTCTAGACACGCCTATTTCGCCCGAATTGCTCCCAACAGACAGCAATGGACAGATTGCCCAAAAGACGGAGGACAAAATCGGGCCTTACGATCTCCACGATTTCTTCATTTTCTACTATCTCCGATACCGTTTCCGCCCGGCAAAGCTTTATCTCATTGCCTGCCTGGCCTTCGAAGGGCGCTTCGACAAAGCCACGATCAAGAAATGGCTTGTCGCTTTCTTCCGAAGGTATTTCGCGAACCAATTCAAACGCAACTGCCTTCCAGACGGAGCGAAGGTGGGGACGGTGGCGATCTCCCCACGTGGCGATTTGAGACTTCCTAGCGACGTCGATGCCGATTCTTATTTAAGAGAAGCGGAAAGTCTATAGGTAACTCCGGTCCGAAATGCTACCATAGGCACCATGAAAGACTCAGCTATCGTTGCCGAAACTTCGAAGGCCGCCAAAAAGGAGGCCAACCGGAAAAAGATATCCCGCGAACTTATCCGTTTTCTTATAACCGGAATCGTTTGCACGGTCATTGACTTTGCGATTTCCTATGTCGTCGTCCTTCTTTTGTCCACCAATCTTTCAACGATGGGCGATTGGGGCGGCTATCTCAGCTTCGCCATATCGGTGACTTGCGGATTCGTCATCTCGTGCCTCGTTAATTTCCTCCTATCGAGATTCTTTGTCTTCAAGAACGTCGACAAGAACATCGATACTGGTAAGGCGAGCGTCTTCTGGATTTATTTCTTCCTCGCTCTTGGCGGATGGCTTATCGGCCTCGGCGTCCAAGAGGCGGGGGCCTATCTCTGCAACTATCTCTGGAGCTTAAACATCAGCTTGGACATTTCGAAAGTAAGTTGGCTCGATTTGTTCAACGAGGGCGGGCTGGCATTCTGGGCCTTCGTCGTAATCTTCGTAATCAAGACCTGCGTGACGCTCATCTACAATTACCTGACGAGGAAGCTCATTATCTTCAAGGCGCCCAAATCAGAGGACGACCCACTCGTCGCCGTGGCCTCGTCTTTCGAGGAAGCCAGGCCCCTTGAAAACCCGGACGACAAGCCCTGCACGAAAGAATCGCTTCAGAAAATCGTCCACGAGGAACTTCTTTCCTACTACGGGAAGGGTCAGCTCATCATCAGCGAAGACGAAGCGCGGTGGATCATCGAGGACGAGCTCGACCGTTATTGGAAGAGCCATCCTTCCCGAAACCAATAGATGGAAATAGGAATCGTCGGCGGTGGGGCTTCAGGGCTATTTGCCGCCCTTTTTCTTAGCAAAAACCGGCCCGATTGGAAGATTTCTGTTTTTGATAAAGAAGAAAGAATCGGTCGGAAGCTTTTTGCCACCGGCAATGGTCACTGCAACATCCTAGCAAAGGAGCTGGACGGGGAAAAATATTCCGACCCGGCATTTGCCTCCTCTCTCTTCAAGAACTTTCCCTTTGGCAAGCTCAAGGAAGCCTTGGAAGAAAACGGGCTTTTCCTATCGGAACGGAAGGAAGGCATTTACCCCATTTCCTATAGCGCGTCGGTTTTTACAAATACGCTAATCGAAACGCTTAGAAAACGTCGAGTTGCCATTAAGCCGGCAACGCGGATTGAAGATTACGAGGCATCCGGCAATGGTGTCCGGATTTGCTTCTCAGACGGCAGCAGTCGTTCCCTCGACAGAGTTGTCATTGCAGTGGGCGGAAGGTCGTCTCCGCGCCTTGGAAGCGACGGTTCTTTCGCGCGCGTCATGGAAAAACACGGCTATGTCCTTTTCGACCCCGTGCCCGGGCTCACCCCAATCACCGTAAGCGAAGGCGGGCTTGGGCAATTAAAGGGGATTAGGCATGAGGCTCTCCTCTCCATCAATTCTCCTGCTTGCTCGTTTTTAGAAAGCGGTGAGGTGCTTTTCAAAAACGACGGGCTCAGCGGAATCGTCGTCTTCAATCTTTCGAGTTTTCTTTCATGGCACGATTTATGGGGGAAGGCTTTCCTTTCTCTCGACCTATTCCCCAATTTCAATCTTGGCTGGCTCGAAGCGGCTGTCCAAAGGGCCGAAACCGAAACCGGCCAAGGGATCTCATCTTTTCTTGAACGTCCGCTTGCCGATTACATTGGGAACGTTGCGAAAAGATCAGGCAAGAGCGAGGCCTTCGTCGCCAAGCACCTCATTTTCAATCCTAAGAAACCGTATGGCTGGGATGATTCTCAGGTAACCCATGGCGGAATTTCGCTAGATGACATCGACAAAAACTTTAATAGCAAGAAAGAACCAGGGGTATCGATAATCGGGGAAGCCCTCAATCTTGACGGACCCTGCGGTGGTTACAACCTTTCGTTCTGCCTCGCCTCCGCCCTAGCGTTATCAAAGGCCGCGCGCCAATGAAGGCACGAAGCGAAAACGCGTTTTAAAAGGCTCGATTCAATCCCGATTTTTCGGTTGACTATCTTATAAAGATAGAATTTAATAACAAGGACGCTCGGACGCTCTTTTGAAGGTCCGGCGAATGGACTAATCGAGGTATCGCAATGAAGTATTCGCAAACCGCTCGTTCCCTCAGCGTGATTTTCCACGGAATCATCGCCTTGGCATTCGGCTGCCTTGGACTTTACTTCGGATTCTTTGTAGTGCCGGAGTTCTTCAATCCCGTGGTCAAAGACCAATTTACCCTCTATCTTTTCACCGGCTCATACTTGCTCTACTTCGAACTCGCCGTGATCGGGTTATCGATGTTCCTCGTTTCCACTTACGGCCTTGTCAAGGGATGCCTTTCGATCACAAAGAAAAGCGACGAGGAACTGGTGAAGAGCTTCTCTGCCTTCATTAGCGAGGGATGGATCATCTCGATCTTCTTCCTCTTGCAGGGCGCGCTCCTTTTCGACCTTACCACCCAGCGCGAATCGGGAAGCAACCCGGCATTCGTCGTCGTTGCTGGAATCATTCTTGCCATCATCTTCCTTATCGCCACCAACATCCCGATGGTCAAACTCTTCGACGGCAAGGACTCCTCCATTCTAGTTACGCGTCTAGCTTGGGGCTTCGGCACCACTTTGATCGTCATGGGCTTGATTGCCCTTTGCTCGCTTCCTGGCCTCTATGCCGCTAGCGCTACCGCGGCCGACGGCGACTATCAGCTCCAACTTTGGCTTTTGGTCCTGGCTGGCCTTGTTCCGGGCGGGCTTCTGACCTTCCTCGGCTTCTATGCCCGGAAGACCGGCAAGAACACCGGCGTCGTTTCGACCGGCGTCATCGGCGCGAGCGGCCTTATCATTGGCGTTTGCATGCTCATCGTCGGCGTCCTTGAGGTCGTTGGCATAAGCGATGATGATAGCTTCCACACCTTATTGACGACGACCGGCAAGCCGGTTGGTTACGGCTATCCGGTTATGCTCATCATCCTTGGGGCCTTGGTTGCGATCGCTACTTTGGCCGTCGTGGCTTACTCGTTGAAGCCAAAGGCGGACAAAGTACAGACGAGAGCTTAAACGAAATTTAAAAAGCGCGGCCGTTCGGCTGCGCTTCTTTCTTATTTGAAGGAAACCGGAAACTACTTCTTGGTTTCCTGTCTATTCGCCCCAATGACTATGTATTCGTCGTACATGGCAATCGTGTCTTCGTCCGGCAGTTCAAGCTCGTTCTCCATCTTTTCCATTGCGTAGTCGGGAACGACGCGATCGGATGAACGCATGGCGTTTTGCTTTTTGCAGGTTTCGTAGGGCAAATCGAAGAAGACGAGTATATGGCGGTCGAAGCCAGGCGTTTGCTCCCGGTAGTAGCGGCGGTATTTGTTTTGAAGGTTTGTTGCGTCGGCTATGACAGTTACGTCGTCATAAAGCTTGCCGTATTCGTTAAGCCGCTCTAGATAGGTTTTCCAAACGAAGGCTTCGTCGCGGAAATCGTTTACCTTTCCAAAGCACTCGAGCCTAATTTCGTCGCTTGCGACGATGAAGGTGTGGGGGTGAGCTTTTTCGTATGCCCGAGCCCAAGTCGATTTGCCAGATCCTGGGAGCGCCGAAAGAAGAATCATTGTACGCATACGGGCGTATGTTAATCCAAAGCCGACCCCCTTGTCGCGTTAATCTTGTTCGTTTCACTCAAGTGGGGGATTCTTTATAATCTAGGCATGTCAAATCTCGATAACGTAACGTTGTTTTCCTTGACGGCCAACCGATCCCTTGCGCAGGAAGTTGCCGACATACTCAATATTCCGCTTTCCAAAAGCGAAGTAACGCATTTTGCCGATGGCGAAGTGCTTGCCCGCCCCCTTTCAAATGTCCGTGGCAAAACCGTATACGTCGTCCAATCGACGGCCTCCCCGGTATCCGAACGACTGATGGAACTGCTGATTTTCATCGATGGGCTTAGAAACGCCAAGGCCAAGGAAATCAATCTCGTAATTCCGTATTACGGCTTTTCCAGGCAGGACCGGGTCGCCCGCTCAGGTGAGCCGATTACGGCTAAGCTCGTGGCGAACCTTCTTGAGACCGTTGGCGTCAATAGAATCATAACAATGGATCTCCACACCCCTCAGATCCAAGGATTCTTCTCTTGTCCGGTCGACGATCTCTCGCCGATTTGTCTCTTTGGCGAATACTATCGCAACCTTCTCTCCGAAAAGGGACTTCGCACGGAGGACTGCTGCGTCGTTAGTCCCGATCACGGATCGGCTCACCGCGCTCGCGACCTAGCCAGTGAAATTCCGAATTCGAACATGGCCATCATCGACAAGAGGCGTCCGGCTCCAAACGTCGCCGAAGTCATAAATGTCGTCGGCGAAGTCAAAGGGAAGCATTGCATCATCGTCGACGATATCATCGATACGGCCGGAACCGTTTTGGCTAGCGCTTCCGCCCTTTATGAAAAAGGTGCCAAAAGCGTCTACATTGGCGGAACCCACGGCGTTTTCTCCCAAAATGCGCTCCAGAAGCTTCACGAAGGCCGGATTGACGACATCGTCGTGACAAATTCGATCGAGCGCACTTACCCGGACGATGTTTCGGTCATCTCGATTGCCCCGATGATCGCCGGTGTCATCAAAGCTACCGAAAATGGCGAGACCGTGCCAGATTCCTGGATGGCATTTTATTGATTATCTCCGCAGAAAGCGTATAGTTTGCGCGCAAACGTGTTCCTCCTCTGAACCACGTATAAAAAACAAGGAGGTCATAAAATGACCGAAAACGCAACGAAGAAAATAGCCGCCAACGCCGTTGTAGCGGCTCTTTATTTTGTCCTTTGCCTAGCCCTCGGCTCCCTTGCCTACGAGGCCATCCAATTTCGAATCGCGGAAGCTCTCATGCTTCTTTGCTTCTTCCGGAAGGACTTTACCTGGGGCCTTACCATCGGCTGCCTGCTGGCGAATCTTGTATCTCCGCTCGGTTGGCCCGACATCGTCTTCGGCACATTGGCAACCCTCCTTTCGTGCTTAGCCATTTCCTTTCTTTCGCCGTGCTTGCTTGTGGCCGCGCTCTATCCGGTCATATTCAATGCCCTGATCGTCGGGGGCGAACTCACTTTCCTCTTTGGCGATTTCTTCTACATCAACGCTCTTTACGTTGGAATCGGCGAACTCGTCGTCCTCGCTTGCGGCTATGCCTTGTTCATGCTGCTCATGCGCAATAAAGCCTTCATGAAGGCCCTCGCTCCCGAACGCCACCTCGGGGCGAAGTGGTGAAGTTCTCCGGCTGGTAATAGAATAAGGCCCGCTATGGACCAACTATTCCGTTTTGAAACGCTTCACGTCGACCCCTCCGGCGCTAGAACCGGCATTCTCCACACCAGGCACGGCGATGTCTTGACCCCGATGTTCATGCCGGTCGGGACGCTGGCTACCGTTAAAACCCTGGATCCAGATGAAATCAAGGGGCTTGGCTCTGGCGTCATCTTGGCCAATTCCTACCATTTGCATCTCCGTCCCGGCGAGGATATCGTCGCGAAAGCTGGTGGCCTGCATGCCTTCATGGGCTATGATGGCCCCATCCTTACCGATTCCGGCGGCTTTCAGGTCTTCTCCCTCGCCAAGAAAAGGGAAATCAAGGAAGAGGGGGTCTTTTTCCGCAATGACTACAACGGAGACCTCGAGACGTTTACCCCCGAGAAGGTCATCGGCATCGAGGAAAAGCTGGGTCCGGATATCGCGATGAGCTTTGACGAATGCATTCCCTATCCTGCCGACTACGACTACGTGAAGAAGTCGACCGAGCGGACGATAAGGTGGGCAAAGCGCGGTCTAGCCGCCCATAAAAGAGAGGATCAGGCTCTCTTCGGCATCGTCCAAGGCGGGGCTTTTAAGGATCTACGGAGAATGTGCGCGGAAGAGCTTTCTTCCCTTCCTTTCGACGGGTATTCAATCGGCGGGACATCGATTGGCGAGCCCAAGGAAGTCTGCTTTCAGATGATTGAGGATGCGGTGGTGGGCCTGCCATTCGACAAGCCGCGCTATCTAATGGGCGTCGGTTCGATCGATTACCTTCTCGGCGGTGCACTGCGCGGCATCGACATGTTCGATTGCGTACTTCCGACGAGGCTTGCAAGGCACGGCGCATTGTTGACTTCTACTGGTCGCATAAACATCCGCGATAGCAAATACAAAGACGACTTCACGCCTCTAGAAGCCGGATGCGACTGCTATGGCTGCACCCACTTTACGCGCGCTTACCTCCATCATCTCTACGTTACCGGAGAGGAACTAGGCAAGCGCCTCAACACCCTTCATAACATCCGTTTCCTCATCCGCGTGATGGAAGGGGCGAGGAAGGCCATCAGCGAAGACCGCTTCGCTTCCTACATGGAAGAAACTATTGCAAAATTCGGAGACATAAGGGGGTTTTAGCATGGATATTGAGCTATTTGATTACAATTTGCCCGAGGAACTGATTGCCCAAAGCCCCTCCAAAGTGCGCGATCAATGCCGACTCCTTCTCGTCGACAGGGAACACGAAACGTATAAGGACGCTGTCTTCAGCGACATTTACGATTACCTTGGGCCCAACGACATTTTGGTTCGCAACGACACCAAGGTGCTCCCTTCGCGACTCGTTGGCGTGAAAGACGATACGGGCGGCAAGGTCGAGCTTCTCCTTCTTCGCGACTTGGGAAACGATGAATGGGAGTGCCTTGTCGGGCATGCCCATTCGGTTCGCCCGGGTAGCCGGATGAACTTTGGGGATGGACGGCTGAAGGCCGAGTGCACGGCTAGCTTCGATGAGGGCATCCGGCACGTCAAGTTCTTCTACGACGGGATTTTCCTCGAGGTGCTGGAAAGCCTTGGCGAGATGCCTTTGCCTCCATATATCAGGAAGCAGTGCGAGGACAATAGCGAATACCAGACCGTCTATGCAAAGCATCCAGGCTCGGCCGCAGCGCCGACCGCGGGCTTCCATTTCACGGAAGAGCTGCTCGATCGTCTCGTCAAGAAGGGAGTCGAGATCGTTGACCTCACTTTGGATATCGGGCTTGGTACTTTCCGCCCGGTCAAAGTGAAGGACACCAAGGATCATCGCATGCATAGCGAGACAATCCATCTTTCCGCCTATGCGGCCGAGAGGCTCAATAGGGGGAAAGCGGAAGGAAAGCGAATCGTAGCGGTCGGAACGACTTGCGTCCGCACCCTTGAGGCAATATACGGAAAGTACGGCAAGTTCGTCGCGACCGACGAGGCTACGTCGATTTTCATCTCGCCGGGTTACGAGTACAAAGCCGTCGATGCCTTGATTACCAATTTCCATCTCCCTAAAAGCACGCTCATCATGCTTGTATCGGCTTTCATGGGGCGGAAATTCACTTTGGAATGCTATGAACATGCGGTAAGCGAGCGCTATCGCTTCTTCTCCTTCGGGGACGCGATGTTCATTTACGGAAACTTCGATTATTCCAAGGCAAAGATCGATGGCTGAGCGTTATGTCGATTACGACAAATCATTTCAAAGGACCGTAACCGGGCTCGGCGGCAATCGGCCTAGCCTTCTGCTTCATGCTTGCTGCGGCCCTTGCTCTTGCTATCCGCTTACGGAATTGGTTCCCCATTTCCGGGTGTCGATTCTCTACGACAATCCGAACATCTTCCCAGCCGATGAATTCAAGCGGAGGGAAAAAGAACTAGAAAAGCTCTTGGTCGACCTCAAAAGGGACAAAGGATGGGACATTCCACTTTTCGTCGGTTCCTACGATCATGATTCCCATATGGAAGGCCTTAGGGAGTACCCTGACGAGAAAGAGGGCGGAAGAAGATGCCAGCTTTGCTATGAAAAGCGGCTTCGCGCCGGCTTTCGCTTTGCCAAGGAACACGGCTTTGCGTACTTCACGACGACATTGACGCTTTCCCGCTTCAAGCCGTCTCAGGTGATAAATCGGATAGCCGGGGAAATTGCCAAGGAATACCCGGAAGTTACTTATTTGTTCAGCGATTTCAAGAAACGGGGCGGGATCGACAAAGGAAAGCTGATCCAGCGGGAATATGGGCTTTACCAGCAGCTTTACTGCGGCTGCGAATATTCTTACGAAGACGGCGTCAAACGGGCCGAAAAACTAGGCCTCGACGATCTTTACCACCCTATTTGAAATTGAATAAACGCGTGTGAGATTTTGTGCACGGTGCACAAAGTTTTGTGGCCTAAACATTGGTAGTATCCGTAAAAACCCCGATAAAACCGCGACCATTTCAAAAATGGCCAAAAGTGCGGATTGCCGCTCGAATTTTTGGCTTGCGCACCCTCGCGCGTGAGTGTATATTTTGCTTCGCTGGCGTCGGCGTTGATGTGCGATGTTGCCGACACGCCTAGAGGCGTTGTGGTCTCAGGCTTAGCCGGGGAACTCGCGTAGAGCCGGACGTCAGAAGCCAAGTTGACACAAGGAGGAAAGACATGGCGAAACAACAAGCGTTGCGCATCAGGCTGCAAGCTTACGACCACAAGATCCTCGACCTAGCCGTCGAGAAGATCATAGACGTGGCCAAAAAGACCGGCGCCAAAGTGGTGGGACCGGTTCCGCTCCCGACCGAGAAGCAGGTCTACACGATCCTAAGGGCGACCTTCGTGTGCAAGGACTCCCGGGAGCAATTCGAGATTCGCACCCATAAGCGGCTCATGGACATCGTCGACCCGAAGAAGGAGACGGTGGAAGCCATTCGGAAGCTGGATCTCCCGAGCGGCGTCGACATCGACGTCACCGCGAAGTAAGGAGGGACTTAGATGAAATCCATCGTTGGAAGAAAGATGGGCATGACCGAAGTCTTCGCGAAGGACGGGACGATGTATCCCGTCACCGTGATCGAGGTCCTGCCGAACGTGGTCGTCCAGAAGAAGACCATTGAAAAAGACGGATACGAGGCCCTTCAGGTCGGTTATGAGGAAATGCCCCTCAAGAACTGCACGAAGCCCCGCCTTGGCATCTATAAGAAAGCCGGCATCACCCCGCGCCGGCACCTCGTCGAACTAAAGGGCGACGAGATCTATGGGAAGAACGTCGGCGAATCGCTCGATGCCTCGCTGTTCCAAGCCGGAGACGTCGTCGATGTCATCGGTACCACCAAGGGCCACGGCTACAGCGGCACCATCAAGAAGTACGGCAACCACATCGGCCCGAAGGCCCATGGTAGCGGCTATCACCGCCAGATCGGCTCCCTTGCCAACAACGGACGTTGCAACAACCGGGTCATCCCGGGCAAGACGATGTCCGGCCACTGGGGACCCGAATCCGCGACGATCCTCAACGTGACCGTCATCGAAGCCAATGCCGAGAAGGGATACATCCTCGTCAAAGGCGGGGTGCCGGGACCCAAGAAGAGCCTCGTCCTTCTCCGGAGCGCCGTCCTCACCCAGTTCCGCAAGCCCGAGGTCAAGGAACTCCTGGACCTCGCGCCCGCGAAGAATGAGGAAAAGGCGGAAGAGGCGAAAGGAGAATAAGCAATGGCAACCAAAACCATTTCCAAAGACGTATATGCCATGACTGGGGAGAAGGCCGGCACGGTCGAGCTCTCCGCGGACGTCTTCGGGATCCTCGACGAGAACATCCAATGCGTCCATGACGCGGTTGTCACCGAGGAAGCCAACGCCCGCCAAGCCACGGCGAAGACCAAGAAGCGCCACGAAGTAAGCGGCGGCGGCAAGAAGCCTTGGCGCCAGAAGGGCACCGGACGTGCCCGTGCCGGTTCGATCCGGAGTCCGCTCTGGGTCGGCGGCGGCACCGTGTTCGGACCCGATGGGAACCAGAGCTACAAGCTCTCCCAAAACAAGAAGGCCCACGCCCTCGCCCTCAAGACCGTCCTCTCGCAGAAAGCCGAGGCCGGCCTCGTGATCATCGACAAGATCGCCCTTAAGGAAGTTTCCTCGAAGTCGTTCGCGGAATTCCTCAAGGCCCTCAAGCTCGACGAAAAGAAAGTGCTCTACGTCACCGACGGGAGCTCCGAGGAAGCGATTCGCTCGGCTGCCAACCTCGCGAAGGTCGGCATCCGTGCCTACAACAACGTCTCGGTCCGCGATGTTCTCAACTCCGAGGCGATCCTCCTCGACAAGGAAACCCTTAGCAAACTGGAAGGAGGCCTAGCGTAATGGCTGAAGAGACCAAAGTCGCTCCGGAAACGGAAGAAGCGAAGAAGCCGGCCAAGAAGGCCGCTAAGAAAGAAAGCGCGAAGAAAGCCGAAGAAGGCAAGAAGACCTTCGCCGCCCCGAATGCCCACGACTACGAAGTCGTTCTCGAGCCGGTCATCACCGAGAAGAGCATGGCCTTCCTCCAGAACGCGGGGAAAGTCACCGTCAAGGTGAGCAAGTCGGCTAACAAGTCCGAGATCAAAGATTCCTTCCAGCGCCTCTACCAGGTGGCCGTCGAAGACATCAAGGTCATCAACGGAAAGAGCAAGGAAAAGAGCCGCGGCAGCCGTTACAAAGGCGTGGTCAGCGGCTTCAAGAAGGCCATCGTTACCCTCAAAGAAGGCAACGCGGTCGACCTCTTCAAGGAATAGAAGGGGAATAGGCAGGAAACGGCCTCCTTATATAAAAGGAAAAAGACCGATATAGGAGACAAGAAATGGCTATCAAGACCTATCGGCCGTACACGAAGAGCCGTCGGAACATGACGACCCTCAACTACGGCGAACTTAGCAAAGTCGCTCCTGAGAAAAAGCTCCTTACCCCGAAAAAGCACACGGGCGGGCGCAACAATCAGGGCGTCATCACCTGCCGCCACATCGGCGGCGGCAACAAGAACCGTTACCGCATCATCGACTTCAAGCGGAACAAGGACAACATCCCCGCGACGGTCAAGACCCTCGAATACGATCCCAACAGGACCGCGTTCATCGCCCTCCTCTGCTACGCGGATGGCGAAAAGCGCTACATCATTGCCCCAAAGGGCCTCAAGGTCGGCGACGTCATCGTGAGCGGCGACAACGTCGACATCAAGACTGGGAACTCGCTCCCTCTCAAGGCCATCCCCGACGGAACCTTCGTTCACAACGTCGAGCTTAAGCCGGGCAAGGGCGCCCAGATGTGCCGGGCTGCCGGCACCTCGGCTCAGGTACTTGGTTCGGAAGGCAACTACGTTACCCTCCGCCTCGCCTCGAGCGAAGTCAGGAAGGTCCTTAGTTCCTGCCGTGCCACGATCGGCATCGTCGGAAACGAAGACCGCAACCTCGTCAACATCGGAAAAGCCGGCAAGACCCGTCACCTCGGCGTTCGCCCGACGGTCCGCGGCTTCGTAATGAACCCGGTTGACCACCCCCACGGCGGCGGCGAGGGCAAGTGCCCTGTCGGCCGCGATGCCCCGCGTACCCCTTGGGGCAAGAAAGCGATGGGCGTCAAGACCCGCCGCATGAAGAAGAATTCCACCCGGCTCATCGTCCGCCGGAAGAATGGCTAAGGAGAAGTAGAAAATGTCTCGTTCAAGCAAAAAAGGCCCGTTCGTGGATGACTACCTCCTCAAGAAGGTAGAGGCCCTCGACAAAGCGGGAAAGAAGGAAATCATCAAGACCTGGTCCCGCCGGAGCACCATCTACCCGGCCTTCGTGGAGCACACCTTCGCCGTCTATAACGGCAAGGAACACATCACCGTCTACGTGACGGAAGACATGGTTGGGCACAAGCTCGGGGAATTCGCCCCGACCCGGACCTTCCCGGGCCACCATGGCAACAACCTCGGCGACCAAGCCGCCAAGGGAGCCAAGAAGTAAGGAGGCCTTAGACCATGGCAGAAACCAAGAAGAAAGCCACTACGGCCAAGAAGGCCGAAGAAAAGACCGAAACCGCCAAGGCCAAGAAGCCGGCGGCCAAGAAAGCCCCCGCCAAGAAGGCGGCGGCCCCCAAGGCCGAGGAAAAAGCCGAGAAGAAAGCGGTGAAGGAAGAAGCTAGGGCCGCCAAGGCCGAGGCCAAGGCGACCAAGAAGGCCGCCAAGAAGCCGGTCGAGGCCAAGCCGGTCAAGCCGGCCGTCACCGAAGCCCACGCCTTCGCCCGCGACGTCCGCGTCACCCCGCGCAAGGCTCGCCTGGTAATCGATCTTGTCCGCGGCAAGGACGTCGATTATTCCCTCAAGATGCTTGCCCGCCTCAACAAGGCGGCCGCGACCCCGGTTGCCAAGCTCATCAAGAGCGCGGCCAGCAATGCCACCAACAACTTCGGCATGAGCTACGATCGCCTCTATGTGAGCATGATCCAAGCCAGCGACGGTATCAAAATGAAGAGATACCTCCCGCGTGCCAAGGGCAGCTCGTCCTCCCTAGTCAAACGGACGAGCAACATCAGCGTCACCGTGAAGGAGAGGAACTAAAATGGGTCAGAAAGTCAACGCCGTCGGCCTTCGCATCGGCATCAACCGCGGCTGGGAAGCCAATTGGTTCGCTTCCAAGAAGGACTTCGCTAAGTTCCTTAACGAGGACATCGCCATCCGGCGCTTCCTCGAGCCGAAGCTAAAGGACGCGATGCTCTCGCACATCGACATCGCCAGGAACAAGAACGACAAGGGATCGCAAGTTGTCGTCACCCTCCACGTTGCCCGTCCGGGCGCGGTGGTCGGTCAGGAAGGCGCGAACATCAACAAGCTTCGCACCGACCTTGCGAAGATCGTCAAGACCGGAACCCTCCGCCTTGACGTTGCCGACATCAAGAACCCGGATCTCGACGCGACCCTCGTCGCGAAGTGGATCGCGGGCGAACTAGAGAACCGTCAATCCTTCCGCTCGACTCAAAAGAAAGCCATTCAGCGGATGAGGAAGGCCGGGGCGGCCGGTTGCCGTACCCAGTGCCAAGGCCGGCTCGGCGGCGCCGAAATCGCCCGCCGCGAGGGCTATAAGGAGGGCGTCGTCCCTCTCGAGACCCTCAGGGCCGACATTGACTTCGCCGCCGTTAGCGCCCACACCGCCTACGGAAGGATCGGCGTCAAGGTCTGGATCTGCCGGAGCGCCAACAAAGGCGTCAAAGGCCTAGAGAAGACGGAGGAGCGCGAAGAGAGGCGGGACGACCGCCGCGATCGCCGCGACCGCCGCGAAGGAGGTTACCCGCATGCTTCAACCAAAGCGCGTTAAGTACCGTCGCCCGCATGGCCTCAGCTACGAGGGCATCGCCACCAAGGGCAATACCGTCGAATTCGGCGAATGGGGTCTGCAGGCTCTCGAAGGAGCCTACCTCACCGATCGCCAGATCGAAAGCGCCCGTATCGTCCTCGCCCGCTATACCGACCGGGCCGGGAAGATCTGGATCAGGGTGTTCCCGCACCTTGCCAAGACCAAGAAGCCGGCCGAGGTCCGTATGGGCTCCGGCAAGGGCTCGCCGGAAGGCTGGGTCGCCGTTTGCAAGGAAGGCCGCGTCATCTTCGAGATCGGCGGCATCAACGAGGAACTCGCCCTCAAGGCTCTCCATCAGGCTGGATACAAGCTCCCGGTGAAGACCAAGATCATCGCCCGCACGAAGGCCCTCTCCGAAGAAGAGAAGGAAAAGATGGAAGAGGCCCATGCCTCGACCCTCGAAGCCATCGAGAACGAAGACCACATCGAGACCGTCTCCGATACCGGCAACGAGCCGGCTCCGGAAGCGGCTGCCACCCCGGCTAGCGATACCAAGAAGGGGGATAAGCAATGAACATCAAGGAAGTGAGAGAACTCACGGGCAAAGAGCTCGACGAAAAGATCTCCTCGCTCCGCCAACGCCGCTTCGAGCTATCGCGCTCGAAGGCCGTCGGGCAGCTTGAGCACCCCGAGGAAATCGCCCGGGTCAGGAAGGATCTTGCCAGGCTCGAAACCGTGAAGCGCGAGCGCGAGCTTCAAATCGCGCCGAAAGGAGAATGATCATGGAAAGGAATCGCCGTTCGACCGTCCAAGGCACGGTCACCTCAGTCAAGAACGAGAAGACGATCACCGTGACCGTCTCCACCAAGAGGAACGACCCCCTTTACCAAAAGCGGGTCAGCTACACCAAGAAGTACCACGCCCATGACGAAAAGGGCGAAGCCCAGCTTGGCGACCTCGTAACCATCATGGCCTGCCGCCCGATCTCCAAGACGAAGCGCTACCGCCTCGTCTCGATCGACAAGAAGGCGACCGGCTCCGAATCCGCCGCGAGCGTCGAAGAGAAGCTCGAGGCCCTCGAAGGCTCTTCCGCGGAAGTCGCTTCCGCTAAGGAAGAAGCCGCCGAGAGCAAAGGAGAATAGCGATGATCCAGAACGAAACCAATCTCGTCGTCGCCGACAACTCCGGCGCCAAAAGCGTCCGCGTCTTCCGCCAGAAGGGCGGTGCCCGGCGCAAGTTCTCGAGCCTTGGCGACGTCGTCATGTGCTCGGTCAAGGACGCCATCCCCTCGGGGAAGGTGAAGAAGGGGCAGGTCGTGACCGGCGTCATCGTCCGGGTCAAGCGCGCCATCATCCGCAAGGATGGCAGCAGCATCTGCTTCGACGACAATGCGGTCGTCCTCATCGACAAGGACGGCAACCCGCTCGGCACCCGTGTCTTCGGACCGGTTGCCCGCGAACTCCGCGACAAGGGATACATGAAGATCATCTCCCTCGCCATGGAAGTCCTATAAGGGAGGAAAGAAGATGAACATCAAGTCAGGCGACAAAGTCATCGTCCTCTCCGGGGACGACAAGGGCAAGACCGGCACCGTCCAAAAGGTCTACCCGAAGCTCAACAAAGTGGTCGTTGAGGGAATCAACGTCCACAAGAAGCACAAGAAGCCGACTCAGGCCACTCCTGAGGGATCGGTCCTTGACATCTACGTGCCCTTCGATGCGTCCAAGGTCGCTCTCATCGACCCGAAGACGAAGAAGGCCACCCGCGTCCACCACAAGGTGGTCGACGGAAAGAAAATCCGGGTCGGCTCCTCGGGCGAGTCGCTCGAAGGCAAGTAAAGGAGGCCCATATGGCAGAAGAAAAGAAAGTCGCCGCTAAGGCCCCCGCGAAGAAGCCAGCGGCCAAGAAGGCCCCCGCCAAGAAGGCGGAAGCCCCGAAAGCCGAAACCGCCAAAAAGAAGGCCCCGGCCAAGAAGGCGGCTCCGGTCAGCGAGCTCAACCGCGTCGAGAAGAGGTACCGTGAGGAAATCGTTCCGGAACTCGTGAAGGAATTCTCCTACTCCTCGCCGATGCAGGCTCCGAAGCTCGTCAAGATCGTCATCAACGTCGGCGTTGGCGACGCCACCCAGAACGCCAAGGCGCTCGAGGACAGCGTGAACGAGCTGACGCTCATCTCCGGCCAGAAGCCGGTCATCACCAAGGCCAAGAAGTCGATCGCTACCTTCAAGCTCCGTCAGGGGCAGGCCATCGGCTGCAAGGTCACCCTCCGCGGAAAGAGGATGTACGAGTTCTACGACAAGCTCGTCACCATCGCCCTTCCCCGGGTCCGTGACTTCCGTGGCGTTTCGCGCAACGCCTTCGACGGCCACGGCAATTACACCCTCGGCGTGAAAGAGCAGCTGATCTTCCCGGAAATCGATTACGACAAGATCGGCAAGATCCGCGGCATGGACATCGTCATCGTGACGACCGCCCAGAGCGACAAGGAAGCCCTCTCGCTCCTCACGCATCTCGGGATGCCGTTCCGGCACTAAGGAGAACGAACATGGCCAAAACCAGTTTGAAAGTCAAAGCCTCGCGCACGCCGAAGTTCAAGGTGCGCGAATACACCCGGTGCAACCGCTGCGGTCGTCCCCACGGGGTCATCCGCAAGTTCGGCCTCTGCCGGATCTGCCTCAGGGAACTCGCCTACAAGGGCGAAATCCCGGGCATGAAGAAAGCCTCTTGGTAAGGAAAGGAGACAAATCATGATTAACGATCCGATCGCTGACATGCTCGTCCGGATCCGCAACGCTAATGCGCTACGGCGGGACAGCGTCTCCATGCCCTACTCGAAGATGAAGGCGTCGATCGCCAAGATCCTCAAGGAACAGGGCTATATCCTCTCCTACCTTTCGGAAGGGGAGGGCGCCAAGAAGACCCTCATCATCAACCTCAAGTACGGCGAGAACGGGGAGCGCGTCATCTCCGGACTCCGCCGGATCTCGAAGCCGGGCCTCCGGGTCACCGTCGAAGCCGCGAAGCTTCCGCGCGTCCTCAAGGGCCTTGGCATCGCCATTGTCTCGACGAGCAAGGGAATCCTTACCGACAGCGAGGCCCGCAAGGCCAATGTCGGCGGCGAGGTTCTCTGCTACGTCTGGTAAGGAGGAATCGAATATATGTCAAGAATTGGCAAGCGTCCGATCATCCTCCCCGAAGGCGTCAGCCTCGAAGTCAAGGAGCATAGCGTCTTCGTCAAGGGGCCGAAAGGCGACCTCGACGTCCACCTTCCGTCGGATGTCGAAGTGAAAATCGAGGGGAACGTGGCCCACGTTCTCCCGATCCTCGAGGAAAACGAGGATCCCGAGCAGGGCCAGGAAAACCACGGCACGGCTGCCGCCCTTCTCCACAACGCGGTGAAGGGCGTCACCGAAGGCTGGAAGAAAGAGCTTGAAGTCGCCGGCACCGGTTATCGCTGCTCGATCAAGAACGGCGTCCTGACGATGTTCCTCGGCTATTCGCACGACGTGCAGGTCAAGCCGATCGGCAAGTACACCAAGATCACTTGCCCCGACGAGACCCACATCATCGTCGAAGGCGTCGACCGGCAGGAAGTCGGACAGACCGCGGCAACCATCTACGATTGCCACCGTCCGGACGTCTATGGCAACAAGGGCGTCCATTACAAGGGACAGAAGCTCATCAAGAAAGTCGGCAAGCGCGCTGCGGCCGGCGGAAAGAAGTAAGGAGGCTAAGACATGATCGAGAAAGTATCGCGCAATCTCGTTCGCGAACGCCGGCACGCCCGGGTCCGCGAGAAGGTTTGCGGCACCGCGCTCCGTCCGCGCCTCTCCGTCTTCCGTTCCAACAAGCACATCGAGGCCCAGGTCATCGACGACAGCTGCGGGAAGACCCTCGTCAGCTGCTCCTCGACCCAGCTCCACCTCGCCAACGGCGGGAATGTCGAAGCGGCCGCCAAGGTCGGTTCCGTCCTCGCCGAGAAGTGCAAGGCGGCCAACATCGAGGAAGTCGTCTTCGATCGCGGTGGCTATAGCTACCATGGCCGGGTGAAGGCCCTCGCCGATGCGGCCCGCGAAGGCGGGCTCCGCTTCTAAGGAGAAGAGCATGGAAGAAACCAAGAACGTGGCCGCTAAGCCGGCCGAGAAGACGGAAGAAAAGTCCCATCCGACCGGTAATCCGTCCTACGAGCCTCACGGTTCGATTCGTTCCGAGCGTCCGGGCAGCCGCAAGTTCGGCGATCGCCGGGGACGTCCGGGCGAGCGCCGCGGAGGACGCGGCGGATATCGCCGCGACGAGGACGAGTACCAGGATCGCGTCGTTGACATCAACCGCGTCTCCCGTACCGAAAAGGGCGGAAAGCACATGCGCTTCGACGCTCTCGTCGTCGTCGGCGACGGCAAGGGCCGCTATTCCTTCGCGATGGCCAAGAGCGGGGAAGTCCCCGATGCCATCAAGAAGAGTCTTGCCCAGGCCAAGAAGCGCCTTTACAAGATCCACATCGCCAAGGGCGCGACGATTGCCCATGAGGTGAGCGGGAAGTTCGGGAAGACCAAGGTCGTCCTGAAGCCGGCTCCCGCCGGCACCGGCATCATCGCCGGCGGACCGGTTCGGGCCGTCCTCGAACTCGCCGGCGTCAAGAACATCGTGAGCAAGGTCTATGGCTCGCGCTGCCCGATCAACGTCATCCGCGCGACCCACGACGGGTTGCAGAAGCTCAAGGAGTACAACAAGGTCATGGTTCTCCGCGGTCTCAAGACCCCCGAGGAACTCAAGCCCGCGGCTCCCGAAGCCCCGAAAGGAGGAAAAGCCGAATGATCAATTCTCTTAGCGACATCAAGGTCGTCAAGGGTGCCAAGACGAGGAAGTGGCGGAAGGGCCAAGGCCTCGGCACTGGAAACGGCAAGACCTCTGGAAAAGGGCAGAAGGGCCAGGGTGCCCACGCCCACACCAAGAAGCGCGGCTTCGAAGGCGGCCAGATGCCGCTTGCCCGCCGCCTTCCGAAGTTCGGCTTCAAGAATCTCGGCGGAAAGCACTTCGCTACCGTCGACGTCGCTCTCCTCGAACGCTTCGAGGACGGCGCCGAGATCACCGAGACCCTCCTTATCGAGAGCCAAATCGTGAAAAAGCCCGGCGATGGTATTAAAATCCTCGCCAAGGGCGGGACTTCTCTTACCAAGAAGCTGACGGTCAAAGTCAGCGCCTGCTCCAAGTCCGCGAAGGCCATCATCGAGAAGGCCGGCGGCACCTTTGAGGCCGTTAAGTAATGAAAAAGTTCGTCTCGATCTTCAAAAACAAGGAAATCGTGAATCGTATCTTCTTTACGATCATGATCCTCTTCATTATCCGGATCGGGGCGGCCATTACGGTCCCCGGCGTCTCTGTCACCTCGGAGCTTGACGATGCCTTGTCTAGCGGGAACTCCCTCGCCATCATGAACCTCCTCGGAGGTGGCGCCTTAAGCAATTTCTCGATCTTCGCCCTCGGGGTCTCCCCCTACATCACGGCGCAGATCATCATCCAGCTGCTCTCCAAAGACGTCCTTCCGGCCCTCACCCAGCTCTCGAAGCAGGGCGAGTACGGCCGAAAGAAAATCGAGATGGCAACCCGTTACCTTACGCTCCTTCTCGGGGCGGTTCAGGGTTACGGCATCATCAGGACGATGCAGAACAGCCAATACATCACCCTCAATTTGAACGATGACTTCTGGACCTACGCCTACATCGTTACCGTCGTCCTAGCCGGGGCGATGCTAGCGATGTGGCTCGGCGACCAGATTACCGAGAAGGGTCTTGGGAACGGCATCTCGGTCATCATCTTCGCCGGTTGCGTCCGTTCGCTTCCGACCCAGATCCAGACCGCGTGGGAAACCTTCATCACCGGCCGGGTCCAATACGGATCCTCGGAGATGATCCAGGGCGGGTTCATGTTCGCCCTATATATCCTCGCGATGGTCTTCATCGTCGGATTCGTCGTCTTCATCGAGCTGGCCAGGCGGAAGATCCCGGTCCAGCACGCCGGGCGCGGGGGATCGACTTCCCCGATGGCCCGTGCGAGCTTCCTCCCGATCAAAGTCAACTCGGCCGGCGTCATCCCGGTCATCTTCGCGGCCTCCATCATGTCGGCCCCTGGCATCATCGCGAGCTTCATAAGCGCCGATGCGGCCCAGGCGGAATGGCTGACCATCTTCAATTACAACCAGACGATGACGATGGAATGGTTCGACGGAACGACTTGGGAGATGAACTGGGGCCTCTTCATTTACCTGGCTCTCATCATCGCCTTCACCTTCTTCTATTCTCAGATGACCATCGACCCCGCCAATCTCGCGGACAACTTCCAAAAGAACGGCTCCTACATCCCGGGCATCCGTCCGGGACGGGAAACCGAGCGCTATGTCGGAAAGGTCCTCAACCGGATCACCTTCATCGGCGCGGCGGCCCTCTGCTTCATCGCGGCGCTTCCGATCGTCCTCGTGTGGGCCAATGCCTTCGAGGGCGATGCTAGCCTCGCCATCGGCGGCACGGGCCTGATCATCATCGTCGGCGTTGCCCTCGAGCTGAACAATCAGATCGACGGCTTGCTTGCCGGCAAGAGCTTCGAGGAAGCGAGGGAGGGAATCTAATGCTCAACATCATCCTCATGGGCCCGCCGGGCGCGGGCAAGGGAACGCATGCCAAATGGCTATCGACCGAATGGCACCTTCCCCATATCTCGACCGGCGACATGTTCCGGGAAGCGATGGCTTCCGGGAGCGAGCTCGGCAACAAGATCAAGGACATCGTCAATGGCGGTGGCCTTGTCTCGGATGAGCTTACCTGCGAGCTCGTCAAGGAGCGCCTCTCGCGCGAGGATTGCGCGAACGGCTATCTCCTCGACGGCTTCCCGCGGACCATCCCCCAAGCCGAGGCCCTGGCTTCCTTCGGGAAGGAAATCGGCCGCGAGGTCAATCTCGTCATCGACATCGAATGCCCGTCGGACGTGCTCATCAAGCGCATCTCCGGCCGGAGGGTCTGCCCCAAGTGCGGAGCCTCCTTCAACGTCGAGACGATGAAGCCGAAGGTCGAAGGCGTCTGCGACTATTGCGGGACGCCCCTCATCCAGCGGAAGGACGACAACGCCTCGTCGTTCGCCGTGAGGCTCGAAAACTACCACAAGTCGACGGCGCCGCTCCTCGACTTCTACAAGAAGGCCGGATTGCTCCATTCCTTCGATGGGACCCTTCCCATCCTCAACATGGAAGCGGAGCTTGGCGCCCTTCTTAAGAGCAAGGAATGATCGTCATCAAATCGAGCCGCGAAATAGAGCTCATGAAGGAAGCCGGAAAGGTACTCATCGAGTGCTTTGCCCGGCTCTCCTCCTTCATCCGCCCCGGCGTGACGACACTCGACATCGCAAACCTCGTGGATGAGACGATGGCGGAGATGGGGGCCGAAAACGCCGAGAAGGGCTATGGGGGCTTTCCTGGGTCGGCCTGCGTTTCCGTAAACGACGTCCTCGTCCATGGCATACCTTCCGCGAAGAAGGTGCTCCGGGATGGCGACATCGTCTCCGTCGACCTGGTGAGTCGCCTCAACGGCTACCATGCCGATGCTTGCCGGACGTTCCCGGTCGGCATCGTGAAGCAAGAGCATCTCCGCCTTATCTCGGTTACCGAGGAATGCTTCGAAATCGCCTATCGCATGGCGAAGCCCGGCATCCATCTCGGCGACATCTGCCACGCGATCGGGGAACATGCCCGCAAAAACGGCTACAGCGTCCCCCGGGAGTACACGGGGCATGGAATCGGGCGCGAGATGCACGAAGATCCCTACATCCCGAATTACGGGACGCCGGGGACCGGTCCTCTCCTCGAGAAGGGGATGACCCTCGCCATCGAGCCGATGGTCATGGAAGGGAAAAACGCCCTCCGCGTCCTCGCGGACGGATGGACGGCGATTGCCCGGGACCATCGCTACTCGGCCCACTACGAAAACACGGTGGCAATAACGGAAACCGGGGCGGAAATCCTCACCCGGTAGAAAGGAGGGCAATTCTTGAGCAAAGAAGATTGCATCGAAGTCGAGGCGACGGTGTTGGAAAACCTACCCAACGCCATGTTCAAGGTGAAGCTGGCCAACGGAGCGGTAGTCCTTGCCTGCGTTTCGGGGAAAATCCGGATGCATTACATCCGCATTCTTCCCGGCGATCGGGTTACCGTCCAGTTCTCGCCTTATGATTTAACACGCGGGCGCATTACGTTCCGGTACAAGAACTAGTCCGGAGCAAAGGAGTAACAAGATGAAAGTTAGACCGAGCGTCAAACCGATCTGCGATAAGTGCAAGATCATCCGCCGCCACGGGGTCGTCATGTGCATCTGCCCCAACCCCAAGCACAAGCAGCGGCAGGGCTAATCAAGGAGAGTAAAAGATAACTATGGCACGTATTGTCGGGGTCGACATCCCCAACGAAAAACGCGTCGTCGTCTCGCTGACCTACATTTACGGAATCGGCGATTCGACCGCCAAGAAGATCCTCGCCGATGCCAAGGTGAGCGAGGACATCAGGGTCAAGAACCTGACCGATGAGCAGCTCAGCGCCATCCGCGCCGAAGTCGCGAAGCTAAAGACCGAAGGCGATCTCCGTCGCGAAGTCGCCCTCAACATCAAGCGCCTCCAGGAAATCGGCTGCTACCGTGGCATCCGCCACCGCAAGGGCCTTCCGGTCCGCGGGCAAAGGACGAAGACCAATGCCCGTACCCGCAAGGGAAAGCGCAAGACCATCGCCAACAAGAAGGAAGCCACGCGCTAGGCTTTAGGAGCTAAGTAGATATGGCAGACACCAAGAAAAAGGGCAAGAAGTCGACCACCGCGCGCAAGAAGAAGGTAAAGCGGAACTTCACGCGGGGCATCGCCCACATCCATTCGACTTTCAATAACACCATCGTCACCATCACCGATCAGGCTGGCAACGTCATTGCCTGGTCGAGCGCCGGTGCCCTCGGCTACAAAGGCAGCAAGAAGTCGACCCCGTTCGCCGCTCAGCTTGCTTCCGAAGCGGCCGCCAAGAGCGCCTTCGAGCAGGGCATCCGCCAGATCGACGTCAACGTGAAGGGCCCCGGCCCCGGCCGCGAGAGCGCCGTCCGCGCCCTTGCTACCGCCGGACTTCAGGTTATGTCCATTGCCGATACGACCCCGGTTCCCCATAACGGCTGCCGTCCGCCGAAGCGGACCCGTGGCTAGTCGAAACCAGGTTAGGAGGATAGCAAATGCCCAATAACGATACCAAGACCCCGGAAATGGTCATCCCCGGCGCCTTCCTTCCCTTCGAGGTGAAGGAAGAAGCTTCCGATCAGGAAGCCCATTACGGCAAGTTCGTGATCCAGCCTCTCGAAAGGGGATTCGGCATCACGATCGGCAATGCCCTCCGCCGCGTTCTTCTAAGCGCCCTCCCCGGCGCGAGCGTCTACGCCCTCGACATCGAAGGCGTGCGCCACGAATTCAGCGCCATCCCGGGCGTCGAGGAAGACGTCACCGAGATCGTCCTCAACCTCAAGGACCTCGTCCTCAGGATCGACGACGACAAAGGCGAAAGCAAACGCATCGAAGTCGACATGAAGGGCCCAGGCGTCCTCCGGGCCGGAGACCTCGAGCTTCCCGCCCTCGTGAGCGTGGTCAACCCCGATCTCGAGATTGCCCACCTTGCCGAAGGCGCCGAACTCAAGATGACGATTTACGCGGCCCGCGGAAGGGGCTACGTCACGAGCGACATCAACAAGGTCCTCAAGAAGGTGAACCACGTTGGCACCATCACGACCGACAGCAACTACAGCCCGGTCCGCAAGTGCGCCTACGAAGTCGAGCCGACCCGCGTCGACAGCGATTCGAAGTTCGACAAGCTCACCCTCGAAGTCACGACCAACGGCTCCATCGCCCCGGAAGAGGCGGTGGCCATGGCCGCCCACATCCTCGTGGAGCACTTCGAGCGCTTCCTCAACCTCAAGGAGGAGGTCAAGAACCTCCGCCTCGTCAAAGAGGAGAAGCACAGCGAGGAAAACAAGTACCAGGACATGATGATCGAAGAACTCGATCTCTCCGTCCGGGCCAACAATTGCCTCAAGCGGGCTGGCATCTCGACCGTCATGGAACTCATCCAGAAGAGCGAGGACGAGATGATGAAGGTTCGCAACCTCGGCAAGAAGTCCCTCAAGGAGGTCAAGGAGAAGCTTGCTTCGATCGGCCTCCACTTCCGCGATTACGTAGGAGAATAACTTATGGCATCTCAAGGCAGAAAAAACGTCCACGGCAAGGCCGGCGTCCGCTTCAAGGCCCCTTATACCGCCTCGAAGAACTACGCGATGCTCCGCAATGTCGTTAGCGAACTCATCGTCCATGGCGAAGTGACGGTTACGAGCGGCGTCGCCCCCGAGCTCGTCTCGCTCGCCGACAAGATGGTGACCCTCGCGAAGGAAGACACGCTCGCCAGCCGCCGCGAGGCGGCCCGCGTCCTCCGCGTCGGCATCGTCGACGAGAAAGGCGTGAGCGCCCTCGACAAGCTCTTCAAGGAGCTTGGACCGAAGCACAAGGAAAGGGTCGGCGGCTATACCCGCACCTTCAAACTCGGCCCCCGGCGCGGCGACAATGCCGAACTCGTCCTCGTCCGTTGGTGCGACTAATCGCCATCGTTTCGAGCTTGAAGCCCCTTCGGGGGCTTTTTTGTTTCAATAAGCGGGGGATTTGCTATAGTTTGACTTGGAAAGCAGGAAACCAATATGAAAAATCCGTCTCTTGTCTCGCTGTGGGTTTGGCTCGGACCGGTCGTTGCCGTAGTTGCCATCCTCCTAATTGCCCTCATCTTCGCCATTTGGTGGATTGTCACCCATAACCGCCTCAAGCGCTATCTCGTCAAGATCGACGAGGCCGCCTCGGGAATCGACGTCGCTCTCACAAAGCGCTATGACCTCTTGAACAAGGAAGTGGCCGCGGTGAAGGGATATGCCGCCCATGAGACGAAGACGCTCAAGGAAGTGACGATGGCCCGCCTTCCCCTCTCTTCCTCGATGAAGGAGAAAGGCGAATATTCCGGCAAGCTAAGCGAAGCCCTCGGGAGCGTTTCCTTATTGGCCGAGAATTACCCCGTCCTCAAAGCGAGCGAGAATTTCCTCGCGCTCCAGCGTGAAATAAGCGAAAGCGAGGAAGAGCTCCAGTCGGCCCGGAGGATCTACAACTCCAACGTCTCCTCCTACAACCAGGACATCGTGACTTTCCCGACTTCGATCGTCGCGAAAGCCTCAAATCTACTTGCCCGCGAGTTCTTCGAAGCCGACGAAAAGAAGAAAGAAGACGTGAAGATCGAGTTCTGATCATTAGATGGTGAGGCTTAGTAAAGAAGAAAGGGAAGAGCTCGAAAAGCTCCGCCTTTCCCTCCTTAAAAGGCAGCGGTTGGTCCGCATCCTTTCGCTCGTCTTCCTCGCGATCGGGATTTGCCTCATCGTCGGCTTCGGGATTGCCGCCGGCATCGAGGGGGATAGCCTCCTAAGCGCCTTCGGCGGCCTTGTCTGGCTCTTTGTCGGGCTATTGGTCATCGCCCTCGTTCTTTATTTCTATGGGGAGACTTTAAGCGACTCTTATTCCCGAAGATGCCAAAGCCTCATCGACGATAAGACGGTCGCCCTCCTTTTTCCGGGGGCCGTGGCGAAAAAGGACGGGGCGCTCGATTTGAGGGTCGTCATGGCCCCGGGATTCTTCTCGGCTCCCGACCGCTATTCGGGTCGCGATTACCTCGCTTCCATTTATGACGGCGTGCCTTTCGAAAGGGCCCATTACAAGCTCGAGGAAGTCCACCATGACAAAAACGGCAGCCACTATTCGACCTATGCTTCGGGAACGATGTACCGCTTCGAACTCCGAAGACGCTTCGATGGAACCCTCCGAATCATCGAAAACGACGGGATAAAGCTCAATTTGACCGATCTTGAGGCGGTGGAAACGGAATATATCCTTTTCAACAAGAAATTCCAGATCCTTACCGACAACAAGGAAATGGCCTTTTTGATCCTTAGTCCGAGGGCGATGGAGAAGATCATGGAGGCCGAGCAGTCCTTTCGGGGCCGCTTCCACATGGCTTTCGTCGCCGATCAGCTCTTTATCGCGATCGACGACGGGCTTTCGAGCGTGAAGCTCGATATCAGATCGCCGCTCGGAGAAAAGGAAATGGTCGAATTGGAGATGGTGTCGGCCCTGCCGGCGAAATTCATTGACTTCTTCGGCCTTTCCGAAGGGAAGTTCTCCTTCGACGAAGGCAAGGCGGAGAAAGAAGAGACAAAAAACCAAAATTCCTTTTTTTGAGGAAAAAAGGCGCCTTTTGCCGGCAATTTTTTCCGTTCCGGCTTCTTACTACGGCCGTCGTTGGAATATCAATTACCGATATGCCGGAACCTTGTGGCCGAGTTGCCTGCTAAAAACGCTTACAGGACGGCAAAAGCCGGTATTTTTACGAAAATAAATACCGGTTTCCTTCGTTGTAATCGAAGATTACCGATATTAGAATGCTTTCGGTAATTTTTTCCAAACAAGGAGGTTAACGATGGCACTTCGAAGCGAAGCCAAAAAGGATATCGTCGCCATCTGCCAAGAGCATGCGAATGAGCCCTCTCCCCTCATGATCATTCTCGAGGAGATCCAGCGCAAGTACGGCTACATTCCCCTAGAGGCCCAGGAGGTCGTCTCAGAGGAGACCGGCATCCCGGTGGCCGAGATCTACGGGGTAGTCACTTTCTACAACTTCTTCTCGCTTACCCCGAAAGGAAAGTACGTGGTTGGGGTTTGCCTTGGCACGGCTTGCTACGTCAAGAACTCCCAAGCCGTCCTCGACGAATTCGAGAAGCAGCTTGGCATCAAGCCGGGCGAGACGAGCGACGACGGCCTCTTCACCATCGAGGCCCTCCGTTGCATCGGCGCCTGCGCCCTTGCTCCCGCCGTTTCGATAAACGGCAAGGTCTATCCGATGGTCCAGCCCGGGCAAGTCGGTGAGCTCATCAAGGAATGCCGGGCCAAGGAGGAAGCCTAATGGAACGCATCTCAACGGCGGCGGCGCTCGACGAGAGCATCGCCAAATACAGCAAGGCCTTCGAAGACAAATTGTCAGGAAAGGGCGGCAAGCGGGCCGTCCTCATTTGCGGCGGCACCGGATGCATCGCGAACGGTTCCGACGATCTCGTGAAGGAATTCGAACGGCTCATCAAGGAAAACGGGCTGAACGCCCGGGTTACCTGCAACCACGTCGGCTGTTTCGGATTCTGCTCGCAGGGCCCCTTCGTCAAGATATTCCCCGAGGATACCCTCTACCGGAAAGTCACGCTTAAAGACGTCAAGCGGATTGTCGAGGAAGACCTCATCGGCGGGAACATCGTCGAGGATCTCCTTTACGTCGACCCGGTTACCCACGAGAAGGTAGCCCGGCAGGACGACATCAATTTCTACAAGAAGCAGAAGCGGATCTCGCTCCATGGCTGCTCTCTCATCAATCCGGACTTCCTCGAGGAAGCCCTCGGCTATGATGGATTCAAGGCCCTGAAGAAGGTCCTTACCGAGATGAAGCCGGAGGATGTAATCGCCGAAGTGACGAAATCCGGCCTTCGCGGCCGCGGGGGCGCAGGCTTCCCGACCGGCAAGAAGTGGAGCTTTGCCGCCGCGGTAAAAAGCGACAAGAAGTACATCGTCTGCAATGGTGACGAGGGCGATCCCGGCGCCTTCATGGACCGCTCGATTCTCGAGGGAAACCCCTTCGAGGTCATCGAGGGCATGATGATCGCCGGCTACGCCTACGGCGCCGACGAAGGCTATTTCTACGTACGGGCCGAATACCCGATTGCCGTCGAACGCCTCAAGCGGGCCATCGCCGACATGAAGGAAGTTGGCCTCCTTGGCAAGAACATCCTCGGCACCGGCTTCAATTTCGATGTCCATATCCGCGAGGGCGCCGGCGCCTTCGTCTGCGGGGAGGAAACGGCGCTCCTCAATTCGATCGAGGGAAAGCGCGGCATGCCGCGTCCCCGTCCGCCCTTCCCGGCCATCAAGGGCCTTTGGGGAAAGCCGACTTGCGTCAATAACGTCGAGACCCTTGCCCAAGTCCCTTATATCATCCGGGTCGGAGCCGAGGAATACGCCAAGGTCGGAACCCAAGGAAGCAAAGGGACGAAGGTATTTGCCCTCGGCGGCAAAATCAACAACGTCGGTCTCGTCGAGGTCCCGATGGGAACGACCTTGAGAACCCTCATATACGACATAGGCGGCGGCATCCCGAACGGGAAGAAGTTCAAGGCCATCCAAACCGGCGGCCCTTCCGGCGGCTGCCTCACCGAGGAAGACCTCGATACCCCGATCGACTACGATACCCTCGTGGCTAGGGGCTCGATGATGGGCTCGGGCGGAGCGATCGTCATGGACGAGGACAACTGCATGGTCGACGTCGCCCTCTTCTACATGGACTTCATCTGCTCGGAAAGCTGCGGGAAGTGCACGCCTTGCCGGATTGGGACGAAGCGCCTCCACGAGATGCTGCAGACGATCGTCAACGGCACGGCTACCGAGAAGACGCTCGAAGACATGAAGGCGCTAGCCTCGGTTACGCAGAAGGGCTCGCTGTGCGCTCTCGGGCAAACGGCAGCCAACCCGATTCTCTCGACGATGGGCAAGTTCCCCGAGGAATACGAGGCTCACGTCAAGGAAAAGCGGTGCCCGGCCCACGTCTGCAAGAAGCTTACCCGTTACCATATCGTTCCGGAGCTTTGCAAGAAGTGCTCGCTCTGCGCCCGCAATTGCCCGGTGCAGTGCATCTCTGGCGTGCCTGGCAAGGAACCGTACCACATCGACCAAAGCAAGTGCATAAAGTGCGGCGCCTGCATGGCTGGCTGCCGCTTCCATGCGATCGTGAAGGAGTAGGAACATGGCCGAAAAGATCAACGTCAAAATCGAAGGTCGTATCTACGAAGTAGATGCTTCCCTTACCGTGCTCGAGGCCTGCCGCTCGGTTGGCTATCGGATTCCGACCCTTTGCTATTGGAACCACGGGCACAATTCGCTTGCGAGCTGCCGCGTTTGCCTCGTCGAGATCAAGTCGAGCCGGGGTTCGCGCCTCTATGCGAGCTGCGTCTATCCGGTCAAGGAGGTCCCGGCGGAGAAGGGATTCGAAATCCTCATTTCGTCGCCGATGGCGGTGGAAGCCCGCAAAACCTCGGTGGAACTCCTGCTTTCCAACCACAGCAAGGAGTGCCAGACCTGCGTTAAGAACGGCCAGTGCGAACTGCTTCACGTCGCCTCGATCACCGGAGCCGAAGACCGCAAATACATCGGTCAGATGACTCCGACGAGCAAGGACGAACTAGCCCCTGGCATCGTCCGCGATTCATCCAAGTGCATTCTTTGCGGCCGCTGCATCGAGCGGTGCAAGGAAGCGACCGGCATCGGAATCCTCGGCTTCGAGAACCGTGGGTTCAAAACGGTCGTGAGCCCGATTGCCGGCCGCAGCTTCGCGAAGGTTCCGTGCATCCAATGCGGCCAATGCATCGAGGTTTGCCCGACCGGCGCCCTTTCCGAAAAACGCGAAATCAACAAAATCGACGAAGCGAAGAAGGCTGGAAAGTTCCTGGTCGTTCAGACGGCTCCGGCCGTCCGGGCCGCGATCAGCGAGGAATTCGGCAAGAAGATCGGCGAGGAGAACGGCGAGGGAAAGATGGTTGCCGCGCTCCATCGCCTTGGCTTCGACCGCGTCTTCGACGTCAACTTCGGGGCCGATTTGACCATCGCCGAGGAATCGCAGGAACTCATCAACCGCATCGTCAAGAAGACGGCGCCGCTCCCCCAGATCACTTCCTGCTCGCCCGGTTGGGTCAACTACATGGAGTTCTTCTACGAAGACCTCATACCGCATGTCTCGACCTGCAAGTCTCCCCATGAGATGCAGGGCGCCATCACCAAGACCTACTTTGCCGAGAAACACGGCCTCAAGCCCGAGAACATTTACGTCGTATCGATAATGCCGTGCACCGCCAAGAAAGGCGAAAAGGAACGTCCGGAGAACCAAGCCATCAAGGGAATCCCGGACGTCGACTGCGTCCTCACGACCCGCGAGCTTGCCCTCTTGATCAAGAGGAGCGGCATCCTCTGGGACAGCCTCCCGGAAGAGAAGTTCGACGACGATCTCCTTGGCGAATACACCGGGGCCGGGGCCATCTTCGGAGCAAGCGGCGGCGTCATGGAAGCCGCGCTCAGGACCGCCTACCACACCCTTACCGGGAAGGAACACGAACCCGTTGACTTCAGGGAAGTCCGGGGCCAGGCCGGGGTGAAGACCGCCGAGGTGGACCTCGGGGTTGGCAAGTTCAAAGTCGCCGTTGCTTCGGGAATGAAGAACGCCAAGCCGCTTCTCGACGAAGTAAGGGCCGGGACTTCGCCCTATGCCTTCATCGAGATCATGGGCTGCCCGGGCGGATGCATCAACGGTGGCGGACAGCCGTTCGTCAAGCCATCGCTCCTCGACCGCGAATCTCCCGACATTCTCGACACCTACCGGGAAAAGCGGGCGGCCATCCTCTATTCGATCGATGAACGGAAGGCGATCCGCCAATCCCACAACAACCCGGACGTCATCAGGCTTTACGATGACTATCTCGGGAGCTATGGCTCGGAGAAGGCGGAGGAAATCCTCCATACTTCCTATCGCTTAAACCGCGAACGCTATCCGAAGTAAATCGGGACGAAAAAGATGACGGGCCTAAACTGGACCCCGTTAATCGGAGTCCAAAAGAAAAAGGTTAAAAGAGAAAGGCCTCCGGTTACACTGAAGCAACCGGAGGTTTCCTTATGGCAAAAGGCATCATCGACCCCAAGCTGGCCGAGGCCCTGAGGGCCAACCCCA
>CALWAS010000014.1 GCA_944375905.1 uncultured Bacilli bacterium
TTCTTAAACCGGAGGATTTCCAAAAGGTCGTCGACCATGAAAAAGAACGCACAACCAAACTCGATTACATCAAAGACGTCATTGGCAAGGTCATGATGAGTGGTCTTCGCGAACGCTCGAAAAAAACAAAGTCCGATGCAGAGACGAAAGACTTCCACAAGTTCATCAACACCATCATTGCGCACAACAAGAAGGATATGAGCGGATTGTCCGACGATCAGCTCAATTCGGTTTATCGCCTTGCTAAGCGCCTTGAAGGGATGTTGCCTTCCATCGAAGCGAAATGCAAAGCAGCGGAGGAGGGAGATAAATGAATTATGTCTTCTTCGATACACAGTGCACCTCGGCCCACCATCTTGATTTCATCCGAGCTGCCTATGTTTACTATGGCGGTTTTCGTTTTCAATGGATCTAAGCGACGTCATCAGAAAACAGCAGGATTAAATTTCGACAATTGTTCTATAACGCAGGCGCTCGGTTAGTTAGCAGGACGATACTTCGCAGTCGGCCTGCATTACGCGCTCATGAGCCCAGATTCGATTCCAAATACCGTGTTTCTGCTGTCACATCTATTTTCTTAGCGTTGGATTTCCTTTCGAGCATCCTTTATTTAACCCTGACAAACTTGAACGAAAACCAAAGATTCTTCCTAAAGTGTTGCTTTCCGCTCTTTTGCGTTACTGCTTCGGTTGAATTCCTTGTTTCCGGACCATCGCAACGTTTTGCTCTATCCAGGTTTCAAAGATTGATGTGATTTTGGAATGGGATTCTTCTGGGCAGATTCTCGCCATAACTAGAAATGGGAAGGCAAAAAGATCTCGATAACCGGGATTTACGCTTCCGATACAATGGCGTTATTGTCCTTTATTCTAGGTGCGGGGTAGCCTTATCAGCAAAACAAAGATTTATTCCGGTGAACGTCATATGACCGTTACTGAGGAGTATGAGGGTGGCTTTCGCTAGCGCTCGCTAAAGAGAAAAACAAAACTGCATCTTCAAGATGTACATGAAGTGCTGCGTTTTTCTTATTCGAAGAGACCAAGATTGATGATTTTTTCGAGAATCCCGGAAGCCTCCTCATAGGATGGTGGGTCCTTTTCAAAGACGATGCCGAGCGTGACGGTATTGTAATCGTCCTCGTAGAAGTGGTTGTGCAGCATTGCCTGGTAAAGGGCATTCATGGAGACCCCGTCGTTCGCCGAATAGGCGCGGTCCATCTTCTTCCGTTCCTGAAAGACGGTCTTGGCGAGTTCACGGAAATCTGAGTTGTTGTAATCAACCTGTTTCGATATCTGATAAACATCGTAGATGTGTCTTGAGTTCCGTCTGGCTTTCTTCTCGAGGTAGTAGTCGCAAAGGGCGCACATCTTGTCGACGGCGGTCCGCTCTATGTTTTGGGTCAAGACGGGGAAGGGGAGCAGCCCATATCGCTCCGCCAACTCTTGGAACCCAGTGTCGAGCAAGTATTCCCCGATGTAGGAGACGACGGTCCTCTCCTCGACCGGGAAGGGTTTAGAAATCAACGTGGACTCGACCTTGATCTGCCGGTTGAGGCGGCCGTCTTTGAAGAGGACAGCGTCGAGGCTTTGGCTGTAGCAGTAGTATTTTGGGGATGAGGTTTCGCGTAGCTCTGGCTCTTTTTCGAACCCCATCTTCTTCAGCGCCCTCTTCACCGGCAAGGATAGGAGGGAGCGGTAATCGTCGCGGGTGAAAGAGGAGTCACTGATGTCCTTCGACACCACGCTCAGGTCGAGGTCTTCCGAGAAGCGGCTTATCGTCTGGTAGGCCTTCGAGAGGGAAGTTCCTCCCTTGAAGATGATGCTCGGGTTCTCCTCCTTGATCCTCCGCAACGCCTCGATGACGTAGAGGTCCTTCTCAACAGCGGCCTCGGGCACCCCGCAGTGTTTCGCGGCGTTGACGACCAGGCCACGGAAGATTTCCTTATCCTTCCATAGCTCCATAGAGCAGTTCCTCCAATCCGACTTTCCTCTTCACCCCTCGCGGGAGCGAATCGTATGTTTTTCTTATCTGCGTTTCAGTGACCGAGTTTTTCTTAAACCATGCCTCGATGGCAGGCTTCACGTCCATGATTTCTTTTATTTTGGACCGAGCGAGCATGTCGACGACGGGGAGAACGAAGGCATTTTCTTTTGTGACTTTGACGTAAGGCTTCCGCAGGTAGTAGCGCGACGACCCAATTTCAATGATTCTTCCCCGGCTTTTTTCAATGCTGCTGACGATTTCGACCGTTCCCGGGATGTCGTCGGATAGCCCCAAGCCGTTTAGGAAGGAAAGCCCCGAGATGTAACCAATCGGCTTTTTCTCCGTCCCGATGTAACGGCTCCTGACGTATTCCGAGGTCGGGGTGCCGTAGCGGATCCCCGTCCCCTTGATCTCCTTTAGGAAGCAGTAGGATCCCTGGGCGATCCTCCCTATCATTGGGTTTTTCTTTTTGCATTCGCGCGTGAGAAACATCACGATCCTCGGGCTCCCCCAAGAGGAGAAGAAGGGATCCTTCGACAGGGACGCCACCGTGAAGTAGGGGGTCTTACTGTAGTTTTGTTCCAGCACTCTCATCGTTCCGTTCATGGCGGATACATTATTGCATGACTGATTTTGCTGTCAATAGAATTAACATTTACGTGTAAATGAAATTAACAATAATAAATAAAAACTAGCGATGAGCTGAAGTGGACCCCAAGTCAAGTAGTTGACATGGGGTCCGCTTCACGTGGATGTGAGCCTTTTTGTTTTCCCCTTATCGACTACTTGACATGGGGTCCGCTTCACTTTGAGGCTTCCTTCTTTTATTTGAGAAGGGTAACGATTTCGCGTTGGCGTCCGGCGACGACGATCGGCTTCCTGTTTCTTATTAGGACATCGGTTTCGCTCCTCATCCCGAATTCGGGAAGGTAGATGCCGGGCTCAAGAGAGAAGGAATTGCCGTCGATGATGGCCCTCGTGTCGTGCGATTCGTAATCGTCCATGTTCACGCCCGGGCCATGGGGCGAGGCATCGTCTTTGATCGAATGGCCGGTTCGGTGGGTGAAATAGGGGAGGAAGCCCGATTTCCCGATCCGTTCCCTTACCAGGCGATCTACTTCATAGCCCTTGACTTCGCGCCTTGGAAGCTCCGTTTCGAGAAAGGCGAGCGCCCCGTCGATGGCATCGACGAGGACGGCGAAGGGAACCTTCATTTTATCCGGGACTTCCTTGCCGGCGTAAGCCATCCACGTTATGTCGCCATAGACGGATCCAGGCTTCTTTTCCTTGGCCCACATGTCGATGAGTATGAGATCTCCTTCGACTATCGGGGAGTGGCGTTCCTTGGTCGGCTGGTAATGCGGATTCGAAGCGTTGGCGTTGACGGCGACGATCGGGAGATCGTCATAGACGAGCCCCTCTTCGGCAAAGCGCTTGCCGATGAACGACTGGATGGCGTATTCGTCGCATTCTTTTCCGTTTCCAAGCGATTCGGCAATTTTCATGAAGGCCTCGTCTTTGATTGATAGCAGTTTCTCGGCCGCCCTTTTTTGGCTGGCTTCCCCCCTTTCGTCGATGGTGGCGATGAGGGCGTTGAGCAGATTGGCGGATGAAACGATTTCCTTTCCTAGTCCCTTGACGAAGTCGACGGATCCGTAGTCGGCAAGCGATACCCGCGGCAGAAGTCCGGCTTCGGAAACGTCCATGAGGACAGTCGACACATCCGAAAGGGAACTCGAAAGAAGGGAAAGGTAGCCTTTCCAATCGGGATAGGAAACGATCTTGAAGGAAGAAAGCCGCGGATCGGCTCTCAAGAAGGGATAGTCCAAGGTCTGGGCGATGATGGTCGATCCCTTCGGCTTGAAGAGGAAGGCGACCTTTCTCGTGAGCATGAGCCCGGCGGTAAACGATTTGAGGAGCGGGTTGGCGTTTTCGTAATCGAGCGATAGATAGGCGCCAACGTGGTGTTCGGCTAGAAATGATTCGATGAATAGTTGGGTTTCCATGGCTTTTATTTTATACCTATCGATGGGTAGAATATTTTCGTGGATAGCGAAAGAAAAGAACGAAAGCCTGAACTTCCGGAAATCCCTCTTTCCGAGCACCCGGATCCTTATTTCGAGCGGCCCGGGTATTTCTCGCTCAACGGCGATTGGTCGTTCCAAATGGGGAAGGATCCGTCCTTTCCAAAGGAACTCAAGGAAACTATAACGGTTCCCTTTGCCGTCGAATCTCGGCTTTCGGGAATCGGACGCAAGGTCATGCCCGACGATTGGCTCTTTTACAAGAAGGAGATCCATTTTCCTTCCGAGTTCGTAGGCAGGGCAGGGCGAATCGTCTTCACGGCCGTGGACCAAGTGGCCGACGTTTTCATCGACGGAAAGAAGGCGGCTCACCATGCCGGCGGCTATCTTCCTTTCGAGGCGATGATTAGCGAGGTCAAGCCGACGATGGAGCTCTCGCTCATCGTCCACGATGATACGAGGAGCGAAGTCTACCCGCGCGGAAAGCAATCGCTAAAGCCGGGCGGCATATGGTATACCGCCACGAGCGGCATCTACGGACCGGTTTACTTCGAGTCCTTTCCACGCGCCGGGCATATAAAAAACATTTTCCTCTTTCCGGACTTTGATAGGAAAATGCTTCAAATCAAGGCCGAAATTGCAGGCGTTTTTTCGCCGATTGTCCTTGAATGCTACATAAAGGACCACAAGGTCGGCGAGGCGACGATCGGCCCTTCGCTCCGGGCCGAGATCGATCATTCCGGCGACTTCTTTCCATGGTCGGCCGAAAACCCTTCGCTCTATCGCTACGTGGCCAAGATGGGCAGAGACGAAGTCAGGGGCGTCTATTCCTTCCGAAAGGTCGAGCGAAGAAAAATCGGGCGCTTTGAACGCATCTTGCTAAACGGCAACCCCATCTTTCTCAACGGGCTTCTCGATCAGGGCTATAACCAAGAAGGCGGTCTTACCTATCCATCCTATCAGGCGATGGAAGACGACATCCGCTTTGCGAAGAGCCTTGGCTACAACTACCTTCGCAAACACATAAAAATCGAGCCCCGGCGCTTTTACTATCTTTGTGACAAAATCGGAATCTACGTCGGCCAGGATTTCGTCAACGGCGGCTCGAAGTACTCTTTTGCCTACATGGCGCTCCGCCCCTTCCTGAACTTCGACGTCGATGATCTCACCCATTCCCATTTGGGCAGGAAGAACCCCGAAAGCCGGGCGTTCTTCGAAAACTCGATGGAGCCGACGGTTGCCTATCTTTTCCCGTCTTCCTCCATTCTCGTTTGGACGCTATTCAACGAGGGGTGGGGCCAATTCGACAGCGATCGGCTTGCCGCTTATTTGAAAAGCCTCGATCCGACCCGGCTCATCGATGCCACTTCGGGGTGGTATGACAAGGGGTCGGGCGACTTTTCCAGCCACCATGTCTATTTTAGGAAGGTGCGGATCAGGAACGACGGGCGTCGCATCCTTGCCTTAAGCGAGTTCGGCGGCTATTCCTGCCGCGAGAAAGGCCATTGCTTTTCAAAAAAGAGCTTTGGCTATCGTTTCTTCAAAAACGACGAGCGGCTTTCCGAGGCCATCGAAAAACTATACCTTCGCGAAATCGAGCCCCTGGTTAGGGAAGAAGGGCTGTCGGTCCTCGTCTATACGGAGCTAAGCGACGTTGAGGAAGAGGTCAACGGCCTTGTTACCTTCGACCGAGAAAAGGCAAAGGTCGACCCTTCTAAAATGAAAGCAATCATGCAGCGCCTCGAGCACTCGTTCGAACAATCGGTCAAGGAGAGACGTTGATGCCCATCAAAGCTGCCTTTTTCGACATCGATTGGACCATCTTCGACCACGATAGACAAGACTGGGATTGGCCATCCATCAAGGCAATCGCGGAACTTAAGAAGAAAGGAGTCGATTCTTTCCTCGCGACCGCGAGGCCCCTTGATTCCATCACTGAGTTAGGCGCCTTCGACCTCGGGATCGAATGGCGAGGGTATGTATCGTCGGCCGGCGCCTACTCCGTGGTCGACGGAAAGACGGTGAAGGAGTTCCTCATCGATGAGGAAAGTGCCGTCTCGTTTCTGCGCTTCATTCGCTTCCTTGGCATCGGTTGCGAGATCGTCTATGAGAGGGAGTGCCATTTCTTCGGCATCGATACGCCTTTTTCCAATTCGTACTACAAAGAGTTCCATGAAACCAAGCGTCTTTCGAGCGCAGGCAGGCCCCGCGCCCAGAATGTCGTCGGATTCAATCTTTTCGCCGGCCCGGAGTACGATGCTCTCTTCGCTAGGAAATTCCCGAATCTCCATTTCAAGAGATACGCCCCGTTCGGCGTCGACGTGATGAGCTGCCTTCGCGAGAAAAGCGACGGCATCAAGGCAGTGCTCGACTATTGCGGCTATTCAAAAGAAGAAGCGATTGCCTTCGGGGACGGCGTCCAGGACATCCCGATGGCCTCTTCCGCCCGCTTTGTTGCCATGGGAAACGCCAGCGACGAAGTCAAGGCGGCAGCCGACGAAATAGCCCCTCCGGTCGCCGAGAGCGGCGTCTATCGCCATCTAAAGCAAATCGGGTTGGCCGATTAGTTCTACCAACCGCGCGCATACGTGAGTAAAATGACCCGGCAATGAGCCATTTAGATCAAAGCGAAACGCCGTTCCTGACCGCGCTCGATCAAGCGTCAAAGGAAATTAAATCGCCTTTTGACGTTCCAGGGCACCATCTTGGAAACATTTCGACGAAGGCGGTGGACGTCATCGGCCACCGCGTTTACGAGTGCGACGTCAACGCTCCTCTTGGCATGGACAATCTAGCCCAGCCGCGCGGAGTGATCCTTCAATCGGAACGCCTGCTTGCCGATGCCTGCGGAGCCGACGATGCTTTCTTCCTCGTCAATGGGACGACCGGCGGGATCCTAGCTATGTTCCTGGCGGCATTGAAGGCAAACGACAAGGTAATCTTGCCTCGAAATGTTCACAAATCCGTCATCAATTCTTTGATTTTGTGCGGGGCCATACCGGTTTACGTGATGCCGGAGATCGACGACGAACTCAACATCGCCAACCAGCCTTCGCTCAAGGATTGGGAAAAGGCCATGCGCCAGCATCCGTCGGCCAAAGCCATTTTCGTCATCAACCCGACTTATTTCGGGGCCGTCGGCCCTTTGAAGGAACTCGTTTCCTTGGCCCACGCCCGCGGCATGGCCGTCCTCGTCGATGAGGCCCATGGCGCTCATTATTACTTTCACGGGTCGAGGGGCCTCTGCTCGGCCATGGATGCGGGGGCGGACCTTTCGAGCGCCTCGTTCCACAAGACGGCCGGCTCCCTTACCCAAAGCTCCGTTCTATTGATGCACTATGGGTTCTTTACCCGCGAAGACATCCAGAAATCGCTCAACGTCCTAACGACGACGTCGCCTTCCTCGATTCTCATGGCTTCCATCGACGGGGCCAGGAGCTACATGGCTTCCGAAAAGGGAAGGGAAGATATCGAGCACGTCTATCTCTTGAGCGACTATGCCCGTTCGGAAATCGCCAAGATCGACGGCTTCTATGACGTTTCCCGCGAGCATTTCATCCGTCATGGCGCCTACGATTACGATGTCACGAAACTCGTAATAGGCCTCGATAGGCTCGATATTTCCGGTTTTGACCTTTACCGCATTCTCCGAGAGAAATACGAAATCCAGATGGAGCTTGCCGAAAGCCACGCGGTGCTCGGCATTTTGGCCATCGGAACCAAGAAAGAGCATGTCGACCGTTTGATTGCCGCCCTGAGGGAAATCGGATCCGAGCACTTCCGCCCGGACATGAAGAAGGCCGATCCCAATATCGACCTTTCCTTCCCTTTCATGCTTATCAGGCCACGGACGGCTTTCCATGCCCCGGGCAAGGTACTCCCCCTCGATGAGCTCGACGGGGAAATCTCGAAGGAACAGGTCATGATCTACCCGCCGGGAATCCCCCTCATTTGCCCGGGCGAAGTCTGGACCAAGGATCTAATCAGGCGCGTCAAGGGCTATGAAGCCTGCGGCGTCAAGACGATGTCGTCCTACACGGACGGCTTCGAGGTCGTGGACACGAGGAACTGGAAGCGTTTCCGCGTTTACGAGAAGAAGCTCGGCGATTATCTCGAAAGCAAGATCACGACCCCGCGAGAGGATGGCTACCGCCTTCCTTTCGAGGGCAAGCGCCACGATTGCGTTTTCGTGCTCGCCCCCTACCGGGCCGACACTTGGCGCGAAGGCGCCGAGCCTGCCGTTAACGAGATTAAGCGCCTGGTCGAGGAAATAGCGCGCTTCGAGCCGGTCGTGGTGGGTATCCATCCGAGCCACTACAAGCGCTTGGCTCCGCGTTTTCAGGGAATTGAGAACGTCAAGACGATATCCATCCGCTACAACGATTCCTGGGCCCGTGACATTTTCCCGTTCTTCCTCAACAACGGAAAGAAAATGCGGACGCTGGATTTCCGCTTCAACGCTTGGGGAGGCGACGTCGACGGGCTCTACAAGAACTACCGCGACGACGACCGGATTTCCGAAATCATCTCCAAGAGGATGAAGTTAAGGAGCTACTACCTGAATGATTTCGTCCTCGAAGGCGGCTCGGTTGTCCTCGATGGCGAGGGGACGCTCATAACGACCGAGGCGTGCCTTCTTTCGAAAGGGCGCAACCCGACGCTTTCAAAAGCCGAAATCGAAGACCGCCTGATGGAATATTTCAACGTCGAAAAGGTCATTTGGCTGCCTCATGGCATCTATCAGGACGAGACCAACGAGCATGCCGACAACATGGTGGCGTTCGCCCGTCCTGGCGAGGTCTTCCTCGCTTGGAGCGACGATCTCGAGGATCCCCAGTATGAGTATTCCCACGATGCGCTTGCGATTTTGAAAAACGAACGCGACGCGAAGGGGAGGAACTTCAAGATCCACTTCCTGCGCACTCCGTCTCCGGCCCTCAGGATGAGCGAGGCGGAAGCCCGCGGGCTCAAAAAGGAGAGAACGACCCTCGACGTAAGGGAAGGCGGGCGGAGGCTGGCCGCGAGCTACGTCAATTTCATCCAAGGCGAAGACTACGCCATCATCCCGGGATTCGGGGTGAAGGAAGACCGCTTGGCCCATGAGGAGTTCAAGCGCGTTTTCCCAGAGAAGGAAATCATTCAGATTCCGACCCGTGAGATTCTTCTCGGAGGCGGGAACATCCATTGCCTTACCATGGGCGTCGCATCTATCGAGGAAAAGAAATGAAAGTAGCCGCTTTGCAGTATGCCGTCCCGTCATCTTATGAGGAAGCCACCGCAAAAGCGGCTTCCTTTGTCGAAAAAGCCGCTTCGATGGGGGCGAAATTGATTCTTCTCCCCGAGCTTTTCGAAGGCCATTATTTCTGTCAGGTCGAGGACTATGAGAACTTCAAGTTGGCCGAGGAAAGGGCCTCTTCGAAGACCCTTGCCCGATTCAGGGAGCTCGCCAAGCGCCTTGGGGTCGTCCTCCCGATTTCCTTTTTCGAGCGGTCGGGGAATGTCTTCTACAACTCGCTTGTGGTAATCGACGCAGACGGCAGGGAAACCGGTCTTTATCGGAAAAGCCACATACCGACCGGGGAGTGCTATGAGGAAAAGTTCTATTTCACCCCCGGCGACACTGGTTTCAGGACATTCGATACGGCGGTGGGAAGAATCGGCTGCGGTATTTGTTGGGACCAATGGTTCCCTGAGACTAGCAGGATCCTCGCCCTCAAGGGAGCCGAGATCATCCTCTTCCCGACGGCCATCGGAAGTGAACCCGTTCTCGACAAGGACTCGATGCCCCATTGGCGCAACGCCATGGCAGGCCAAGCCGCAAGCAACTTGGTTCCCATTGTCGCGGCCAACCGCATCGGCATTGAAAAGGCCGGTAGTTCCTCGATGAGCTTCGGAGGCTATTCCTTCATTGCCGATCAGCATGGCGAGATCGTTTCCTCACTTTCGAGAAGCGAGGAAGGAATCGCCATCTTCGATTTCGATTTTGGGAAGATCGCCGAAGAGCGTTATTCATGGGGCGTCTTCCGCGACCGCCGCACCGATCTTTACCGCGGCATTCTCGAAAAGGACCTATCCTCCGAAATAGGAGAGAAGGATGATGGACACAAGGACGGCGACGGCCGTTAGCCCAATGACAATCGGAAATAGATAACGGGGGTCGAAACGTTTCACATGGTCAATTTTAGAGGCCAAAGTCAATGGAATGGCTAGGTTTTTCCATTATTTTCGCCTTGGCCCTCTCTCTTGATTGCTTCGCCCTCAGCGTAAGCGACGGCCTTGTCTATCCCGACATGGGAAGAAAGAAGTCCTTTTTCGCCGCCGGGACATTCGGCCTTTTCCAAGGGCTCTTCCCGCTCGTAGGCTTCCTTATCGGAATCGCCTTCAGCGAATGGATCGACCTTTATGACCATTGGATCGGGTTCGCCCTTCTTTCGGCCATCGGCCTCAAGATGATTGGGGAAAGCGTCGTTGAGTTGATCAAGAAAGAAGAGGACAAGCCGCACCGGGAGCTGACCTATCCGTCCATTCTCCTGCAGGGGGTTGCCGATTCGATCGACGCCTTGGCCGTAGGGGTGACCATCAGAACCAACATCAAGGCGACGGCCGATTACCAAATCTATGTCTGTTTCGCCATCATCGCGATCGTAAGCTTCCTCATTTCGCTGCTCGGGCTATACGGGGGGAGGTTCTTCAACCGCCTATTCCGCGGCAAGGTGCAGATCACCGAAATCGTGGGCGGCACGGTGCTTGTTTTCCTCGGGCTTTTCATCCTTCTCGAAGGACTAGGCTATATCGGTTAAAATCTTAGGGTGAAAAAACATTTGCCCTTTTTGCTCTCACTATCCGCCCTTGTCCTGCTTTCGTGCACGCCTAGCAATATAAGCAGCGATTCCTCTTCTTCTCTGTCCTCTTCGTCCTCCAATTCGATTGTTCTCGATTCAAGCGATTGGTCGAGTTACGAGGAAACGAGCGAGGAAGTCTTCGAAGGGGAAATAGGTAGCGAGGTCGTTCTCGACGGAAGCGACGCGGTAGCGTTGGAAGGCGGCCTTTCCTTTTCCATTGGCGGCGGGCTTGGCATCAACTCAAGCCTTTCGTCGGCCGAAGGCGGGAAAATCTTCCTTCTAGACGGGGCTTTCATGAGCAACGAAGAAGCCTACTCTTCCTTTACCGGGATCGAGGTCGATTTCTCTTCGAGCGACGAAACGTCGTTCCTACTTGCCAAGGGATCGTACTTTTCAATCGACAATGGAGCGATTGGCGCCAAGCCCCTCGCATCGGGAATGAGACTCGATTTCGAAGATGGATGCCGTTATTTCTCCCTTTACGCGGCCGTCGGCTCCTTTGAGATCGACGCCATACGCCTTTATAGCGAAAAGGACATGGATAGAGAGGCTCGCGAAATCGGTGCGATCGACATCTATACGATCAACGATACCCACGGCGGCATGACCTACAACGGGGAAGACGGACAATACCAACTCGGGATTTCCAAGCTCTCGGCCGTTTACGAAGACGCGTATTCGAAAAATGTCGACGGTACGGTCATCCTCTCCTCGGGCGACATGTGGCAGGGAAGCGCGATCAGCAACCTGACCTATGGAGAGGCAATGATACGGTGGATGAACCTCGTTGGCTTTGACGCGATGGCCGTTGGCAACCACGAGTTCGACTGGGGAAGCGAAAGAATCGCCACCAATAGCGAAATCGCCCATTTCCCGTTTCTCGGGATCAACGTCCGCGACGATGAGGGCGAAATGCCTCCCTTCATGAGCCCAAGCAAGGTCGTAACCCGCGGCGGCGTGAGAATTGGCATCGTCGGCGGCATCGGCCGTCTCGAGGGTTCGATTTTGGCCTCGAGCCTCGGAGGCTATTATTTTGCCGATTATTCATCGCTCATCGACCTCGAGGCGAAGCGTCTCCGTTACGAAGAAGGATGCGATATCGTCGTTGCCTCCCTCCATAATGGCGATCTCGATACAAGGTACTGCCACGACATCGATGCCGTTTTCCTCGGACACGACCACGTAAGCGACTATTTTCTCGATAACTATGGAATTCCGCATGTGAAATGCTGGGCCAACGGCTCGGACATCCGCTCCGTCCGCTTCGTTAGGGACGAGAACGGCAATTGGGTTTTCGATGGCAAGGAGCGCGATTACGGATTCGCGGAAGGCAGCGAGCTAGCCGATGAGACGAAAGCCGCCGCCCTCCTTTCCTATTACGAAGGCGAATTCGAAGCGGTCCTCAATGAAGAAGTCGGCTATGCGGAAGAAACGATCTCGACGCGCGAACTCGTTTCCATCGCGACGGAAAGTCTTTACAGATTCTACAAGAGGGATTCCTGGTATCCGGAAATCGCCATGTCGATTGTAAACACGGGGTGCGCCCGCCAGGACATCGTCGACGGGACCATTACCTATGGCGATGTTTACGCTTCCTTCCCCTTCGACAACGATCACATATTCGCCTATGTCGACGGCAGCGACATGTCCTATGTTTCGCGCAACAACGCGACTTACTACGAGGACAGCAATTGGGTAAAAGGCGAAAAATACTTAGTCGTTGTCATTTCCTATGTCTATGAGAAGGCAACCTACATCTACGAGGAAGTGGGACGCGACAGCGTCAACCGGCTCCGCGATGTCGTAAGCAGCTATTTCCTAGGGGAATTATGAAAAAGCGTCCTTTTACCCTGGTCGTCCAGGGCGGATCGATGCGCGGCATCTACGCGGCAGGGGTTCTCGATGCCTTCATGGAAGAAGGATTGGAGCCAAGTCTTGCCTTCGGGACTTCGGCCGGATCGCTCATGCTTGCCAACTTCCTCTCGGGCGATTACCTGCGAGCCAAAAAGACGGTCCTCCTAATGGCTAGCGACCGCCGCTTCATGTCGCCCGTGAATCTTGTAAGGAAGGGCAGCTTCTTCGATTTCGACTACCTATTCGATGAGGTTCCCTCCTTCCTTCCATACGACAAGGAAAAACTTTTGAGCGCCCCAATCCGCTTTTATGCGGTGGCGACCGAGCTTGAGAGCTGCACTTCGACGCTATTTGAAAAAGGCGAATCCGATTTCTTCACGGGGCTGGCCGCTTCTTGCTCGCTTCCCCTTTTAAGCGTTCCGGTCAAGGCCCGCGGGAAGCATTATCTCGACGGGGGGATCGTCGCCCCGATTGCCCTTCATGAGGCTCTTCGGATGAAGGAAGGCCCCCTCATCGTGATTTCCACCCAGGCGAGGGGCTATCGAAAGAAGGCGCGGGTCGATCACCCCAATCCCCTCTTTCGGAAGGTGTTTGAGCAATTCCCGCTCATCGAGGATCTCGTCCGCCATCCGGAAAAGGTTTACAACCCCTTGTTCGATGAACTGGATTCGATGAACGACAAAGGGGATTTGCTGGCGATTTATCCATCAAAGGACATTAACATAAAGGCGACCGAACGCGAGCCGGAGGTTCTTTCCGAAATCTATTCCCTTGGCCATGCGGATGCAAAAAGGGAAATGCGATCCATTCTTTCCTTCTTGTCCATGACAAGAACCGCTAAAATCTAGGGGTCATGCGTAACCCCACTTTCAGACACCGCGAACGCCGAGGAGAAGACAAGACCTTCGTCGTGAAAAAGGAAACGACTTTGCTCGCTTTCGTCATGGAAAAGCTGCCAAAGCAAAGCGAGCGGAACTGCCGACGCATCATCGCCAACCATCAGGTTGCCGTCGGCGGCGCGCCGATTTCCCTCTTTTCGGCCGAACTGTATCCGGAAGACGAGGTTACGATTGCCTGGGAGCCAATCCGCAAGAAAAAGCGGCGCGATCTCCCGATCATCTACGAGGACGATCATCTTCTCGCGATCGACAAGCCGAGCGGGCTTCTTTCGGTGGCCTCCGACAAGGAAAAGAAGGCAACCGCTTATCGGATGATGAGCGATTATGTTTCGATGAAGGACCGATCAAAGCGGCTTTTCGTCGTCCACCGGCTTGACGAGGACACTTCTGGAGTGCTGCTATTTGCCAAGGACCGCGCGACCCAGGAAAAGCTTCAGAAGCATTGGAACGACGTCGTCACCAAGCGCGGATATTACGCCATCGTCGAAGGGGAGATGGAAAAGAAAGAGGACACCCTCAGGAACTACCTATTCGAAGACAAGACGAATCTCATGCGGGTCGCCCATGGAAAAAGCGGGAAGCTTGCCGTCACTTCCTATAAAGTCATCGCCGAAAAGGGAGGCTATTCCCTCCTCGACGTGGACATCAAAACCGGACGCAAAAACCAGATACGCGTCCAGCTCGGCCACATCGGGCACTACATAGTGGGGGACGATAAATACGGCGAACCGGCCAATCCCCTCAAAAGGCTTGGCCTGCATGCTTACGAGCTTATGATCGTCTCGCCGATCGATGGACGGAGCATCGAGTTGAAGTCCCCCATGCCCACGGCATTCAAGTCGATGTTCTTCAAAGCAAGGAAGAAGGAAGAGAGCCATGTCAGCGACCGCCGCGAGGAAAAATAGGAAAAGCTTCCTTTCCAACCTCGATTTTTCCTGGCTTTCGAAGGTCGGCGAATCCTTTCTTTCGGTTGTCCCGATTCTCCTTGTCGTGACCATCGTTTACCTCACGGGAATCGTTCCCTCCTTCCATCTTCCGGCCTTCGTCGTTTTCCTCGTTTCGGCCTTTTTCATCGGGCTCGGCCTGACTCTTTTCCAAATCGGATGCGAGCGCTCGATGTCGAAGATCGGTTCCGTCATCGGCGAGACCCTTTTCAAGCAGAAGAAGCTTTGGATCATCGTGGTGATGACTTTCGTGCTTGGCTTCCTCATCACGGTAGCCGAACCCGATCTCTCGGTCATGGCCTCCCAAATCGGCTTCGACGAGGCGACCCTCATCTCGATGATTGGACTTGGGGTAGGGCTTTTCCTTGTCGTCGGCGTCCTTCGCATCATCTTCCAGAAGCCGCTCAATGTCATGTTCCTGGCTTTCTATGGCTTGGTCTTCGCCCTCGCTGGCATCGTGGACCCTAAGTTCCTGCCGATTGCCTTCGATTCGGGAGGCGTCACGACCGGTCCGGTAACCGTGCCCTTCATACTTGCCTTCGGGGCCGGCCTCGCGAATAGCCGCAGCCATGGCGGAAAGTCGAGCGAGGATTCCTTCGGCCTCACGGCCCTCGCATCGGTTGGCCCGATAATCACGGTAATGGTGCTTTCGCTTTTCACCGATACATCGGCGATGGTCTATGTCTTCGAGCCGGCTACCTACATTCTTTCTCCCGATTTCGCCTCTTGCTGGAACGAGCTCCAGGGCCACTTGGTCGCCGACTTCCTTTCGCAGCTCGGGTCCGTAGCGCTGGCCATCGTTCCTGTTGCCGCCTTCTTCCTGGTTTACAACTTCCTTTTCACGAAGCTTTCGGCCAAACGCGTGGCCAAAATCCTTATCGGCCTTCTTTATGCCTATATTGGATTGGTCATCTTCATGACGACCGTTGAGCTTTCCTTCCTCCCGATTGCCCAGATGATCGGGAGCTCGCTTGGTTCAAACGGCGATCTCGTCTGGCTCGCCATCCTGCTCGGCGGCCTTTTCGGACTCTTCGGGGTCTTTGCGGAACCGGCCGTCCATGTCCTCGTCCATCAAATCGAATACGTTTCGGAAGGCACGATCAAATCGTACAAAGTCCTTGTCATCATGGCGCTGGCCATCGGCGGTGGCGTTGCCTTGGCAGCCTTGAGGGCCTACCTTGGCTTCTCGATTCTCTATTACACGATTCCGGGCTACATCGTGGCTTTGGCCCTTGCCTTCGTCGTGCCGCGCATCTACACGTCCATGGCCTTCGATTCGGGCGGCGTTGCCTCGGGACCGATGGCCTCGACTTTCGTCATGCCGTTCGTCATCGGCTTCACGGTAGGGACGAGCGGGACCGACAAGGTGTTCGAAAATGCCTTTGGATGCGTCGCGATGATCGCAATGATGCCGCTCATTGTCATTCAGCTCATGGGGCTCTACGCTGTTCTCAAGCGCCGGGCCATCGATAGAAAGGTCCGCGAGCGCTTCATCGAGGCCGACGACTGCCAGATCATCGAGCTGGCAAGGTAATGCATATGGCAAAGAAAAAGGAAAAGAAAGAGGAAAGGGCAAACGCCTTCGGGGAATCCCACGCCTTGGCTCCCCTTCTTTTCGTGGCGGTAATAGTTAACGACGGGCAGGCCTCGAGCATCGGCAAGATGATTCTTCAATCGGGGGCAAGTCTCTTCGCATCGATGCATGGCAAGGGAACGGCCTCGAGCGATTTCTATGAGGTCTTCGGCTTCGGCAACCAAGACAAGCGGGCTTTCTTTGCCCCGATGAAAGAAGCCGATTATAAAAAGCTCAAGGAAATGCTCGCGAAGCGATTTGCGGTTTCCAACTATGCCAAGGGAATCGCCTTCGCGACACGAATCGACAGCTTCGTCGGCGTAAGCGCCTATCGCTTCGTTTCCGACATGCGTTATCTCACTGCGAAAAGGGAGGATGAAGTCATGGAAAAGGAAAAAACGGGAAGCGGACACGTCTGCGTGTGCGCCATTGTCAACGACGGGTATACCGACATCGTGATGGAAGCGGCCAAGAAGGCCGGGGCCCGAGGCGGCACGATCCTTACGGCCCACGGAACCGGCAACAAGGAAATGGAGCGCTTCTTCGGCATCGCGATTACCCCGGAAAAGGAAATGGTCATCGTCCTCGTCAAAGAAGAGATCAAAAACGCGGTGATGGAAGCGATATATCGGGATGCCGGGATATCGACCAAGGGCCAGGGAATCATTTTCTCGATGCCGATCGAAGACGCGTTGGGGCTCAGCGGAGAAGAGGGAGCAAACGAGGCGCAAAATGGAAAATGAAGAAACGGTAAAGCTTAGCGAGCTATCTTCGCAAAAGAGATCTTTCAAGGCGTTTTTGCGGGCGAAATGCCCTTATCTTTTCGATCCGAGATCGACATTCTACTTTGCCATCGGATTGGCCCTCATCGGATTCCTTTGGATGGCCTACTCCCTTGTCTACAATTCGTTTACGCAGCTTTATGGCTGGGATTACTCGAGCCAGTTCGTAACCATGGCGTATGGCTTTCATGACACCTGGCAGAATTTCTTCAAGACCGGCTATTTCGAGCTTTATTCGACCAACACCTACATTGGCGTCGATCAAATCGGGGCAAACGCCTATTATGGCCTTTTCGACCCGTTCCTTCTTTTCGCCTACATCGTGACGCCTCGAAGTTGGATTCCCCAGATGTTTGCCATTCTCACGGTGGCCAAGGGCGTGGTCGGCGGACTATCGATGAGATGGTATTGCCGCTATCTCGGGATGAAAGAGGCTTCCTCTAGGGTTGCCGGGCTCGCCTTCGCCTTCAACGGCTACATCAATTTCATGGTCGGTTTCCCATCGACCGTGTCGGCTGCCGTTCTCATTCCCCTCGTGCTTCTAGGCATCGAGAAGGTACTCAAGGAAAGAAGGCCCTATCTTTTGGCCATCTCCCTTTTCCTCATGGGAATGACCAGCTTCTTCTTCCTTGTCGTCATTTGCATCTTCGGCGCTTTTTACGCGATGGTACGCTTCTTCATGACTTTCAATGATCGGGACCGCCTCTCCGAGCATTTCTCGACGATCGGTCTTGGCGTCCTCGGCTTTGCCGCCGGCATCATGCTCGGAAGCTGGGTTCTTTTTCCCTCGCTAAGGGAAAGCGTTCTATCGGGAAGGACCACCTCTATCGGGGCCCTCTACCTCGATGAGCTTCTTTCATCGATCAAGAATTTCGACGTCGGATCTTTCTTTGCGTCGATGTTCCAAATGGTCGGGAACCATCCCATCAGGGAAATGCAGGGCATAACTTCCTTCCTTTTCCCGACATGCAACTACCTTTGGCTTCCGCTTGCTCGCCCGACGAATGGGCAAAGCTACGATGCCTGGACGGCTTCCCTTTTCTCCTATACCCCGATCGTCATCCTTTTCTTCATTGCCCTCGTTTCGGCGATCAGGCGAAAGAAAATAGGCGAATTGCTGCTCTTCGCCCTTTTCTCCTACCTCGTCTTCACCAACTTTGCCTACTATGCCTTCTATGCTTTCGCCGGGGACGGCTACGGCCGCTGGTACATCGCCCTCGTGCCGATAATCATCTACTACGGGGCTCGAGAGTTGGATCGGATAAGGGAAGAGCCGCATTGGGTCGTCGCGACGGGATGCGTCGTTACTCTGGCCCTTTCAGTCCTCGTGTGGTGCCTTTACGCGCTCTATTTCAACGGAATGTACTTCGAGATTCCGGAAGGAGAGAAAGTGACCTATTGGGTCTATCGATATGCATACCCAGGATACGGGGAAAGGGATGGCATCATCCATAGCCTTTCCTGGATGGTTTACTACCAGTTCTTCCTTTACGGGACGGGCAGCGTCCTCTTCTTGCTATTTAGAAACCGCAAGTGGCTAAGCAAGGCCCTCATGGGGATGATCGCCGTGGAAACGATCGTTTCCGGCAACTGCTCTTTCATTTACGGGTCTTCGTGGTCTTACGAGCGCAATTACAATGGCGGTGCCGCATTTGCCAATGCCATGACCGAGCGGATGGAAAAGCTCGACGAGATCGGCGACGGGTACTATTACCGCGTCAACATCGAGGGGCTTCCCGACAAGAACTCCCAGATTGCCTTCGGGGTCAACGGCACGAGCCATTTCGACTCCCTTTTCAACTATGAGACGGCGGCGCTCAATTCCTATTCGCGCCTCGATACGGGCGGCTGGAGCGCCTTCTACAACAACAAGCGAATCGGCCTCGACACGGCCTTCGGGCTTCGCTACTACGCCGTCAAGTCGGAAGGCTACGGCGGCGGATACGATTTTGCCGCCCCCAACATTCCGTTCGATTCCTCCCTCGTCTATGAAGACGACGCCTATCAGATTTACGAAAGCGGCCTCTCCGACGATCTATACCTATCGTGGATGAGCGGTGCCCTCTACAAGGAAAACGCCAATCCCGGCACGAGCGGGACCTCGATTCACAACTGCGATTTCTACCATTCGAGCTACGGCTCCGGCAATAGCACCAATGAGGAAATCATGCGGAACGAGGAAGTCTACCTCACCGGTTCCATCATAAAAGACGAAGACGTCGAACGGGCCGAAAAGCTGGGACTCGCTTTCGAAAGCGCGCCTTCCTACGACGATACGGTCATGGGCCGGCTCGGCAAGGCCTTTTCGTATACCGGCCTTCAGAAGACCGTTTACAAGACGGTTGGCGGATATTCCTATTACGGAACAGTCGACGGCAAGAGCTATGGCCCGAGCGATTTCCTGAACCCGGAATACGAGTCGGTTCTCGTTTCGGAGAAGCGTTCATATAACCTCAACGAGCAAGTTCAGAGCGACTACGAAAAAATCGTACTCACTCCAAGAAGCGGGGAGTTCTTTAACGATGACAAGCTCGGCGCCTATTTCGCCCTCTACATCAACGAGTCGGCCGCATCGGGCATGGGAAACGTCCGCGTCTATATGATCGGCGACCGCTATGACGAGGACGGGAATCTCGTTAAGGCTTACGATCTCCTTTCCTACGAGTACAAGACCATTGCCGACTACAATTCGATGAAAGTCAACTCGAACGGCTCGCTCTTCGGCTTCTATCCGGAAGGCAAGGTCCGGGCCATCGTCTTCCTTGGCAAGCCTTCCGAGCGGGCCAAGTATCTCCTCTCCTCGACCTTCTACGCCTACATGCTCGAAAGAAGCGACGTCGAAAGCATGCTCGGCCTTGCCGGAACCTCGAAGCTTGAGAACGTCGTGTACACGACCGATCGTTTCGACGGCGACCTTGAGGCCGATCGGGACGGAATCATGAACACCGTCCTTGCTTACGATGCCGGCTGGCACGTTTATCTCCAAGGCGAGGAAGAGACGCTCGAAGCCGAGACGTTCAACGTGAACGGCGGCTTCCTCGGATACTTCGTTCCGAAAGGCAACTGGCACGTCGTCATTTCCTATCAAACGCCCTATCTCGAACTCGCGAGCGTTTTCTACAGCGTTGGCTTCTTCTCGCTCGTCGCCGTTTTCCTCGGCAAAACGTATCTATCCTATCGAAAAATTAAAAAAGGACGGGAAGGACAAGCCTCCGCTTGAAAAAGGGGAGGCTAGTTTTCCCGGGCCCTGAGATAGGCTGAGTAGGCTTCTTTCCTGGCGACGCCGAGTTCATCTACGGCTTTCTTGACGGCGGCCTTTCCGAGTTCGAGGTTGTCCCTCATGAAGGCGTCGAGGTCGATTTCGCGTTTCTTGCCATCATTTGGGTTTCCGGCTACGACGAAGGCTATCTCCCCGCGGATTTCCCCTTCCTCGAGGAGAAGGAAATCCCCGACGGTCCCGTGGATCGTCTCTTCGTGAAGCTTGCTTATTTCCCGGCTCAGGGATATTTCCCTATCGGGTCCTACTTGCTCGGCAATGTCTTGCATCGTTTTCAGAACGCGGTTGGCGGCTTCGTAGACGATTGTCGCCTCTTTACGGTCCTTCATGGCGGCAATCGATGATGCCCTTTCCTTTCCCTTGAGCGGGAGGAAACCCTGGAAATAGAAGCGGGGACTCTCAATCCCGGAAAGGCAATAGGCCGATAGGGCTGCCGAAGTGGCCGGGACGATGCTTACCGCGACGTCGTTCACGATGGCTTCTCTTACGAGGGCGAGACCCGGATCGCTAAGGCAGGGATGACCGGCATCGGACATATAGGAGATGACTCCGCCTTCCTGAAGGAGCCTCGCGATGGCTTTCGGCGCTTCTTCCCGCTCGTTCTGGCTTCTGATCGAATATAGTTTCTTCCCCTTGATCGAGAGGTGGGAGAGGAGCTTGGCCGCGTTTCTCGTGTCTTCCGAATATATGGCCGTCGACGAGGAAAGCACCTCCCTCGTCCTCTCGGGGATGTCGGAAAGATTGCCGAGGGGAGTCACCACGAGATAGAGAAGCGGCTTCCCCGAGAACGACGGCAGGCGCTTAAGCACGGCCCTTCCCTTCTTTTGCCTCGCGCGAGAAGCGGGCGTTTCCCTTCGATGGGCGCCTCGCCTGATTTTCCTTTTGGGCGGGGCGTTCTGGCGAATCGTGGGCACGGGACCCGTTGGTTGCCCTCGGCCCGGCCGAACCGCCGGAGGCGGGCTTGGCCTCGGCTTTTCTTTCGTAGCCGCGGATGGCGCTTCGGGAAATCTTTTCGTATTCTTCGAGGCTGACGTTCTTGATTTCCGTTGGGCAAACCAGCTTCACAGTGCGCGAAAGGACGTTGAAGCCGTCGACTTTGTAGGAAGTCCCGTCAATGCTCACCATGGTTCCTATGCGCGGGAAATCCTTTTTGGCTTCGGTGTAGAGCCCGTCCTCATAGGCCAAGCAGCAAATCAATTTGCCGCAATGCCCGGAAAGTTTGGGGATGTTGATGGTTAGCATCTGATTCTTCGCGAGGGCGAGCCCGATTCCCCCGAACTGCTGCAAGAAAGTCGAGCAGCAAAGGGGAAGGCCGCAAACGCCAACGCCGCCGATCATCTTGGCCCGATCGCGACTCGCGACTTGGTGCAACTCGATTCGACAATCTAGTTCTTTGGCCAGCACTTTGACCAATTCCCGGAAATCGACGCGGGTTTCGCTGGCGAAATTGATGGTGCATTTTCCGCCATCGAGATCGAAATGAGCACTCATCGGCCGCATGGGAAGGCCAAGCTCCTTGATGTGTTTTTCGGCTACGTAGAGGGCGGCCTTTTCGCCGTCGCGATTGAGCTTCTCGGCTTCGTAATCGTCTTCCGTCGGCCGCCTTATGATCGGCTTTAGGGGAATCTCGCTCGAGTAGGATGCGAGCTTAACCGGCAAAGAAGCGACTTTCGCCATTCCCCGGCCTTCGCTCGTTTCCACGATGACGTCGTCTCCGGGCTTCAAATCGGCCATTGAGGTCGAGAAGAAGTACTTCTTGTTCGTTCCGGGAAGGAGAACGGCTACGTAATGGGTAAGGGCATCAAGCATGGATCAATCCTCGTAAACGGCGCGGGCAAGGCAAGAAAGGACAAGGGCCGGGGCCATGTTCAGATCTAGTTCGCTCCGGGCTTCCAAGGCTTTCTGAAGGGAAGCGGAAAGATGATTTCTCTCCCTTCCGATCGCGTCGATCATTGTAGCATAGGCGCTAAGGCGGGGCGCGACGCCCTCCTTCGCTAGCAGGGCATCCCTCAATAGCGAGGAGAGAACGAGGAGCAGGGCGCGCGCGTCTTCTTTCTTCGCGAAGGCCGGGACGACGATTTTCTCAAAGCGGTAAAGCCCCTCGTCTTTTTCCCTGGCAAAATCGCCCATCGCCTCTTCGTAAAGCTTCTTGCGTTCGGGCCAAGCCTCGCTTTCGGCTTCCTCTTTGACTAGTTCGCCGCTATTGATGGAGAGGGCAAGCAGGCAGGCGTCCTTCGCTTCGACTCCGAGGCTAACCGCTTCGTGGACGACTTCCTCGTAGGGGGCCTTGATGAAACGGATGGTTTCGCTTCTCGAGACGATGGTCGGAAGGACGCGTCCGACGTTTTCGCTCGTAAGGATCGCGTAGCACCCGCTCGGCGGTTCCTCGAGGAACTTAAGGAGACTATTGACTGCCTCGGGCGTCATGTTCTCGACGAGATGTATGACGTAGACCATCACGCCGCGGGCCTCGACTGGAGTGCGGGAGAAATCGCCGAGGACGGCTTGCACGTCTTCTTTCTTGATGCTTGAAACGGAACCGTCGAGAAAAAGGAAATCGGCATAGTTGCCCTTCCTTATCCTTTCGCAGTTGCGGCACGACTCGTCGGCGAGGGGAGATGGATGCTCGCAAACGAGGCTCTCGGCGATGAAGTAGGCGGCTTCCTTGAGCGGAAGTCCCGGTTCCCCGGCCAAGAGGAAGGCGTGGGGGACCCTTCCGCCGGAAAAGGCCCCGGAAAGGACTTTCAGGGCAATCGGCTCGTTCTTCGAAAGATAATCGATGAATCTCATCGCCAGTTCAAACGCTTCTCCACGTGTCCCCAGACATCCTCAATGACTTCGTCGAGATGCCTCGAAGCATCGATGCGAACCATGCGGTGGGGGTTTTCCTTTAGCAGTTTCTCGAAGCCTTCCCTTACCTTTCGATGGAAGGAAAGCTTTTCGAGGTCGAGGCGGTTGACCTCCCTATCGGGATTTGCCTCGATGCGCTCGATCCCGGTTTCGGGTTCAAGGTCGAAAAAGAGGGTTAGGTCGGGCTCGAGGCCCTCAGTCGCGAAAAGATTCATGTTGAAGACGGAAGCCATCCCGAGTCCGCGGGCGTTTCCCTGATAGGCGAGCGAGGAATCGAGGTAGCGGTCGGATATGACGACTTTCCCTTCCTTCAAGGCAGGGATGATTTTCTGAACGACGTGCTGGCGCCGACTCGCGGCGTAAAGCAAGGCTTCGGTCCTCGGGTCCATGTCCGTGTTCCGCTTGTCGAGGATGACGTTCCTGATCTCCTCGCTGATCGGGGTTCCTCCCGGTTCGCGGGTCAAAACGACTTCCCGTCCTCTTTCCTCGATGCGCCGGGCAATTTCCCTTATGACCGTGCTCTTTCCCGATCCTTCCCCGCCTTCGAAAGTTATGAACATCAGATTTTCCTTCTTCCTTCGAATGCCTTCTCGATCGTAAGGCCATCCGCGTAATCCAGCGAGGCGCCCATGGGAAGCCCATAGCCGAGCCGCGTTACCTTGACGCCGGTCGATGCAAGCAGTTTCGAGATGTAGAGCGAAGTCGTTTCCCCTTCGAGGGTCGGGCTGAGCGCCAATATGACTTCCTCGAACCCCCCGGCTTTGACCCTATTCACGAGCGAGTCGATGCTAAGCCCTTCGGGCAATAGGCCCTTGCTCGGGGAAATGAGCCCGCCGAGAACATGGTAAAGGCCATGGTAGCCACCGGCCTTCTCGATGCTTCTCGCGTCGCGGTCCTCGCTTACCACGCATAGGAGCGAACGCTCTCGCGTTTCGTCATCGCACGAGGGACACTCGCCATTCTCTTCGTAAAGGCCGCAAGTCGGGCACTTCGAAATCTTCTCGCCGACCTCGGCGATGGATTTCGCGAATTCCTCGCGGTCCTCCCTTTCCATTCTCAAGACGGCATAGGCCATCCGCTCGGCGGTTTTGGCCCCGACGCCCGGGAGTTTCGAAAAAGAAAGGGAAAGATTTTCCAAGCTGGGCAGCCCTTTCATTAGAAGGGAAGGGCTCCTTTTTGACCGGTTATGCGCTCGTCGATGGCTTCGCCTTCGGCCTTGATTTGCTCAAGGCCGTCGTTGATGGCCATGGCGATCGTTTCCTCGAGCATGTCCTTGTTGTCGGGATCGATCGCATCCTTGTCGATATCGATTTTCACGATGGAACGGTCGCCTTTCATCGTGACGGTCACCATCCCCGCTTTCGAGATGGTGAACTCTTTGTTGTTCAGCTCTTCATGGGCTCTCTGAAGCTCGCGTTGCATGCGTTGGGCTTGCATGAGCATCTGCTGCATTTGATTCATTTTTCTTTCTCCTTCATTCCACGGTGGGTATGTTTGGCTTAGCTTCGCCTTTGGCGGGCAGGGTCTGCGAGCGGAGGCGCGAATAGTAGACCTTCATGATGTTGCTCCGGTCGTTCGGGCCGAGCGAATAGACGAAGACCTTGCGTCCGAGCAGCACCTGAACGACTTCCTCGATTCCCTTTTGGTTGGCCTTCAGGTTGGCTTTGTCCTTTAGCCGCTCGAAGTCGTAGGTCAGAATGAGGGCCTCCGAGGAAAGGCAGAACGGATTCGCCTGGATGAGCAGGTCGGCCATCCCGGATAGATCGGGATCGTCCCGTATCGAATCGAGCCTTCTCCAGACGTCGCAGAGATCCTTTCGCTCGCGTTTGTTGCCATTCACGATGATGGCTATGAGATCGTCGTCGCTAAGAAGGTAGGATTCGCCAGTAAGGGCAAGATGTGGGTGCGGGATCTTGCTCGGGTCTATTTTGGGAAGCGGCTTGGCCTCGACCTTGGGTTCCTTTTTGGGCTCGGGCACCGGCTCGGGTTTTTCTTCTTCCTCGTCAGGCTCGAAGAGGAATGGGGGCGGCTCGGAAATGGACTTCTCTTCCTTTTTCGGTTGCGGTTCCGTCTTGGCCGGCGCCTCGAGCGGAGCAGCTTCCTTTTCGGCTTGAGCGGTCTCCGCCTTCTCTATTTTCTTAGCAGTGACCTTTTGAGCGGTGGACGGGCTCGGGATCTCGGCTCCAAGCAACATGTATGTGTCGTCGATTGCCGCGAGCTTAAGAAGCGTAAGCTCGAAAAGGGACCGCACATCCGTGATGAATTTGTAGGAATTCTGAGCGGCGAGCAATTCGTCTATTGCCTTGAGAAGATGGGTAACGTCGATTTTTCCAGCCAAGGACAAAGCTTCGCTTTCATCGAGCATTCTAAGCAAAGACGCCTCGTGGCTTTTCTCATAGACGAGAACGTCGCGGAAGATGGCGATTAGGTCGCTCGTCAGGCGGCGGAAATCGATTCCCTTCAAGGCGTAGGCATCGATTTTTCCCATGACCCTTGGCAAATCGTTGGCAAGGAGGGATTCAATGAGATCGACTTTCTCTTCTTTGGAGGCAAGGCCGTATATGGTGAGGACGTCATCCTCGGAAAGGGTCGTGCCGCTATAGGCTAGCGTTTGATCGAGGATAGAGTAGGCGTCGCGCATGCCACCATCGGCTAGTGAGGTTATCGCGCCGATTGCTTCTTGGGAGTAGGTAACCCCTTCCTTTTTGAGCACCTCGACGAGCTTCGATTCGATTTCCTCGTCGGTCAACTTGGCGAAATCGAAGCGTTGGCAACGGCTCAGGATGGTTGGAAGAACCTTATGCGGCTCGGTGGTGCAAAGGATGAACACCACGTTGGCCGGCGGCTCCTCAAGAGTCTTCAATAGGGCGTTGAAAGCGCCGGTGGACATCATGTGGACTTCGTCGATGATGTAGACCTTGTACCTTCCTTTGATCGGTGCGTACTTGATTTTGTCTATCAGCTCCCGAACTTGGTCGACGCCGTTATTGGAGGCCGCGTCGATTTCTATCACGTCAGGGTGCGAGCCTTCGGAAATCGAGGTGCAGTTCGAGCACTTGTTGCATTGGCATCCGATTCCTTCTTCGCAGTCGAGGGCCTTGGCAAAAAGGCGGGCCATCGAAGTTTTTCCGGTTCCTCGCGGGCCGGCGAAGAGATAGGCATGGGCGATCTTTCCGCTTCGAAGGGCGTTTTGGAGGGTGCCGACGACTGGCTTTTGGCCAGCCACTTCCCCGAAAGTCTGGGGTCTGTACTTTAGATAAAGGGCTTTGTAGGACATTCGTTAGGATTATATCCGCCATGGCCACCTCCTTCCATAAAGGAAGGGGCGCGGGTGTTATAATGCCCGGGCTTTATGATGGAAGAAACGATGAGGAACCGCCTTGAGGCGGTAAAGAAGAGATTCAAGGAAATCGAGGACGAGCTTTCGGATGTCGACATCGGAAACGACATCAAGCGGCTAACCGAGCTTTCGAAGGAAAGGGCGAGCCTCGAGAAGACGAACGAGGAGTACGCCGAGTATTTGAAACTCGAAAGCGACCTCAAGGACATCGACGAATCGAGCGACCCGGAACTGGCCGAGCTCATGAAGGAAGAGAGGAAGCGCATTGTCTCCGAAATGGATAGGATGGAGAAAAGCTTCGAAACGGAACTCATTCCTGAGGATCCGAACGACAAGAAGAACATCATCGTCGAAATCAGAGGCGCGGTCGGAGGCGACGAGGCCAACCTTTTCGCCGGCGATCTCGAAAGGATGTACGTCCGTTACGCGGAAAGCCAGGGCTGGAAAGTCAAATACATCGATAGCGAAGAGGGGGCTGCGGGCGGCTATTCCTATGTGTCGTTCATGATCAAGGGAGAAAACGTCTACTCCAAATTGAAGTTCGAAAGCGGTGCCCATCGCGTCCAACGCGTGCCGAAGACCGAGGCTTCGGGCCGCATCCACACCTCGACGGCGACGGTTCTCGTGATGCCGGAGGCCGAGGAAGTCGATGTCAAGATCGCGCCAAGCGACCTCAAAATAGATACCTACCGTTCCCAAGGCGCCGGCGGGCAGAACGTCAACAAGACCGAATCGGCCGTCCGCATTACCCACATCCCGACTGGCATCGTCGTTTCCTGCCAGACCGAGAAGGCCCAGCTCCAGAACAAGGAAATCTGCATGCAGATGATCAGGGCCAAAGTCCATGATTATTACCAATCGAAAATCGACGAAGCCCGTTCGAGCGAGCGAAAGCTCAAGGTCGGGACCGGGGAGCGGTCGGAGAAGATCAGGACCTACAACTATCCCCAGAACCGGGTTACCGACCATCGAATCGGCTTTACCGTGAACACCCTCGATCGGGTGATGGAAGGGGAGCTCGAGCCGATCATCGACGCCCTAATCCACTTTGATCAGGAGCAAAAGCTCCTCGAAATGAAATGACAATCGGCGAGGCTTACCACAAATACGCTTTGGCGGCCAAGGAAAAAGGAATCTTCTCCCAGGACGTGAGGCTCATTTTCGTCCATTTCGAGGGACTTGTTTCCCAGCTTGACGTCATTACGGAGAAAGACCGCCCGGTCAAAGACGAGGCAGCCCTCGAAAAAGCGATGGAACGCCTACTTGCGGGAGAGCCGGTCGAATACATAACGGGAAGGGCCTCCTTTCTTACGCGGACCCTGAAAGTCGATCCGCGGGTGCTTATACCAAGAATCGAAACCGAAGAGCTAGTGGCCATCTTCAGCGAGAGAATAGCCGACTATTTCAACCCGAAGAACATGCTGGCCGTTGCCGACATCGGGACCGGATCCGGATGCATAGCGATGGCGGTCAAGGACAGCTTTCCGAATTTCCTCGTCTATGCCTCGGACATTTCGCGGGGGGCTCTTGAGGTCGCAAGGGAAAACTTCGCCGATGCTAATGAGCAAATCACTCTTCTAGAAGGGGACTCGCTCGAGCCTTACGTCAGAAGCGGGCGAAAGCTCGACGTGATAATTTCAAATCCTCCTTACATTACCGAAGGGGAGTATGTCCAGCCATCCGTTAGGAACTTCGAGCCGGATTCCTCTTTGTTTTTTCATGAGGACAGCAATGTCTACAAATCGATAATCGAGAACCTCGATAGCGTGAGAAAAGGGCCGATCGTCCTCTTCTTCGAGATATCCCCCGAGCTCGTCGGCTACCTGGGGAAGCTCATGTCGGACAACCTCCGCAATTATTCCTATGAGTTCATCGAGGACAGCAACGGATTCACCAGGTTCCTATTGGTGGATGTAGACTAAGCACATGCTTTTGCAAGAAGAAATCAACTTGGCCGGCAAAGCCATGCGCGACGGCAAGATTGCCGTTTTCCCGACAGAGACCGTTTATGGAATTGGAGTGGTCTTTGATAGCGAAATCGCCTACAAAAACCTCGTAAAAATTAAGAAAAGATCGCCAGATAAGCCGTTTTCTATGATGTTTGAGTCCGTTTCCCAAGCCGAGCGCTTCATTGTGGCGGACCCGAGACGCATCGCTCTAATGGAAGCTTTCTTGCCTGGACAGGTCACCTTTTTGGCCAAGGCCAGACTCCCGATCCCGCACTCTTGCGATCTCGGAACCGGCGTCATCGGAATCAGGGTCCCCGCTAGCGAAACGGCAGCCGGCGTCATTATGAGCTGCGGAAAGCCGTGCCTCGTGACTAGCGCGAACATCGCCGGCAAGCCATCGGCTCTGAGCTTGGAGGAGGCCAAGGCGTATTTCCCGGAAGGAGTCGCGGCCTTTGTGCACGGCGAATGCTCTTCCAAGCTGGCGACGACGATCATCGACATCACCGGCGACGAGCCAAGACTCGTTCGCCAAGGGGCGGTCAGCCTCGAGACGGTTAACGAAGAGTGGAGGAAACTCGGATGAAAATTGCCATCGGAAGCGACCACGCTGGGTTCAGGCTCAAAGAGTTGCTCAAGAACCATCTTTTGGCCAAGGGATACGAAGTGGTCGATTGCGGAACCGACAACGGCGACATATCGGTCGATTACCCCATTTACGGGGAAAAAGTCGGACGCGCGGTGAGCGGCGGGGAAGCTTCCTATGGCGTTGTTTGCTGCGGGTCGGCCATCGGGATTTCGATTGCCGCCAACAAGGTCGGCGGAATCCGTTGCGGAATCGCCTATAACGATGACGTGGCAAGGCTCATGAGAGAACACAACAACGCCAATGTCATTGCCTTTGGCGAGCGGGAAATGGACGAATCGGATTGCGTTAGGCGGCTCGACATTTTCCTATCGACGCCGTTTGCAGGCGGAAGACATGAGCGCCGGGTCAAGGAGCTCGATGATATTTCCTGATATTTCGTCGCTTTCTTTCCTTTGGTGAGTATATAGGGGCGTGGTAGCCCCTTTTCTTTGCCCGCGCTGCGGAAATGACGATCCGCGTTCTTTTGGCGTGAGAAACGGGAAGCCCTATTGTCGGAAATGCCTTCCCTTTTCCGGCGACCCCGCCCCGCCTAGGGAAGTTCCGCCGGCCGAGCCCCGCTTGGATCTTTCCTATTCGCTTTCAAGCGAGCAGAAAAGGATTTCAAATCGCCTGATTTCGAATTTCGTAGTCGGAAAAGACACACTGGTCCATGCCGTTTGCGGGGCTGGGAAGACGGAACTGTCCTATGGGGTCATAGCCTCCGCCCTTTCGAGGGGAGGACAGGTTGGCTTCGCCCTCCCGCGCCGCGATGTCGTGATCGAGCTCTTCTCGCGGATAAAGGAGGCATTTCCGAACAACGAATGCATTGCCGTCTATGGCGGGCACCATGAAAAACTGACTGGCGACATCGTCGTTCTTACTACCCATCAGCTCTTCCGCTACGAGCGTTATTTCGACCTTCTCGTCATGGACGAGATCGATGCTTTCCCTTTTAGGGGAAACCAGACGCTTCATTCCTTCTTCGAAAAAAGCGCCCGCGGGAGAATCGTCTTGCTGACGGCAACCCCTTCCGATGAACTAATCAAAGAATTTTCCATGGGAAACAGGGAGGTCCTGGAACTCCGGACAAGGTTCCATCGCCACCCGATGCCGGTTCCCGAGGTGGTCTATTTTCCATCGGCTCTTGTTTCGGCCTACCTTGTCCCCAAGCTCAGGGCCTTCCAGAAAGAAGGAAAGCCGTGCCTTGTCTTCGTTTCATCCAAGGCTGGGGCCGAAAGGCTATACGGACAGCTGCGCTTTTTCGTTCCGAACGGGTCCTTCGTCCATAGCGAAGATCCGCTTAGGGAAAAGAAGATATCTCTTTTCAAAAGCGGTCGCTTGTCATATCTCGTCACGACATCGGTCCTCGAACGGGGAGTGACCGTCGCGAACTTGCAAGTCATCGTCGTCGATAGCGACCACGAGCGGATTTACGACAAGGCCGCTCTCGTCCAGATTGCCGGTAGGGCTGGAAGAAAGAAGAAGTTCCCGGGCGGAGAGGTCATCTTCGTCGCGGAAAAGGCGACCAAATCGATGGTCGAAGCGATCAAGGAGATAAAGAAAAGCAATGAGTTTTTGCTTAAATTGCCTTAACGAGTTTACTGAGGCCAGCTGGAGCGATCTCTTCCTTCCGCCGATTCTGTGCCCCTCTTGTTATAGAAGCCTCAAGCCGCGGTTCAGCGCTTTTCGCCTCGATGGCAAAAAAGCTTACTCTCTCTATCCCTATAGCGAGGCTTTCCGCAACCTCCTCTATCGCTTCAAGGGGTGCTACGATTTAGCCTTAGCGCCCGTTTTCCTATGCAAAACGCGTATTTTCCTTCGATTTTTCTTCTCGTCGTACGTTTTGGTTCCGGCCCCCAGCAACGAAGAAGACGACATTAAGCGCGGCTTTAACCATGTCCATGAAATATTCAAGGAACTCGGCCTTCCGATGTCGAAGGCCATCGCCAAGACGACGCGCTTCAAGCAAGCCGGCAGCAGCCGGGAGGAGCGCTTGAAGGTCGCCGAAAGGCTAGCCCTGGTCGATGCCTCCGGGCTTAAGGGGAGGAAGGTCTTGTTCGTCGATGACGTGATCACGACCGGCTCGACGGCCAGGGCCTGCCGGGCCCTAATCGAGGAAGCGGGGGCCAAGGAAGTCTCGTTTTTCTTTCTTTCCATGGTTCAAAAGGACCGGGAAAATAGCATTCATCGGCCTTTTTCGCCATAAGCGTTCGGTTGGCATCGTGCGCGCATGATGGTATTATCTAACGCGGTTTTTTATCGAGGTAGTTAAGTGGGCAATTTCATTGAAAAAATCTTCCAGCTGGAAAAGCGTGAGCTGAACCGCTACATGCGCGAAGCCGACCGCGTCATGTCCTATGACGAGGAAATGGGAAAGAAGAGCGACGAAGAACTCGTCGCAAAGACCCATGAGTTCCAAGAGAGGCTAAAAAAAGGCGAAACGCTCGAATCGATTAAGTACGAAGCTTTCGCCGTGGCTAGGGAAGCCGCGTGGCGCGTCCTTCGCCAAAAGCCGTTCAAGGTGCAAATCGTCGGGGCTTTGGTCCTCAATAACGGCGACGTTGCCGAAATGAAGACTGGCGAAGGCAAGACCTTGACCGCAACCATGGCCGTTTACCTCAACGCTCTCGAAGGCAAGGGCGTGCATGTCGTTACAGTCAACGAGTACCTTGCTTCCCGTGACGCCGAATGGATGGGACAGATTTATCGTTTCCTCGGGCTCACCGTCGGCGTTAACCTCGCTTCGAAAACGACGGCCGAGAAACGGGAGGCCTACGCTTGCGACATCACCTATACGACCAATAGCGAGCTCGGCTTCGACTACCTTCGCGACAACATGGCTCCTTCGCTTGCGGGACGTGTCCTCCGGGGCCTCAATTTCACCGTCGTCGACGAAGCCGACTCGATTCTCATCGACGAATCGCGGACGCCTCTTATCATCTCCGGCGGCTCAAGGGCCCCGGCGAGCCAGTACCAAGTCGCCGACCGCTTCGTCAAGCGCCTCAGAAAGGACGTCGACTTCACTATCGACGTCAAGGACAAGACCTGCTCCCTTACCGATTCCGGAAACGACAAGGCCGAGAAGATGTTCGGCATCCATTCTCTTTACGATCCGGAGAACAGCGATCTCGTCCACCGGATCCATCAGGCCTTGAAGGCCAACTACATAATGGCCCGCGACGTCGAGTACATGGTCGACAAGGAACATAAGATCCAGCTGATCGACCAGTTCACCGGCCGCATCATGCCGGGCCGCGAGTACAACGACGGCCTGCAGCAAGCCATCCAAGCCAAAGAAGGCGTGGAAATCAAGCAGGAGACCGTGGTCCTCGCCACCATTACATACCAGAACTTCTTCCGTCTTTACAAAAAGCTGTCCGGCATGACCGGTACCGCCAAGACCGAGGAAGAGGAATTCCAGACCATTTACAACATGAAGGTCGTCTGCATCCCGACGAACCGCCCGGTTCAGCGAATCGACGACACGGACCTTATCTTTGCCACCCACGACGCCAAGCTGAAGGCTCTCGTGAAGGCCGTCAAGGAACGCCACGAGAAAGGGCAGCCGATCCTAATCGGCACCGTTTCCGTGGAAAGCAACCTCGAAATCAGCCATCTCCTCGACCAGGCCGGGATTCCCCATGAGGTTTTGAATGCCAAGAATCAGGCTCGCGAGGCCGAAATCATATCCCATGCCGGCGAGAAAGGCGCGGTCACGCTAGCTACTAACATGGCCGGCCGTGGTACTGACATCAAGTTGGCTCCTGGCGTTGCCGAGCTCGGCGGCCTCTGCGTCTTCGGAACCGAACGCCACGAATCGAGGCGTATCGACAACCAGCTCCGCGGCCGTAGCGGCCGTCAGGGCGACCCCGGCTACAGCCGCTTCTTCGTGAGCTTCGACGACGAACTCATGCGCCGGTTCGCCCCGGAGAACATCCGCAAGCTTTTCGCCGAGAACCTGAAGGACGACAGCTACGAAAACAAGATGCTCACCAATGCCGTAACCAATGCCCAGAAGCAGATCGAGGGCAAGAACTTCGACATCCGCAAGAACCTAAAGGATTACGACGACGTCCTCGCCAAGCAACGCGATATCGTCTACAAAAAGCGCGACTCGATCCTCATGGCCGACGACATCGTCGACCTCATCCACGATTTCTTCAAGACGACCGGCCAGGAGCTTGCCAAGAAATCGGTCGACAAGGATGCCAATGACGAAGTTGTCGTCGGGACGAAGCTGAAGGCCCTCGTCGAGCCTCGCTTCCTCCCGGAGGGAAGCATTTACGTCCAGGCCTACGACGGCGCCCCTTACGAGGAAGCCGGGGAAGACCTTGGCGACATGCTTTATAGCGCTTACCTCGATAAGCGCAAGCAGTGGCCGGCCAAGGACGCCGACATGGTAGAACGCCAGCTTTCGCTCCGCGTCATCGACAAGAACTGGCAAACCCACATCGACACCATGGCCCACCTCCGCGAAGGCATCGGGCTTCGCAGCTATGCCCAGACCAACCCGCTACAGGATTACGTAAACGAAGGCTATGACCTCTTCAAGGAGATGAATGAGCGAATTGCCGTCGACACGAGTTTAAACCTGCTCAACGTTCGCCTCGTCAGACGCCCTGAACCCCAAAAGCCAGAGGAAGCAAAGCCAGCTCCGGCCCCGACCGAAGTCGAGTCCAGGGAGAAGGCTCCTGAGGCCAAGGCGGCTCCCGCAGCGGCTGACGGAAACGGCCAAAAACAATAGGAAGTCAGGAAGGAATAGATGAAAGAGCTAGTCGAGTTACGCCAAGAAGCCCAGAAAATCGGGCTTTTGGTTTCGCAGCTCGGTGATTCTCTTTGACCTCGGAAAGCTAGAGGAAAGAATCGCCGAACTGGAACGCGAGGAAAACGCCCCTGGTTTTTGGGACGACCGAAAGAAGGCCGTCGCCGTCGTCGACGAATTGAATGACGCCAAGGGCAAGGTTTCCTCCTTGAAGAAAATTCAGGGCGATTATGCCGATTTCGCCGGCATCCTCTCCTCTGACGAGGCTTCCGATCCCGAGATGCAGGAGCTCATGAGCGAACTCTCGGACACCCTCGGCAAGGAAATTAAGGAGCTCAGGAACATCCTGCTTTTCGCCGGCGAGTACGATAGCCGCAACGCCACGCTCGAAATCCACCCCGGAGCCGGCGGCACCGAGGCCCAAGACTGGGCCGACATGCTTTTGCGCATGTATCAGCGGTGGGGCGAGAAGCACCATTTCAAAGTCATTCCCCTGGCCATAGAAGCCGGCGATGAGGCCGGGCTGAAGTCGGCAACCGTCAAGATCGAGGGCCACAACGCCTATGGGCTATTGAAGAGCGAAAAGGGCGTGCATCGTCTCGTTCGCATTTCGCCTTTCGATGCCAACGCGAGGAGGCATACCTCCTTCGCTTCGGTTAATGTCATTCCCGAATTCGGGGAAGTGTCGGATGTAGTGATCGATCCAAAGGATCTCCGGGTCGATACTTTCCGTTCGGGCGGTGCCGGCGGGCAAAACGTCAACAAAGTGTCGTCGGCCGTGCGCATTACCCACATCCCTACCGGCATCGTCGTTCAGTGCGAAATCGAGCGGTCCCAGCTCATGAACAAGGCAACGTGCATGCAGATGCTTACCGACCGTCTAATGGCCCTTAAGCTCGAGGCGAGGGAAAAGGAACTCAAATCGATCGTCGGCGAGCAGAAGAACATCGAGTGGGGCAGCCAAATCAGGAGCTACGTCTTCTGCCCGTATACGCTCGTTAAGGACAACAGGACCGGTGAAGAGACAAGCGACGTGAACGGAGTGATGGACGGCAACGTCGACCGCTTCATGTATGCCTATCTCGAGATGCTCTCGAGGGAAGGAAGGAAAGGCTAGGGATGGAAGCACCCCGCCTTCCGGGAACATTCAAGCTCGTTTCCCCCTATAAGCCGACCGGGGACCAGCCGCAAGCCATCGCCAAGGTGATGGACGGCTTTGGCAAAGGGAAGAAGTTTCAAGTCATACTCGGGGCGACCGGGACGGGCAAGACCTTCACGGACGCCAACATCGTCGAGAGGCTCAACAAGCCGACGCTCGTTTTGGTTCATAACAAGACCTTGGCGTCTCAGCTATACGGCGAGTTCAAGGAGCTTTTCCCGGAAAACAGGGTCGAGTACTTCGTTTCGAACTTCGACTTTTATCAGCCGGAGGCCTATATCCCCAAATCCGATACCTACATCGAGAAGAACGCGGTCATGAACGAAGACATCGAGATGCTTCGGACTTCGGCCGTGAATTCGATCCTCGAAAGAAACGACACCATCGTCGTCGCTTCCGTGGCGGCCATTTACGGGCTTAGCGATCCGGAGGAATACCGGGGCCTCGTCTTCGAAATCAGGGTTGGCGAGACATTGGACCGGAAGCGGCTTTTTTCGCGGCTTGTCGAGTCGCAGTTCTCCCGCGACAACGGAGATCTCCCCCCGGGTTCTTTCCGCGTGCGCGGCGACGTCATCGACATCGCTCCCATGGTTTCGAGGGATTATTTCATCAGGATATCGACGTTTGGCGACGAAATCGAATCAATAAGGGAAATCGACCGCCTCAACGGAACCGTCCTGAAGTCGATGAAGACATGCCCGATATACCCGGCTTACGACCACGCCTCGACGAGAGCGAGGATCTTGAGGGCCTGCGACGGGATCGAGGAGGAGCTCAAGGACCGCCTTGCCTATTTCCGAAGCGAAGGGAAGCTCCTTGAGGCCGAGCGGCTCGAAATGAGGACGAAGCAGGACGTCGAAAGCCTCAAGGAATTCGGCATCTGCCCCGGCATCGAGAATTATTCCCGTCACATCGACGGCCGTCTTCCCGGCCAGAGGCCATGGACTCTCATGGACTATTTCCCGAAGGACTATCTCCTTCTCGTCGACGAAAGCCACGTGACTTTCCCGCAGGTCAGGGGAATGTACAACGGCGACCGCAGCAGGAAGACCACTCTCGTCGAGTACGGTTTCCGCCTGCCCTCGGCCCTCGATAACAGGCCCCTTAATTTCGACGAGTTCGAGTCGCTTTATCCAGAGCACGTCGTTTGCACTTCGGCGACCCCGGGCGACTACGAAGTCGAAAAGGCCGGGGGCGAAGTGGTCGAACAGATCATCCGTCCGACTGGCCTGCTCGACCCGAAGATCAGCGTTCGGCCGACGATGGGCCAGATCGACGATCTCCTCCGCGAGATAAAGGAACGCATTGCGAAAAACGAACGGGTCATGGTCGTTACCCTGACCATCAGGATGGCCGAAGATCTTACCAACTTCCTCAAGGGCAGGGGAATCAAGGTCACCTACCTCCACAACGAGACGAAGACGCTTGAAAGAACGTCGATCATCTATCAACTTCGCAAAGGGAAATTCGATGTCCTTGTCGGCATCAACCTCCTCAGGGAAGGTCTCGATATACCAGAGGTCTCCCTAATAGCGATTCTCGACGCCGACAAGGAAGGGTTCCTTCGCTCGACCACCTCGCTCATCCAGATCATCGGGCGGGCGGCCCGCAACGCCCACGGAGAAGTCATCATGTACGGAGACGAGATGACCGATTCCATGAAAGAGGCCATCGCTGAAACGAACCGCCGCCGGTCCATCCAGGAAGCCTATAACGAGGAAAACGGCATCGTGCCGACGACCATCGTGAAGGAAATACGCCCGCCCCTTACCAACGACGAATCCGATGTCGAGATCATCGCCAAGATATCGACGAAAGCCTCGCGAAGCGAAATTGAGAAATACGTCAAGAAAATGGAGCGCGAGATGAAGGAAGCCGCTAAGAATTACGATTTCGAGCGGGCTGCCGAAATCCGCGATGCCATCTTGGAGCTGAAAGGAAGCTTATGAAGGAATATCGTCTTTATCTATTCGACTTCGACGGCACCCTTGCCGATTCCGCCCGCTCGCTAGTTTCGGTCTACCGGGCCGGTTTTGAAGAAATCGGGCGGACTTTTGCGGATGAAATGGCCTATGTCTATATGCATATGTCGCTTTCGGAAACGGCGAGACAAGCCGGCATCATAGACAAGGACGAGTACATTAGGTTCGCCCTCAAGATCAACGATGCCCTCGATTATCCCGAGAACCTGGCGGCTATCGATTTCTTCCCGGAAAGCAAGGCGGTCGTTTCTTCTCTTCACAAAGCTGGAAAAAAGCTTTCGGTCGTTTCCGGCAACACGGAAAAGCACATTCGCCTCATCCTTCAATCCCAGGGCATCGAGGGGCTTTTCGACGGTGTCGTCGGCGCCGTGGCCGAGCGTCGCCCCAAGCCGTATCCTGACCCCCTTCTTGCCGGCCTCGCCCTTTATCCCGACATCAAGAAGGAAGACGCCGTTTACATCGGCGATTCCGAGCAGGACATGGTAGCGGCCAAGGCGGCCGGAATCGACGGAATCCTGATCGACCGCTCACGCCGGGGAAAGGAATGCCCCGATGGCGTCATTTCCTCCTTGGAGGAACTTCTTGGGCCGATCCAAAAAGGCCGTTGATAAGCACGAGCCTTTAATCTAAGATTACAAGGCGCTTCAAGGCGCGAGATTTTTAAGTAAGTATGCTTCAGTGGTACGACTACATATTCGTCATCGTGGCTCTCGTGGTCATCGTGCTCAGCCTTCTTCAAGGCGGTAAGAGCGAAGGCGCTTCCGGTGCCATCACCGGCGGCGGCCTCAACGTCTTCGCCAAGACGAAGGAGCGCGGTTCCGAGAAGATCATCTCCTGGCTCACGTTTGGCTTCGCGGTCGTCTTCCTCTTCATGGCCCTCCTCATCATGGTGCTCAATTCGGTTGCCGCTTCCCAAAGCGCGGCCGAGAGTTCGTCCTCCTCTGAAGCGGCTGCTGCTGCGATCAGGTTGCTGACCGCTTCCTTCTAGGAAGGAAACAAACGACGATCATATGGGCTCCGGCCCATTTTTTTGTCCCCCGGGGGGTGCTATTCTCTTTGTCATGGAAACGATGAAGGAATATGCCGCCAGGCGAAAGAAAGAGCTCTCTGCCCTTGCTTCGCCATGTCTTAGGAAACCGACGCTTTCGATCTTCCAAGTCGGGCACGACGCCGGAAGCGACGCCTACATCAAGGGCAAGATCAAGGATGCCGCCGAAATCGGCTTCCTGGCCATTCATCGCTGGTTCGACGAAACGACGAGCGAGGGTGAATTGCTCGCGGCCGTCGAAAAGGACGCCATCGACGAGGGCATCGACGGAATCATCGTTCAGCTTCCGCTCCCCAAGACGATTGACGAGAGCCGGATCAGCAAATCGATTCCGCTCGAAAAAGACGTAGACGGCTTCATTTTCGACTCTCCGTATTGGCCGTGCACGCCCAAGGGCATCGTCGATTACCTAGCCGCAGCCGGCTTTGATTTCAGGGGAAAAAACGCGACCGTCCTCGGGCGGAGCAACATCGTCGGCAAGCCGATGGCCAGGATACTCCTTTCCAAGGACATGAACGTTACCGTTCTCCATTCGAAGACGAGCGAGGACGACAAGAGGTTCTATTTGGCCCATGCCGATCTCGTCGTTTCGGCCATTGGCCGCCTAGGCTATCTCGACGGCCGCTTCGATTTCAAGAAAAGCGCCTATCTCATCGATGTCGGAATCAACAGGGGCGAAGACGGAAAGCTCCATGGGGACATTCTTCCGGGTAGGGATGTGGCCTATCAATCGCCGGTTCCGGGCGGCGTCGGGCTTCTTACGCGCCTGGCCCTCATGGAAAACGTATACGAAGCCTATTCAAGGAGAAACAAATGAATTACTACGTTGGCAATGCCTCGGTTTACGGGCTCGAGCGGGCCATCAAGGCCTCCGGGAATCCGATGCGCACGAAAATCGATACCTCCGACGTCACCGACAAGGACGTTATGAGGGCCGAGAGGCTCGGCTCGACCCGCGGAGGGGAAGGGCATGACAACTTCCTCAAGGGCATCACCGTCCAAATGGACGTCGTCGCTCCCCTTTTCTGGTGGAAGGAGGCCCAGCGTTACCATTGGTTCGAATTCGTTTCTAGCCAGTCGACGATGCACTGCCTCCTCAAATTCGACGTCTCGGAGCAATGCGTGCCCGATACCGATCCTTTTGTCATCTCCCGCATCAAGGAGCTCATCGCGGCCTACAACGCCATCGACGAGGAAAAAAAGGATGAAAAGAAAGCCGCTTGGCGCGTGATCGTCGCCTCGTTGCCGTCGGGCTTTTGCCTTGGGGCGACCATGGTTACCAACTATCAGCAGTTGAAGACGATGTACTTTCAGCGAAAGGACCACAAGCTCCAGGAATGGCACGTTTTCTGCGATTACATCCTGGGCTTGCCGCTATTTGCGAAGCTTATCGGCGTCGAGAAAGACTAAGAAACTATTAAAGTCGTTGTAATAAAAAGGCTCCCTCAGCCGTTTGGTAGATGGGAGGGTGCCTAGGAATGGGATTGGACCGTGGAACGGGAACTAAACGATTACATCGAAGAATTCCGACGGGGAGAGTATGCCTCGTTCCCTCTTTTTTACGAGGCCACGCACCGCAAAGTCTATTACATTGCATACGGGCTTCTTGGCTCGGAATTCGACGCGAAGGACGTAAGCCAGGACACCTACGTACGTTTCATCTCGTCCCTCTCCTCTTACCGAAGCGGTTCGAATCCCTATGCCCTCCTGGCCACGATCGCCCGCAACCTAGCCTATGACTTGCTGGAAAAGAAAAACCGTCTGACTTCCTTCGAGGAAGAAATAGGCAATGAGGAGGAAATATCCCGAAAAGAGGAACTCTCCGATTCGGGCGAGGTCAAGCGGCTCCTCCAAGCCCTTTCCCCGGGAGAAAGGGAAATCGTCGTCCTTCATGTCCTAGACGGGCTTAAGTTCCGGGAGATTGCTCCGATTGTCGGGAAAAAGCTATCGACCGTTCTTGTCACTTATAACCGCGCAATAAAGAAGATGCGGGGAAAGGAGGAAGGCAAATGAAGAGAAAAGATGCGGAAGAAGCGCTCATCAAGGCCGCCAATTCGATGAAGATCGAAGACGACCTCGAGGATACTTTTCGCTTGGTCAAGGCCAACTCCCCCCTGACTTCTCCCGTTCCCGAGCCCGAAACTCGGAAAAGAAAGGGAAGGGCATACCGCGGGATTCTCGTTTTCGGAGCGGCCGCTTCGGTTGCCTGCGTCGGCCTTTTCGTCGGCCTTTCTTTCATCCCGCCGGCGAACGTTCCCTCCGTTTCCGTTTCCGGAAGCCAGCCGACGGAAATCCCCGCGACATCGGTGCCGACGCCGTCGACCCTTTCGAGCGAGGAAGCCAATGCCTTCGCCAAACAAGCCGTTTCCCTGCTTTCGCTTGCTTCCTCCTTTTCTGGCGATGCCGCGCCTATCTCCAGAGGAAACCGCCTGAATGCGCGTTTCGATAGGGGAGACAATGCCGACTTCTCGCTAAGCGACGCCCAAAAGAACGAAATCGCCGCCGACATCGATTCCTTCATTTACATGGTCGAAGAGTTCAGCCGGAGCGATTCCTTCGTCATTGATCTCGTGAGCGACGATACGTCGATCAGAGTCGAAGACGGGAGCGACGTCTATCTCATCGACTACCAGGAAACCCAGATAAGCGCTGCCGTTTCCCTCTTCGAAGGCACCATTTCCTTCGATGGCTCTAGCGTCTATCGCTTTGAGGGGGCAATCGAGGAAAAGGGAGCGGAAAAGGAAGTTGAGATGCGTCTCGACCTCGAAGGAATAACCATCAAGGTCGAACAGGAAATCGAACAAGGGGAAAACGAGTATTCCTATTCGTTTATAAAAGACGGGGAAAGCAAACCTTATCGCAGCGTCGAGTTCGAGCGCGAAATCGCGGGGCGGGAAAACGAGAGCAGCATCGAAATCGAGGAGGAAGGACTCAAGCGCAGCTGCGAGTTCGAGCATCTCGATGGCGATGGGCTAGGCGACCATTTCCGGGCCGAATACGAAAAGGAGGAGATGGGCGGCGCCGAGATAGAGGCCGAAGTCTACGTCAGGAAAACGGGCGAAGGCTCCCATTCCTATACGTTTGGCGACGGCTACGTTACGAACATCGATCGCCGCTGAAGACAATCGGCTTAAGCGGCTGCCGCCTCATAGGCGGCTTTTCTTTTCTTTGAAAAGAATTTAATCGATGGCGAAAAAATGTGATTTTCGTTGTAATAAAAACGGCATCTTGTCCGTTTGGTAGGCGTAAGGGGCTCGAGCCCCGGAAAGTGAGTAAAGAAAACTGAATATGAAAAAGAACGGACTTCTACTTGCCCTCGGAGCGGGCCTCATCCTTGCCTCCTGCACTGGAGGAAAGGTCGTCGGAACGACCTCGGAGTCGGTTGGGGACACGACGCTCCCGATCGATACCTCCGTGCCGGGTACGGGCAGCGTCCAAGACGACGACACGACCTACCTCGCCCAGTCGATTATGTCGATCAACCTTCTTGGCGGCAGCTCGGCAAGCCCTCTGGGCCTAAGGAAGACTTCCCCCAGCATCAGCCCGACGATTTACGACGAAGCGGCCGAGGAAATACTATCCGGAATCGAAGGCGTCGCCTCCATCGTAAATTTCAATCCCCAGTCGATCCAGGAATCGGCCTCCGACCGCGAGGGGTATGCGAAGCTATACACCATCACCCTTTCCTCAATCGAGGGAGATAGCGAAACCTATTCCCTCTATTTCAACGAGACGACGAGGACCAATAACGAAGGTCGCGACGAGGTCGAGACCATCACGACCCTCAAGGGACTGGCGATCAAGGACGGGGTCGAATATACCCTCTCCGGAAAAAGGACCGTCGAGATCGAGGGACGCGAGGAAGAAACCGAACTCGAGCTCCGGATTTCCGTCGATAGCCTTAACTACGTCGACATCTCGCAGGAAATGGAATTCCTCGAAAACGAGTATGAGTACAAGCTCGTCGAGGGCGGAAGGACTATCAAGGAAGAGGAATTCGAAATCGAGCAGGGTCGCAACGGGATGCTAGCCGTTACCTTGGAACGCGAAATCCAAGGCCAGGAATTCGAGATGACCGTGCTATCCAACGAAGGCACGATCATCGGAGCCATGGTCGAGGTCGAAATCCGGGGACTGGGCGAAATCACCGGGGAAATAACCCTCTCGAAAAACGAGCAGGGAGCGGATGTCTACACGTTGAAATTCCGCGGCTACGACAAGGTCTATACGAAAGTCGTGGCTTAAGCCGAAGAACAAAAAAAGAAACCCCTGTTCTGAAGTGAGCCCCAAATGTTGGACAAACCAACAGGAGGGGCTCACTTCATTCTGCAGGGGGTTTTTCTTGTTTTGGTTCCTATTGGTCCTTTTCGTCGTGGTCGATGGCCTTCGGGCCGTCGATGGGTTCTTTCTCCTTTGCCTCGACGTCTATGGCATCGTGCTTCTCGTCGACGACGTCGGAAGCGGCGGGTTCTTCTGCGCTTTCCGTCTCCGCGGTTGCCGCTTTCGCTGCCTTCTTTGCGGCGATTCGCTCCTTGGCGAGGACGATTGTCCGAACAAGCAAGGCTATTCCGATGAGAGCAAGAAGGATGCCGACGATGATGAGGACGACTCGAACGAAGTTATTGGCATCGCCCATGTAGACGAGAACGACGATCCCAAGCCCCAAGGCAACAAGGCCGAGCAGGATTTGGACCACCGGAAGGGTGGCATTGTAGAGCTTGCGGACGAGGAAGCCGATGGCAAAGGCGACGAGGCTTGTCCCGCCGACGATG